>NZ_JACVBF010000100.1:0-255 GCF_014852195.1 Ensifer sp. ENS08
GGCGATCGACGGCTGGCCGTAGCGCATGCCCCAGTCGACGATGACGTTAGGCTGGTCGGCGAAGGACTTCGCCATCAGTTCGGACTGGTTGCGGGTGTAGGTCCGGAGGTAGCTTTCGTTCAAGTCCCTGTTCCAGATCGTCTCATAGGCCTTGCCGACCTTGCCGGGGCGGGTGTTGAGCACGATGCCGAACAGGATCGGGTACCAGAACAGTCGCGACCACTCGATCACCCGGCGGTCGGTCAGAAACTCCTT
>NZ_JACVBF010000101.1:0-255 GCF_014852195.1 Ensifer sp. ENS08
GCGGCAATGCTGATGTCGTGCGGCAGGATCTGGCTCGAGAACTCGGCATTGAGGTCAGTCTGCGCACGGTTGAGCGAGCGGTCGCGGGGTATCGGCAGCAGTTGGCGGCATCGGCTTTAGCGACGATACGCTTCGAGACACCGCCAGGCCATCAGATACAGATCGATTTTGGCGAGAAGCGAATGGAGATCGGAGGCGAGAAAGTCCGCGTCTACATCTTCGTGGCAACGCTTGGCTATTCGCGTCGAACATACG
>NZ_JACVBF010000102.1:0-255 GCF_014852195.1 Ensifer sp. ENS08
GGACGGCGGCGAGGGTTTCCAGCGTCGGAGTGTCGCCGCAGCAGGCCATGACGACGTCCGGCTCACTGTTGGCGTCGTTGCTGGCCCAGTCCCAGATGCTCACACCCATGCTGCAATGGCGCACGGCTTGTTCCATCGTCAGCCATTGTGGGCCCGGCTGCTTGCCGGCGACGACGACGTTGACGTAGTTGCGGCTGCGCAGGCAATGGTCGGTGACCGACAGCAGCGTATTGGCATCCGGCGGCAGGTAGACGC
>NZ_JACVBF010000103.1:0-253 GCF_014852195.1 Ensifer sp. ENS08
ATTTTGGCGAGAAGCGAATGGAGATCGGAGGCGAGAAAGTCCGCGTCTACATCTTCGTGGCAACGCTTGGCTATTCGCGTCGCACATACGCGACGGCGTTTCTCCACGACCGTCAGTCTGCCTGGTTGGGATGGAGGCAGCCTTCAGGCATTTTGGCGGTGTCACAAGCGAGGTCCTTCTCGATAATGCTGCGGCATTGGTAACACGGCACGACGCGGTGACCCGCGAGGTCGTGTTCAACGATCGGCTGCAT
>NZ_JACVBF010000104.1:0-253 GCF_014852195.1 Ensifer sp. ENS08
GCCGTTCTGGTTCGAGCATTACAACAATCTTCACCCGCACAGCGCTTTAGGATATCAATCCCCGCGCGAGTTCATCAGCTCGCAATCTCAAGCCTGAGCATGTCCGGTCTTTTGGGGGCAACTCCACGTCGATGATGAGCAGCTTGGGCTTGGCGAGAAACCCAAGTCGTTCTTCCAGGCGTCCTTCGCCATGTGCTCTCACGAGCGTTGCGACCAATGCCTGCGCCGTTGTGAACAACACCGTGTAGTTTTG
>NZ_JACVBF010000105.1:0-249 GCF_014852195.1 Ensifer sp. ENS08
TGTTCCCCATTCTCCGACACTGCGGTTGGAGGTGACGAGCATTGCACCCCGCTCGTAGCGCCTCGATACGAGCTGGAAAAATAAGTGGGCTGCATTGGGCTCGAGTGGAAGATAGCCAAGCTCGTCGATGATGAGCAGCTTGGGCTTGGCGAGAAACCCAAGTCGTTCTTCCAGGCGTCCTTCGCCATGTGCTCTCACGAGCGTTGCGACCAATGCCTGCGCCGTTGTGAACAACACCGTGTAGTTTTG
>NZ_JACVBF010000106.1:0-226 GCF_014852195.1 Ensifer sp. ENS08
CCGATGGTACTTCGTCTTAAGACGCGGGAGAGTAGGTCGCTGCCAGGTCTGCAAAGCGCAAGATAAAATCCGGAAAACAAAGATCACCTTCTCTTCATGCCTCGGCCCAGCCGAAACACGGGCCGCCCTCAAGCGGCCCTTTTGTTTTGCTAAGCTCGGAACAGACAAACAACGGGATTTTGCCTCCGGCAAAACCCGGAATAAGCGGATAAACCGCAAAGCGGTT
>NZ_JACVBF010000107.1:0-202 GCF_014852195.1 Ensifer sp. ENS08
TTTTTTGACAATTGAATATAGAGAAAGAGAAACGTGGGCGGCGGGGGTCGTGATGAACCTTTAGGGGTTCTTTCGGAAAGAGACTTTGGCGGTCACGTTTTAACAAGAGACTACACCTGTTTTCTCGGTGGCAATCTTTGGATTGTTGTTGATTGAAGACAAGGTGTGAGTTCTCGTCGATTCAGAACGTGACGTAATGCCA
>NZ_JACVBF010000010.1:0-222490 GCF_014852195.1 Ensifer sp. ENS08
GCGCCGCCGACGTTCCGGCCCAGAGAGAACTTCCATCTTAAAATTGCTGCTAGTCATAATGCCGACATTACTCCTACACACTTAACTAAGTGGGGGAGCATGTCCGGGCCTTTCGGGGGCTAATTCAGCAACCTCGCTTAACTCGGTCTGCGATGCGGGCCCAGAGACTTCACAATCGACATTCACTGCGTCGTTCATCGTTCGGTATTCTCGAGAGAAAAGCGCAACTGGTTCGCCTCAGCAATGCGGGACACTGATCTCAGCCGATGCGGGTGGGAACGCAAACCATTCCCTGATGTTTTCGCGAGTTAGGTTTGTCCCACGGCCGATTATTCACACTCGACATTCTCGAGCGGTTCCTGTGAGAATTGCCTGGACTTTCGCAATGCAGCATATATCTGCCATCGCTAATGCCGACGGTGTTTCAGGAGACCTTATGCCCAATGCTCACAGCGAAGCTGTCGGACCTCGATCGGGAACGCAGAGCTTTCTCGTTCTACTGCTTGGATGCATCGGCGTTGTCTATGGCGATATCGGAACAAGTCCGCTCTACGCTTTTCGGGAGGCCCTTCGCCCCTTCTTGAACGACGGGGCGCAGCCTGACGAAGTCATCGGTCTCATTTCCCTGATGGTTTGGACGTTGACGTGTATCGTGACGTTCAAATACGTGCTTTTCCTCCTACGCGCCGACAATGACGGTGAAGGTGGAACATTGTCGCTTCTCGCGCTCTTGATGAAGAAGACCGGCAGTTTCATGCCCGTGTTGTTTTTCGCGGGCCTAATCGGGGCGGCCCTGTTTATCGGGGATGCCATGATCACCCCTGCCCTCTCGGTCATGTCGGCGCTCGAAGGCATGAAACTCGTCACACCAGCCTTTTCGGACTACGTACTTCCCCTTGCTGCGGTCATTATGGTTGCATTGTTTGCCGTGCAGTCCAAGGGTACGGAAGCGGTCGCAAGGTTTTTCGGGCCAATCACGGTTGTGTGGTTCCTCGCGATGGCGTGGGGCGGTCTCATCCACATCGGCGACGACTGGACCATCCTGCAGGCTCTGAACCCGATCAACGCCCTGTGGTTCATCACGCATGCAGGCTGGGCAGGCCTGATCGTGCTTGGCGCCGTCTTTCTGACGGTCACGGGAGCCGAGGCCCTTTATGCAGATCTCGGCCACTTCGGGAGGAAACCGATCAGCACGGCATGGTTTATCCTTGTATTCCCCGCATTGGCGCTGAACTACCTCGGCCAAGGCGCGCTCGTGCTGAGCCACCCAGACGCGGTCAACAACCCATTCTATCTTCTCTATCCAGACTGGGCGCTGCTGCCGATGGTCATTCTCGCGACCATGGCGACAATCATCGCTAGCCAAGCTGTCATCACGGGAGCGTTTTCTCTCGCTCGCCAGGCGGTCCATTTGGGCTTTCTTCCTCGACTGCTGATCAAATTTACGTCCGAGACCAACACCGGCCAGATCTATGTCCCTGCCGTAAATGCGCTGCTGTTCGTCGGGGTCATCGTGCTGATTTTCTCGTTCGGGGACTCAGAGTCTCTCGCGACCGCGTATGGAATCTCGGTCACAGGCGCGATGGTTGTGACAACAGTGATGGCGTTCCAGTTTCTCCGCTCCGTCTGGGGATACTCAACCGTTCTGGCTGCACTGCTTCTAGCGCCATTGCTCGTCATCGAGAGCGTCTTCTTGCTTGCCAATCTGTTCAAGATTCATGATGGCGGCTGGGTGCCGGTGGCATTGGCACTGACAATCATGGTGGTGATGTGGACTTGGACGCGGGGATCCGCAATGCTGCGCGAAAAGACCGCGCGCAACGATATCCCGCTGGAAACATTCATCCGCTCGATAGAGAAGTCCACCCATGCGCCCCAGACCGTTCGAGGGACGGCAATCTTTCTAACCAGCGTCGGCGATAAGACACCCGCCGTTCTCCTCCACAACATCAAACACAATCATGTCCTGCACGAACGCAATGTTATTTTGACGGTTCGCACATCCGAGCATCCGTATGTCGCGCAGGAAGACCGCGTCTCAATGACTGAACTGTCAGACAGGTTTACAAGGCTCGAGCTTTGCTTCGGCTTCATGGACGAACCGAACGTCTCGAAGGCGCTGTCACTGTGCAAGAAGGCAGGTTTCAAGTTCGAAATCATGCAGACCTCTTTCTACCTCGGGCGCAGGACCCTTATTGGTGACCCGAACTCAGGTCTGCCCGGCTGGCAAGACAAGCTCTACATTGCACTTGCAGGTCTCGGCATCGATCCATCGTCCTATTTCAAGCTGCCAGCCAATCGCGTGGTCGAGATTGGCGAGCAAGTCACGATCTAACCTTGGGTCAGATGCTTCACGCTGCGATATCAACTCCCGGAACTTCAAAAAATGCCAGTCGTCGCCTCCTACATGTATCGTTCGGGCAAGCGCGCCGAAGAAATCCCGCTTGCCGCCAAACCATTCGAAGCATCAGGTAGCGACTTCGCCTGGATCGGTTTGACTGAACCGACAAAGCAGGAAATGGCCGACCTTCAGGCCATGTTCGCTCTTCACCCACTTGCCGTCGAAGACGCCCTCAACGGCAATCAGGTGCCGAAGGTGGACATCTACGGCGACCAGTTGTTCGTGATCGTCAAGACGGCCCACCTTGAGGGTGACAAGATCACCTACGGCGAAACCTGCATTTTCGTGGGGAAGCACCACCTGATTTCTGTTCGCCACGGCTCTGCCCGCTCCCACAAGGAACTGCGCCAACACCTGGAACAGTCGCCCCAGCTTCTTGAGCACGGACCGGACTATGTCCTGCACGGCATCATCGACTTCGTTGTCGACGGCTATTTGCCGGTGGTCGAAACGCTTGAGGACAAAGTTCTGGAGCTCGAGAAACACGTACTTGTGTCCTTCCTGCAGCCCGAGCAGATCAGGCGCATCTTCCGGATGCGCCGTCACGTCATTCGCTTCCAGCGGGTGCTCGGGCCGATGGGAGAGGTGGCGGGTAAGCTAACTCATCTCGAGCTGCCCTGCATCGACGACAATGCCAAGCCATTCTTCAAAGACGTTCTTGACCATGTCAGACGTGTGGAAGGCCTGGTAGGCGGCCTTCGCGAGATAATGACGTCCGTGTTCGAGGCCTCCAATCTCCTGGAGCAGCAACGACAGGGCACCATCACACGGCAGCTTGCAGCCTGGGCCGCAATTCTTGCCGTACCGACAGCCATTGCCGGAATCTACGGGATGAACTTCGAACACATGCCTGAACTGGCAACCCGTTACGGCTACTTTGCCGTCCTCGGTGTCATTGCGACGCTCTGCTCTATTCTCTACTGGCGGTTCAAAAGGTCCGGATGGCTGTAGCCAACGGAAATATCTTTCCGTGGGTTTCGTTTGGTGTCGACACCGCGGCATTGCAGCATGCTATCCGGTAAAAGCTCTGTGTGATGGTATCTCTTGGTGCTCTCGGGCAATCCGGCCTTACCTCCGGCCCGCCTCCCCCATCTTCCGGCAAGTGACCTCCCGGCCTTCCGGAAGTTCGCCGAACTCTATCGGCGCAGGCCGAGCTTGACGCGGAAATCAGGACCGGTGCCCTCTAGGAGATTTGCAATGGCGACCAAGCGCAAGTTCAAGAGCGATGCCTTTGAGGCGATCCATAGCGCCGTCGAAGACATGTCCGCGGCAGGCACCCGTTGGGTCCTATACGTCGCCGGCAGCGTCACTTTCGCCTGACGTCGAGACCCAGAGCCTCGGCGATGATGATCGACTGGTCGATCGTGATGATCGCGTCCTTGAGGCGAAGATTCTCCGGATCGAAGGCGGTGAGGTCGCTGCCCCTGAGGTCGCAGGTGGTAAAATCTGCCCCATGCAGCCAGGCACCGGAAAGATCGACGTCCCTGAGCGAGCCGCCTTTGCAGGAGGCGCCGGTCAGATCCGCTTCCCGCATTCGCGTTTCCTTGAAGGATGCGCGGCCGAGAGCAGCGCCTGGCAATCCGGTAAAGGACCAGTCGCCGCCCGTCACCTGCATCTGGTCGAACTCGCAAGCGTCGAACATGCTTCCGACGAACTTGCACTCCTTGAAGCGGCTATCGAAGAACTTACAGGAGACGAATGTACAGTTCACGAAGGCGCTCGCCTGATGTGACGATGCATTGAACCGGGCTCGCCGGAAGGTGCATTCGTGAAAGACCACGCCGACGGTCTGCGCCTCGGTCAGGTCGAGATCGACGAACAGCGTGTTGTCGTATCGCTCGCGCTCGATCTGGCGACCGTACCAGTCGGCGCTTGCAATCGTGCTGTCGGTCTTGGGCGGCGCTTCGCCGTATCGTCGTTCAGCCATATCCATCCATCTGCGGCCCCGCACGAAGAGCAATGCCTTTTGTTGCTTCGCCGCTGAGCATTTCCATCTTCGCGATGATTGGCAATGCCGAAAAGTCGAGCGCACGAGCGAAGCCACCGGGGCACGCAATTACGGCGGGCTGGTTTCGACGCTATTCCACCAGCCGCACGCCGCCTCCCCTGCCGAAGCCGTTGGGCACGAAATCTTTGCCCTCTTCCCCCGGCTTCTTGAAGAAGGCCGTTCCGGACACGTAGAGGTTCAAAACCCTGGTAATCAGTGCGGTAAACTTCGATTCCGAATTGAGGCTTCCGCTGACGTTCCAGTCGACCACCGCATAGGGCAAATAGATCGCCCCATTGTAGAAGCTTCCAGCAGACGTGTTGATGCGGAACTGGACGCTGCTGTCCTTCGCCTGCCGGCCCTGGAACATCAGGATGCCGGCATGCGCGCCGCTGGTTGGCGCCGATACCTGCAGGATTGCCGCACCGTTCAAAAACAGCGGCGATTGCGCGTCCTCGAAATAGAAAAGCACGTCCTTGCCTATGACCTTGGCCGATGTGTTCAAGGTCAACGCGCCGCGGCGGAACGCGTAGATTCCGGGCTTCAGCGTTAACTCGTCCGTGGCATTCACGGTCAGCCCGCCGCAATAGATCCCGGGCTCGAGCGACGACTTGCCCTGGCTGTTGATCGTCTTCAGGCTTTGGGAGGTACAGGCGTCGTTCGGCGACGCCGGTTCGGGCATGCCGGCCATGGGGTCGGGCACGACAGGAGATCCGTCGACCGGCGGCGGCGAAATCAGGCGGCCGGAAAGCTTCGACTGGCCGGTGACGGCGATCAGCGGTGCTGCGAACTTCCCCTGGTTTTCGGCGTAGAACGCACGTTGCGAATGGGACGAGTTCACCTGGAAGCCGCATTCGCTGGTGACCGAGTTCGAATTGATGATCTTCAGCGCATCGGCCCTGCCCGGATCAAGGATCAGGATGCAGGCCGAGCTGCCAGCCCCTCGGGCGGCTTTCGCGATGACTGAGATCGGAACCGTCCGGAAGCCGAACATATGCATGATGGCGGTTTCGTAGTCCTCATTGACGGCCACCGCTACCGTATCCCGCTCGACCGTGACCTGATGGTTCCAGCTCGGGGGCTCTTTCAGATCTTGCGTGTCGCTGCTGCCAAGATGGGCGCCGAGAAAACCCACGGCGATCTTCTGCTCCGAACCGACACCTGCTGCAGCTCCCGCCAGTGCCGCAGCATCGGCCGCGCTTTGCATAGCGGCCTTTCGGTTGACCGCGGCTGCGAAATCGATCGCAACGCCAAGAGCGGCAATGAGGGGGATCGCGACAAGCGCTGCCAAGAGGCCGAAGTTCCCGGACCGGCATTTCAGCAGGGCCGAGGCGCAATGCCTGATCAGTGGCAGGGTCAGTATGTTCATGGCAGTTTCTTTGCAACCAGATGGAGAGTAGTCGCCTCTTCGTGCAGGGAGCCTTGCCAATCCTTTAATTTCGGGCCGAGTTAACGGTATGCACTCTCTCAGACGCTCTTCAGAGCTCTGACACAGGCGCGAAACGAGGTTATTTGAAGATATTTTGCGCTAAACGCGCGTCACTTCGGCACAACCGGCCAGCTGCCACGCTCGCCGGTTGGAAGCGATTTTGGCGTGCCCGAGAGGCGGATTCTGGGTCTTCTTCACTCAGAGGTTGCTGGACTGCTGAGGCAGTGCGGCGACTAACCCCTTTTGCTCATTGCCTAATCCTTGACTGCACCGTGCGCTGTGCGACGCTTTCGACTTCATGGTTGTACTGCGTAAGGGGCGGACGATGAAATTCACAAAGGCAAAGAGGAAACATCCCGGTAAGGCATTCAAAATAGGCGGGGCCGATAGAAGCGCATATGACGGCTTCGTCGGGACGGCGCGCGCAGCACCCGGCTTTTCCTATCGGGGACGATGGACCAGCGAAGGGTGCCCCGGCACCTTCGAAACATGGCTCGTAAACAAGGGCATATTGCCCAAACAATAGGGCCTTTCATTCTACTCAATCACGATCTGCCGGCGTCAAGGGTGGCGCCGGCCGCGCGCGTCAAGGTGCTCCGCCTAATAAAGCGATTTCGATTCCGCTTGGGCGTTCGAACGCGTTGGCATGCACGAAAGAACCAGCTGTCGCGACCGGAGGGGCGGCCGAGAATGCGTCGACGGCTGGCTGACCTCGAGACGTCGGCATCCCTGGCGGTACTGAGAGCAGGTTTCCGTGGCCCATACTGCAGACGGTCTCTGAACTGCGTTCTCGGGTCAGGCCTTCCCGCTCTCAATCGCACGTGCCCATCCCGCGGCTCGCTCGGCCGAGGCCGCCAGAACCGGTTTGGGCGCCTTGTACCACTCGTCCTTTGGGATCTCGCGCTTCTCGCGGACGAAGTCGATGGCGCGCTCCAATGTTTCGAATTGATCAGGCAGCGTCAAATGCAGGAACAGCGACACGACGACGACTGAGCGCGATCGGCCACCGCGGCAGTTGACGAGCACACCGCCACGTTCGCGCCTGGGATAGGACGGCTTTTCGGGTAGGACCTGCTCCAGGGCCGCTCGCAGGATGTAGTGCGCGGCCAGCATTTGCGTGTCCGGGTTCCCATCCCCGTCGATAAGCCCGATCTTGTAGTAGCGGATTTCGCCCGGTCCATGGATGCTGTTGCGGTGATCCGAGACGAGCTTCGGCTGGTCGACGAAATTGAAGTCCAGATTGACCGCGCAATTGACGACCGTCGTGATCCCGCTCTTGCGCAGGAGTTCGAGGTCGCTCGCACCTTCCTTGCCGGAAATGAAGATGTCGACGCCATAGGTCGGATGCTTCGGATAGACGAGACTGAGCCTTGGCAATTCGCTGCTGGTCATTTCCGTGGTTGAGGCATCGCTAAGATTGTCGAGCATGGTTTCCTCATGGGCTTTCATGGCGACGGCGCCTTCGCGCTGCGCCCGGCAGAGATTGCGGCGGCGACACGGTTCAGGGTTGGATAGTCGCCACCCCGACCATAGGCGAGATACCCCGGGCAAAGGTAGTCGACGGATCCTTCCGGCACTTTGCCAAGCGACAACGGCGCATAACGGCCGCCTGCGTTCTTCAGGATCAGCGTCGCTGCGGCCACATCCCAGGCGTTGACGCCAAAGCCCGCGGCCGCATCGACAAAACCCGCCGCCACATGGGCGATGCTCAAAGCAGCACTTCCAGGGCGACGCACGGTCGAGAAGGTTTCGACCAGATCACCGAGGCGGGCAAGTGCCTCGCTGCGGCCATCCAGGCGAAAGTCGCGCGAGACCGGGTAGCCGGTGATCAGCGTTGCCCGGCTTTCGTCACCGATGGCTTTGGAGGCAATGACCTTTCCATTGAGATAGGCACGCTCGACGTCGCTCGAAAACAGGAGATCGGCCACCGGGTCATAGACGACCCCGGCCACAACCGATCCGCCTTCAACCGCCGCAACCGATATGCACCAGAAGGCAAGTCCTCGTGCGAAGTTCGCGGTCCCGTCGATCGGATCGACGTACCATTGGATGTCGCCCTCACCGACCTGCCCGCCCTCTTCGCCAAGCATCGCCGAATTCGGCTCGTGCGCGAAGATGTAGTCGCGGATGGATGCCTCGGCTTGCCTGTCGTAGACCGTCACGACGTCGTGGAGATCGCGCTTGTAGTCGACGACCATTTCCGAGCGAAACGCAGCGAGCAAGGGGCCGGCGGCCGAGCGGGCCGCACCTTCGGCGATCGTCATCAGTCGCCGCGAGTAGTCGCGCTTGGCGTCTCTATCGGATTGGCTACGGCTCGTGGCGAGATTGGCGTCGGTCATGCTCTCTTCCTGTTCATCCTGGAACGGCCGGCGCGACCTGTCCTCGTGAGGCCGCGCCGGCCGGGATTTTACTTGCTGTAGTTCATGCGCCAGAAATCCTGCCACTCCTCGCGCCGGTCGAAATCGTCAAGCCCAGTGGCCGCGTCATAGGGAAAGAGGCGGTCCGCTACCTCCATGATCCCCGACGGTTCGTCCTCAGGCATCTTGATGTCGACATTGGTCGGCAGCTTGCCGTCCTTCATCTGGGGCGCGATGCCCTCTTCCGTCAGCACGTAGTGGATGAAGAGCTTCGCGGCATTCGGGCTCGCGGATTTCGAGGCGATCAGGCCGAGCTTGGTGTAGGTCCAGCCGACCCAGGGGGTCAGCTCCGTGCAGAGCCCGAGTTTGTAGCCTTTGCCTTCGTTATCACGGAACTTGGCGGAGCTCAGGAGCCCGAAAAAGGGCTCCTTCTGGCCGGCGGCGCCGACGGCTTCGGCAACCGGATCGTCGCCGTCCGTTACCAGCGGGCCATTTTGTGCCAGAGCCTTGATCCAGGCGGCCGCTGCACTTTTTTCAGCGGTTTCGAGATCCTTGCCGAAGTGGACCTTGTAGGCCTCCTTCACGGCGTTGTCGGCATGCTTTTCCAACTGGTTGAACCAGTCGGTATAGGTGCTCTTGGTCAGGGGATCGACCAGCGCGATCTTGCCTTTCCATTTTGCCTCAGTCAGCTCCCAGATATTGCCGACCGGGCATTTGTCATAGGCCTCGGTGTTATAGGCCCAGACATTGGCATTGGTCGAAATCGCCAGCGGGTTCTGGAAGGCCGCCGGTATCTTCTCCTTCATGTCGCCGGGCAGATAGCTTTCGACGAAGCCCTGCGGCAGAAGCTGGGCGAGCGCTGCCGGCGCGTCGGTGATCAGGGCGACATCGCCCTGGACGTTGCCGGCCTGGGCTTCGCGGATGATCATCTCCAGCTGGCTGTTGGCCGAGACTTTGACGCCGGTCGCCTTCACCCCGTATTTGGCGGTGAAGGCCTCGGCCATCTCGACGATCTTGCCGGTGCTGTCATAGACATTGATCGGCTTTTCTTTCTTCGCCGCCTCCACCAGCGCATTGAGATCAAACGCCTCCTCGGCGTTTGCCTCGACGGCCAATGCGGCCGCAAGGGCGGCAAATACCGCCCGCATGATCATAACCCTGTTCTTACCTTTGCTCATGGTTTCCCCTCCCAAGGAGACCGTTTCACATGTTCAGGCGATTACTTCTGGTAGCTGAGCCGCCACAGGTCCTGCCAGGTCTCGCGCGCGTCCCAGTCGTCGAGGCTCGTTGCCATCTGGTAGGGCATGACCTGATCAAGAACGGCGCCGATGCCCGACGGCTCGTCTGCGGGCAGTGAAACGTCCTTGTTGGTCGACATTTTTCCGTCTTCTGCCTGCGGCGCGATGCCTTCGGCGGTCATCACGTAGTGGATGAAGAGCTTTGAGGCGTTCGGGCTGTTGGTGCCCTTGGTGATCAGCCCGACGCCCGGATACATCCAGCCGAGCCAGGGTTTCAGGTCCTTGCAAAGGCCGAGCTTCATGCCCTTTTCGGCATTGTCGCGGAACTTTGCCGAGCTCATCAGCCCCATGAAGGGTTGCGACTGACCCGGCGCGCCGACGGCATCAGCAGCGGCCGCATCGGCGTCCGTCAGCAAGGGAGCGTTGGCAGCGAGCGCCTTGACCCAGGCGGCCGTCGCACTGCCGTCGTCGGTTTCGAGATCCTTCCCGTAAAGCTCTTTATAGGCGGCCGCCACTTTGTCGTCGCCGTGCTTGGCCATCTGGTTGAACCAGTCGACATAGGATGGCTTGCCGAGCGGATCCTGCATGGCGACCTTGCCTTTCCACTCAGGTCCCGTCAGCTGCCAGATGTTGCTGACCGGGCACTTGTCGAAGAGCTCGGTGTTGTAGGCCCAGACATTGGCGCTGGTAACGACGGTCAGCGGGTCCTGATACTCAGTGGGGATGTTGGCTGCGAGATCCGGCGGCAGCCAGCTTTCGGCAAAGCCCTGCGGGATGAGTTGCGCCATCGCGGCCGGTGCGTCGCTGATGATCGAGACATCGCCCTGGATGTTGTTGGCACGGGCCTCGCGAATGATCATCTCAAGCTGGGCCGTCGCCTTGACCTTGGAGCCCTCGGCGCCGACGCCATATTTCTCGGCAAAGGCCTTGGCCATTTCGACGATTTTGCCGGTGCTGTCATAAACCGTAATCGGCGGCTCCTTGCGCGCGGCCTCGATCAGCGCGTTCAGGTCGAACGGCTCTTGTGCCAGCGCCGGTCCGGCGAAGGCGACGATGGTCGTTGCCAGCAGCGCGCGCCTGATTGCACGGTGCGTCCTTTCAGTCCTTAGAAATTGCATCGTCTGTTCCTCCCTCAGATTATGTTTCGGTTTGTCGTTCGGCACTGAAGCGCCTTAGTTCAGCGTGGACTTGCGCAGCAGCGCGTCCGCTTCGGCGATCCGCTGGCCGTCCTTGTTAAAGACGTGCAGCGCCTCAGGCGGCGCAAAGAACGAAACCCTCGTTCCGGTCTCGACGCGCGGCAGGGCATTGGTCGTCAAGAACAGCGTGTCGCTGCCGTTCCTGAGCTCCAGGATCCAGCTGCCGCCGGTCGGCAGGACGCCTGTCACCGTCATTTCGCCGGAGAAGCTGCCGGCCGGCACATCGTCGGTTTTGACCGAATAGCCGATCGCTTCCGGTCGGATGCCGATCGAGCCAATGCCGCGCAGCGACGGGTGGCGCGTGCCAAGATAGGCCTCGGCTGCGCGCGACAGCTCAGAGGCGGCGGCCGATCCGAAGTTCAGGATGTTGATCGGCGGGCTACCGACGAATTCCGCGACGAAGCGATTGGCCGGGCGATCATAGATATCGTTGGGCGTGCCCATCTGCTGCAGCGTGCCCTCGTTCATGACGGCGATCGTCGTTGCCAGCGTCATTGCCTCCCACTGGTCGTGGGTGACGAAGACGATGGTCGTCTTGAACTCCTTGTGGATGCGTTTGAGCTCGGCGCGCATCTCGAGCCGGAGCCGGGCGTCGAGGTTCGACAGCGGTTCGTCGAGCAACAGAACGCCTGGATTGACCGCCAGCATGCGGGCGAGCGCCACGCGCTGCTGCTGGCCGCCCGAGAGCTGCGACGGGTAGCGGTCGCGGTACTTGGCGATGTCGAGCGCCTGCATCACTTTCTCGACGCGCATTTCACGCTCTTCCTTCGGCAGTTTGCGCAGCCTCAGACCGAAGTCGGTGTTGCGTTCGATTGTCAGGTGCGGCCAGAGCGCGTAACTCTGGAATACCAGCCCCATCTCACGCTTTTCCGGCGGGATGAACACGCCTGCCCTGACCGAGTCGACCACCCGCTCTCCGATGCGGATCTCGCCGTCCGAGAGGTTTTCGAGGCCGGCGATCATGCGCAGCGTCGTGGTCTTGCCGCAGCCAGAGGGTCCAAGAAGGCACATGAACTCGCCGTCGCGGATTTCGAGATCGAGGTTCGAGACGGCATTGGCGGAATTGACGCCGTAGTTCTTCTGGGCGCCGCTGAGATTGATGGTGGGCATCAGCTTCCGAGTCCTTCTGCGAGATTGGTCTTGGTCAGCTTCTGGGCTGCCAGGGTTCCGAGATAGGCGATCGCCGCGATGATCAGCACGACGGCATTGGCGGCTTGCGTGTAGTGGTAGTCGACGAGCCGGAGCGAATAGGTGGTCAGAACATCGGTGCTCGGCACGGCGAGGATGACGAAGAGGCTCAGGCCCTTGATGCCCGAGATGAAGGGCAGCAGCACGCCTGTTACCAGCGAGCCCTTCTGGATCGGAATGACGATCAACATCATCCGCCGGAACCAGCCGGCGCCGGAAATCTGGGCTGCCTCTTCCGGATCCTTGCCAAGCTGGGTCATGGCCGAGATACCGGCGCGCGAGGCGTAAGGCATCTGGTCGGCGATCAGCGCCAGGACCAGGATGGTGACGGTACCATAGAGGGCCGGCATCGGTCCGCGTGGCACGGCGAAGAGCGACAGATAGGCGGCGGCAAAGGCGATACCCGGCACCAGATAGGGCAAGAAGGTGACCTGCCGCAGATAGACCGACAGGACCTTCACCGGCGTGCGGATGACCACATAGCCGACAAGAAGTCCGAGAATGCCCGAGGTCAAGGACGCAAGGCCGACGATGACAAGCGTGTTTTTTGCAGCCGCCCATAGATCGGGGCTTAAGAGGACCCCGGTCTGCAGTGCCACCGTGTGGAGATCACTCCCGATCCAGTAGTCGAGCGTGAAATTGTCGAGCGTGAACTGCGCCGGCAGCTTCATGATGGTGGAGAGGAACAGGGTCAGAAGCGGCAGTCCGACGCTCAAGAGAAAGATAAGTGCGGCAAAACCGGTCGCCGGCAGGCGGTACTTGCCGAGCCGGCTCTGGCGGTTCATCGAACCCTTCGAGCCAACAGTAACGAAGCGCCGGGCTTCACGAACGAGACGCGCATCGATCATCAGGGTGACGATACCAATCAGCATGATCGAGGCCGCGACGACACCGGCAACGCCGGTCTGGCGTGACGCGATGCTGCGAAAGAGCGAGGTGGAAAGCACTTCGAACTTGACCGGCAGGCCGAGCACATAGGGCACGCCAAACTCGCCGAGGCACTTGGCGAAGATCAGCACCATCGAGGACAAAAGTGCGGGACGCATCAGCGGCAGGATGATCTGCATCGCCACCTGGTAGCGCTTGGCTCCAAGGATACGGGCGGAATCTTCGAGCTGGGAATCGAAGCGACGAAGGGCAGAGCCAAACAGCAGGATGACGAAAGGCGTATAATGTAGCGCCAGGATCACGATGATCGGGAAGCGCCCATAGGCGACCCAGTCGGGCGGTGTCAGCCCCATGGCCTCGAACCAGCCCGGCTGGCCGCCGACGGTGCGGTTCTTGAAGAGCGTTGTCCAGGCAAGCGCAAAGGTCCAGGCCGGCAGCATGTAGGGCACGATCAGCGCTGTTGCGAACCAGCGCCGTCCGAACATGTCTGTCCGGCTGATCAACCAGGCGAGCACCGTACCGATCAACAAAGACAGGCTGATCGCTCCGAGCGCGACCGATAGCGTGTTGAAGAGCGGCCGCCAGAAAAGATCGACCGAGACCGGCGACAGGAAGGCTCGATCAAGGTAGTAGAGCGTAAGCTCGCCAAAGTCCTTGCCGAGCCGCCGCTCGTGGCCGAATTGGACGCGCACGGAATCGAGCACGATCGAGATGATCGGCACGACGATGAGATAGGTAAAGAGAAGTGCCGTCAGGACGCCGATCAGCGTCGTCGGCTCCCGCGACGCGACCTTCATCCGATAGCGCCAGCGCTGCCATGCCGTCGGCGCCATTGCGCTGCCGGGCAATGTTGCCGCTTTGGCTGTCTCACTCAATAAGGCCATGCTCTTCCCCTTGGAACTCAACATGCGCTGCCTGCCCCGGCGATCGATGCCTGGCGGAACTTTCAAAGTGCCAACGGGGAATAGAAATCAGTCGCCAGGGCGTGGCGCTGACCTACGCAAGAAGCCGCTCAATGACGCAAAAGGCGCGGCTGTCGGTTACTCAATCCTCCCCGTTCGCAGGGCAGGCGCAAGCGCTTGCCAGATGTCGGCGCAAGCTCCTCAACCGCGCCGCCATCACCACGAACATGGACAGAACAAAAATTCCAATCCAGCTCTGTCTATGGAACGTATGATCCAATGGCGAGGCGCCGTTGTCAACAAAAAAATGCACACGTGCGCAATGATATAAGCCATTGTTTTTGATGACTCTTTTGTGACAATGATGTATTACTTTTGGAACACGTGATCATTGAGGTTGGGCGAATGACTTCAGCGGGGAGAAACAGCCGCCATAGACGGAGCGATGGCGACCGTTCAGCGGCATCAGCGGCTGGTTCACCGAGCGGGTAGGCTCGAACTTTTTCGTTGGAATGGGCCTGCTTTTGTGGCCCTGATGAAAAGCATCTGATTCTGCAGGAGAAAGGCATGGCGAGGGGCTTTGTGACGGCCGAAGAGGTTGCAAAACGCGCGGGCGTCTCACGCTCGGCGGTCTCGCGAACCTTTACGCCCGGAGCCAGTGTATCCCAGGCTGTGCGGCGCAAGGTTCTCAAAGCCGCCCGGGAGCTCGGTTACCGGGTCAACCGGCTGGCGCAGGGACTGAACAACGACCGCTCCAATCTCATCGGGGTCGTCGGTGCCAATCTCAGCGCACCCTTCCATGCAAAACAGCTCGATCTCTTGAGCATCGGCCTGTTGCGTCGCGGTCTCCAATGCCTGTTACTCAATGCCGCGGATGCGCGAAAGGATATCGCGCCGCTGATCGAGCTACTGTTCGAGTTCCGGGCGCAAGCGATCATCGTTCTTTCCGGAGAGCCGCCGGAATCGATCGTCGACCAGTGCATTGCCAACGGCGTGCGCCTGATCCTGATCAACCAGAAAATCGATCGCACCGATACCAGCATGGTGCTGAGCGACGATTCCCGCGGTGCGGACCTTGCAGCACTGCGCCTGATCGAGGCGGGCTGCAAGAAGGTTGCGGTGATCTCGAGTGGCAGCCAAACCCCTGCTCAGGTGCGCCGCACCACTGCGTTCAAAAAGAAAATGGCGACCGCCGGGGTCGAGGTGGTCGCCTGGTCGGGCGGTACCACGAGTTATGAAAGCGGTTACCAGGCTGGCTGCGAAGTGCTCGTCGACGAGGCGATCGACGGCGCGTTTTGCGTTACCGATCTCTTGGCTCTCGGCTTTCTCGACGCTGCCCGCACCGAAATGCACCGCCGCGTGCCGGCCGATCTTTCCGTCGTCGGCTTCGACGATATTCCGCAGGCAGGGTGGAAGAGTTACGAACTCACCACCGTTGCGCAGTCCTTCTCCGCTCTGACGGAGCATGTTCTCGAAGCGCTGGAAGCCGACGAGATGGAAACGCGACTTCAGGTCGTTCCCGTCACGATGGTCGAGCGCAAGACCGCCCGACGCTAGACCGGAATGCTCAAGTGGCCGCCGGCCGGATACGGCTGTCGATCAACAACCCGCTCTGATCTAGGATGGGGTGCGCGACGGTTGCGATGTGTGCGTTGATGCGTTTGAGATCGCGCAGCATGTCGAGATGGAGCGAGCTGGTTTCGATGCTTTCGGCGCGGCCATCGCGCAGGCGCTGCAGATGCCGCTCAGCCGACTGCCGCTCCAGCCTGCGGACATCTTCCTTGGCTTCTACCAGGCGCCGCGCCATCGCGTTGTCACGCGTGGCAAACACGGCCTGGGCCATGCGCAGATTGTCGATCGTGATGGCGAAGAGACGCGACAGTTCCTCGTGGCCATCGGAGGAGAAAGCCAGGCCGCGGGCGATCTTCTTTGCAAGTTCGGCAAGGAGCCCCTTCTCGATGATGTCGCCGATATGCTCGAGGTTGATGGCATAGTCGACGATATCCATGGCGTGGCGGCGCTGTTCCTCGGCGATTTCGGACTGGCCGACGCGCGAGACGTAAACCTTGATCTCGTGTTGCACGCGATCCACGCGCCCTTCAAGCGTGCTGATCGCAGCAAGCCTGGAAGGGTCCGTCTGCTGCAGGGCGTCGTTTGCTTCGACCAGCATGCGCTCGACCAGGTCGCCGACACCGAGCACTTCCCGACTTGCGCCGGCAAGCGCTGCGACCGGCGTGCCGAGATCGTTCTGTTCCAGGAAAAGCGGGCCGTCCGTCGCCTTTGGCTCGTCCGGCAACAGGCGCATGGTCAGGCGGGATAGAGGCCGAGCGAGGGGGGCCGCCAGAAGCGCCAGTGCGAGATTGAAGGCGAGATGCACATCAACCGGCAGATTGCCGCGTGAGACAGGCGGCCAGTCGATATGCGGGGCGATGTACCCGGCGAGCGCCAGAGCGGCCAGGCAGCCGACGGCACGCACGATCAGGTTGCCAAGGGCAACCCGCCTGGCGCTCGCCGCAGCCTTGAATGTGGCTAGAACCGGGGGCACAGCACCGCCGAGATTGGCTCCCAGAACGAGGGCGATGAGCGGGCCGGTCGAAAGGCTGGCGGATGTTGCAAGAGACAGGATCAGCACAACGACTGCCAGGCTCGATGACGCGAGCGCTGCGAGTCCTGCCGAGATGACGAGCGCCACCGGCCAGGCATTGTCGAGCATCCCGAAGAAAGCCGAAAGGGCGGCAGAGGTCCGCAGCGGTTCGGTCGCACCGCCAATCAGATGCAGCGACAGCAACATCAGCCCGATGCCGACGAGCGCTGCGCCTGATCCCTTGCGCGTGCTCGAGCTGCCGCGCCCGACAACGAAACCGCAAAGCAGCAAGAGCGGTGAGAGCCAGCCGAGCCCCAAAGCCACGATCCAGGCCGTCATCGCCGTGCCGACGTTGGCGCCGAGCAGCACGATCTGCGCCATGCGCGGCACGATGAGATCACGCTCGACGAAGGACGCGACCATGAGAGCGGTGGCGGTGGAGCTCTGGAGGGCGATGGTTGCGACGAGGCCACTGAAAAACGAACGAAGACCGTCACGCGTCCCGGCCGCCAGTCCGACTTTCAGACGGGCACCAAAAGCGCGTTGCATGCCGTCGCGAACCTGACCAAGGCCGAACAGGAGGAGCGCCACCGCGCCGAAGAGGTTGATGCTGACGATCGCAGTGCTCATGGCCCCCTCCCCAATGCTTATTGCCGGCCGCGCAGCAACTCCGCTCGAAAGAGTTGCTGAAAGGATGCATAGGTCTCAAAGCCGAGGTCGCTGACGAGCCGCATGACTGTCGTCGTCGAGACACCGCTGCGCACGGCCACTTCCCGTGCGCTCGCAAAGGCGACGTCGTACGGATGGGCAAGCACGAACTTGGCCACTTCCAGGCGCCCACCCTTCAGATGACGTCGGCCCAGACGGCAAGATTCCCGCAACTCGATGAAAGTCGCCGGCGGCGCGGAGGAAGAGGCCGTGGAGAGCAACTGGTCCATGGTCAGGCAGCCTCTTCCGTGTCGGAGGTGCTCTCGATGCGGATGTGTAGGCTTCCCGCTTCGGCACGATCGAGGAAGGCGTCGAAGGCCCCGAAGAAGATCGCTAGGAAGCCTGATGTCGATCCGTCCCAGCCGGTCCCGGGCGGACGGCCGAAGTGTTTGGCGAGCAGGCGATAAAGCGCGCGCCGCCGCTCAGGTATCTTGTCAAGCGCAAGGACGCCGGCCTGGCGCAGGCAATACCAATCGGCGATCACCTCGATCATGTCGAGGCTGGCGGCGTCCTCAGAGATGGCGATCGCTCCTTGCCCGGAAGCGCTCGTCATGGCGCCGGCGTCGGGCATCAACTTGCAGACGGCAGCGATCGAAAGCCCGGATATTTCGTTGACGACATCTCCGGGCCATTCCTTCGGAAAATAGCGATGCTGGACCAGGGCACGCTTGTGTGCCTGCAGGAAGGAACCGTAATCCGCCGCGGCAAAGGCTGGGTCCGGATATTCGCCGGCTCGCGCCGCTTCGCGACGATAGGCGCGCAGCACGCGTGGATCGACGGCCATCGCGGACAGTTCGACGGTTTCGATGGACGACGCCGATTGAGACGGTTCGACGATCTTGAAGCCCGGCGGAAAGGCCACGAGCGACGGCACGGCGACATTGATCAGCGAGCGGCAGCCGCCCGCGCGGCGCGTAACGCCTTCGACATGCAGGTGCCCGCTAAAATGCAGCGTCATGCCGGCGGTCATCAGTGCATCTGCGACCGCCTGCTGTGGTGTCCTGCGGGCAATATTGGTCTCGCCGAAGAGAACGCTTTCGGCTCCCGTTGCGCCATCGAAGGGATCGAGCACCGGATAATGCGAGAATGCGAGCAGCGTTTTTCCGAGTTTCGTTGCGCGCGCGGACACGTCGGCAATCCAGTCGACGATGAACGGTTTCAGCCTGATAAGCGCGTTCCAGCCCGCGCCGGTGCTGTCGACGAAAGCGGCTTCATCACCCTCCTCAAACAGGCCGTCGCGTGGTTCGAAGACGTTGGCGTCGATCATCAGCAGCCAGAGACCCGGCTCGGGCTCGACCAGATAGGAGGCATCCATCAGCCGGTAGCAATTCCGGCCGTCCGGAGACGAGACCGGGTAGAGCCGATCCTCGACGCGGTCAGACGCCCCGAACGGGGTTTCCCAATGAAGATAGTCCGGCCGTCGGAAGTACCCATGGGTAGCCACGGGGGCAAGGCCCGTCGGATATCCCTCGCAATACATGCGCGGCGTTGCGTGGCTGCCGGGGGCTGCCTTTCCTATGTCGCTCGTGACGAGGACCCTCACGTCGTTCCGATCAAGAAATTGTTTGGTGTGGTGTCGCCCCTTGGGCCCGAAGATGTCGTGGTTGCCCGGAAGCGCATAAAAGCGCGTGCCATGGGCGCTCTCGTGCCCATCAAGAATGGTGCGCACGCGCGCCGTTGTCTGTCTTTGCCCGTCGTCCGTGTAGTCGCCCAAAAGGACGACGTGACGGATGCCGCGGCGCGCGACCTCCGCCAAGGCCTCGTCCAGCGCTTTGGCACTTTCGTTGAAGACGCGGGTGGATTCGCGCGTGTCGGCCCAGCTTCTGACGGCCAGTTTTTCGCCGTCGATCTCTATCCGCGGGAACTCGAAATCGCCTTCAAGATCATGGAAATGGGCGTCGGCGATGATGGCGATCCGAGGCAAATCAGACATCGGCCTTCACCTCCAGACGGGAGGCCTCGACGAGGTCGATCCAGGCCGAAGCGCGGCGCGCTGCCTCATAGAGCATGGGCTTCGGCGTCTCGAACCATTCATCCGGCCGCAGTTCGCGATGCTCGCGGATGTGGGCGACGGCCGCGTCGAGTGTGGGAAACAGATGCGGCTGCTGCTTGTGCAGGAACAGCGCCACCAGCGACACCGAGCGGCTGCGTCCGCCGCGGCAATTGACGAGGATGTTGCCGCCATCGGCGAAGGGGTAGGTTGCGCGCTTCGGCATCGTCTGGCGTAGCGCACCGTCGAGAATGTAATAGGCACCGAGCATCATCGTGTCGGGGCTGCCATCACCGTCGATCATGCCGAGCTTGTAATAGCGGACGGCCGCATAGCCGCTTGCACAAAGATCATCATTGATGCTGACTTCTTCTTCGCGCACGAGGTTGATGTCCAGGTTGATCGCGCAATTGACGACAATGGAGATCCCGTGACGCTTGAGCAGGTCCAGGTCACGCGCGCCGTCACTGCCGCCGATATAGAGATCGGCGCTGTGGGGCCCGAGTTCTCTGGCGATCAGACTGATAGCGGGCCGGGTGTAGACCGGTGCGTCCATTGGATTTCCCCTTGTGTATGCGAACGGGTGGCATGCGTGTTCAGGCTACCGCGGTTTCAGGCCAGCTGGAGCCTGGCGGCTTGCTCCCTTTTTTGGACCGGGATGCCTGAAGCCACACTTACGCCGCCGGCAATCGCCGGCGTCGATGCGAGCACCGGCCCGCCGTCGAGCACGCTGCCTATTTCCATGAAGGGACACACGGCGCCGCCCGCCTCGGCAACGAGCAACAGTCCGGCAAGGCAATCCCACGAGTTCATGTGCAGCTCAACATAGGCGTCCGAGCGCCCATCGGCGACGTAAGCGAGCGCAAGTGCCCCCGAAGCGCCGCGCCGCACATTGGCGCCCTTCTCCAGCATCTGCCGCATCGTCTCCAGATAGGTCTCGTCCGGCACCCGCCGCGACCAGCCCATTTCGACCGACGCGGCATCGAAGGTCGCCGTCGACGAGACCGTGATGACCTTGCCGTTGAGCGTTGCACCTTCTCCCCGGCGGCAGAAATAAAGTTCGTCGTGGGCCGGATTGTAGATTGCGCCGATCTCTGCGTGTCCGTGTTCGACATAGGTTATGGAGATGCAGAAGTGCGGGATTCCGCGCGCGAAGTTTGCCGTGCCGTCGACGGGATCGACGACCCAGACGCGATCGGCAACGGTCCCGCCGCCCTCCTCGCCCAGGAACGCATCGGCCGGAAAATGGGTGGCAATTGCGTCGCGAATATGGGCCTCGGAGGCCGCATCGGTTTCCGTCAGAAAATCCTGCGGGCCCTTTAGGGAAAAGCCACGCTCGGCACTTGCCTTGAAGCCGTCGAGCACCAGAGCGCCGGCAGAGCGGATGACATCCCGACACAACAGGGCCCGCCCCGAAAGGTCGTTCGAATAGCGCGGCTTGTGATCGTTCATCGGCGAAACCCCTTTTGCACACGCGTGCATATTTGCACGCGTGTGCATGTCGCGCAAGTCGAAATTGCCGGCCCGTGCCAGGTGCCTGGAAGATTGGTCGATCCTCGCGGCCGCACTCAGCCGGACATCTGCGGCATTTCTGCAATATCCAAGCAGGCGCGGTCGACGTAGTGTCCACACGTCGAATCTCAAGGTAGGGTCGAATGACGACGATCACGATACAGGAAGCGCTCGACCGGGCGGGCACGGGCCCCTATCAGCGGCGCCTGATGGGCATATTTGGCCTGGTTTGGACGGCCGATGCCATGCAGGTGCTCGCCGTCGGGTTCACCGCCGCCTCCATTGCCGCAACATTCGGGCTGACGGTTCCCCAAGCGCTGCAGACGGGCACGTTGTTTTTCCTGGGTATGCTGATCGGCGCCGTCGGCTTCGGCAGGCTTGCCGATCGGATCGGCCGGCGCCGGGTCCTGCTCGTAACCGTTGCCTGCGACGCGGTCTTCGGCATTCTGTCGATCTTCGCTCCGAATTTCGTGGTCCTGCTTGTCCTGCGCTTCCTCACCGGCGCTGCGGTCGGCGGCACACTTCCCGTCGATTATGCGATGATGTCGGAATTCCTGCCGGCGCGCAGCCGCGGGCGATGGCTGGTCATGCTCGAAGGCTTCTGGGCCGTGGGCACGCTGATCGTGGCACTGGCGGCATGGCTCATCGCTCTTGCCGGCCTTACGGACGGATGGCGCTACATCTTTGCCGTCACGGCCATTCCGGCAGTCATTGGCGTCGGACTACGCTTCCTCGTGCCGGAATCGCCGCTTTACCTGTTGCGCGCGGGCAAGGCGGAGGCGGCCAAGGCGATCGTCGATCGAATGCTGGCAGCCAATGCTCGACCGCAACTCGAGCCGACCGTATCGATCGCCCTGCCTGTACCGACCGCCGATATCAGTATCTTTTCGAAGGACTTGCGTCGCCGCAGCCTTCTGATCCTTTCGGTCTGGTTCCTCGTCTCGGTCTCCTACTATGGCGTCTTTACCTGGATGCCGCCGCGGCTTGCGGGAGAAGGCTTCGGCTTCGTGCGTGGCTATGGGTTCCTCGTTCTCATCGCTCTGGCGCAGATCCCGGGCTATGCGCTTGCCGCCTACGGCGTCGAGAAGTGGGGACGGCGCCCGACGCTGGTCGGTTTCTGCCTGCTCTCCGCCCTCAGTTGCCTGTTGTTCGTCGTGGCGGATGCGGCCTTGGTCGTTGCTGCTGCGCTCCTGATCATGAGCTTTGCACTGCTCGGCACATGGGGCGCACTCTATGCCTATACGCCGGAACTCTATCCGACCGCCTCGCGCGCGACCGGCATGGGGGCGGCCGGCGGCATGGCTCGGCTCGGTGGCCTGCTTGCGCCTTCGCTCATCGGATTGCTGGTGGCGAAGGGCTTCGGCCTGGCGATCGGCACCTTTGCAGGCTTGCTGCTTGTGGCGGCGATCGCCGCTGCGATGATCGATGCGGAAACCCGCAAGGTATCGCTGACCTGATACGGTGCATTCTTTTCAGGGGCAGTAGCTCACAGTTTGGAAAACTGAACTGCGTTTCAACGCGTTAGCGCCTCCTTTCCCTGTGAACAACCTGTGGACCGGCTGCGGACAAGGCCGGAAGTCGGGTCGCCGGCTGTTCGATCGTAAAAGCGGTCGTAAAATGGCTGTGCGGTCAAGCTCACGACCGTTAGTGTAGCAACTATCTCATCGGGGCCGGCACGTGTGCCGGTCCCGATTGTCTGCCGGGGCGACTGTCCTTGGCGACGTCCCCCTCCTCCCGACGAACGCTCATTTTGGCACCGTTTGGCAGTTCCGGCCGACGACCGCGGCGCACGTCTTGCGTTTATGCATAGCTGCATTGCACAATAAATGTTTTCCAGCTGATCAAAAATCAGGCATAAAGCACACAGCTGATGCACATGGCGGGTCTCCTCCCAGTCCGCCGCAGCAGCTGTTCCCCTCTGGAGGTTTTTGACCTTCACACCTTTATGGGCCGCGGTCTTCCGCTGGCCCTTTTTTCTTTTCTGCGACCCTTCACCTTCGGCAAGGCTCCACGCCACTGTTGCTGCACGCGCAATTGCGTTTCGAAAAAACGTGTTCTGTAATGGGCCGCGTCATTGAGCGATGGAGGCGGAGACCGGTGGAGCCGATACATCTGTTCGAACTGGTGATCGGCATGTTTGTCGCGATCATCGCGCTGCACTACGTCGCGCATCGGCTCGGCCTGCCGCCGTCGGTGGCGCTTCTTAGCGGTGGCGCTATGCTCGCCTTCATGCCGGGGCTGCCGGCCATCGCGGTCGACCCGGAGCTGGTGCTCGTCATCTTCTTGCCGCCGCTGCTCCTCGACGGCGCCTGGACGATCGCGGTCGGCCGCCTGCGCCGTCACCTGATCGGCATCGCCTCGCTTGCGATCGGCGCAGTGTTTTTTACCGCGGCCGTCGTTGCCGTCGTGACGCACTTCATCTTCCCGTCCCTGCCTTGGGCCGCATGCGCCGCACTCGGGGCGATCGTCTCGCCGCCCGACGCCGTCTCGGCACGGGCCGTGCTGCAGCGCGTGCAGTTGCCGCGACGGCTGCAGATCCTGCTCGAAGGCGAAAGCCTGCTCAACGACGCAAGCGGACTGGTATTGTTCCGCTTCGCGATCGCCGCCGGCGTCACCGGGGCTTTCAGCGCCGGCGAGGCAGTCGGCAACTTCTTCCTGCTGGCGATCGGCGGTGCCCTTGTCGGCCTCGCCATCGGTACGGCGTGGGTGCTGCTTGCCCGCCGCCTCGGAGATGAGTACCTGATCATCGCCGCGACGGCCCTTTTGTCCTGGACGTCCTACCTGCTCGGCGAGTTCCTGCATGTTTCCGGCGTGATCGCGACAGTTACCACCGGCCTCGTCGCCAGTTGGCACCAGCACACCGTGCTCTCGGCCGCCACCCGTATGCGCGGCTCCGCCTTCTGGACCGTCATCGTCTTCCTGATGGAGGCCGCGGTTTTCATCCTGATCGGCCTGTCGCTTCGCGGCGTGGTCGAGCGCGGCGGCGGGTTCGAGACCGTTGCAGCGACCTTGGGATGGCCAATCCTCATGGTACTCTTCGCGCTCACCGTCGCCCGCTTCTTCTGGGTGTTCGGTTCCGACTTCGCAATCTGGCTTGGCAACAGGCTGGGGCTCAAGCGCTACACGCCGGTCGGCGCGCGCGGTGCGACCGTGCTTTCCTGGGCCGGCGTTCGCGGCGTGGTAACGCTCGCGCTTGCGCTGAGCGTGCCCGAAGGCTTCCCCGGCCGGGACTTCATCCTGGTAACCTCCTTTGCCGTGATCCTTGGAACGGTGCTGATGCAGGGAACGACGCTCGGGCGGGTGATCGCCTGGGCGAGGCTCGTCGAGCCTTCCTCTGAAAAGGCACCCCTCACCCTAAGCCAGGCCGAGGCGGCGATGGCCCAGGCGCAGCTCATCACCATTCAAAGCCGCGCCTATGACGCGGCGGGCAATCTCATCCATCCGCAATTGCTGGACCGCTATCAGCGCCGAGCGGTTTCGATCGTCGACTATGCCGCGCGCACGGAGCATTACACGCCGATCCTCCACGCCCATTTCGACGTCGTGCTCGAAGCGGTCGCGACCGGGCGGCGCGAACTCATCCGGCTTCATCGCGCCGGCGAAATCGACGATGAAACGCTGCATGAACTGGAGCGCGATCTCGACCTTGAGGAATTGAGCGCAATATCTGCCAAGGCATGAGCCTCTTGCCGGAACGTTTCTTTCCATTTTCTCCTTTGACATGAGGGGCGGATGTCCTAGATGTCCGCAAATTGGCGCCAAGTATCGAGGAGCTTGAGAGCGATCAAGAAGTCAAAGGCGCCGAAACCACCAAAACCGAAGACGCTGTTGCAGAAGCTGGCTGCCTCGCCCGAGAAACTGTTTTCGGGTTCGTTTCGCCAGCAATGTGCAGCACTTTGCTATCGTTACGTGCCTGACGGCGCGATCGAGATCCTTGTGGTGACGTCGCGCGACAGCGGCCGCTGGCTCATTCCAAAAGGCTGGCCGATGAAACAGAAGGAACCGCACGAGGCCGCGGCGATCGAAGCCTTGCAGGAGGCCGGTGTTCGCGGGAAAGTTCGCAAGAAGCCGATTGGCAGCTACACCTACTTAAAGGTGCTCGATGACGGCGACGTGGTGCCCTGTATCGTTGACATCTTCCAGATCGAAGTCACCAAGCTGGCGGAAAAATACAAGGAGAAAGGCGAGCGTTTGGTCGCCTGGGTCAGCCCCGATGAAGCGGCGCGGCGCGTCCGCGAAATCGAGCTCAAATCGCTTCTGGTCGACTTCAAGCCGCGGTGAAGTCGCGCACCTTTCCGGATCACATCCTCGGACGATAGCCGCGCTGACGTTTGCTACGCGTTAGCTCGAGGAAGAGTTTGACCGCCTCCTCCTCCCGCGCGAAGTGGTGCACCATCATCTGGCCGTGACTTCCGATCCGTCCCCAGCGCCGCGTCAGGCACGCCTCGCCCAATAGGGACATGGAGATCTGCATGGAGTAGTAGCGCGCCATGTTTCTGGCCGCGTCCCTTCGCTCGACATAGATCTGGTAGGGCTGAACGATCGTCATGCGCGAAGATTCGGCGATCGGCGCGCATAGGTCCAACGAGAGTTTTGAATCGATCCGGGGTGATCGATTCATTTTCGTGATCTGTCGCAACGGTGGGTCGGAGCGACGTGCCAGGGCTTAGTCCGGCGCCCAAGTCAAAGGCCGCCGGAGCCGCTCTGGATCGCGCTACTGAACCGCCGCGGTTCCGTAGACGAGGTTCGGCAGCCACAGCGAGAGCTGCGGAAACATGCTGAGCATCACCAGCAGCACCATCATCATTGCGAGATAAGGCAGGACCTCCCGCGCATAGGCCATCATCGGTACCTTCAACACCATCGACGAGATGTACATCAGGCCGCCGACCGGCGGCGTGATGCCGGCGATCGTCAGGTTGGTGATGAAGACGACGCCGAAATGCACCCGGTCGATACCGACGCCGTCGATGATCGGGATCAGCATCGGGGTGAGGATGATGAGCGCCGCCGAGCCTTCGATCGCCGTGCCGATGACGATGAGGAGAACGTTGATCAGGAGCAGCATGAGGAGCGGGTTGTCTGTCGCGCCACCTAGCCAGCCGGACATGGTCTGCGGCACCTGTTCCCAGGCGAGATAAAAGCCGAAGGAGGCGGCCGCGCAGATCATGATCATCACCACGGCGGAATCGCGCACCGCTTCTGCCAGGACCTCCGGGATTTGCCGGAAGGTGAACTCGCGGTATCCGAAGATGGCGACGAAGAGCACATAGACGACGACAACCGCCCCGGCCTCGGTGGTGGTGAAGATGCCGTAGCGCGTGCCGGCGAAGATGACGACCGGGATCGACAGCGCCCAAAGGCCGTCGATCAGCGCCCGGCTCGCCTCCGCCCTGCTGGCGCGTTCCTTGCGGAGCGGCTTGTAGCCACGCTTGCGGGCGATGAAATAAGTGGTGACCATCAGACCTGCCGCAAGCACGAGGCCGGGAACGACGCCTGCAGCAAACAGTCGGCCGATCGAGGTTTCGGCGAGGAAGCCGTAGACGATGAGACCGATCGAAGGCGGGATCAGGCTGGTAATGATCGCCGCCGACGAGGTGATGACCGCGGCGAAGGCACGGCTATAGCCCCGTTCCGACATCTCGACGCCGAGCGTCTTTGCGAGCATCGCAGCGTCGGCGTTGGCAGACGCTGTCAGGCCGCCGAGAAGCGTGCCGAGCACCGTACACATCTGCGCCAGTGCGCCGGTCATGTGGCCGACCAGCACGTCGGCGAGCGTCAGCAGGCGCCGGGTGATGCCCGATGCATTCATGATGCAGCCGGCAAGCACGAAGAGCGGCAATGCCAGCAGTGACACGGACTGGCTGCCCTCGGCCATCTCCTGTGCGAAGTTGGCAAGCGGGATCATGTCCATGTTGATGAAGAAGAAGGCAAGCGCCCCGATCGCCATCGCCCAGGTGATCGGCGTCGACAGGAGGAAGAGGACGACGACCAGCAGCGAGGGGCCGGCAAGATGAAAAAGGGTCATATCAGCGATTCCACATTGCGGTGCAGGCGAACGGTCCATGGCCTTTCGACGATCAGGTGCTGGACGAACATGCCGGCCGAAGCCAGCGCCAGCGGCCCGTAGGAAAGGCTGCGAGACAGATCCATCGCGATCGTGTGCACGTGCCGCGAAGTCCAGGCCTGCCAGCCGAAGAGAACGGTCATGACGATGAAGAATAGCGCCAGCAGCAGGTAGTTGAACCAGGCGATCGCCTGCTGCCAGCCGTTGGGTAGCGCCGCGACGAGGACATCGATCGCCGCATGCGTGCCGAGACGAACACCGGCGACGGCGCCGAAGAACACGAGGTAGGCAAAAGCCATGATCGCCAGCTCGTAGGTCCAGGCAGCCGGCTGCGGGAAGATGTAGCGGCTGACGACACCCCAGAGGATCGAAAAGACGATGACGAGAAGGGCGGCAACGCCGACCGCTTCATCGGCGCGCCGCAGGCTGAAGAGAGGAGCGGTCTCTTCCGGCGAAGGTGAGGTTTCCATGATGGCCCCAATCATTTTGAAAGGCGGAACAGGGCCGGCGCTTGGGCCGGCCTGATGGTTTTCTGTCGCGGCATCCTGAACGCGCCCGACGCCAGCACGACGCGGCGTCTCTATCGCCGCGTCGTGCAATTGCCTGCTTACTGCGCCATCGCCCTTTGCACCTGGTCGTACACGCCAGGCGTGATGTTTGGCACTTTCTCGTAGGCAGCGCGCGAGGCTTCGATAAAGGCCGGGATGTCGATGTCGGTGACGATCTCGACGCCGGAAGCCGCAAGCTGCTTGGCGTAGGCGTCATCCGTTTCGAGCGTCATTTCGGTCAGCTCCTTGGCGATCGTCTGGCCTTCCTCGAGCAGGATTTTCTGCAGGTCTTCCGGCAGGCCGTTGAAGAATTGGCTCGATGCCACCCAGGCGGTGAACATGATCTGGTGGCCGGTTTTGGAGATGACCTTGCGGGTTTCGTTCAGCTTGGCGCCGGCGATCGAACCGAAGGGGCCTTCGGCCGCATCGACGACGCCGGTCTGAAGCGCGTTGTAGACGTCGCCCCAGGGCAGTTCGGTCGGCCGTGCGCCATAATTGCCGAAGGTCGCCATCATGATCGGCGACGAAGGCACGCGGATGGTGACGCCGGCGAGATCGGCCGGCGAGCGAACCGGCTTGTTGGCGATGATGTGGCGATAACCGAAGAGGCCGTTCGGCATGATGATTTTGATGCCCTGCGCCTCAAGCTTGCCCGAGAGCTCCTTGTAGAGGTCCGACGCGAAGAGACGGTCGGTCGCCGCCAGATCGGGGTAGACATAGGGGCCGGCCAGAATGGAGAGATCCGGGACGAACTGGCCGAGCTGGCCATAGTCGGTGGCGCTGAGCAGACTTGCGCCGCTCATGACCATCTCGTTGACCTTCTTCTGCGCGCCGAGCTGGTCGCCGGTCATGACCGTGATGGCGATGCGGCCACCCGAACGTTCGCCGACACGCTCGGCATAGGTTTTCATGGCTTTGACGATCGGCTCGTTCGGATTCACCTGCGAGGTCGAGAACCTCAGGCTGTATTCCTGCGCGTTGGCGACGGCGCAAAAGGACAGCGCAGCCACGGCTGCAGCCAGAACAAAGGTCTTCATCAATTTCCTCCTCTTCCCGGACTCCCCTCCGGAATTCACAATGAATGAATAGATCATTCATAAATGAACGCATCACGTCAAGGGCTGGGCGCCGAAATTGACCGATGATCGGACGAAACAACAAAGCCGGAGCGGCTCTATATCGCTCCGGCTTTTGAATCTTGAAGACGTTATTCTTATATAAAACCTTCTGCGTTAACCGCCGAACCTGTAGTCGGCGATCGACTGCGGCTTCATCTCGATCGAGAACCCGGGCCGCTGTGGCGGCATATAGGCGGCGTTCGCGATCACGCAGGGGTCGAGGAAGTGTTCGTGCAGATGGTCGACATATTCGATGACGCGACCATCCTTCGTTCCGGATACGGCAATATAATCGATCATCGACAGGTGTTGGACATATTCGCAAAGGCCGACGCCGCCGGCATGCGGCCAGACCGGCAGTCCGTATTTGGCGGCAACGAGCAGCACCGCCAGCACCTCGTTGAGGCCGCCCATGCGGCAACTGTCGATCTGGACGATATCGATCGCGCCTTCGGCGATGAACTGCTTGAACATGATGCGGTTCTGGCACATCTCCCCGGTCGCGACCTTCACCGGACCGATCGCCTCGCGGATCTTGCGATGGCCGGCAACATCGTCGGGGCTCGTCGGCTCTTCGATGAAGAACGGCTTGGCAAAGGCAAGCTGCTTGACCCAGTCGATCGCCTCGCCAACCTCCCAGACCTGGTTGGCGTCGATCATCAAGTAGCGGTCCGGGCCGATCACCTCGCGCGCGATTGTCAGTCGCCTGATGTCGTCGGCAAGGTCGCGGCCGACCTTCATCTTGATGTGGTTGAAACCTTCGTCGATCGCCTCCTGGGCGAGACGCCGGAGCTTATCGTCGTCATAACCGAGCCAGCCGGCCGATGTCGTGTAGCAGGCATAACCTTCATTCTCGAGCGTCGCGATGCGCTGAGCCTTGCCGGGTTCGGCCCTGCTGAGGATGGCGACCGCCTCGTCACGCGTCAGCACGTCCGTCATGTAGCGGTAGTCGACGATGTCGGCGATCTCTTCCGGCGACATGTCGGCGACCAGCCGCCAGACGGGCTTGCCCGCCTCCTTGGCAAGCAGGTCCCAGACGGCGTTGACGACGGCGCCGGTCGCCAGATGCATCGCACCTTTCTCCGGACCGATCCAGCGCAGCTGGCTGTCGCTGGTCAGGTGCCGCCAGAACCGGCCGGGATGGGCGAGAATGTCTGATGTCTCCTGGCCGACGATCAGATGCCGCATGGCCTTGATCGCCATGCAGCAAATGTCGTTGCCGCGGCCGATGGTGAAGGTGAGACCATGGCCCGCAAGTCCCTCCCGATCGGTGTCGAGGATGACATAGGCCGCGGAATAGTCCGGGTCCGGGTTCATCGCGTCGGAACCGTCGAGGCTCTGCGAGGTCGGAAAGCGCAGGTCGAAGACGCGCAGATCAGTGATGCGGGTCATGGTCACTCCAGTCTTATGATCAATCGTCCGCGCGCACGGACTGCTTCTGGCTGCCGAGGCCCTCGATGCCGAGTTCGACGACGTCGCCGGCCTTAAGGTAACGCGGCGGCTTCATGCCCATGCCGACGCCGGGCGGCGTGCCGGTCGAGATGATGTCGCCCGGCTGCAGCGACATGAACTGCGACAGGTAGGAGACGAGGTAGGCAACGCCATAGACCATGGTCTTCGACGAGCCGTTCTGCATGGTTTCGCCGTTGACCTTCAGCCACATCGGCAGGTTCTGCGGGTCCGCCACTTCGTCCTTGGTCACCAGCCACGGGCCTGTCGGACCAAAGGTGTCGCAGGACTTGCCCTTGGTCCACTGTCCCTGGCGCTCGATCTGGAAGGCGCGTTCGGAGACGTCATGCACGGTGCAGTAGCCGGCGACATAGTCGAGTGCTTCCGCCTCGGTGACGTACTTGGCCTTGCGGCCGATGACGACGCCGAGTTCCACTTCCCAGTCGGTCTTCTCCGAGCCGCGCGGAATGATCAGGTCGTCATTCGGGCCAACGATCGCCGACGTCGCCTTCATGAAGATGATCGGTTCGGAGGGAACCGTGGCGCCCGTCTCGGCGGCATGGTCGGAGTAGTTGAGGCCGATGCAGATGAACTTGCCGGTACCGGCCACGCAAGGGCCGAGCCGCTGGTTGCCGTCGACAGCCGGAAGGCCGGCGAGATCGAGTGCCTCGAGTTCGGCGAGTTTGTCCGGGTCGAGCGCCGCACCTGAGAAATCGGCGACGTGGCCGGAAAGATCACGCAAGGTGCCGTTCGCATCGAGGATGCCCGGCTTTTCCTGGCCCGGGAGGCCGTAACGAAGAAGTTTCATATCTCTGCTTCCTGCTTGTCTGTTGTCAGATGGTCCAGCCGCCATCGATGGCATAGGCCTGGCCGGTCGTATAGGTGGCGCCCGCGAGATGGACGGCAAGGTCGGCGATCTCTTCCGGGGTGCCGAGCCGTCCCATTGGCTGGCGGGCGATAAAGGTGGCACGCGCAGTTTCATAGTCTCCCTGGGCGCGCATGCGGTCCTGCAGCGACGGGCTTTCGACTGTGCCCGGGCAAATGGCGTTGCAGCGAACGCCCTCAGACACGTAATCGGCTGCGACGGCCTTTGTGAGACCGATGACGGCGGCCTTGGTGACGCCGTAGGCAAACCGGTTGGGTACGCCCTTGATGCTGGAAGCGACCGAAGCCATGTTGATGATCGCGCCGTCCTTGCGGACAAGCATGCCCGGAAGGACCGCACGAATGGTGCGGATCATCGCCTTGACGTTGAGGTCGAGCGCGAACTCCAGATCGCTATCCTTCATCTCCAGGATCGAACCGGCATGCACGAAACCGGCGCAGTTGAAGAGGACGTCGACGGCGCCGATCTCTGCCACGAGCGCTTCGACCGCTTGCGTGTCGAGAACGTCGAGCCGGTGCGTTTCGACGTCGGCTTCCTTTGCAAGTGCCGCAAGCGCATCGGTATTGATATCGGTCGCGTGCACCTTTGCGCCGGCCTTCACAAAGGCCAAAGCCGAAGCGCGGCCGATGCCTTGAGCCGCAGCCGTAATCAGGACGACCTTGCCTTTAAGATCCGCTGTCATTCTCGATCCCTCATGCTTTGCGTTCAACGACCAGGATATGGTCGGCGGCGAGAACGACCTCGCCACGCTGGTTGATGACTTCTAACCGTTCGACGATGCGTCCCGCCTTCGGCCGCTTCGGATCGTCCTCTTTGGCGGCGATCGTCACGCGGGTACGGATCGTATCGCCGATATGAACCGGGCGCACGAAGCGCAGACGATCATAGCCGTAGGAAAAGGCAACCGGATTGATCAGCGATGCCGTAAGGCCGACGCCGATCGAGAAGATCATGGTGCCGTGGGCGATGCGCTGGCCGCCCGGCAGGGTCTTGGCGAACTCCGCATCCATGTGGTGCGGAAAGAAATCGCCGGTGTGGCCGGCATGGACGACGAAATCGGTCTCGGTGATCGTCCGGCCCGTCGTCAGGCGCTCATGGCCGAGCTCGTAGTCTTCGAAATGGATGATCTGTTCCGACATCTCAGCGTCCCGGAAGTGGCGCGATCGCCGTGGCCGGCGACGCACTCGATTGATAGGCGGCCTCGACGAGAGCCATTGTCTGCCAGGCGTCTTCCACCGAGCCGATCAGCTCCGGGTCTTCGCCAGAGGCGAAACGCTGCAGATTGGCCATTCGGTTGGCGAAGGCGTCGGGGAACCAGGCGCCTTCAAGCGGAACTGACACCCACTCGACAGCCCCGGTTGGCCGGATCCAGAGCTCGTCGGGCTCGCCCTTGGGATAGTCGAGGTTGACACCGAGTTTCACATAAGCAGCACCCGACGTGCCCGAGATGCGGAACTCGCAGGCCTGGAACTTACGGCCGAAATCATGGTCGTGATTGATCGAGAGCACGCAGCGCACTCGATCACCATAGTCGAGGATCGCAGCCGTCCGTGTCTGGGCAACCTCATGGTTCGGATGGCCGATCGTCTTTGCATGCACGCCCAAGGGGTTGCCGAGCAGGCCGCGCACGAGATCCAGATAATGGATCGAGTGCATGGCGATCTCGATGCGCGGCAAGCCTTTCAAGAACGGCCAAAAGCCCCAGGGGGTGGAGAGTGCAAGCCAGGCGTCGAAATCGACGACCTCGCCGAGGTATCCCTTCGCGATCGCGTCTTTCAGCGCCAGCATCATCGGCGCGAAGCGGAGCTGGAAATTGACCGCTGCCTTCAGTTTGCGCGTCCGGCAGGTCTCGAGAATGGCGGTTGCGGCTTCGAGGTCCGAGCCCATCGGCTTCTGGATGAGGGCAGCGGCGCCGATTGGAAGCTTCGCCAGGATGGCGGCATGGGCCGCCGGCGGGGTCGCCAGATCAAAGATTGCATCAGCGACCGCAAGCGCGTCCTCTTCCCGTTCGAAGGCGGGAATGCGCCAGGCGCCGGCAAGCTTCGCGGCCTTCTCCCGGTCTGGATCATAAAGGCCCGCGACTGGGAAGCCGGCCTGGCGATAAGCCGGCAGATGTGCATCGCCGACGATGCTGCCGGCGCCGAAGATCACGATCGGCCGGGGCTTTGCCGGTTTCGGCCACCACTGCCTGAGCGCGCCCGGATCGAAATTTTCAGCCATTGTGGGAGACCTTGCCGTCGTGATGGAAGACCTCTTCCATCATCGCCCACCACTCGCCTTCCTGGCGCGTCTCAAGCGGCTTCTGGCAGGGCATGCAGACCGACCACCATTCCTGGTTCTTGGGATGTGCGGCCATCTTGGCCATGTCCGCCTCAAAATCAGAGCCGACATACTCCCAGTAGCCGAAGAGCAGGTTTTCCGGCTCCTTGAGGAAGATCGAGTAGTTGGTAACGTTGCACTGCGAAATCAGCGCGAGGATCTCCGGCCAGACGGCGGCGTGCAACGCCTTGTATTCGGCGACCTTGGACGCCTCCAGACCGATCACCATTCCCATTCGCTGCATGATGACCTCCCTATCCTAGCCCCGAAACTCGCGGGTAAACTCGTCGATCGAGCGGGCGCGCACGGCATCCCAGTCCCAGGAAATCCCGATGCCTGGCTCGGACGGCGCCAATGCGCGACCGTTCCGGATCTCCATGCCCTTGGTCGTGAGATCATCGAGCTGCGGAATGTACTCAACATATTTGCCGTTCGGCACGGCGCAGACGAGGCTGACATGCAGCTCCATCAGGAAGTGCGGGCAGACCGGAATGTCGAAGGCTTCCGCCGCATGCGCGACTTTCAACCACGGCGTGATGCCGCCGATACGGGCAACGTCGACCTGGACGATCGAGCAGGCGCCCTTCTGCATGTATTCGCGGAAATGACGGATCGAGTACATGGATTCACCCACCGCAATCGGTGTGGGCGTCGAGCGCGTCAGCCGGATATGGCCGTCGAGATCGTCGGCCGGCAGCGGCTCCTCGATCCAGGCAAGGTCGAGCTCCTTCAGCCTGGACGCGCGGCGGATCGCCTCGTCGACGGTGAAACCCTGGTTGCAGTCGGTCATGATCTCGAAGCCGTCGCCGAGCGCCTTGCGCATTGCCGACAGGCGATCGTAATCCTCCGAGCCGTGCGGCTTGCCGATCTTCACCTTCGAACCTGAAAAGCCCTTGGCCTTGGCGGCAAGCGCGTCCTCGACCAGCGCTTCCTTTTCGATGTGCAGCCAGCCGCCCTCGGTGGTGTAGAGGGGGCAGCTTTCCTTGGCGCCGCCGGCAAGCTTCCAGAGCGGCAGCTTCTGCTTTTTGGCGCGCAGGTCCCAAAGTGCTGTGTCAACTGCCGCCAGCGCCAGCGCCGTTATCGGGCCGATCGTCGTCGCGTGGGTCGCAAATTCTAGTCTGTGCCAGATCGCCTCGATGCAATCGGCATCCTCGCCGATCAGGATCGGCACCAGGTGGTCGGAGAGAAGCCGCATCACCGACGAACCGCCCGTACCGATCGTATAGCTGTAGCCGGTGCCCGTCGCGCCATCGCTGTCGGTGATGGTGACGATCGGGGTTTCCTGGCTGACGAAGCTCTGGATCGCATCGGTCCGCTTCACCTTCGGCGGCAGGTCGACCATGCGCAGTTCAATTTTCTCGATTTTTGCCATGTCAGCCTTCCAGAGCCTTGCCGGTATCGATGTCGAAGAGATGGGCGCGCGAGAGGTCGAAGCTCATGCGCACCTTCTCGCCCGGGCCAAGCGGGCGCGGATTGAGCATGCGCGAAACCCAGTCTCGACCGTTGAACTGGATGAAGACCAGCGTTTCGTTACCCAGCGGTTCGGTGATCGACACCGGTAGCTCGACCTCGTGCACGGCGGCCGGGTCGCCGGCATGCAGACCATGGCCGCTCGGATAGATGTCGTCAGGCCTCAGACCGAAGGTGACCTTCTGTCCCGGACGGAGCGCGTTCACAAACCGCGGCGGGATCGGCAGCCGCATGCCGCTTACAAAGACGAGCGTACCGTTGTCGACGATCGCCTCGTCCATGTTCATCGGCGGCGAGCCGATGAAGCCGGCCACGAACTTTGTGGCCGGGCGCTGGAACACTTCTTCCGGCGTGCCCACTTGTTCGATATAGCCGTCACGCATGATGACGATGCGGTCTGACAATGTCATCGCCTCGACCTGGTCGTGGGTGACGTAGATCATCGTCGCCTGCATGCGGGCATGCAGCTTCTTGATCTCGGTTCGCACCTGGGTGCGCAGCTTCGCATCCAGGTTCGACAGAGGTTCGTCGAACAGGAAGACATCCGGCTGGCGCACGATCGCGCGCCCCATGGCGACGCGCTGGCGCTGGCCGCCGGAAAGCTGCGACGGGCGACGCTCCAGAAGATGGCCGAGATCGAGGATGGCAGCGGCTTCATCGACCCGCGTCTTGATCTCGTCTGCCGAGCGTCCGGCGATCTTCAGCGAAAAACCCATGTTTTCGGCGACCGTCATATGCGGATAAAGCGCATAGGACTGGAAGACCATGGAAATGTTGCGCGCCCGAGGTGGCAGGTCGTTGACCTTCTTTCCGCCGATTTCGATCGCGCCATCGCTGACGTCTTCGAGGCCTGCGATCATGCGCAGCGTTGTCGACTTGCCGCAGCCCGACGGGCCGACGAGCGCGATGAACTCGCGGTCCTTCACTTCGAGGTCGATGCCGTGGACGACCTCGAGCGCGCCGTAGCGCTTGACCAGTTTCCTGAGGGTGACAGGAGCCATGAACGATTATCCTTTCACCGCGCCGAAGGTGAGGCCCGAAACGAGGTGCTTCTGAATGATGAAGGTAAGGGTCAGCGCCGGGATGATCATCACGACGGCGAGCGCACACATGCCGCGCCAGTCGATGGTGAATTCGGCGGTGTAGTCGAGAAGCCCGACCGGCAAGGTCTTGGAATTGACCGAGCGGGTGATCTGCGAGGCAAGCGCATACTCGTTCCAGGACGTCAGGAACGCAAAGATGCCGGCGGATGCGATGCCGGGACCGGCAAGCGGAAACTCCACCTGCCAGAAGGCCTGCCATGGCGTGCAGCCGTCTATCTGGGCGGCCTCGGCGAGATCCTTCGGCACCTGGCGGAAGAAGCCGTCGATCAGCCAGATGGTGAAGGGCACGTTGAGCGCGACATAGGTCAGGATCAGCGAAAAATGCGTGTCGATGATCCCGGTGCGGGCGTAGAGCATGAAGAGCGGCAGCGAGAGCGCGATGCCAGGCACGGCGCGCGTCAGCATGAAGCCAAGGAAGATCGCCGACTTCGCCTTGAAACGATAGCGGGCAAAGGCGTAGCCGCCGGCCATGCCGATCGCCAGTGCAATCACCGTCGAGGTCACCGAGATGATCAGCGAATTGCGAAAATAGTCCCAGACGGGAACGCCACCCTGCCCGGCGCCCGCAAACATGGCGCGATAGGCATCGAGCGAAATGCTCTCGGGGATCCAAACCGGTGGTTTCGCCATGATTTCGACGGTCGGGCGCAGCGACGACAGCACGATCCAGAGGCCGGGAAGGCAGATCACGGCCATTGCGAGAAACAGGCCGATCAGGTGCACCGTCTTCAACAGGCGGCGGCGCAGGCGGTGCGAAGCGTTGATATCCATTACCACTCGGCTCCGATCTGCTGGCGCGCCGCGGCGAGCTTGCGGAAGAAATAGACGGTGAAGACGATCGACAGGAGGATCGCGACATAGGCCATGGCGTTGGCGAGCCCCATGCGGGCATCGGCATAGGCCGTGCGGCCGACGAGCGTCCAGAGTAGCTCCGTGCGCTTGGCCGGGCCGCCATCGGTCATGATCTTGACGATGTCATAGGCGCGCGCGACGTCGAGAGAGCGGATCGTCATGGCGATGAAGGCGAACGGCATCAGATAGGGCCAGGTGACATAGCGGAAGGTCTGCCAGGGTGTGCAGCCGTCGACATGGGCAGCCTCGACCGGATCCTTCGGCATGGCGAGCAGGCCGGCCAGAATCAGGATCGCAAAGACTGCGGTCGAGGACCAGACTTCGGCGATGATGATCGAGAGCAGTGCGAGATTGCCGTCGATCAACCAGGGAATTGCTTGATCCGTCAGTCCCAGCGACTGCAGCGCATTGTTGACGAAGCCGATATTGTCGTTGAAGAGGAACTTGAACTGGAAGCCGACGAGCACCGGCGAAAACATCATCGGAAACATCATCATGGTGCGCAGCAGGCGCTGGCCGTGGGTCGCCTTGTTGACAAGCAAAGCCAGGCCGAGACCGAGCAGCATCTCGGCGTTCAGAGCCACAGTCAGCAACAGCACGGTGCGGCCAAACGCGACCCAGAATTCGGGGTTGCCAAGTACGGTCGCGTAGTTGCGCAGGCCGACAAAGACCCACAGCGTCTCCGGTTTGGTCAAGCGGAACGGCGTGAAGCTCGAATAGAAGGAAAAAAGGAGCGGCAACACGATCACCGCCGCGAGCACGACAAAGGCCGGAAGCAGAAGCAGGGCCGGTGCTGACAATTTCTTGAGCTTCATCGGGCAGTCCTGAGGATTGCATGAAATGGCTGAGGCGGCGCCGGCGCCTTCAAGGCATCGGCGCCGCCTCATGGGTAACGATCAGAGCTTGCCCGCGTCTTCGAGAATGCCGGTCGCTTTCTGAGCGGCGGCATCAAGCGCTTCCTTCGACGTCTTGTCGCCGAGGATGGCGGCCTGGAGTTCCGGATAGACGGCGTTGGAGATTTCGATCCACTCGGCCGTCTTCGGAACCGGGAAGGCATGCTTTGCGGCTTCCTGGAAAGCCTGCAGCACTTCCGTCTTGTAGGCGTCGCCCTCGGCTTGCTTGATGTTGTATTCCCAGACGGCAATCCGGGTCGGCAACGGGCCGGCAGCCGATTCCAGCTTCTGGCTGTCCTCGTTGGTCAGCCACCAGACGAGCGAAGCGGCCGCTTCCTTGTTGGCGCAATCTTCGGTGACCGAGAAGCCATGATGGCCCGACCAGCCGGTGCGCTTGCCGGAAGAACCGGCCGGCTGCACCTTCACGCCGACATTGCCGGCGACCTTGGAGGACTTCGGGTCGTTGAAGAAGCTCGCCCAGCCAGGCCAGTCGAGATTGAGGGCGATCGAGCCCGAGGCAAAACCCTGGCCGAGGTCGTCCCAAAGATAGTTGGTCGTGCCCGGCGGTACGGCCTTGTCCTTGTAGAGCTTGACGAACCAGTCAAGCGCATGGACACCGGCTTCCGAGTTGAAGGCGGGGCGCCCGTCCTTGTCGAGATATTCGCCACCTTCGGCGACCAGCATTTCATAGAAGCGACCGTTGATTGCCTCTTCCTTACCGGCAAACTGCGTGCCGTAGAAATTCGGCGGGGCGGCGAAGAACTCGGCCTGATCGCTGACCTGGGCCCAGGTGTCCGGCGGCTCGAGGTCGTAACCGTATTTCGCCTTGAAGGCGGTCTTCTTGGCTTCGTCCTGGTAGAGGCTCTTCTGGTAGTAGAGCGCCGACACGTCGAACTGGGCGCGCGGCAACATCACCAGCTTGCCGTCGAGCGTCGAAGCGTCGATCAGCGCCGGCACGAATTTGGCGATCTCCTCCGGCGGCAGGAGCGCCAGGAGATCAGTGTAGATGTCGGGGTATTGCGGCGCGAAGGAGGAATGGTTCGAGCCGACGCACCAGCTGACGCCGCCAGTCGCGATGTCCGACTTGATCTCCTTGTCGAGTTCGAAGTGGTTCTTCTTCGACAGGATGTTGACCTTGGCGCCGGTCGCCTTCTCCCATTCGCCGATCCGCTCGTAGAGCTTTTCGTATTGCTGTCCGCCGATCAGCTTGGCGTCGATCGTGACGCCCTCGAACTTGCCGGGCAGTTCTGCGGCATTCGCCGCTCCCCCTGCACAGGCAAGCATAACGACGCCGGCGGAGACGCCGGCAAGTAGCCTTTTCATATCCACTCCTCCCATGTGCACGCCCTCTTCCTGACGCGACGTTCTCATTTGTGAGAAACTAATTCATATACAAACAACATTTTTATGAGGCGTCAAGGGAGAACTTTCCTTTGTGGGCGCCTTCGTCTGCGTATATGGATATGAATATTCACCAAGGAGGCTTCATGGACACCGAAGAGTCAGATCGCTACCGCGCACCGGCCCTTGATAAGGGGCTCGACATTCTCGAGCTGCTCGCCAGCGTCGACGGCGGACTGACGCAGGCCGAGATTTCCAAGCGCCTGAACCGGAGTCCGAACGAGTTCTACCGCATGCTCGATCGGCTGGTGCGGCGCGGCTATGTCACGCGCATCGACGGAGATCGCTATTCGCTGACATTGAAGCTCTTCGGGTTGTCGCAACTGCATGCGCCGGTCCGCAGGCTTGCCTCCTACGCCACGCCCTTGATGCGGGATCTGGCCCAGCGCTCGAAGCAGGCAAACCACCTCGCCGTCTTCGATCGTGGCTCCGCCGTCGTCATCGCCCAGCAGGAAGCGCCTGATTATTGGGGCATTTCGATCCGGGTCGGGTCGCATATCAGCCTCTTCGACACGGGTTCCGGCCATATCCTGCTTGCCTTCCGCTCGGCCGAAGAGCGCGAAATGATGATCGCGGAACATGCCAGGAGCAAAGACGAGGTCCCGCGCGGGCCTGAGTTCTACGCGCGCCTCGATCAGATCCGCGAGCGCGGCTATGAAATGATGGCGAGCGCGCAGACAGCCGGCGTCTATAACCTCTCGGCGCCGATCCTGGGGCCTGATGGCCGCGGCATCGCGGCGCTGACCGTTCCCTATATCGCGCTCGTTAACGCGCCCTCGGCGCCAGACATCACTGAAAGCATCGCCCTTTTGCTGAAAACCGCCGAGCAACTGTCGACGTTGGCCGGTTCGGACGTGGCCTCCACAACAGATTGACGGCACTTGGGAACGGTCGTACTTCTTATCTGAATAGATCATTCTTATGTGAGAAGCCGTTCGGAGGAGGCGCGCCTTGATCATCGACACCCATCTTCACCTCATCGACAGGTCGAGGCTCGCCTATCCCTGGCTCGCCGGCGTGCCTGCCCTCGACCAGGACTTTCTCTACGCCACCTACGAGCGCGAAGCGCGGCGGCTCGGCATTACTGCCAGCCTGCACATGGAGGTCGATGTCGATCCTTTAGAGATGGAGAAGGAGACATCCGAGGTCGCGCGGCTCGCAGGCCAGGCGGATAGCCTGCTGAAGGGCGCTATTGCCGCCTGCCGACCTGAAGAGGATGGCTTTTCGGCCTATCTGGAACGCCAGGAAGCAAACGGCCTCGTCAAGGGCTTCCGCCGCGTGCTGCATGTGATGCCGGATAATCTCTCCGAAGGAGCGACTTTTCGCGACAATATCCGCCGGCTCGGCGGCCGTCGCTTCACCTTCGACCTCTGCGTCCTGCCGCACCAGATCGAAAAGGCGATTGCGCTTGCCGATCTGGCGCCCGACGTTCCGTTTATTCTCGACCATTGCGGCGTGCCCGACATTCGCGCCGGCGCCGAGCATCCCTGGCGCGAGCACATGAGCGAGATCGCCCAGCGTGCGAACGTCACGGCAAAAATCTCCGGCGTCGTCGCCTATGCGGACGAGGCCTGGCAGGTCGAGACGCTGCGCCCCTATGTCGAGCACACGATCGACGTCTTTGGTTGGGATCGGGTGGTCTGGGGAAGCGATTGGCCGGTCTGCACGCTCGGCGGCAATCTTTCGACCTGGGTCGGCGCCACCCACGCGCTTCTGGAAGGCTGCAGCGCGGAGGAAAAGCGCAAGCTGCTTGCCGACAACGCGCGCCGGATCTGGAATCTCGCCTAGCAAGCCCTGCCCTAAGTCCGTTCCGGGACGCCTGGGCATCCCGGAACTCAGAAATCAGGCTGTAGCAAAACTCTCTGCAAACAGCCGATTGAGATCGTCGACGACCTTTCGCGCCGCCTCTTTGCCCGTGAGGCCGTCGTTGATGCGATCGGATGCCGCCTGCTGGAAGGCCATGTAGCCATCGTGCCGTGGGCGAACCCAGGCGCTCTCCAGCGTCTTGCGCGTCGCACGATAGAAATTGGATGTCGCGGCATTGACGGCGTCGTCATCCCAGGCGGCCGCGTGGCCGGGCTGCCCGCCTCCTGAGGCATAAGGACCGCGCTGGACGGCGCCGCTCGCAACGAAATAGGCGAAATCGATCGCCGCTTCGCGCGCCTGTGAGAAAGCCGAGACCGCAATCCCCGTTCCGCCGAGGGCCGAGCCTGCCGGACCATTGGTTCCGGCAACCGGAACATCGCCGAACGTCACGAGCGACGGCCGGAAGCCCGGCATCGCGTAGCTGACATAGCCGTAGATCAGAGGTGCACAGACAACTTTCGACGCCGGATCGCTCATTGCCTCCAGCAAGGCGATCGGGTCCATGGAAAAGCAGGAGGGATCGATCAGGTCTGTCAGTTCACGCAGGCGCTCGAAGGCGTTGATGCCCCCATCCGGGTCGATCAGCGGCCCGGCGGCGTCACTGCGGCAGGGGGAACCGAGATTGCCGGCGAGCGTGTAGAAGCTCATCAGGGAATGCGGTGGGCGCATCGGCAGCGCCACCCTTCCCTGTCGCGCGAGCGCCAGCATGTCGGTCCAGCTTTCCATACGGTCCGTCAGGTCCGGGCGCCACGCCTGGACCTGGGTCGCCGCATCGATCGGAAAGGCCCATTGCCGGCCCTGCCAGGTATAGCTCGGATAGGAGCGCCCGACGCTCGCATCCTCAAGCGCCTTCCTCTCGGCTTGGCGGCCTTCCACATCGAGCGGCGCCAGGCACTTCTCCTTGGTGATTTGGCCGACATGCGGATGATCGATGACGATAAGGTCATAGGCCCGCGCCAATTCCTCGACCGGATAGGTCTCAAAATCCTGTAGCGAGCGCTTGTCCCATTCTACCGTTATGCCGGTGCGTTCCTGCCAAAGCCGCGAACAGGCGATCATCGGATCGTAGCCGCGCGGGTGGCTCCAGGTCATGCCTTTCAATGTGACGCTCACAGGCCGAACTCCTCTCGGATCGAGGTGCTATGCTCGCCGATCCGTGGTGCTGCGCGGTCCACCTGCGCACGCTTGCCGTTGACCCTGAGCGGCGAACGCGTCGTCAGGATCGAAACGTCGTCTTCGCGCACCACCGTCTGCAGCATGTCGAGCACGCGGAAGCCTTCGCTTTCGAGCAGTTCGTTCCAGTTTAGAACCCGGGCGCACCAGATGTCCGCAGGCTCAAGCACGCCAAGCCAATGGTCGATGGTGTTTTCGGCGATCCGCTTGGCGATCAGCGCCTTGATTTCGTCCCGTTCGGAGAACCAGGAAGCCGGATCGTCGCGATAGGCGTCGAGTTGTGGCATTTGCAAGAGATCGGCAAGCTTCGGGATGGGCGTCATGGCGATGGCGAGATAGCCGTCCCTGGCCGGATAGACCCCATAGGGCGCCGACAGATAGGCATGGGCGCTGCGAAAACCCGACCGGGTCGGCAGCCGGCGGCCGTCATTCAAGTGCGTCGTCAGCACTTCGAACTGGAAGTCGACGAGGGCCTCGAGCAAGCTCGTCTCGATCAGGCTGCCCTTGCCGGAAATGCCGCGACGGACGAGGGCTGCAAGGATACCTTGCGCTGCTGCGGCGCCCGCAAGCATGTCGCCGATCGCCAGACCAAAGGGCACCGGCCCTTGGCCCTCATCACCGTTCAGCCACATGACGCCGGAGCGCGATTGCGCGAGCAGATCCTGCCCCGGCCGCTTCACCCAGGGGCCCTCCTCGCCATAGCCGCTGATCGAGGCATAAACGATCTTCGGGTTGATCGCCTTGACCGCCTCGTAGTCGAGCCCGAGCCGCTGGATGACGCCGGGACGGAAATTCTGGATCAGCACGTCGGCCTTGGCGAGCAACGTCTTCAAGGCTTTGAGATCGGCCTCGTTCTTGAGGTCGATCGCGAGGCTTTCCTTGGCGCGGTTGATGGCATGAAAGATCGTCGAATCGCCGCCGATCTCGGTGTCGCTCAGATAAAGCCGGCGCGACAGGTCGCCACCGTCGGGGCGCTCGATCTTGATGACGCGCGCCCCGAGATCCATGAGGCGCAAGGAGCAGTAGGGGCCTGAGAGAAACTGGCTCATGTCGACGACGACAAGGCCAGAGAGCGGCAGTTCGTTGGTTTCGGTCATCGGTATCTTACTTCTCGGTCTTGCCGACGAAGTCGGCGGGGTTCTTGTATTTCACGGTCTGCAGGTGCTCACAGTAGAGCACCAGCTCCCCCTCGCCCTTGAAGACCTGGTAGCTGGCCCGGATAAGCCCGAGCTCCCTGTAGCGGGGCGTTTTGTCCATGTTGGTACGGATCGTGTAGATCGTTTCGCCGATGAAGACCGGCTTGATGAAGCGCAGCTTGTCATAGCCGTAGGAAAAGGCGTTGACGCAGTTGGTGGCGACCAGCCCGAGGCCTGCGGAAAAGACGAAGGCGCCGGCAACGAGACGCCTGCCGAAGATGCCCTCGCGCTCGGCAAACATCTGATCCTGCACGTAAGGATGGATGTCGACGACGAGCGTATTGAAGAGGTGGCTGTCGCTCTCGGCGATCGTGCGACGCAATGACCTTATTCGCTGGCCGACTGGCCAGTCCTCATAGAACCAGTTTTCCGCGTTCCACACGGGAAGCGCGGCGTGCTCCTCCGGCATGTCCCCGGGATGGGTCGAGGACACCCCGACAGTGGGCATGAAGTCATCCATTGGTCAGTCCCTGATGCAATAGGTCGGCAACTGCGGGTCCGTTCGACGGTTCCCGAGGGCAATGCCGCTCGATCTCCATTCGGATCCTTATATGAATAGTATGTTCACATATGGATTCCGTTTGCAACCGGCTGTGGGCTGCAAGCGCGTTCGCGGCGAGAAGCGACGCCGTAAAGACCATCACTCAAATAGAGGTTCAGCTTCTGCAGTGCGCGCGAGGTGGCGACATTCGTCAACGACGTTGACTTTTGTCAGTATAGATGAAATATGTCAGATCCATCTTGCGAAGGTTCCGCCAATGCCCATCCGAGCCACAGACCAAATCATTCACAAGGCCGCCTGGCTCTATTATACGCACGGCCTGCGCCAGGACGAAGTGGCGCAGCGGCTGGAGATATCCCGCGCCTCGATCGCCATGTATCTGCGCAAGGCCCGCGAGATGGGCATCGTCACGATCACCACGTCGACAGAACTGTTTTCGCAGGACGTGCTTGCCCGCGAGCTCGAAGACGCCACCGGGCTTACGACTGCATGGCTCGTGCCGGAAGATCGGCAGGCGATGGACCCGGCCGCCGAAATGCCCGTCGTCGCGGCCTCCGTTTTTCTCGAACTGATCAACAAGGGCGACCGGATCGGTGTTGCCTGGGGCCGCACCGTCTATCATATCGCCGACGTCATGCCCTTTGCGGACCTGCGCGGCGTCACGGTCGTGCAACTTTGCGGCAACCTCGGCGCGCCCTATTCCTACCGCCCGGATCAATGCACGACGGAAATCGCCCGCCGCCTCAATGCCGAAGGGATTAATTTTTATGCGCCGCTCGTGCTTTCCTCCGAGCGGCTCGCCGAAGAACTGCGCGGCGAACCCGTCATCAAGGAGCAGCTCGCGACCATCTCCGACTGCGGTCTGGCGCTCTATTCGGTCGGCGGCATCGAGGATGACAGCCACCTCGTCAAATGCGGCGCGCTCTCGGCTGCAGACATGCATGCGATGGGCGAAAAGGGCGCGGCCGGCGTCATTGCCGGACAGCTCATCGATCGCGACGGCCAATGGATGGATTGCGAGCACAATCGCCGCTGCATTTCGGCCGATCTCGGCTCCATCCGCACGATCAAGAAGCGCATGCTGGTCGTGCAGGAGGACAGCAAGTTCGAACCGCTGATGGCGGCCTTGAAGGGCGGCTTCACCTCGCATCTCGTCATCACCGAGTCGATGGCACGCAAAGTCCTCGATCGCTGGAACCGCGAAGGGCTTGGCAGAAGCGGCTCAGGCGCCCCCTGAGCCTCGAATTTGGGTCCGCCGATACCGGCCGGGCCGGTTTATCGGGAGGCTGAACTTATGGATAATCTCTGGCGCGACGACGAGGCGGAGAAGGTCGTTGCGGGCTATCAGGCCAAGGGCACCGGCCGCGATCTGGCGCTGCGGACCTATACGACGCGACTGCTTGGCGGCGAGCCGCGGCTCGTGCTGCATGGCGGCGGCAACACCTCGGTGAAAACCGAAATCACAGACCTCGTCGGGGACACGCATGCCGTGCTCTGCGTCAAGGGCAGTGGCTGGGACATGGGCACGATCGAGCCCCCCGGCCTGCCAGCCGTCAAGATCGCCCCCCTGCTCAAGAGCCGCAAGCTCGAAAGGCTTTCGGACGAGGACATGGTGACGCTGTTGCGCGCCAACCTCATCGACCCGGCCTCGCCGAACCCGTCCGTGGAGGCGCTGCTGCACGCCTTCCTGCCACACAAGTTCGTCGACCACACCCATTCGACCGCCATTCTTGCCATCGCCGATCAGGCCAAGAGCCGGGAGATGTGCGCCGAGCTTTTCGGCAGGAAGATGGGCTTCGTGCCCTACATCATGCCGGGCTTCGCGCTGGCGAAGGCTGCGGCGGACGTGTTCGATCAGGATCCGACAGTCGAGGGGCTGATCCTCGACAAGCACGGAATCTTCACCTTCGCCGACACGGCGAAGGAAGCCTATGATCGGATGATCCACTATGTCACGCTTGCCGAAGAGCATGTGAAAGCGAAGGGGCACAATCCGTTTACGCCCGCCGCCCTGCCCGCAGTGCTTGCAAGCCCTGCCGATATCGCGCCAATGCTGCGCGGCGCCGTTGCCGTCGACAAGGGCGAAGGCCGTTTTGACCGCATGGTCAGTGTGTTCCGCACCTCGCCCGATATCCTCGACTTCGTCAATGCGCAGCAGGTTGAGGAGATGGCAGCCAGGGGCGTTTCGACGCCCGATCTTTCCATCCGCATCAAGACCGGCCCGTTGGTGCTTCCGGCGCCGGCTAAAGATGATCTCTCGGGCTACCGGGCCGTGATCGACGCGCGGGTCACCGCCTTTGCCGCCGACTACACCGGGTATTTCCACAGCAACGACGCACGAGACGACGTCAAGCGCATCATGCTCGATCCCATGCCGCGCCTGACGCTGGTGCCCGGGCTCGGCATGTTCGGCCATGGCCGCACCTACAAGGACGCGACGATCGCCGTCGATGTCGGCGAGATGTGGATCGAAGCTGCGCGCGACGCAGAATCCGTTGGCCGCTTCGAGCCGGTCAGCCGGCCGGATCTCTTCGATCTCGAATACTGGTCGCTGGAACAGGCGAAACTCGCAGGCGCCAAGCCGAAGCCGTTTACCGGCCAGGTCGCGCTCGTCACCGGCGGCGCCGGCGCCATCGGCGCTGCCATCGTCAAGGCTTTCGTCGCCGAGGGCGCCCATGCCGTCGTGCTCGATCTCGATGGCGACAAAGCAAGCGCAGTGGCGAAGGCGGCCGGCAACAACTCGATTGGCATCGCCTGCGACATCACCGATCCCGCTTCGGTGCGCGCCGCCTTCGACCGGGTGGTCGCGACCTTCGGCGGCGTCGATATCGTCGTCTCCAATGCGGGCGCCGCCTGGGAAAGCCCGATTGCGACGATGGACGACGCCCTGCTGCGCCGTAGCTTCGAGCTGAATTTCTTCGCGCATCAGACGGTTGCGCAGAATGCCGTTCGCATCATGAAGGAACAGAAGACCGGCGGAGTGCTGCTCTTCAACGCCTCCAAGCAGGCAGTCAACCCGGGCGCGAAGTTCGGCGCCTACGGATTGCCGAAAGCGGCGACGCTGTTTCTGTCGCGGCAATATGCGCTTGAGCATGGTGCCGACCATATCCGCGTCAATGCCGTCAACGCCGATCGCATCCGCTCGGGCCTGCTCAACGACGAGATGATCGCCAATCGTGCAGCCGCCCGCGGCCTTTCGGTCAAGGACTACATGGGCGGAAACCTGCTCGGTCTCGAAGTGACGGCCGAGGACGTAGCGCGCGCCTTCGTGCACCACGCGCTCGCAGAACGAACCACCGCGGATGTGACGACTGTGGATGGCGGCAACATCGCAGCGGCGATGCGCTGAGCGCTTCCGTCTAAGCGTAAAAACGTGCCACACTGCAGTCTCCCGCCAGAGTTGTTCGGATGGAGACGAAATGGTCGATCGATGGCCCGCAGATGCCGCGTTTCAAATGGGTGACTATGCCGCCAAGAAAGGCCGCGCCTCATGGCGCGGCAAGATCGTCGGCTGGTATCGCACAGACCTGACCAGCCTCGGCTACGCGATCGAAAGCCATTTCGAGCCGGGCTCCGTGCAGATCTATCCCGAGACGGCGATCGAAGCCTGGGTGCCGCCAAAGGCGGAAAGCGAATTAGAGTAACCAGGACAAAAAAAGGGGCGGTCTGATCGACCGCCCCTTTCGTTTCGCCTTGGGAGATTAAGGCTTCGGCATCCATGCGGGCATGGCAACATCTGCATGGGCGAACTGCGGCAGCTTCACGCCGAGCTCTTCCATGTTCTTGATGTCCTGATCGTTCAGGTCCTTCTGGGTGATCAGCGTCGGCGGTACGACTACCTGGCGGCCCGGGTCTTCGCCGGCAAGCAGCATGGCGAGCGAGCGGACCGAGACCTGGCCGACGACGGCAGGGTTGGTGGCGGCCGTCGCCGTCCAGGCCGAGCCCGTTTCGCGCATGGCGGCGATGTCGGACGTCGAAATGTCGGCCGAGTAGATCTTGACGCTGGAAGACAGGCCCGCTTCGTCGACGGCGATCTTCACGCCCTTGGCGAACTCGTCATAGGGCGCGAACATCACGGTAATGTCGGGCTTGGCCGAAATCACCGCGCGGGCCTGGTTGGCTACCGAGTTGGCGATCGGGTTGTCCATCGTTCCGAATTGCGCGGCTTCCTCGATGCCGGAGTACTTCGCCTTGAATTCCTTCCAGGTCTCGTCGCGGCGGTCGAGCGGCGCGATGCCGGCGACATAGACGTAGCCTGCCTTGAAGCTTTCGCCATTGTCCTTGACGGCCTGCTCGAGCGCGAGGCGGGCGAGGTCGCGATCGGACTGCTCGATCTGCGGGATCTTCTCGTTCTCGACGTTTACGTCGAAGGCGACGACCTTGATGCCGGCGTCAACCGCGCGCTGGGCAGCTTCCTTCATCGATTCGGTCAGGCCGTGCTGGATGATGATGCCCTGCACGCCAAGCGCGATCGCCTGGTCGACCATGTCGGCCTGGAGCGCTGCATCCTGGCGGCTGTCGAAGACCTGAAGCTGCACGCCGAGCGCCTTGGACTGCGCCTCGACGCCTGCGAGATAGGACTGGAAGAAGTCGCCGGTCGAAAGGTAGCGCACAAGCGCGATCTTGACATCGCCGGACTTGTCGAACGGCTTTGGCATGTCGGCTGCAAAGGACGGCACGCCGAAGGCGGCTGCCCCCATCAACCCAAGCGTCAAGCGGCCCAGGCTTCTGCGAGTCATGTTCATGTCAGTCTCCTCCACTGGTGAACTTTTTGTTTTCCGCTGAAGGGCACCCCTTCAGCGTTTGCCTCTTTTCGAGAGCGCAAAGGTGAAGATCAGGGCAGCGACGAGCACGGCGCCCTTGATGAAATCCTGGGTGTAATAGGGCGCGTTCATCATCGTCAGGCCCTGCAGCAGGATGCCGACGAAGAGCGCGCCGATCGCCGTGCCGAAAGCGTTCGGCTTGGCGGCGCCGAGCACGGCAAAACCGATCAGCGCTGCGGCAACCGCATCGAGCAGCAGATTGTTGCCCGACGCGATGTCTCCGCGACCAAGACGGGCGGCAAGCAGGATGCCGCCGATCGAGGCGAAGACGCCGGAAATGATATAGGCCGAAATCTTGTAGGCATTGACCGGCGCACCGGCGAGGCCGGCTGCCCGCTCGTTGGAGCCGACGGCATACATCATGCGGCCGAAGCGGGTGTATTCGAGGAAGAACCAGATGACGATCGCCAGCACGATCAGCACCACGACCGAAACCGGCACGAGGTTGGGCAGGACGAAATCGAAGCGGTGGCGGCCGAGTGCCAGGAAGGCCGGGCTGAAAGTGCCGCCGGCGACCGAGCCGTCGGGAAGCGTCATGCCTGTGGCAATCGACCGACCCTCCGTCGGGATGCGCTGGAGGCCGAGCAAGAGGAACATCATGCCGAGTGTCGCCAGCAGATCAGGCACGCGCATGTAGACGATAATGACGCCGTTGACGAAACCGACCAGGACGCCGATGGCAAGGCACACGAGCGTCGCCGTCAGTGCGTCGCCGCCCATCACCACCATCACATAGGACGAGGCCATCATCGCCGTCGTCGCGACCGAGCCGATCGAAAGATCGAAGCCGCCGACGACAAGCGTGGCCGTCACGCCCAGCGCCAGGATGCCGGTAATCGACACCGACTGCAGGATGAAGACCGCACTCTGCGGTGAGGCGAAGCCGCCGGTCACGAGCGAGAAATAGAGGACCATCCCGGCGAGAAGCACGAGGAAGCCGTATTTGATGGCCGCCTCGCGAATTCCCGATGCGCTCGAAGGGACCGCAACCGGTGCTGCGGAATTGCTCTGTTCACTGCTCATGACGCATGGACCTGTTGATAGAATTGACCGGCGATTTCCGACAGGAGCCGCTCGACATCGATGTCGGCATTGCGGTGCTCGCCGACGATGGTCTGTTCCGACATCACGAGGATGCGGTCGGCGACTTCGAAGGCTTCGTCGAGTTCGGTCACGAAGAGGATCGTGGCGCGGCCCGCGGCCGAGGCGCGCAGCTTCTCGCCGATGTCGCGGCGTGCGGCGATGTCGACGCCCTGGAACGGTTCGTCGAGGATGAGCAGGCGCGACGGCTCGGAAAGCCAGCGCCCGACCATCACCTTCTGCTGGTTCCCGCCCGAAAGCGTCTGCAACTCGTCGCGCTCGCTGCGGCAGACGACACCGAGGGCGGCGATCTGCTGGCGTGCCTTGGTCTTTTCCGCCCGCCGGCTCGATATGCCGAAGCGCGAGAGCCGGCTCAGGAACGGCAGGCTGATATTTTCGTAGATGTTGAAGTCGGGCACGATGCCGCTTTCGGCGCGGTCCTTGGCGACGAGGAAGACGCCGCGGGCGATAGCCCTTCCGGTGCTTGCCGGCGCGTAACGCGCGCCGTCGAGCGTCATCTCACCCGCAAACGGAGCGCGCGCGCCAAACAGGGTTTCGGCAAGCGCGGTCTTGCCGACGCCGACGAGCCCGGTGACGGCGACGATTTCCCCGTCACGGAGCGTGAAATCGAAGGGGCGCGCCTGTTCCGACAACTTCAGGCCGCTGACCGCAAAGACCGGAGCGCCGCCGTCGCGCAGATCAACGGCGCCAGCCAAGACCTTGCGACCGAGCATGGCGTTGACCGCACCCTCATAGTCCAGTTCCGGCCCTTCGAAGCGGCCACTGATGCGGCCATCACGCAGCGCCACGATGCTGTCGGCCAGCCGCCGGATGTCCGACATGCGGTGGGAGATATAGAGAATGGCGACGCCGCGCGCCTTCAGCCGGTCGACGAGATCGAAAAGCCGGTCGGCCTCCGCGCTCGACAGCGACGATGTCGGCTCGTCGAGGATCAGCACCTTCGGCTCATGCGCCATGGCACGGGCGATCGCCACCATCTGCCGGTCGGCAAGCGTCAGGTCGTTGATATTGGCGGCAAGATCGATCGCAAGCCCCATGCGCGAGGCGACCGCGGCGGCCTCTCGGCGCACCCGACGCGGGTTGAAGAACAGCCGCGCACCGCGCCCGTTCAAGCGGTCGAGCGTTAGATTGGTGGCGACGTCGAGATCGGCGACCACCCCGTCATTGATGTTCTGATGCACGGTGACAACGCCGGCGCGGATCGCCTCGGCCGGGGCCGTCGGCTCGAAGGGCATGCCGGCGAGCGTGATCGTGCCGGCGTCGCGCGTGTAAACGCCGCTCAGGATCCGCACGAGCGTGGATTTGCCGGCGCCATTGGCGCCCATCAGAACGGTAACCGCCCCAGCCTTGAGATCGAGATCCACCCCTCGAAGAACCGGTACCGGCCCGAAAGATTTGCGCACGCCCTCAATGCGAAACACTGCCTGTTCGCTCATTCTCTCCTCCCGATGAAGGCAGGTTAGGATAGGCTTCCGTCAAATGTCAAGGCCATTGACATTTGCTAGAATGCCGCCTTAGTTGTGACCACACACGGCATGGCTGCGAGCGGTGGAGGCCCGCGCCATGCGTTGGAGGAAAACGATATGGACAAGCAGGTCTTCGAGGCGCTAAGCGCTGCGACGTTGCCGGAAAAACTCGGCGGAAACACCGTCCTGAAAGAAAAAATCGGGCCGGACTTTTCGCGCTGGAGCGTTAAGGAAGTCGGCGACGGCAACCTCAATCTGGTCTTCATCGTCTCCGGCGACAGGGGCGCTGCCATCGTCAAGCAGGCGCTGCCCTATGTGCGCCTTGTCGGCGAAAGCTGGCCGCTGCCGCTGAAGCGCTCCTATTTCGAATATCATGCCCTGAAGCGCCAGGCAGCGCGTGACCCCGGTCTGGTGCCGGAGATCTATTTCTTCGACGAATCCCAGGCGCTCATCGTCATGGAGTTCCTGACGCCGCACGTCATTTTGAGGCGCGCGCTGATCGACGGGCGGCAACTGCCGAAAATCGGGCGTGACCTCGGCCTCTTCGTCGCCCGCACGCTCTTTCGCGGCTCCGACCTCTCCATGGCCACGCGCGAGAAGAAGACGGACCTTGCGCTTTTCGCCGACAATATCGAGCTTTGCGACATCACCGAAAACCTGGTGTTTTCCGATCCCTATTTCGAGGCCGAGCTCAATCGTCACACCACGCCCCAGCTCGATCCGATCGTGGCCAAGCTTCGCGCCGACCGCGACCTCAAGGTCGAAGCACAGCGGCTGAAACATCTGTTCTCGGCAAAAGCCGAAACGCTCTGCCATGGCGATCTGCATACCGGTTCTGTTATGGTGACCGACGACGAGACCCGCGTCATCGACCCGGAGTTCGCGTTCTACGGACCGATCAGCTTCGACGTCGGCATGCTGCTTGCCAATTTCTGGATGAGCTATTTTTCGCAGAGCGGACACGAAAACGCGCCCAGTGCCCGAGATGGCATGCGCACCTATCTGCTCGATACGGTCGAAGTCATCTGGGAAACCTTCCGCACCGAATTCGCCCATCTCTGGCGCACGGAGCGTAACGGCATTCTCTACCAGGCAAGCCTCTTTGAGGCGCGCAACGATCCGTTCGGCGCCGAACAGGCGCTCGATATCGTCATCGACGAGATCTGGCGCGAGATGTTGGGCTTTGCCGGCGTCGAGATGCACCGCCGCATCCTGGGGCTCGCCCACAACGCCGACTTCGAAACCATCATCGACCCCGATCGCCGTGCTGCCTGCGAAACCAGGGCGCTGAAGCTCGGGCGTCACCTCGCCGTCAACCGGCATCATATCCACAGCCTCAAGGACATCCGCGCACTCGCGGAGCGCCTTCAGAAGGAGACATCAGCGTGAAAGTCGGAGAACGCCACTACCATACGATCTGGCTCAACGAGGACGGACGCTCCGTCGATATCATCGACCAACGCTGGTTGCCACACGAGTTCCGCGTCGTGACGCTGAAAACGGTCGCCGATGTCGCCGTCGCCATCCGCGACATGTGGGTGCGCGGCGCACCGCTGATCGGCGTCACGGCCGCCTACGGTGTTGCGATTGCGATGGCCAAGGACCCGTCGAACGCCCATCTCGACGCCGTCTGGGAGGAACTCAACGAAACACGCCCGACCGCCATCAATCTGCGCTGGGCGCTGAACGCCATGCGCGACCATCTGCGCCCCTTGCCGGAAGGCGGGCGTGCCAAGGCGGCCTATGATCGTGCCGCCGAGATCGCGGCCGAAGATGTCGAACTCAATCGCGCCATTGGCGCAAACGGCCTGAAGGTCATCCGCGAGATTGCTGCGAAGAAGGCGCCGGGTGAACCCGTGCGCATCCTCACCCATTGCAACGCCGGCTGGCTTGCGACCGTCGACTATGGCACTGCGACTGCACCCATCTACATGGCTGTCGAGGAAGGCATTCCGGTGCATGTCTATGTCGACGAAACACGCCCGCGCAATCAGGGCGCCTATCTCACCGCCTGGGAAATGAACGGCCACGGTGTGCCGCACACGCTGATCGTCGACAATGCCGGCGGGCACCTGATGCAGCACGGCGATGTGGATATGGTCATTGTCGGCACGGACCGGACGACGGCCAATGGCGATGTCTGCAACAAGATCGGCACCTATCTGAAGGCGCTAGCTGCGCGCGACAATGGCGTCCCCTTCTATGTCGCCCTTCCCTCGCCGACGATCGACTGGACGGTCCGCGACGGGATCAAGGAAATCCCGATCGAGGAGCGAACCGCCGACGAGGTGAGCTTCGTCCAGGGGCGCGCCAGCGACGGCTCGATTGCCAGCGTGCGCATTTCGCCGGAGGGCAGCCCTGCCGCCAATCCGGCCTTCGACGTCACGCCCGCCCGACTCATCACCGGCCTGATCACCGAGCGCGGCATCGCAACACCATCGCCCGAAGGCCTCAAGGCGCTTTTCCCAGAACGGAGCTGAGACGATGACACTCACGAACCGGGTTTCAACGGAAGAGATCGCGCTCGGCATCCGCCGACGGGTGTTCTTCCACACGATGAAGAACAATGGCGGTTACCTCAGCCAGGCCTGCTCGGCTGCCGAAAGCCTTGCGCTGCTCTATAACGAGCTTCTGACGCTCGGCGAGCCGACGTTGCCGAAGGTGCCGCTGCCGTTTCGCGGTGTTCCTTCGGCGCACAATCCGGACGCCTTTACCGGCGCCGGCTATCACGGACCGGTTGGGCCGGCGTTCGACCGTTTCTTCATCTCGCCCGCCCACTATGCGCTCGTCATCTATTCGGCGCTGATCGAGATGGGGCGCATGGACGAGCACGCGCTCGATCACTTCAACAAGGACGGCGGTTCGGTCGAGATGATCGGCGCCGAGCACAGCCCCGGCATGGAAGTGACCACGGGCTCGCTGGCGCAGGGTCTCTCCATGGCCTCGGGCGTCGCCTGGGCGCGGCTGCAGAAGAAGGAGCCGGGCAAGGTCTGGGTCTACATGTCGGACGGCGAGTTCCAGGAAGGCCAGACCTGGGAATGCCTTGCGGCGATGAGCTACCACGGCATCGACAACATCCGCGTCGTCGTCGACGTGAACCGCCAGCAATGCGACGGCGCCATGTCGTCGGTGCTCGACCTTGGCAATCTCGCCGCCCGGGTAAGCGCCTTCGGCGTCACCTGCCGGTCGGTCGACGGCCACGACCTGGAAGCGCTCAGGGCTGCGGCCGGAAGCGCCGAGCCCGGCAAGCCGCTGGTCATCCTCGCCAACACCTCGCCCTACCAGGGCATGGAGTTCCTCAAAAAGCGTTTCCCGCGACTTCATTACGTTCGCTTCAAGAGCGCGGAAGAACGGCTTGAAATGCAGGCCGCACTTGCGGCCGAACTCGGCGTCGACGCCGACGCAATGAAAGGGGCCTGAACATGGTCGAGATCGTCAATCGTCCCTACGCCAAGGCATTCGAGACCTTCGCGACCGCGCGACCCGAAGTCCTCTGCCTTTCCGCCGACCTGACCTCGTCCTGTGAGGTCGACGGCTTCCGCGACCGGCATCCGCAGCAGTTCCTCTCGCTCGGCATGGCCGAGCAGAATATGTTGTCCTTTGCCGGCGGGCTGGCGATGGAAGGCTACCGGCCGTTCATTCACACCTTCTCGGTCTTCCTCTATCGCCGCCCCTATGATCAGTTGATCAACTCCATCGCCTATTCCAATCGCAAGGTGCGACTGATGGGCTTCCTGCCCGGTATCACCACGCCCGGCGGCATCACCCACCAGGCGATCGAGGACATTGCCGTTCTGCGCGCTGTACCGAACATGACGATCCTCGAGACCGGTGACGCGACCGAGGTGGAGACCGTACTCGAAGTGGCCGACAGCATCGATGGCCCCGTCTATGTGCGCGTGCTTCGCGGCGAGGTCCCGCGTCTCTTCTCCACGCCTTTCGCGTTCAACAAGCTGCGGGTTCTGTCCGAGGGCGACGACATTCTCGTCGTTTCCTCAGGCGTCTGCACCGAGGAAGCACTGCGCGCCACCCAACCGCTTCAGGCACGCGGCATCGGCATCACCCATCTGCACGCCTCGACCCTGAAACCCTTCGATCGCGAAGGCCTTTTGAAGGCCGCGCGGGGCAAGAGGGGGATCGTCACGCTGGAAAACCACACCATCGTCGGTGGCCTCGGCTCGCTCGTTGCGGAAATTCTGGCCGAAGAAGGTCTTGGCATCCGCCTGAAGCGGCTGGGCCTCAATGACACCTTCGCCCATGGTGCGTCCAAGCCCTACCTCATGAAAAAGTATGGCCTCGACGCCGGCGCGCTCGTTGGCGCCATCAGCGAGTTGGTCGGCAAGCCGCTGGAGATCGGCGAGGACGAATTGACGGAGGTCCGCATCGACCACGTGCATTCGGCTCAGAAGGCGGAGGCGCTCTAGTGGCTCCGCGTTTCACCGTCACCTACTACGTGCAGGCCGCTGACGCCGACGAGGCTAAGGCGCGCGCACTCGATATCGCTCTGGAGCAGACCGTCGAAATTCCGCGCAGCGCCGTTCCCAAGGGCTACGTCGAGGATGAAATCCTCGGCAAGCTGGAAGACCTGAAGCCGGATCCGGTCGGCCGGCCGGGTTTTCTCGCCTCGATCTCCTATTCCGACGACGATGTCGGCGGCGACTTTCTGCAGCTCTTGAACGTCATCTTCGGCAACAGCTCCATCAAGCCCGGCCTGAAGGTCGAGGATATCGGTCTTTCGCCGGGTATCCTTGGGCTTTGCACAGGACCCCGCCACGGCATTGCCGGGCTTCGCGCCCGCGCCGGCGTGGGCGAAAGCCCTCTTTTGATGTCGGCGATCAAGCCCGTCGGGCTTTCGACATCCGAACTTGCGAGCCGCGCCCATGATTTCGCGCTTGGCGGCATGCACTTCGTCAAGGACGACCATGGTCTCGTCGATCAGGTGACGTCGCCTTTTAATGAACGCCTGAAGGCCTGCATCGAGGCCGTCGGCGAGGCCAATGCCAAAACCGGCGGCAGGACAAGCTTCGTGCCGAATGTCACCGGGCCGGCTTCGGCCGTGCTTGACCGGGCGAAGGAAGCGCAGGCCGCCGGTGCGGGCGCCGTGATGCTGGCCCCGGCATTGACCGGCTATGATGTCGTCCGCACACTTGCGGCCGATCCCGACTTCAGCTTGCCGATCGTTTCGCACCCGGCCTTCTCCGGCGCAAATGTGGTTTCTGCCGATTGCGGCTTCTCGCACCGTTCGTTCTTCGGCACGCTGCATCGCCTGATGGGCGCGGATGCGGTGATCTACCCGAACTTCGGAGGCCGCTTCGGTTTCACGCGAGAGGAATGCCTGTCGATTGCTCGGGCCTGCGCGGCCGACATGAGGGGGCCGAAGGCGATCGTCGCTGCACCCGGTGGCGGCATGACCTTCGAGCGCGTTCCCGAGATGCGTGAGGCCTACGGCAACGACGTCATGTATCTGATCGGCGGCGCCCTGCTTCAGCAACCGAACCTCGTGGAGGCCTGCCGCCGCCTGGTCGCGGCGGTCCATAGCTAGACGCACTCGCCATGGGTCGAGCCGGAAGGGTCGAGCCGGGATGGTGCAGCCCTCGTATTCCCGTAGGCGAAAGGGCGGCCCTCCCGTTGCGCGGCAAGAGAAGCAGCTAGCGGATGGCCGCAGCCTGGGACCAGGCTGCCATCCAGCGCGACTGCGAGCTCATGGGCCGCAATCCGCTTAGTCGCGCTCCGTTGTCGCTATGCGTTGGAAGTGCGAGTCGGCATTACAACGGCCGAGAACGCCGACCAAACCGCTGGGCTAAGCGGCGACAACTCCTCGGCCCTCAAGCTGAGCGCTTCCGAAGACGTCGGCGCCGCTTCAGGACTGCCGATCACCTGTTACGCTTCGAACGTCTAGCGTTTGCGAACAAACTCAGTGCGTAGAACAAGACCTTTGATCGCCTCATGGCGGCAATCGATTTCTTCAGGATTATCAGTTAGCCGGATCGACTTGATCACCGTTCCCTGCTTCAGCGTTTGCCCGGCACCCTTTACCTTGAGATCCTTGATCAAAACGACTGAGTCGCCATCTGCAAGGACGGTCCCTGACGCATCGCGAACCTCGGCGGCTCTTGCTTTCTCGGCAGCAAGTTCGGAGGCTGGCCGCCACTCACCCGTTACATCGTCGTACACGTAGTCGTCGTTCTGGTCGCTCATGGTCTGCCTTGCATGGTTTTTCGGATCTTGCAGTGGTCGCGGCCGCGATCGCTGCAATAGGGGTGCACCCCTACCTTCTCTGCGGTGCTGACGCAAATGTCACGGCTCGTCCTTCGGTTTTGCTGCGATCTAAAACGTCGGTCGTCCGCTATAAGGCCGCATTTGCGCCGCGTGGCGGCCGGCATCCGTCGCCGCGCGGAGCGGACCCGCTTGCCTTTCGCAGGGCACTGCCTCGTATGCCCGCAGATCGTCTCCGCCTGTCCGGCCGAGCCCGAACATTGAAGCGGCCGTCTTCCGCCGGTTCGGCACTGGGCCGGAACCACTTCGGCCCGAAAGAAGGAGACATGGCCAAGCCCGCAACCAACCTCGGCCCCCGTTCATTCAGCACTGTGAGTGCTCTAGTTGGCGAAGGCCTGTTCTTTCACAAAGATTTCCAGATCCGTCTCTGCCTTGATGGTGCTCCGAGTTCGATTTCGGCCCGCACTCTTTGCTTCGTAGAGGAGCTTGTCGGCCCGTTCATAGAGTTTCTCAAAACCTTCATCGCCGAAGGTATCCGCCACTCCCATGCTGGCGGTTACAGGTCGCTCGAGACCCGGAACGGTACTGGCGACAATTCCCGGAATTGCCTGTCGCCGGCGTTCGGCCAGGGTGGCGGCATCATTGCCGCGCAAGAGAAGTACAAATTCTTCACCGCCAAGACGGTATGCCCGCACGTCCGGCCCTGTCTGGAAAGCATTGGCTACAGCTTTGAGCACGGCATCTCCAACGGCATGTCCGTTTACGTCATTGATTGACTTGAAATGATCAAGGTCAATGACCGCCAATGTTGCAAAGCCATCAGCTCGAAGCTGCGCGAACTGTCCCTCAATAGCTCGACGATTGAGCAATCCCGTCAATGGGTCCGTTTCGGAAAGCCGTTCAAGCAGATCGGCTTCGATGCGTGCGCGATCTCGCTCCCGCTTCATGGTCACGAAGCGATCAGCTACGCCGAGCGTGGTGAAGAGGGCTTCGAATAGACAGCCAGCATAAAACGCGAGCGTGGCGTCGATACTTTCGAACCAGGGTACGACGCCCGTCACCAGACGGATCAATCCGACCGCGATCATTGGCGTGTATCCGACTGCCTGAAATTTTGCCGCACGACTCCCGCGGCGCAATGCGTCGATCATCGACAGTATGAAAATGATGAGGATCGGTGCAAACGCAGCCGTGTACGCGGTCGATTGTATTGGCCGCGCAACGAACGGGAATGCCGCGTGAAACGCACTCAGGAACAATGCCGATGCCGCACAATAGGGTAGCAGACGCCGTAGTGCAGGATGCATCAGTCCAGGTTCGATGAAGCTGTACGTAAACATCGCTCCTGATGCGACCGTCATCCCGAAGAGCAAGGTGGTCATCCAGCTCAAAGTCATGGCCGGCGGGTCGAAAAATACGACTGACAAACTTGATGAGGTCATAATGGTCATCAGCAACGACAGCGTCAAAGCCGAGTGCCAGAGAACAAAAGGTTCGCGCAGGATCCGATAGAACGCCGCATTGAAGATCAGAAGCATGGCGAGCATGCCAGCTAGGCCTGCGACGAACGTCAGGAGTTGCATATCGTCGATGCTATCGACTGCGACATCCACTGGTGCCAGATATGCTCGCTCCAGTGTCATCCGATGGCTAGGCAAATCGATTGCGACGACGACTTGCCGCGTCGCATCTGTCACTACAGGCAGGGGAGCCTTGAAATACCCACCGGCCATTGAGCTGGGCAACGCTGCTGCAGAAACGGAGGCTTGCCGCACCGCGCCGTCCTGGTCGATTGCAAGGAGATGCACCGCCTCAAGTGCGCTCCGCCTGGAGAGAAAGTATCGAGGAGGGCTATCGCCCGGCCTGAGATCGAAGCGAAGCAGCACTCGCTCGGAATCAATCGAGAATTTCCGGTCATCACAGGACCACCGCTCGGCTGCCAAAGCTATGGTGATCACGTTCTCTGAGATGCGGCCGGATGCCCAGCAGGAATTGCGAATGTTGCTGGAATCACCAGCGTGGGTCGATCCAACGCCCAGGTGCGTCAGCATCAACAGAAGCAGAAATACCGCCAAAGCACGACTTCGAAACCCACCCCCAAGCATAGGGCTTCGATACAGCCAGAAGCTTTCGATACCATTAAGCGCCGCAAAAACGCGCCTGTTATCGGCTCGGCGGAAGGCGACGACCTTGCTATAGCGCCTGAACGCGAACCGCGGCCCGCTCACACTTCCTGTCTTCAATTCTGGCGCAAGGCGCTGGACGACGACAAGCGGGCAATCATCCATGGGCCGCTCCAGAAGAGCGCGCGACCGCCTCTCTTCATGAACTGCAACCGGACACGACGGATGTTTGAGATGGCTCTTTGAGGGTTTGCGCCGATCGCGCGCTAGAGCCGGTCGCCGCTTTCGATGGCGGCCGGTGCCTCTACTGGGTTCTCGGATGCCACGTGCTCTTCGGCAACGCTCAAATCCAGTTTCCCCCAGATCGATAGTTTTTCGCCGTTGGGTTTAAGCTTTCGGGACTGCTTGATCTCAACGATAAACGGCTTTGTCTGCTGACGCATCTTTCCTCCAGGCGACGAATCGCAGAGCAACTCTATCGCAACGCATTCGTCTCGCAAGCGGACCTTGCCCGAAGGTCGTGCGAGAAACGGGCGTATTTTCACTGTGGGTGTGGCAGTGTGCTGCAGCGCGCTGCGTCCCTTCGGGTAGGGGCGCGATTGCGCTGACGCCACTGTCAGATCTCTTCCCTTCGGCCGTTGCTCCAAGTGCGGGCTCGATGAGGCAGGTCTGACCGTAGAACGGCCGCGCTTCGCTCTTGTTCCCGAAACGAGCTTCACAAAGACAGGCATCGAGCCACTCGCAGGCTTACGTCGCTCGCCGGCCATCGTTACTTCCTCTGCGGCATCAACCCGCGTTCTAGACGTTTTGCCGGGGTTCGAACTTCGCGGTGACCATCTCGCTCTCCTTCGAGACGAGCCTGGCGGGCAAGAAGTTGATCCAGCCTTCGTTCGGCAGCAGGCACATTGGCGCGCATCACTGTATCGCGTAGCTTTCGCGCAATGCGATTCTGTCCCGCTTATCCCCCGTTGACAGCAGGAAAAACCACCTCCTACCTCTCCTGGATCGGCCGACGGCTTGCTAGGAAGAGCGTGAAAACCCGCGTCGGAGCGACTGCCCCCGCAACGTCTGGGCGTTCAAGCACCACCGCACGCGTGTTTCACCGACGATGCCAAAGGTGGTTTCGATAGAGCCAACGGATAAAGCGGCGCATGCGGTTGCCGGCAGCACAAAGATCTGCCCGGAACGGCAATGGCCGAGCAGTCGAGCGGCAGCTACCGACTAAAGGACAAGCGCGCTTGTCCTGTTCTCGATCAGGCGAACGAGGTTCAGTGCCGTCATCTCCGAGGATTTCGGATTGGTTGCGAGCGGGCGGTTCTGAAGGCGGATTTCGAGTGTGCCGAAGGCGCCGCGGGCGATAATGCTGTGCGTGTTTTCCACTGCTTTGGGATCGGCGACGAGCTGCACACGCGTATGTTCCATACCGATGCCGGCAAGGGAGATGGTCGCCGCCACATTGGCATTTTGCGGAAAGGCCGTCGCCGCCTCAGCGGCCGATCCTGCAAAGAAAGCTTCCGCTTCCTGAAGTTCGCCTAGGCGACAGCACTCTTCGGCGGGCGTCCCAAACCAGGCCCTCGCGGGCTTGGTGATGATGTGCTCCACGCTGTCCAGACCCAACCGTGAGGCCGCCGAGAGCGCATCGATGCCGCCGAGCGCGCCCGGCGGTATGATAAGCTTGCAACCGTTCCGCCGCGCAAGTTCCACGAGTTCGTCGAGCACGGTGGCATCCACCAGGGCCGAGGTCGAGGACACCGCGAAATCCATGCCCGCCGCCAATGCCGCCCGGGCGAAGGGCTGGACGCTTTCGCGGCTCGCCGCCTCGACGACCAACGTCGCGCCGGTCGCCGTCAGCGCTTCTGGACCGGCAACATGAACCGCCCCTTCCGGCATGGTCGCTTCGATTTCCCTGGGATCGCGCACGGCGATCCCGACAATCCGGGCGTTCGCGGCCCGCGCCTTAAGAAGTGCTGCCACCCGCTGTCCGATGGCGCCCCAGCCCACGAGGCAGATGGCTTCGACTTTCGACATGACGATCCTTTGCTGGTTGGCTGCCGGGTTCAGAGCGTCACCCAGCCCTCGGGCGGGGTCTTGCCGGGGTGCACGGTTCCGCATTTCGGGCACGTGCGCAGCTTTTCGTCCGCGTAGAAGGCCTGATAGATCGGCGGCAGATCGTCGACGATGGATTCGAGGTCTACCTCCGCGCGGTGCACAAGCTCCGTGCATTCGAAGCAGTACCATTCGACAGCGTCGAGCAGGCCCTCAGGCCGCGTGGGCTCGATCACAAGGCCGATCGATCCCTCCATCGGCCGCTGCGGCGAGTGGCGCACATGCGGCGGCAGCAGGAAGATGTCGCCCTCCCGGATCGGCACGTCGTAGAATTCCTTGCCGTCATAGAGCTTCAGCACCATGTCGCCCTTTAGCTGGTAGAAGAACTCCTCGACGGGATCGTCGTGATAGTCGGTGCGCTTGTTGGGGCCACCGACTATCGTCACCATGAGGTCGGCGTCTTTCCAGATCTGTTGGTTGCCGACCGGCGGCTTCAGCAGGTGCTTGTGCTCGTCGATCCACTTTTGCAGATTGAACGCCTTGAGCTTCGTCATCGATATTCCTCCCTGTCCCGTTCAGCGCAGTTTCAGGCCGCATTCCTCGAAGGCGGCTCTGGTCAGTCTCTTTTCCGCATCCGTCAGCTCCAGCAGTGGCTGGCGGACGGCTCCCCCCACTTGGCCAAGCAGTTCCTGCCAGTACTTCTGGTGCGCATGGGGCTTTTCCGCGGGCTTGGACTTGCGGAAGGCGTCACGCACCCCTTGCAGGCTCGCGCTGACGGCGCGGCTCTCCTCGGCCTTTCCGGCAAAGGCGAGTGCTGTGTACTCGGCCATGCGCCGGTCGGCCTTGGTCTGGAGCGTGTAGGGTGGCGACGAGCAGAGATAAAGCTGCCAACCGAGTTCCAAGACGTTATCCAGCCATTCCTCTTCCGAAGCGGTCGAGACGAGGATGCGGTCGCCGGCGAGCGCCGTCAGCGCCTTGTACATGGCGCGCGGCACCGAATACTTGATCGCTACCACCGTCTCGATGTCGGCAAGCCGGTTGCACAGTTCCGGGCTCATCAGATAGCCGCTGTCGGGATGCGACCACAGCGCCATGCCGATATCCACCTTTGAGGCGATGGCCTCATAGTAGCGCAGCAGCGTTTCGTCCTGCTGCTTGAAGAAATGCAGGATCGGCGCATGCACGACGATGTAGTCGGCGCCGCAGGCCTGCGCATGACGGGCAAGATCGATCACCACATCCATGTTCTGGTCGGAGCAGGACATGATCGTCTGCGCCCGTCCTCCGGCCGCTTCCACCGATAGATCGAACATCCGCTTGCGCTCGTCGACCGACATGGAGAAGAACTCACCCTGCTTGCCGGCAATGAAGAGGCCGTCGATACCGAGATCGGAAATCCAATGCTCGACATTGCGGCGGTAGCCCTCTTCGTCGATGGCGCCATCGGCCGTAAACGGCGTGTTCGCCGCCGCCCAGATGCCGCGCATCGTGGCACGGGAATGGGCCTTTGCATCTTTACGCTGGTATTTCATGACGCTCCCTGTCGCATGTCCGTCCGGTGGCGCGTGAAGCAACCGCTCCGGTCTCTCTCGGCGCATTTAGCGCAGGATTTTTTTATTCATTAAGACACATAGTCTGTATATATTCATGCCGAAATCAGTATGGATCCCGCGATGCTCAATCTCCGTCAGATCAAGTGTTTTCAGGCCGTGGTCGAACTCGGCAACTTCTCCCGCGCCGCCGAACGCTTGCGCACCAGCCAGGCCGGCATCTCGCATGCGATCCGCGACCTCGAGGCGCTGCTCGGCGCGCGGCTCTTCGACCGCACGACCCGACGCGTCGAACTGACCGAGGCCGGTCGGGTCTTTGCGGCGGCCGCGCTGCCCGGCCTTGCGGAAATCGAGCGCGCCGTCGATGCGGTGCACGATCTCGGGCAACTGAGAACGGGCCTGGTGCGCATCGCCGCCCCGCCCTTCCTTGGCGCAACCGTGCTGCCGCGCCTGCTGCAGGAAGTCGCTCAAAGCCATCCGAACCTCAAACTCAGGATCGAGGACGTCGTGACGGACATGATCGCGCCCCGGGTGCGCAGTGGCCTCTGCGACCTCGGCGTCGGCACCTTTGCCAGCGACGAGGACGGCCTTGAGATCCAACGCGTGCTGCGCGACCAGCTGATGGTTTTTGCGCCCGAGGGCCACGCCATCTGCACGAAGGCCGAAGTGGCCTGGTCCGCGCTTTCCGACCAACCGATCATCACGCTGACGCGCGAAAGCAATATCCGTCTTCTGACCGAGGTCGGCTTCGAAAGCGCCGGCGTGCCACTGCGCCCTTCTCTCGAAGTGCACCAGATCAACACGGCCCTTTCGCTCGTCGAGCGGGAGGCGGGGGTTGCCATCCTGCCGACCTATGCCTTTACCGGCCTCAACGGTCGGAAGATCTCAGCCCGCCCGTTGGTCGAGCCGTCGATTGCCCGCGATGTCTCTGTCATCACGGCGCGCGAACGCACGCCCTCCCCCGCGACGCTCGCGGTGCGCACACTGCTGCGCAAGGTGCTGCGCGACATGGTCCCGGTTGTCGGCTGATGGAACGCAAGAAGGCCGAAACCACCCAGACAGCGGTTTCGGCCTGATCATCCATTCATTGCGGCGCGCGATGCCGTCAGGCGGTGCGCAGCGAGACGTTCTTGACGACGGTGTAGTGATGCAGGCCCTCCGCGCCACCCTCGCGGCCAAGGCCGCTTTCCTTGACGCCACCGAACGGCGTTTCGGCGACGGAGGCCTCGAGCGTGTTGATCGAAAGATTGCCGGCCTCGATGCCCTGCATCAGGCGGTCGATGTTGGCGGCCGAGTTGGTGAAGCCATAGGCGGCAAGACCAAACGGAAGCGCATTCGCTTTCGTAAGCGCTTCGTCGATCGAGGCAACCGGATTGATCAGCGCGAGCGGGCCGAAGGGCTCTTCGCTGAGCGCGCGGGCATCATCCGGCAGATCGGCAATCGCGGTCGGCGCGAAGAAGTAGCCCTTGCCGTCCAGACGTCCGCCGCCGCACAGGATGCGGGCGCCCTTTGCGCGTGCATCGTCGACAAGCTCCTGGAGGGCAGCGATGCGGCGATCGTTGGCCACCGGGCCCATCTGCGTCCCTGCGTCGAGGCCGTCACCGACCTTGATCGAACGCGCCTTCTCCACGAAGGCGTCGGTGAAGCGCCTGTAGAGCGTTTCGTGCACGAAGAAGCGCGTCGGCGAGGTGCAGACCTGGCCGGAATTGCGATACTTGCGGGTGGCGCAGGCAATGCCGGCCGCAACCGGATCGGCATCCTCGCAGACGATGACGGGCGCGTGGCCGCCAAGTTCCATCAGCGCCGGTTTCATCACTTGCGAAGCGAGCGTCGTCAGGTGCTTTCCGATGACGGTCGAGCCGGTGAAGGCGACCATGCGGATCCGGTCCTGAGGGATGAGATAGCCTGAGATTTCGGCGGGGTGGCCGAAGACGAGGTTGAGCACACCGGCAGGAAGGCCTGCATCGTGGAACGCCCGCGCTATGTGCACGACGCCCGTTGGCGTCTCCTCGGACGCCTTCATGATGATGGAGCAGCCGGCCGCAAGTGCGCCGCCGATCTTGCGGGCGGGCTGGCTCATCGGGAAGTTCCAGGGCGAGAACGCCGCGACCGGGCCGATCGGTTCCTGCAGCACGATGTAGCGGATGCCCGGCGCGCTCGGGATAACCCGGCCGTAGAGACGCACGCATTCGCCGGCGTCCCATTCGAAGAATTCGCAACCGCGAATGACCTCGGACCGCGCCTCGGAAAGCGGCTTGCCGTTTTCGAGCGTGATCGAACGCGCGATCTCCTCTGAGCGCTCGCGCATAAGCTGGGCCGCCTTCAGGATGATCGCCGCGCGGGCAGCCGGCGATTTCCGGCTCCAGACCTGAAAGCCCTGCCAGGCAGCGTCTGTTGCATCGGCGAGATCCGTCTCGCGGGCGACCGCCACCTTGCCGATGACATCCTCATTGGCGGGGTTGATGACGGCGAGCGCCTCAGAGGTCGCCCTCCATTTGCCGCCGATATAGAGCTGAGCATGCGTATCCTGAGCCATGAGATTGCCTTTTCGCCATTCCTTCAGAGGCTGCGCCTTCCTGTTCCGGTAATGGATGCAATCAGCGGTCTAATATAACAATCCACATAGGTTGAATGAATTGATATCGAGATGTGATAAGTCTCGAGCCAGCACAAACGAAAAAAAGCGCCTTCCCGGACAGAGAAAGCGCTTTTCCATTTTTCACAAGCGATCGCGATCAGGTCACGGCGCTACGGACAGCAAAGCGGGCGTCGCGCCAAGCGCCAGTCTCCATCACGTCATGCAGCACGTCCACGGCGTTCCACACATCCTTAAAACTCGTATAGAGCGGTGTGAAACCGAAACGGATGGTGGCCGGGGCGCGGAAGTCACCGATGACGCCCCGCTCGATCAGAGCCTGCATGATTTCATAGGCCCCCTCGTGCTCGAAGGAGACCTGGCTGCCGCGCACCGTGCCGTCGCTTGGACCGACCAGCTTCAGGCCATGCGCGCCGCAACGCGCTTCGACGAGCTTTATGAAGAGGTCGGTGAGTGCGATGCTCTTCCGGCGGATGGCCGTCATGTCCACTTCATCCCAAAGATCGAGCGCGGCCGAAAGCGTGCGCAGCGACAGGATTGGCTGCGTGCCGGAGAGGAAGCGCAAGATGCCCGCGCCGCCGTCGTAATTGCGCTCGAAAGCGAATGGACGGGCGTGGCCCCACCAGCCACTGAGCGGTTGGCTGGCCTTTTCCTGATGGCGCCTGGCGACATAGATAAAGGCTGGCGCACCGGGGCCACCATTCAGATACTTGTAGGTGCAACCGACGGCGAAATCGACGTTGCAGCGATCGAGTTCCACCGGCAGCGCACCGGCCGAATGGCAGAGATCCCAGACGACGAGCGCACCCACATCGTGCGCGCGCTTGGTCAGCGCCGCCATATCGCGCAGAGCGCCGGTCTTGTAGTTGACGTGATTGACGAGCACCACGGCGACGCTCTCGTCGATCACGTCTTCGATCCGCGGGCCATCGACGCCCTCAAGCCGCAGGACGGTACCGGGCCGCGTCGCAATCACGCCCTCAGCCATGTAAAGATCGGTCGGGAAGCTCTCGCTTTCCGCGACAATGACCTTGCGCTCCGCATTGAGGCCGAGTGCGGCGTGCAGCGCCTTGTAGACATTGGCCGAGGTGTGGTCGGTCACGGCCGTCTGGCCGGGTGCTGCGCCAATGAGGCGGCCGACGCGGTCGCCGAGCGTCAGCGGCAGGGCGAACCAGCCAGCCGTGTTCCAGCTGCGAATGAGGTCGCGGCCCCATTCGAGTTTCGCGGCCTTCTCGATTTCGGCATAGGAGGCAAAGAGCGCCGCGCCGAGCGAATTGCCGTCGAGATAGGTGACGCCTTCGGGCAAATCAAAGCGCTTCTTGAAGGCCGCGAGCGGGTCGTCGCGGTCGAGCGCCTCGACAGCATGGATATCGATGTTCATGGGGCAGTCCTTCTATTCACGGACGGTTTCGCGGGCCGGCATGGGGCCGCGGGCGCGCTTGAGGGTTGGGAGCGCCAGCATGGCGAGCACGAAGAGGCCGGTGGCAAGTTTCAGGTCGGTCGGCGGCATGCCGGCGGCAAGGCAGAGCGAGACAAGCTGGTAGTAGACGATGGCTCCGACGAAGGGTGCCGCAAGCTGGCGCCGGATCGTCTGCTTGCCGACAATGGCTTCGCCGATCATCAGCGCCGCAAGACCGTTGATCAGCGTACCGATGCCCATGTTGACGTCCGCAAACCCCTGCGACTGCACCATGAGCGCGCCGCTGGTGGCCGAGAAGGCACCGGCTAGACCGACCCCGCCGATGGTGAAGGCCCAGATGCTGATCCCCTGCGCTTCCGCCATATCCGGGTTGGAGCCGACGGCGCGCATGGCCGTTCCGCGTTCGGTCCGGAAATAGAGGTTCAAAAGGCAATAGACGGCAATGCCGAGCAGTCCTGCAACGACGATCTTCGCGACCGGGAAACCCGGCTCGGCAAAGGGTACGCCATCGAAAATGGTTGGCGTGCCGTACACCGAGAGGTTGGACTTGCCCATCAGCCGCAGATTGATCGAGTAGAGCATCGTCATCATCAGAATGCCGGCAAGCAGCGTGTGGATGCGGAAGCGCAGATGCACGAAGGCCGTGCAGCTACCCGCCAGGAAGCCTGCGGCCATCGCAACGAGGATCGCCAGCCAACCGGGTGCGCCACCGGCGAGCGACAGCGCGCAGACGCAGCCGCCGAGCGGGAATGCGCCCTCGCTCGTCAGGTCCGGAAAATTCAGTGTGCGGAACGGCAGCATGATGCCGAGAACGATGAAGGAAAGGATGAGGCTCTGCGCCAGCGTGACCGGGACGAGCGTGATGAAGTTCGAAAATATCGTAGAAACCGTTTCCATGTCCGTCTCAGCTTGCGAGCAGCATCCGGTCGGTCTTCATGCCGAAGTGACCGATGAGTTTCGGGATCGTGACCTCGGCCTTTTCCGCGCCGGTGATCTCGAGCCGGATCTGGCCGGCATCGAGCATCACCACGCTATGGCCGAAATCGACAGCGTGCTGCATGTTGTGCGTCACCATCAGGGTGGTGAGATTGAAGGCTTCGACCGCGCGTACCGTCGCCTGCATGACGATGTCAGCCGTGCGGGGATCGAGGGCTGCGGTGTGCTCGTCGAGGAGCAGCAGATCCGGCTGGTCGCAGGTCGCCATGATCAGCGAAAGCGATTGGCGCTGGCCGCCGGAGAGCAGTTCGACGCGCGTGTCCAGCCGATTTTCCAGCCCAAGGTTCAGCGCCGCGAGGCGTTCGCGGTAGCTCGCGAGCCGCCTGGCATTGAGGCCTCGGCCAAGGCCGAGTTTCTTGCCGCGCAATTCGGCAAGCAGCATGTTTTCCGCAACCGTCATCGAGGCGGCGGTGCCTTTCATCGGATCCTGGAAGACCCGGGCCACCCGTGTCGCACGTTTGTGCACGGGCAGTGCCGTCACATCGTCGCCGTTGATGAGGATCTTGCCTGAATCGAGCATGAGCGCGCCGGAAATGGCATTGAGCATGCTGCTCTTGCCGGCGCCGTTCGATCCGATGACGATGGCGAAGTTGCCGGTCGGAAGCGTCAGGCTGAGATCGTTGAGGGCGATCTTCTCGTCGGGCTGCCCCTTGTAGAAGACCTTTCGTGCAGATCGGATTTCGAGCATCCGTTCCTCCTCTGAGCAATTCCGTAGAGGCCGCCTCCGCAGCCTTGCTTCCGGAATTCATGTAAATACGAATGGACAGGGCGCGCGGGGCGCGCTCATGGACGGCGGCGTCGTGGCCGCCGCCGTTGCTGGCGTCGGATTACTCGACGATGCAGTTGCAGTCGGCGAGCGAATCCGGGATCTCGACGCCGAAGGCGGCCATCGCCTTCTTCGAGATCAGTGCCTGGTGGTCCTCATAGGCAGGGAAAACAGGAGCAATGGACTTCGGGTCCTTGCCCTTCAAGAGTTCAGCCGCAATCTTGCCGGCATTCTTGCCGACCTGCTCGTAGTTGACGGCAAAGCTTGCCGGCACGAAACCCTCCTGTACGGCAGTATCGACGGCATTGACGACCGGGATGCCCGCCTGGCGCGCGGCCGACGCGACCGCCGCGATCGCCGGCTGGATCATGTTGGAGGTCGGGCCATAGATGACGTCGACCTTACCGGAGAGCGAGGTGATGCGCTGCTGGATGTCGTTGAGGTTGTCGACGCCGACTTCGACGACTTCAAAGCCCTGCTCAGGCGCAATTTTGCGCACCGCTTCAAGCAGCGCAACGTCGTTGGCTTCGCCCGGATTGTAAGGCAGACCGAGGCGCTTGGCGTTCGGCAGAAGCTTCTTGGTAAACGCGAGCACGGCCGCCATGTCCTGGCTGTCGGTCGCCCCAGTGATGCCGTCGTCGCCGCTTTCCTTGGACGGGACGAGCTTGGCGGCGACCGGATCGGTCACGGCCGTGAAGATCACCGGGATGCCGGAGCCTGCGAGCGCCTTCTTGGCGATCTGCGAAACCGGGGTGGTGACGGTGTAGACGAGCTTTGGCTGTTCGGCCTGCAGCTTGGCGATCATCTGCGGCACCAGCGAGGCGTCGAAATTGGTGTGGCTCTCCGTGTAGACGACGTCCTTGCCCTCGACGAAGCCGTTTTCGGCGAGCGCCGCCTTGAAGCCGGCGATGGCGGCGTTGAGCGGTGGGTGTTCGCCGAAATTGGCGATGCCGATGCGGATCGGATCGGCAGCCGCCGAACCGATGCCGGCAAGCACCAGGCCCGCCGCCATCAGGCCTGTGATGAGTTTCGATTTTGTGTTGGCCATGGGTTCCTCCTCCAGCTGTCGCAGTGACAGCACGAGCGATGAGGAAGCGCAGCCCAGCGGCAAAGTCAACGATATAGTATACAATTATAGCAATTGGCGATTATCATATATTATTCTCGCATATATGATTACCGAACATTCGGGCGGTGAATTTTGGAGGTGCCTTTGGTCGACGAGCAGGAAAACAGCACAAAAACAGAGGCCGCCTACAGGATTTTGCGAAACGAGATCCTCATGGCCCGCCTGCAACCGGGGGCGCCGTTGCGGCCCGACCTTCTGAGCAAGACCTATGATGTCGGGCGGACGCCTCTTCGAGAGGCGCTGTCGCGGCTGGAGGCCGAGCGGCTGGTGGTGGCGATCTCCAACCGCGGCTTCACCGTCGCACCCGTGTCGCGCAAGGGGCTGGAGGATCTGACAAAAGCCCGCGCAGTCGTCGAAATCCCTCTGTTGCTGGAAGCCATGGAGCGCGGCGGCTCGGAATGGGAATCGGCGATCGTCACGGCGCACTACCGTCTGTCTCGCTGCAAGACGATCGTCGAGGATTCTTCCGACCTTGCCGTGGATACCTGGATGGAACGGCACGAGGCATTTCACGCCGCCCTCTTGAGCGCTGCGCAATCGAGTTGGCTGATGCACTTCCGCTCGACCATCTCCGACCAGCTCCAACGCCACTACCGGTTCCTCGCCTTCGCCCCTGTTCTGCGCGCGGCGCACGGAGAGACGACCGGCTACGCGGAGGCCATGGCCGCGCTGCATAAGGCGCAATCCATCGGTCCGCACACCGAGCTGATGGAGGCCGTACTCGACCGCAACGCCGAACGCGCTCGGATCCTGATGGACGAGCATTTCGGCTATCCGCTCGAAGTCTACGCCGTCGAGGAAGGGGAAGTTGCGTCATCTGCATCCCGCAAACCATCAACACGCCCGGGAACTCATAAGAAATCCGCATGAATTAATGCTGATTAAGGCGATTGTTATGGGGAAAGCGACCCTGTTTCATGGCGCCTAAGCAAACGGAAGCGGCGTGATTTGCGCGGGCATGAGGAGGCCTTCGCGATCAACTGACACGACGAAAGAAGAATTCGGAACGCGACACAGGGGTGTGTTCGCCGCCGAGCTGTCGTTTGCTTGCGCCGCTGCCAGCCTTGGACGCGTCCGTTCACCGATATTCCAGGAGGAGACCAACATGCCGAGAAGGCTGATCATCACGTGCTCAATTTTGTGTCTGGCCGCGGGCACTGCGCTTGCCGCGGGTTGGGAAAAGGAAGTACCGACGGAGATCAACATCCAGGATCCCCACCTCAAGCGCTGGTCGGAACTGACCTACGACAAGCAGCCGCCGGCGCTGACGCCGGGCAAGGACTACGGCATGGATCCGGCGACGGGCAAGTTCAACGCGCCGCGCGCCACAGCACTCGGCGCATCGCCGAACTTCCCCGGCCAGCTCACCCATTGGGACGACAAAACCTACAAGAGCAACGTCGAGGAAATCGCCTTCTACCCGCACATCACGTCGCCCTGGCATGCCTGGCCCGACGTCGCGGATTTTGACGGCAAGCGCTACATGTACCTGCATGACCGCGACTACATGCGCGTGCTCGACATCACCGACCCGGCCAAGGCCAAGGTCGTCTATTCCAAGGGCGGCGTCTGGGGACAGGACGGTTCAAGCGAAGACTGGGACGCCAAGACGGTCCAGGACTATTTCGGCGGTATGACGATTGCCTGGAGTGAAAAGCTCCAGAAAAACGTCGTCGTAGCCTCCTACGAGATCGGCCGCTTCGGCATTCTCGACAACAAGCGCACCCAGCCCGACATCGTCGAGACGCTACGCCACTACAATTCGCTCAAGGGCTTCAAGGTCTACGAGATGAACGGGCCGCTGCCGAGTGACTGGACGCTGATCGCCACCCGCACGACCGACATCAACAACCCGGACGCGCCCATCGGCAAGCAGCAGGGCTCCGGTTCGCTCGACGCACCCGCCTGGTTTGGCGGCAAGTACATGTACCTCTCGTCGGCGCCCGACGACAGCTACGCATTGACCGAGTATCCGGACTACCTGCATTCGCCGGGCTACCAGGCTTGGGACATGACGGACCCGGCCAATCCTCTTTTCGTCAGCCAGGTCACCGTTCCCGGACAGGTCGTCGGCGACAAGGCAAGCGAGGACGCCTACCTGATGAACCCGCGCGCCGGCAACCGCACGTCTTGGATGGGCTCGCGCATGCCGCTGTTCCTGCCGAAGCCGGTGGAAAAAGGTGGCAAGATCGGCTTCGGCGCGATGGGCGGCCTCGGCTTCTACACCTTCGATCTCACCAATCCCGGCACGCCGGAAATGATGGGTCATCTGAGCATCCCGCCAAGCTTTGCCGGTACCGAATTCGACAATGCCGATACCAGCCAGTACGAGCGCACCGGCTATGTCTTTGCCAACGGCTACCCGATGAACTCCAACTGCTACGAGCCCTACAAGGACGTGCTGGTCATCGACGCCAAGGATCCGAAGGACCCGAAGGTCGTCGCCACCTTCCCGCGTCCGACACCCCCGGCAGAGGCCGAATTCACCGACTATTGCCAGCGGCGCGGCAGCTTCGGTCCGAAGCGTTCCGGCACGACCCACCAGCCGGGTCACAGCCGCGACGGCATCCTGCCCTATGCCTTCTACAATGCCGGCCTGCAGATCTTCGACGTCAAGGACCCGAAGGATCCGAAGATCGCCGGCTACTACGTGCCGCGCTTCCCCAAGCCTGAGGAAATGCCCGAATACACCTATGAAAACGCCAGCTTCGCGGTCTTTACCGAATACGACCGCAACATCATCTGGCTGATCAGCATCGACGGCATCCGCGCCCTGAAGACGCCGCTTCTCGGTGAACCGAAAACCGGCCTTGCCGGCGAAGTCTGGCCGCCGCGCGGGTAACCCCCGACTGGCCGGTATCGCAAACGATACCGGCCCTTTTTTCTCTCATTCCATACAGACCCGCTCAGCACCCGCTTGTCCCGCACGCCACGGACGGAGCCGGCGAAGCTTTGCCAATTTTCAAGAACCGACAAGGGAACGAACTCGATATGTACAAACCAACCAGTGCTACGGCACTTCTCCTCCTGAAAGGTGCCGCAGCGGCGCTCTGCCTGATGGCCGCCACCCAAGCGGCAACGGCTGCAGACGCGGAACCGGTCGAATATGTCCGCGTCTGCGATGCCTATGGCAACGGTTTCTTCTATGTTCCGGGCACCGAAACCTGCCTGAAGATCAGCGGCTACCTGCGCCACGAGGTTGCGGCCGGCGACGATGTCTACTGGGGCGGCTCGCTCGATGGCTTGCCCGGCAAGGCGCGGGCGACACTGCGCTTCGACGCTCGCAATGAAACCGAGTTCGGTACGCTGCGCTCCTATCTGGAGACGCGCTTCGAGCACAAGGCATCTGGCGAGCGCATCTACATTTCGGAAGCGCTTATCGAGCTTGCCGGCTTCTCGGTCGGCATCGCCGATTCGCTCTTTGCCAACTGGACCTGGGGTGCCGGCAACGTCATCTACGACGACGTCATTTACTACTCGGGCGACCGCACGATGCAGGCGAGCTATACCCACGACTTCGGCAACGGCTTTTCCGCCATGGTGGGCGCAGAGGAAGGCAATGGCTCCTGGGAACTGGAGGCGGTCGACGCGTCCGGCGTGGCAAGCCGCGAGTGGTTTGACCTACGGGCCGACAGCATTCCCCACCTCCTCGGCGGGGTGAAATACGAAGCGGACCGGATGACGCTTTTCGGCATGGCGGCCTATGACACGCGCTATGATGCCTGGGCCTTCAAGGCGCGCGTCAACCTCGACGTCACCGACGCGTTCTCCCTGTTCGTCATGGCTGCCTACCAATCCGACCCGAGCCGGCCGAATTATTATGGAAGCTGGTACGGCGAATGGGCGATGTGGGGCGGCTTCTCCGCCAAGATCAGCGAGAAGGCGACGATAAACACGCAGATCGACTTCGAAGAGGACGGTACCTGGAACGCGGCGCTCAACGTTGCATACGAGGTCGTGCCGGGCTTCAAGATCACGCCGGAACTCGACTACACCGCTTTTCGCGGGTTTCGCGGACACGAGGACGCCTTCGGTGGTGTCGTGCGCTTCCAAAGAAACTTTTAAGCTTCGCGTTGAGGAACCGGCGGCGACCTTGCTGCCGGTTTTTATCCGGCTGCAGCAACGATGCGGGCTGCCCTTGCCAGAGAAACCTTCGCGCTGTGCAACTCCCTGAACGGAATCGAACCCCGCCACCAGTTGTTTCAAAGCTTACGAGTATCTCACCACTCCAAGATGAGCATTCCAGGCGGCGACTGCTCGCGGCCAGAGTCCGTTCGCACGCGGCTTGACCGGTTGAAGGGTCGTGCGCCAAAGGATTTCAGCATAGGGCATGCCATCGGCCGGGAACCGGGCGCGAACTTTCCCTAGCAACGGAAAGAATTACCATCGCTAGGCTGTCAGCCTTTTGGCAGCCCCTCTGGCCTCAGGTACTTTCGTAGCGCTGCAATGCGAAAAATCGCGTTGGCGGCTCCGTAGCCGCGATAGCCCCGTCTTTCGACGATCTCGAAGAAGAAACCTTCGCCAAAGGTCGGGCTGTAGAGCTGGTAATACTCGCCGTCCTCGTCGCGGTCATAGAGGATGTTTTCGGACTTCAGCCTTTCGACGAGTTGAACGTCGAGACCGAAGCGCGCTTCAACGTCATCGTAGTAGTTCGGCGAAATCGGTAGCGCCTTGAAACCATTGGCGCGCAACGCCTGCGCGGTCGAAAAAATGTCATCGGTGGCAAAGGCCAGATGCTGGACGCCGGAACCGAAGGTTTCGGCGATGAACCGGCCGGCCAGCGTGTTGCGATTTTCCGCGCCGTTCAGTGTCAGGCGCAACGTGCCGGCGTCATTTTCCACGACCTGGCTGCGAACGATGCCTGCTGGATCGACGATGTCGATCATCGGCGTCTTATGAGCATCGAGTAGCGATGTGTAGAAGAGCAGCCAGGTTAGCATTTCCTCATATTTTACGGTCTGAGCGATGTGATCGATGGAGCATAATCCGGCCGCGATGACAGAGCCGCCGTCGCGCACTGGCTCAAACTCGACCTCCCAGATCTTGGAGAGCTCGGATTTGTCGTCCAGAAAATAGATGAGCCCTCCGCCCACGCCGTGGATCGCCGGAACCACGAGCTCGCCTGGACCAACCGGCTGCTCGAATGGTTCTGCCCCAAGCACCCGTGCCCTTTCTACCGTCGCCGCAGCATCATCCACCATGAGGCCGAAGGCATAGGCGGACGTGCCGTGAACGAGATAGCAAGCGCTGGCAAAGCCTTCGCGCTCGGTGTTGACCACCAAATTGATGGCGCCCTGGCGATAGACCACCACTTGTTTCGTCCGATGTTGTGCTGTTTTCGTGAATCCGACTGAAACGAGCAACGCTTCGAGTTCGCCTGCTTCCTCTTCCGAGGCACTGAACTCCACGAACGCTACACCTCTCACGTCGACGCGAGGGGGCATTATGGGGACCGGCAAACGAGTATCCGGTTCGGCGCGCTTGACCTGATCCCCGAGATAAATCAGCGAGCGATATCCATCGACAGCGATCGCACTGGGGTTGCCTCCACGAAATTGGTCGTTGAAGATTTCGAGCGATAGATAGCCGTCATATCCAGTTGCCGCCACCGCGCGGGTAAAGTCTGTCACTGGGAGATCGCCCTCGCCCGGCATATTGCGGAAGTGCCGGCTCCAATACAGCAGATCCATGTCGATCAGCGGGGCGTCGGCCAACTGGACTATGAAGATCTTCTCCTTCGGGATGGAGCGGATCGAGTTGATCTCGATCTTGCGCGACAGCGTATGAAAGCTGTCGAGAATCAGCCCGATACTCGGGTGATCGGCGCGCCGGACGATTTCCCAGGCGTCTCGATGATCGCTGATATGACGTCCCCAGGCGAGCGCTTCGTAACCGACGCGCAAGCCCCGCTTTGCGGCCCTTTCGCCTAGTTCGCTAAAGTCCGCGGCCGCCCTGTCAATGCCACCAACGGCAGCCGGCGAGACATTGGAACAGACAAGGACGAGGTCGGTGCCGAGCTCCTCCATCAAGTCGAACTTGCGCTCGGCACGGTCGAACGTTCGGGCTCTCAACGGCTCCGGCATGCCCTCAAAATCCCGGAACGGCTGAAACAGACTGATCTCCAAACCGAAATCTCGCACCATGCGGCCAACCTGACGCGGGCTCTCGTCAAAGGCGAGGAAATCGTTCTCGAAGATTTCGACACCGGCAAAGCCCGCCTTGGCGATGGCACGCAGCTTGTCCTTGAGGTCGCCGCTGAGCGAAACCGTTGCTATCGAGGTCTTCATCACTTGCTCCTCGGTGGAATTTTCGGGAATCAGCCGGTCATTGCCTTGAAATGGGCAAGCATCCGCGTTGTGTCGGGCTCAAGACCTGTAAACAGGCGAAAAGCGCCAACTGCCTGGAATACCGCCATTCCTCCACCGTCGAGCGTGCGGCATCCGCGTCGCCTCGCTTCTGAAAGCAGCGGCGTTTCGAGCGGGAAATAGACGATCTCGGCGACCCAGTGCCGCGGATCGAGAAGTTCGGCGTCAAGCGGCATCCCGGGATAGTTCGCCATGCCGGTCGGCGTGGCGTGAATCAACCCGGATGCCGATCGCATCGCAACAGAAAGGTCCGTACCGGCGGTGATGTCGGCTTCTGGAAACAAGGCGGTCAGCATCGCGGCAAGCAATCGCGCCCGTTCCGGCTCGCGATCGAAAACGATGAGACGCTTCAGGCCAAACGAAAGCGCGGCATAGGCTGTTGCGACGCCCGCACCTCCTGCTCCCAGTTGCACGCCCGAGGAAAGATCTGCATCGGGCAATCCGCGCCTGAAGCCTTCCGCAAAGCCCCACCAATCGGTGTTGTGGCCATATCGTCGCCCTCCTGTGAGCACGACCGTGTTGACGGCACCGAGCCTGTGTGCGTCTGGCGAGAGTTCATCGAGATGGGCAATGACCGCCTGCTTGCACGGATGGGTTATGTTGAGGCCGGCAAACCCCTGCCTCTCAGCGTCGGCGAGCAGCCGCGGCAGATCATTTTCCGTCGCACCAATTTCGGAAAGATCGATAAGCTCATAAGCATAGCGGAGTCCCTGAGCTGCACCTTCGGCCATGTGCATGGCGGGCGTCAACGAGGCCTGGATGCCTGCACCGATCAGGCCCGCCTTCAAGGGTCTTACAAGCGTTTCGGACATTGTTTCCGTTTCCATCTTCTGAGCCCGTTGCAAAGGGCAGCCAGCCTGCGGCCCGCCGCGACTTTGCGGGCGGGCCGAAGTATTCGCGCGGTTACTGGCCCCGCGCGGCACCTATCTCCTTGAACAACAACTGCACGGTGTCAGCGCCGATCTCGGCGCTAAACTTCTCGATCACCGGCTTGACGGCGTCGCGCAGCTTCTGCGTCTCCTCGGGACTGAATTCGCTGACCTCCATGCCTGTCTTGCGGATTTCCTCAAGGGCTGCGGTATCCGCCTCGCGCGAGACCTTGCGCTGATAGTCGCGGGCCTCGGTCGCGGCCGCCTGCAGGACGGTCTTTTCCTCGTCGTTCAGGCCATCCCAGAATTTCCTGCTGACGAGCACGATCTGCGGATTGTACTGGTGACGGGTCAGCGTCATGTATTTCTGCACTTCGTAGAATTTGGCATTCAGGATGTTTGCCGCCGGGTTCTCCTGCCCATCAACCGTCCCAGTCTCAAGCGCGGTGTAGAGTTCCGTATAAGGCAGCGGCACGGCATTCGCGCCGAGCGTGTTGAAGAGTTCGATCGGGATCGGAGATTGGATGGTGCGGATCTTCAGACCTTTGATGTCTTCAAGCTTGGTCACTGCATGGCGATTGTTCGTGAGATTGCGGAAGCCGAGTTCCCAGTATCCAAGTCCGACTAGGCCGGTATCGGGCAAAAGCTTGCTGAGGCTCTCGCCAAAGGGGCCATCCATCACCTTGTCCGCCTCCTCGCCACTATTGAAGAGGAAAGGAAGGTCGACGGCACCGAATTGCTTGACGTTGTTGGCAAGAATACCGGCGTTCAACACGGTCATCTCGATAACGCCGCCCTGGAGAGCGGAGACGGTCTGCACGTCACCACCAAGCGTGCCGCCGGGGAACAGCTTCACCTCGATCTTGCCGCCACTCTTTTCATTCACGAGCTCGGCGAACTTCTCCATGCCCGTCACTTGGGGGTGACCCTTGTTGTTGGCTGACGCGAACTTGATGGTCTGGTCGCGTATCTCTGCAAGCGTTGGCGCTGCTGCAAACAAAACGATCGGCAGGGCGACGCCCAGTGCCATTTTTGTAAATCGGTTCAACATGTTATCCTCCCAGATTGAGCCGGTAATCCCGCCGGCCTGTTGAAGCGCAATAAAAAGTTGCCGTCAGTGCCCGAACCAGGAGACCGGTACGGTCACCAGTTCTGGGAACAGGACGAGCAGGAAAAGGACGATCAGTTCGGCAATGAGGAAGGGCCACACGCCCTTCATCAGGTCCTCCATCGTCAGTTTCGAGACGCCGCAGATAACGTTGAGAACGGTGCCCACTGGCGGGGTGATCAGGCCGATCGAATTGTTGATGATAAACAGCACGCCGAAATAGACCGGGTCGATCCCCGCTTGCTTGATGATCGGCATCAGAACCGGCGTCATGACGAGGATCGTCGGTGTCATGTCCATCGCTGTCCCGACGACAACGATCAGGACCATGATTGCGATGAGCAGAAGGGTCTGGTTGTCCATCAGCGGTTCGACAAGCGCGGCAAGCGCACCGGGGACGTCTGCAACCGTAATCAGCCAGGCGGAAACGGCAGCGCAGGCAACCAGGAACATCACGACGGATGTAATTTTCGCGGCCGCTACGAAGACATGGAAGAGCTGGCCCGGCGTCAGCTCGCGGTAGATGACCATCGAGACGAACAGGGCGTAGACCGCCGCAACAACGCCGGCTTCGGTTGGCGTGAAAACACCAAACTTCAGACCAACGATGATGATCACCGGCAACAGAAGCGCCCAGACACTGTCGAGCAGCGCTCCAAGCCGCACGCGGGCGCTTTGTCTTGGCGGGAGCTCGAACTGCTCCTTGCGAGCGACGATAAGCCAAGTGATGCAAAGGGCCGCGGCGATCATCAAACCCGGGAAAATGCCCGCAAGAAAGAGCTTGGTGATCGAGACGCCGCCAACCACACCATAGAGGATGAAGCCGATCGACGGCGGAATGATAGGCCCGATGATCGATGCAGAGGCAAGCAGCCCTCCGGCGCGCGCCGGATCATGACCGCTCTTCAGCATCATCGGCAGAAGCAGCGCGCCGAGGGCCGCCGCGTCGGCGACAGCTGAACCAGAGAGGCTGGAAAGAATGCAGGCGGCAAAGATCGCCACGAAGCCGAGGCCGCCGCGGATGTGACCGACCATGGCCATCGCCAGGGCGACGATGCGGCGGGAAAGCCCGCCGGTGTTCATGACCTCGCCTGCAAGCAGGAAGAAGGGCACGGCCATCAACGGAAAGCTGTCGGCGCCGTTCAAGACGTTTTGGGCGACGATCTGTGCATCGAAGAGCCCGAGAAAGAGCATCAGGGCGACGCCGCTGATGATCAGCGCAAATGCAATCGGCACGCCGAGCGCCATGGGGCCGAGAAGTGCGCCAAGGAAGATGGTGACCGTCATCGGCTCGTCCTCAGCGTTTGACGGGCAGCGGCCCGAGCGTGGCCGTGGGGTGTGGGTCAAGCGCCACTTCGTCTTCGCTGTCGCGCACCAGTTCCGCCGTCGTCACGTCGATGCGTCCGGTCGCGATGGCGAAAGCGTCGGCAAGCAGGATGAGGAATGCGGGTACCCCAAAGGCGAGACCGGCCCCATAGAAGAAGCCCATGGAAAGCCCAGTCGCAGGCGCGCCGACATGCAGGTTGATGAGCGTCTGCGTCCAGCTGCCGCTGATCATCAGCCAGGTAGCGTAGAGCATCAACACATGGCCAAGAAGCACCGCGACCTTCGCGGCGGCCGGCGGCAGTCGTTTGATGAGCGTATCAACGCCGAGATGCCCGTGTTCGCGCAAGGCAACCACGGCGCCAAGAAACGTGAGCCAGACGAAGAAGATGCGTGATAGCTCCTCAGAGACCGTGATGCCCTGATTGAACGCATAGCGCAAAACGACGTTGCCGAAGACGAGGACGACCATGCCGGCAAGCAGCAAGGCAATCGCCACCTTCAGCGCGAAGAAATAGAAATCGATAATGCGGATCATGCGCTCCTCCCAAAGCGGAGTGCCGTCTTGGCGCCCGCGCATCACATTGGCGTCACGGGGCGGCGTCAGGGCACCGGTGCGAACACATCCTCCTCAAGTCGTCTTCGCCACTACAAAATGTACGAACTAGTACGTATGTCAAGCAGACTCTCTTGAAAGACCCCCGTAACCTCAATATGAATCTCACGGGAGGCGGTGTGGCGAGCCTCTGCGCTCGCCCGTTTCGATTTGGTTTCATTGGAAAATTTCGGCGAGTGCCGGGGGAGTGATGAAAAAGAATGGCGGGGCGGGTTGAGGCAAGTCGGAAGAACGATCCGGAACGCACCAAGGAAGACATCCTTGTCGTCGCCACGGAAGAGTTCTCGACGCACGGCCTTGCGGGCGGACGCGTTGACGCGATCGCAGAACGGACCCGAACCTCCAAGCGCATGATCTATTACTATTTCGGGGGCAAGGAGGGACTTTACCTGTCCGTGCTTGAGCGCGCCTATCGCAAGATCCGCACGCTCGAGGAGGACCTGAAGCTTTCAAGCCTTGCCCCGGAAGAGGCGTTGCGTACGCTAATTTCCAGCACATTCGACCACGACGAGGCCAATCCCGACTTTGTGCGATTGGTCAGCATCGAAAACATCCACCACGCAGCGCATATGCTGCGGTCGGAAGCGATCCGTGATCTGAATGTCTCGGTCATCGAAACGATCGCGGGCATTCTGGAACGCGGTATCGCTGAGGGTGCATTCAAGCGAAAGGCCGACCCGATAGATGTGCATATGCTGATCAGTGCCTTCTGCTTCTTCCGGGTTTCGAACCGATATACATTCGGAACTATCTTTCGCAGGGACCTTTCCGAATCGGCCACGATCGGCCGCCATCGCCGAATGATCGCCGACGCCGTGATCAGCTACCTCCAGACGGAGGAAGGGGCAGCGAACCCCATATCCTAGGGCTATCGCGCATGGGATGGGAAGCACTCAGGCAATGGGGTGTTAATGCCAGAACGCTGCCGATCTCAACGACGTGCAGCCCAGACCTCGATAGGCCTCGTCGGCAAGCGCTTGGCTGACGCACGTCACCGTCCACCGTTGGCTTGACGTTGTCGATGAGAGTGTGTCAGCTTTCCCGTCAGGAGGGCGCTCGATGTCGACGTCGCTGTCGCATATTCGTGAGATAGAACGAGTCGCCTCCGGGGCCGCGAGCCCACGCGACGAGCCCGTCGTCCAATCCTGGCTTCGCTGCCTCAATGATTACAAGCTGGATCCGACGATCGCGCAGGAAGCCTATATCGTTCCGGGATCGAAGCTGCGCGAGCATCGCGAACAGGCGGAAGAACTGATCCGCATCGGGCGTTCCGGGCTTGAAGGGCTGTTCAACCAAGTCGCCGAACAGAACTATGTCCTGTTGCTGTCCGATGCCCGCGGCGTCACCGTCGATTTCATGGGGGATCCGACCTTCGACAATCAGCTGCGCAAGGCGGGCCTCTATCTCGGCTCGGAGTGGTCTGAGAGCCGGGCGGGCACCTGTGCCGTCGGGGCGTGCATCGTCTCCGGCCAGCCGGTCATCATCCATCAGGACGACCATTTCGACGCGAGCCATATCGGGCTGACCTGTACGGCGGCGCCGGTCTTCGACACGCTCGGCGATCTGACCGCCGTGCTCGACATCTCCCAGCTCCGGTCGCCCACTGCCAAGGCAAGCCAGCAGCTGGCGCTGCATCTGGTATCCGCCACTGCGCGGCGGATCGAGCTTGCCAACCTCATGACCCGCACCCGCAACGACTGGGTCCTGCGGCTTGCCCGCTCCCCGGAATTCCTGGATGTCGACCCGGACGCCGCCATCGCCCTCGACGGCAGCGGCCGCATCACCGGTATGACCCATGGTGGCTTCGGCGCACTCGCCCGCTCGATGAACATCCGCGGCCTCCAGACACGCAATTTCCTCGGCCTTCCGCTCTCGGAGGTGTTCGATATCGACGTGGACGATTTGCCCAACTTCATGCGCGGTCGTCCGAACGGCGAACGCTTGCTGAGAGCCAAGAGCGGCCTAGTCCTATTCGCCAGCGCCATCGCGCCCGTCGTCAGCCTGCGCACGCCCGCCGCGCCCGAAGCGCGCCTCCCCCGGGCCCTGCGCGATCTCAGCCAGGGCGACGCGACAATGGAACGGGTGCAGACCCGCGCGGCAAAATTGGCCACACGCCGCATCCCAATTCTCATTCAAGGGGAGACGGGCAGCGGCAAGGAGTATCTTGCTCGCGCGATCCATGACAGCTGCGGCGACAATGGCAATTTCGTCGCCGTAAATTGCGCAGCCATTCCCGAACATCTCATCGAATCCGAACTGTTCGGCTACGCACCCGGTGCATTCACGGGCGCCAGCCAGAAAGGTAAGCGCGGCCTGATCGAGGATGCGGACGGTGGCACCCTGTTCCTCGACGAGATCGGCGACATGCCGTTCACGCTGCAAAGCCGGCTGTTGCGCGTGCTCTCGGAAAATGAGATTCAGCCGATTGGGGCGCTGAAGGCCCGGCCAATCCGCCTGCGCGTCGTCTCCGCCTCCCACCGCGATCTGGCGGAACTGGTTAAGCAGGGCCGTTTCCGGGAAGACCTCTATTACCGCCTGAACGCCGCAACGCTCTCGCTCCCCGCCTTGCGAGAGCGTCAGGATCTTAGCTGGCTGATCGATCAATTACGCGCTCGTGTCGAGAAGGAGAACCACGAGTCCTACCGCATCGACAAGACGGCTCGGGCGGCCTTGCTCGCGCATGAATGGCCCGGAAATCTGCGTGAGCTTTCCAATGTTCTGCGCGTGGCCGCGGCCCTTTCCGAAAATGGTCTCATCGATAGCGAGTGCCTGCCGGAACATCTCTTCTCCGAAGCCATCCACTCGTTGCCCGGCGAGGATGATGCGTTACGCCAGGCACTCAGGGACTGCGGCGACAACGTTTCGGCGCTTGCGAGAAAGCTCGGCGTCAACCGTTCCACGATCCACCGCCGTCTGAAGCGGCTCAACTGACGCAACGCCTGCAACACCTGTTGCACCCGGACTGTTGCATTTTCGGTGACTTTCGCTCCCGTCACGTTTCAAGCCTTTGATATCACAAACAAAATAGACGCAGTTGCGATCTGGCATGCTGCTTGCTGCCTCTCCTGTGCAAGAACAAACAGGAGGAAACACAATGAAAGCTCTGCGCTTTCACGCCGCCAAGGACCTACGCATTGACGATGTCGACGCTCCGCCTGCCCCTGGCCCCGGTGAGGTACTGGTGGAAAATCGTTTCTGCGGCATCTGCGGGACCGATCTGCACGAATACGCCTATGGCCCGATCTTCATCCCGAAGGAACCGCATCCCTTCACGGGTGCTCATGGACCGCAGATCCTCGGCCATGAATTCGGCGGCGTCGTGAAGGCGATCGGCGAAGGGGTTAGCCATGTGAAGCCGGGCGACAGGGTCTCCGTCCAGCCGCTGATCATGCCGCGCCGCGGAGACTATTATGCCGACCGTGGTCTGTTTCACCTGAGCGCCAACCTGGCACTGGCCGGCCTATCCTGGCACTCCGGCGGAATGGCGGAAGCGGCGCTGCTCAACGACTACAATGTCCAGCCCATTCCCGATGCGCTATCCGACGAAGAAGCCGCGCTGATAGAGCCGACCGCAGTCGCCGTATATGCGTGCGATCGCGGCAGCGTCACCGCCGGCAACAGCGTGCTGGTCACGGGCGCAGGACCGATCGGCATTCTCGTTGCCATGGCAGCGCGGGCGGCCGGCGCGTCGAAGATTTTTCTCTCCGATCTCAACGAGACGCGGCTTTCACTGGCGAAGGAAGCACTCCGCGAGGTCCGCACCATCAATCCCAAGATCGAAAAGGTCAGCGATGTTGTCCAGGCCGAAACCGAGGGCGGCGTTGGCTGCGATGTCGCCATCGAATGCGTCGGCAACGAACATGCGCTCAAGAACTGCGCGAGCGCAGTGCGCAAGCAGGGCGTCGTCGTGCAGACCGGCCTTCATCCAGGCGAGAACCCGCTGAACTGGTTTGACGTGACCTTCAAGGACATCGATATCCGCGGTTCCTGGGCCTATCCGACCCACTACTGGCCGCGCGTGGCGCGCCTGATCGCGAGCGGCCAAATACCGGCTCGCCGCATCGTCACCAAACATGTCTCACTGAGCGAAGCTGTTTCGGCAGGGTTCGACCAGTTGCTCGATCCCGCCGGTACGCACCTGAAAATACTGATCGACCTCAAGCGTTAGGCCGGTCCCCATTGCGGGACGGTTGAGGAGCCGTTCCGTTTGTCATCACAGAGCAGGAGGATAAAGGATGCTCGAGAAGACCCCCACCACCCGCGTTCAGGCACAGCTTGATGCCCTTGGCGCTGCACTCGAAACCGGCCGTATCGACGATGCGGTCAACCTCTTTGCAGAGGAATGCTACTGGCGCGACCTCGTCGCCTTCACCTGGAACCTCAAGACTGTCGAAGGCCGGGACGAGGTGCGCGACATGCTTCAGGCACAGCTTGCCTCTGCAAAACCCTCCAACTGGCGCGTCGCCGCCGGCGAAGAAGCAACCGAGGCGGATGGCGTGCTTGAAAGCTGGATCTCGTTCGAGACTGCGACGGGACGCGGCTACGGCCTCGTGCGCATCAAGAACGGCCTGATCTGGACGCTGCTGACGGCACTGGCCGAACTCAAGGGCCACGAGGAGAAATCCGGCTTTACCCGGCCACTTGGCGCCAAGCACGGCCAGAATGTCGGCACGAAAACCTGGAAGGAGGAGCGCGAGCACGAGGAGCGCACGCTCGGCTATGAGACGCAACCCTATGTCGTGATCATCGGCGGCGGACAGGGCGGCATTGCGCTCGGGGCCCGGCTTCGCCAACTTGGCGTGCCCACCATCATCCTCGAAAAGAACGACCGGCCAGGCGACAGCTGGCGCAAGCGCTACAAGTCGCTCTGCCTGCATGACCCCGTCTGGTACGACCACCTGCCCTACATCGATTTCCCGAAGAACTGGCCGGTCTTCGCACCGAAGGACAAGATTGGCGACTGGCTGGAATTCTATACCAAGGTGATGGAGCTGAACTACTGGACACGCTCCACCGCCAAATCGGCAAAATGGGACGAAGCCGCGAAGGAATGGACCATCGTCGTTGACCGCGACGGTGAGGAAGTGGTGTTGCGGCCAAAGCAGCTCGTCTTTGCGACCGGCATGTCTGGCAAGGCCAACATTCCGAATTTCAACGGCCGTGAGCGCTTTGTTGGTGACCAGCATCATTCCTCGCAGCACCCGGGGCCGGATGGCTACAAGGGCAAGAAGGTCGTTGTGATCGGTTCCAACAATTCGGCCCACGACATCTGTGCCGCGCTGTACGAGGCGGGCGTCGACGTCACGATGATCCAGCGCTCGACGACCCATATCGTCAAGTCCGACACGCTGATGGATATCGGCCTCGGTGGGCTTTATTCGGAACAGGCGCTGGCCAACGGCGTAACGACGGGCAAGGCGGATCTCATCTTTGCGTCGCTTCCCTACCGGATCATGCACGAGTTCCAGATCCCGCTTTACGACAAGATGCGCGAGCGCGACGCCGATTTCTACGCGGCGCTGGAAAAGGCGGGCTTCCAACTCGATTGGGGCGCGGATGGCTCAGGTCTCTTCATGAAGTACCTGCGCCGCGGGTCCGGATACTACATCGATATCGGCGCGTCGCAGCTGATCATCGACGGCAAGGTGAAGCTTGCCGCAGGACAGGTGGAAGAGATCACCGAAACCTCGATAAAACTGGCTGACGGCAAGGAGATCCCGGCCGACGTCATCGTCTATGCGACGGGCTACGGCTCGATGAATGGCTGGGTCGCCGATCTCATCGACCAGGAGACAGCCGACAGGGTCGGCAAGGTCTGGGGACTTGGCTCCGATACGCCGAAGGACCCCGGCCCCTGGGAGGGCGAGCAGCGCAACATGTGGAAGCCCACGCAACAGGATGCCCTGTGGTTCCATGGTGGTAACTTGCACCAATCGCGCCATTATTCGCAGTACCTGTCACTGCAACTGAAGGCACGATTGGAGGGTATTCAGACGCCGGTTTACGGTCTGCAAAGCGTCCATCACAAGCGCTGAACCATTTAAGAGGCAGAGGGAGCTTGAGCGCCCTCTGCCTGTCGGTCGTGTCCGCGTGCAGGCACCCCAGTGCGGCTGTGTGCCATGCGGACATAGCCAGGAGATTGACGCTGAGCCCGCACTTAATCCTCGTCCGAGACTTGCCAGACCCTCCGGTCCGAACATTAGAGACATCACCTAGCTGGAACCCTGGCCATCGGGTTAGGGCGCATCTGCGGAGACAATCAAGACTGACAGGAACCAGTAGCAGCGAGGAGCGTTAATGCAACGGATCCTTCATGTCGTCTTCAGGTTGGGTCTAACGCGAGCCCCACACGCTTCGGGCCCCTAAAGTCGCCTTCGGGGCCATTGTACCGGGTGTGGCCGGTTGCACCCTTGTCTTAAGCCAGGAGCCCCCATGCGCATCGCCTTCCTTGTCAACGCGATCGAAACCGAAAGGCCGTCCTATACGACAACATCCTTGGCGCTTGCTGCGCTTGCTCGTGGCCATGAGGTCCTCTACATCACGCCGGGTGACTTCATACTTGGGCCCGACGACGCATTGATGATCCGGGCGGCACATCTTGGCGACGCACGCCCCAAGAAGTCCGAAACTCTGCTACGCGCTTTGATCGCGCCCGAACAGCAAAGAGCCCTTGTCAATGTTGAAGAGGTGGATGTTCTGTTCTTACGGAACGATCCGTCGCTGGATGCCGATACTCGCCCCTGGGCCGCGCATGCGGGTGCAAATTTTGGTCGGCTTGCCGCAGAAAGAGGCACGATCGTCGTCAACGACCCATGTGGTCTGGCCTTGGCGCAAGACAAGCTTTACTTCCAGGATTTCCCGGCCATCGTTCGTCCGACCACTTTGATTTCCAAGGACATCGAGGAGATCAGGGCGTTTATCGACGATCATTCAGACGGCGTAATCATCAAACCGCTACAGGGATCTGGCGGCAAGAACGTTTTTCGGGTCGGAAGCAGCACCGAATCCAACCTCAATCAAATCATCGATGCGGTGGGTGAGGTCGGCTATCTCATTGCGCAATGTTACCTTCCTAAGGCGTCGGAAGGAGATACCAGATTGTTTCTCATGAACGGGCGACCTTTGCAGCGCGGCGACGTCTACGCTGCGTTCAGGCGCGTTCCCGCGAAGGGAGACGTGCGCTCCAATATTCACGCGCGTGGGACGCCAAAACGGGCGCATGTGACAAAGGAAATGCTGGCGATCGCCGAGACCTTACGCCCGAAGCTTGTCGAAGATGGCATGTTCCTGGTCGGCCTCGACATCGTCGGCGACAAGCTGCTTGAGATAAACGTGTTCACGCCCGGTGGTCTCCAGACCATTCGTGAACTCTACGACGTCGACTTCTGCGAGGACATCCTCGAGTCGCTGGAGAACAAAATTGCGACCAGGAAGACGTATCAAGGAGCGTTGAACAACCGGATCTTGTCGACCCACTAGGACTTTGCCGAAGAACTCTGGGCACAAGGTCGCTAGCAAATTGGTGCTTTAAAAAAGATCTTTCCAAGGATTCGGAACCGATGGCGCTGTCCTCGGTTTCTCCTGCATACGCGATAGGAGAAGAAGGCGATGGCCAAAGACGACGATCTAAAAGCCGGCTTTACCGGCACACCCGAAGAACCTCTCGCTGGCGTTCGCAAAGCTGCGCAGACAGCCACCGAAGCAGTGAAGAGAGAGACGAGCGCTGTCGCGACTGCCGCAGCAGATCATCCTCACACCGCGACCACTCTCGGATTGCTGATCGGCGCCCTCGCCTTTACCATCGGCTACGTCGTGGGACGGTCATCGGTCGATACCGGGCGGGGATACTGGCGATAGATCCGCCAGCCGGCGAAGCTGATGTTCGCCGGCGCCTCTCAAATCACGATAACTCCCTCGTTACCATGAATTTAGGCGCCGCTAATATCTATTGACTATAGCGTGCACTATGCAAGGCTGAAAGCTCTTGATTGTGTCGTGACGCTGTAGGGTTTCTTCATGTTCTTGGTCCGCACCGATCTCGATGTCGCCATCACACGATGGCGCGAGATCATCTTGACTTCCTTGCCGTGGGACCAACTTGGCGGCTACGTTGCGTTGCGCAAGCATGATTTGACAATCGAACTTCACAACCTCGATGAGGATAGCGATCTGCTCGTCTTTGCCACCGATGGCGAAGTTCTGGCCAGCCGGTTCCGTTCAGCTTATCCCTTTGTGGTGACATACGGGAGGAATCCCGGCTACCCGCTGGAATACCTGGTCTGGCTTTCATTCCACATGCAAGCGAACTTCGATCGGTTGGGTGTCCTGGAGATGAGCGCGACTTACGAGGACGAAGAGGGCGACATCGAAAGCATGTCTGCCATGGCGATGGGCTTCTCGCGTCAGGCCGACCTTGACGACTTTATAGCGCGGTTCGACGGCAAGGACCTGAGCCAGGATTTGTTGTTCGGCTATGACGCTTATCTATTGGAGGTGGGAGAGAAGATCGGCTAAGGCATCCTTCCCCAAGGAATATCTCGCTCCCGCCCCTCGACTGAAGCTCATCTCGCTGAACCAGCGCCGGCCACTCGATTTTCTAGCGTGCCTGACGGTGAGCGTTCGACGGCGTCGGTTCCAGCGACTTCTGCTCGGCCGATCCGCCAGTCTCCTCCCATCCAAACACACTGCGACCGCCCCATTCGGGCGAGTGGCGAAACTCTCCGGCAACAATTTCCTTGAGGTCCGGGCCGGTGGCGTATCTTTCGAGCTGCCGTGCCTGGTCGTCAAGGCGCTTCAGCGCCTCCAGTTCCTCGCCAAGTCCGAGCCGCGCTTTCGTCACGGCCGATCGCATGACCGCGATCGTGTGGTCGTACACCTTGAGGGGCACGGGAAACGGATGGCGGTCCTTGCCACCGTGCGCAAGCGAAAACCGCGCCGGATCGGCGAAACGGCAAGGCGCGCCATGAACGACTTCAGCCACCATCGCGAGCGCGTTGACCGTACGGGCACCGACGCCCGGAACCATCAAAAGCTGCTCGAAATCTTCCGGCCCGCGATCGGCAGCCGCAGAAAGTGTCGCATGCAGCCGTCGCATGTTGACGTTTTCATCCCGTACGTCGTGATGTGCCGGCATCACGAGATGTGGGAGCAACGGCTGATCGGCCTCCTTCGGTTTACCCTTTGGATCCAGAGCGACGACTTCCCGGACAATTCGGTCAGGCCCAAGCGATGCCAAAAGCTCAAGCTGCCCGTGGCGTGATGCGGCAGCCCGTCTGTCTGCGAGATTGACGATTTCCCCCTGACCTTTTCCCTCGATCGCCGCATGGGGAGCGTCGACGAAGCTGGAAACGCCCTCCGACAACCAATGATAGCGCCGGGCCTGGCGTTTATCGCCGTTCATGCCTTGCTGTACCACCACCCATTTGCCATCGTCAGCGACGATGAAACCGTGCAGGTAGAGGTCGAAGCCGTCCTGGACCGCGGCACTATCGACCTTTGCAACAAGCCGGCTGGTGGCCGCAAGGCCGGCACCATCGATGCCGACGCGGTTGCCGATGGCGATCAGTTCGTCTGGCGTCTGCCGCGAATGTCGTCCGCGACCGCCGCAGACGCTTATCCCGAGATCCCGCGAACGAGGAGCGAGACCGCGCTTGAGAGCGCCGATGACGCTGGTGGTGATGCCTGATGAGTGCCAATCCATGCCCATGACGCAGCCGAAGGACTGGAACCAGAAAGGATGGGCCAGACGGCGCAGAAACTCGTCACGGCCGTATTCGATGACGATGGCTTCGGCGATGATCGTCCCGAGCTTCGTCATGCGATCGCCGAGCCACGGGGGAACCCTGCCGCCATGAAGAGGGAGATCTGCACTTCCAGCTCGCTGAACCATTCGTGTCTTATAGGCCGCTTACAGGCATTGTGACAGGGGAAAGTTCTTCAAACGTTCCTACCGCCGGGAACAAGTCGCAACCCTTGCTGTTTTGTGGTTGGAATGTTGCGAGGCGCCGTTGCGCCTCACGATGAGATGGGCCAATCCCTGCGGAGGCCTTCCAATGCAAAACCGTTTCCCGTGTGCGGCAGTCGTCATCCTCCTAACCGCAGCTTTACTGGCGGGTTGCGCCAACGTCTCAGCCAGGCAGACAGCGAGCAACACCGGCAAGGTTGGATACGGTTCGGATCCGGTTCTGCCAAAACCACGCCCAACCGTGATCCCGACGGTCAACATCGCCGATGCGACCGGGTGGCGGGGCGGAGAACATCCACTCGCTGCCAAAGGATTGAAGGTCAACGCCTTTGCGACGAATTTTGACCATCCGCGCTGGCTGCGCGTCCTTCCCAACGGTGACGTTCTGGTGGCCGAAAGCAATGCTCCGGCCAAACACGACGAGGGCTTCAGCCTGAAGAAGGTCTTCATGAGCGCGGCCATGAAGCGCGCTGGCGCCACCACACCAAGCGCAAACAGGATCACGCTGCTTCGCGACACCGATGGCGACGGGGTGGCCGACCTGCGGACCACGTTCGCCGAAGGTCTCAACTCGCCTTTCGGCATGACGCTGTCGCGGGGCAAGCTCTATGTCGCCAACACCGACGCTCTCGTCGCCTTCCCCTATTCGAACGGACAGACCCGGATCACGGCGCCGCCGCAAAAGATCGCGGATCTACCGCCCGGCGATCTCAATCACCATTGGACCAAGGATGTGATCGCAAGCCCGGACGGCCGCAAGCTCTACGTTACGGTCGGCTCCAACAGCAATGTTGCCGAAAACGGCATGGCCGTCGAACGGCACCGTGCAGCCGTGCTCGAGATCGACAAGGCAAGCGGCCACATGCGCCCCTTCGCCTCGGGCCTGCGCAATCCCAACGGGCTCTCCTGGAACCCTCAGAATGGAAAGCTGTGGGTCGCGGTCAACGAACGCGACGAACTCGGTGACGATCTCGTCCCGGACTACATGACATCCGTGCGCGATGGCGCCTTCTATGGCTGGCCCTACAGCTACTTCGGCCAGAACGTCGACACCCGCGTCAGGCCGCAGCGTCCTGACCTCGTCGCAAGGGCCATCAAGCCCGACTACGCGCTGGGCGCCCACACGGCATCATTGGGACTGGTGTTCTCGAGGGGCTCGTCGCTCGGCCCCACCTATTCGAACGGCGCATTCGTTGGACAGCATGGCTCCTGGAACCGAAGCGTACCCAGCGGCTACAAGGTCATCTTCGTCCCGTTTTTGAATGGCAAGCCCAGCGGCCGGCCAAAAGATGTCCTCACCGGGTTCGTCGGCAAAGGCGGCAGCGCCATGGGGCGCCCGGCCGGCGTGGCAATCGATAAGACGGGTAGTTTGCTGGTTGCCGACGATGTCGGCAATGTCGTGTGGCGTGTCAGCAGAGAATGACCTTTTGCCTGTTTCAAAAGCGATCAATGTGCATTTGGTCGTCCCGCGTCGGCAATCGCCCGATGAGAACGGGATGCCGCGCGCCGGCGCTCTTGAGTTCGGGCCTGTTTCCTGGAAACCCGCAATTCCTCCAGATCTGGAAGCCACCAGCCGCTTCGATGATGGGGACCGGTGCGTGCCGGCCATACAGAGATCAATTCCGACAGTGTTGCGGGCCGCCAGGAGGCCCAGACAAACTCCATCAGGCTATTGTTCATGAATGGATACGAGCAGGAGAAAGTTCGAGGGACAATCTCCTGTGAAATCCCGATGAATATTACGACGCCGTAAGTTTCAGTGGAGACGGCACGCCCGAGCTGTGGTGGAAAAACCGCAGGAACAGGGTATCGCCGTCTTCTCCGTTCGACGCTGCGACTTCTCGCTTCCAGTTCCTCGGCGGACCCCCGCGACGCAAGTCGGCGTTGCTTTCGTGCATCCGGTTCATTGCGGCGGGCGGCCGCTTCGATCACAGGCCACCGTTTCCGCAATTCCTCGTAGGAGCGGAACGGAACATGCCACGTCCTGGAATTGTCATCCCAATGCGCCCACGGCACCTGTCGCAATTCCTCAACGATGGTGCGGGAGAAAGGTGTCCGCAGGCAAAGGTCATCGCCTGCCTCCAGATACGGACTGCCGATGGGATCGAAGTCGTAAGCGTCCCTGCCCTTTGATTCACCGAACGGATCTCGTTCCGACAATTGGCCGTCCATCCATCTGGTAAACCGGCGGTCGGCAGTCTTGCCCGGAATAAACCAATTGCGCCTATCATCGCTCCATCTGGCCCGGGGAAAAGCCCGTCGAAACTCTCCCAGCATGGTTCGGTCGTAGGGAAACGAAATATACGCACCGGGGCGATTTGATGGCTCACCCGACATTGCTTCGCGAACCCCTCCTCGTTCCGACACATTTTCCCGTCTCACTCAACGAATAGGCTTGGCCCGCTGTTCCCCGATTGCGCAAAAAAACGAGAGCCGAACGGCTTTTTTCGATGCTGTAAACCGAGGCGCGAAGTCCACATCGCGCCCAATGGCGGACATCGAACCGCGTTCGGATGAGGTGGGCCGAAGCAAATCCCGGTGAGAGGATGAGCGGACTACGCCGCAAAGGCGTGCACGCCCGCGCGGACTGTCTCCGGGTCGCGGTTTTCGACGCCGTACAGAATGTCGAGAAGCGGAAAGGTCATTCGATAAAAACCCATACGATCCCTTGCCGCCGTGTCTGGGGAAAAGTGCGCGAGCACCAGGTCGACGAACGGGTCACCAAGCCCTGCCGCGAGGCTCGCAAAATCGTAAGCTGGGTCGCCGGGGCCGCAGCCGGAGAAATCGATGACGCCTGAAAGTCTGCCGCGATCGACGAGAATGTTTCCGGTCCCAAAATCCCCGTGAATAAGGCACTGCGGAAGCGCGTCGCAGGTCGCTAAAAAGTCGGAAAAGCGCTTCCGCAGACCGGTAACGACATCAGGCGAAAGCAGAGGAAAGGCCACTGCTTCGCATTGCGCCAAAAGGCCATTCCACTCGGATGAAGACGCCTCGGCAGGCTCGGCCTCCACGCTGTCGATGGGGAGCGAATGCAGAGCCTTTAGAAAGGCGGCAAGATCCGCGGCCAAAACCCTCTGTGCGCCTATCCTCAGGCCGGTCAGGTCCGAAAGCGGTTCGCCCAAGATCTTGGCGTGCAGCGAGACGAATTGGCCGTCGATGCGGCGCACCTCAAGATCAGGTACCGGCACCGGGAGAAGCGGCCGCACCGCGCGAAGCGCCGCGGCTTCGCGCACCAGGTCGCGTTCAGCGCCGCAATGACGCGGCAATCGAAGGATCCTGCCGTCAAGCTCGTAGGCCACCGAGTTCTGCCCCGAGCCGATCAGGACAGCCGCAGGCTCGGATGGCAAGCCAAGTTCCGCAACGATCCTCTGAAGGGGCATCGCATCGGTACCGCCACGAGTGGCGTCGACTTCCCTCTCAACGGAGGCGGTCGCGATTGGCTCTAGGGATAGATCCTTCACTGCGTTCGTCCTTTGCAATCCCACCCGGCAGGCCCTGGCCGCACGTCTGAATTCTGTAGCCGCTATTCTTCGCGATGACGGCCCGGATAAGACCGACACCGAGACGAAGTCCATGGCCGACGGGCTGGCTGAAATACTACGCCCGCTAAAGGGGGGTGTTGGGCTCGTGCTCCTGGCACCTGCGCAACCGCCCCCTCACAAAGTATCGAGGCCCATTCTTCGGCCGGCTTCGATTGGGGCCATGCGTGACGGCAAGCGAAACGCTCAAGGGATGGAACGGCATTCGTTCCCTCACCCTCGACCATATCTCATTGGTTGTATCGTTAGCAATTTATCGCAAGCAATGCGAACGCATGGCAGCGATATCCAATTGCGAAACGGACGAAAAAACTGCACCGCCAGTTCAAAGCCCTTCCGCAGCCGTTCTTGATTTGAGACCGATGGTCACGATCGCCACAAGCGCGGCCACCGCGTTGGCGCCTCCGCTGATCGCAATGGCCGGGAAGTAACTGTGGCTGGCGTCGTAGATAAAGCCGGCGAGGCTCGGGCCGATCAGCGTGCCGATTGCGACGCTCGTGTAAAGAAGCCCGATGATCCCGCCCACATTGCGGCGGCCGAAATGATCGGCAACCACGGCCGGCAGCACCGCGACCCAGCCACCGTAGAACAATCCGAACAACAGAGCGAAGGCAACAAGGGCCAAAAGCCCGGTCGCAGAGGCCCAAACCGCAAGCGACACGGCGATGCCCGCGTACATTGCCGCCAGGAAAGTGTCGCGACCCAAACGATCGGCAAGCCCCCCAAGGCAGAAGCGCCCCGCAGTGCTCCCAACGCCGATCGCGCTCAGGAGGAGGACGCCGACCGTCGGAGCGATCTGGTGATCGACTGCAAACGGGACGAGATGAACAAAGGGAACGAACACGCCGACTGCACTCAACAGGCATGCGACATACATGCCGACAAATTGCCGAGTCCGTATCGCATCCTTGACCGAAACGCCCTCCTTTGCCGCCGAATTCACGACGCCCGGTTCGACGAAGACTCCGTCCGGCCGAAGACCACGTCGCCCCGGATCGTTTTCGAGCAGCAATGCGGCGCCTATGCCGAAGGCCGCGGCCGCTCCACCGAGCACCAGATAGGCCTCTCTCCAGCCCAAAGCGGCGATCAACCAAGTCGCCAGCGGCGGCATGACAAGCGTGCCCAAGCCGATACCGCTGACCGCAAGACCCGATGCCAGGCCACGTCGCGCGACGAACCAGCGCTGAACGGCCCCAAGGGCCGGCACATAGGCACATCCCACGCCCAGACCTATTCCGAGCCCATAGGCGGCATAGACCTCGGCGATGGTGCGCGCCTGGCCCGCCAAGGCAAGGCCGAAGCCGACAAGCACCATGCCGACAAGGCAAAGCGATCTTGCTCCGAACCGATCCGCAAGGGGACCGGAAATCACGCCCAGGGCGAAGTACAAAAACCCTGCCAAAGAAAAAACAAGCGAAACGGAGCCACGCGATGCCCCGAGATCCTGCTGCAATACCTCGATGAAGGCGCTGAAGGTATAGGCGCTACCAAAACCTACGAATGTCAGCGTAAACGTCGCGGCGACGACGACCCATCCGTAGAAGATGCCTTGGCGCTGGCGGTGAGCGTTCATGATCGTTCGTCTCCGTCACCCTTTTCCCGGGTGTCTCTGGTGCCAAGCCGTATGCCCCTGGAATGCCGCTCCGGCGCGCACAAGGGTCAGTTCCTGGAACTGACCAGCCAGCAATTGAAGGCCGATCGGCATCTCGTCCTTTGCGACACCTGCAGGGAAAGTCAGTGCCGGATGGCCGCTCATATCGAGGGGGCAGGTATAGCGCTGCAGCCTAGCGATCAGATCCGGCTGCTCACCAAGTGTCGCGATGGCAGCGAGTGTCAGGGGAGCGAACGGCTGAACCGGGGTCAAAATCAGGTCGACGGATGCAAACAAGGCTTCGACGTCACGGCGGAAAATCGCGCGTCGCAGAAGGATCTGCTGATACTCCGCCTCCGAGACGGCTTTGCCCTTTTCAATGACGCCGGCAAGGATAGGCCCGTACAAGTCTTTGTTCGCAGCAAAGTCTCGCGCGTGAACGGCTGCCGCCTCCACGGCGCAGTTCGGCACCCAATCGGCAACGGCCTGGCTCACGTCCGGGAACCTGATCTCGACCATGTGCGCGCCAAGATCGGAAAAAACGTCCGAGGCAGCGGCGAGTGCGGCCTGTGTCTGAGGCTCCACGTCCTCGCTGTTCCACCCTGGATCAAAGCCTATCCGCAGACCGCCGACCCCGCTTCGCGAAGCGGAAGCGAAATCCGGCACCGGTTGCGCCGCCGCCGTTGGGTCCTTCGGATCACTTCCCGCGATGGCGGCAAGAATGATCCCCGCATCCATGGCGCTTCGCGCAATCGTACCGAGGTGGTCGAGGGAGGGAGCGAGATCGAAAACGCCGTGCCGGCTGACGCGCCCCCATGTCGGTTTGAGGCCCGTGACACCATTTGCGGCCGCCGGCCAGCGGATCGAGCCGCCGGTGTCGGACGCGATCGCACCGAAACAAAGGCCCGCTGCCGCCGCGACAGCTGAACCGCTCGAGGAAATCCCGGTCCAGTAGTCCGCGCTCCACGGATTGACAGACGGGGTTATTGCCGGATGGTAGTCCGAATACGCTCCCTCGGTCATTTGCGTCTTGCCGATAATGATCGCGCCTGCTTGCCTGAGGCGTCTGACGACAGTGGCGTCTTCGTCCGGAACAAAATTGCCATGGACGAGTGTGCCAGCCCTGGTTGGCACGCCTTCGATCCAGCACAGGTCTTTGACGGCGATCGGAACGCCGTGCAGCGGGCCGCGATGGCGTCCAGCGGCGATTTCCTCATCCGCCACCTTCGCCTGTTCCAGCGCGCTTGTGTCCATCACCTGCGCATAGGCGTGGAGGTCCGGTTCCAGTCGCGCGATGCGCCGAAGCTGCGCCTCGGTGATCGCCAGCGAGGAAATGCTCCCTCTTTTGATTCTGTCTCCGATCTCCGTGAGGCTGAGCAAAGTGAAATCATCCGAAACTATCGTCATTCAATTTTTCCCGACTGCGGTGAGCGAAATACATTAGAAAATCTATCTATCTTCAATCGCGCCTCCTGTTCCTCGTGAGGAGCGAGACAAGCACAGTTTAATGTGATAAAGCACATCATACTCGGCCGACAAACCAGATTTAATCATCCCTATAACTTAGAAAATCTAAATCATGAGCCGCCACCTTCCCCCGCTCAATGCCCTGAAGGCTTTCGAGGCCGCCGCCCGCCATCTCTCGGTCAAGATGGCGGCCGACGAGCTTTGCGTCACTCCGGGCGCGGTCAGCCAGATGTTGAAATCGCTCGAGACACATCTTGGCGTGAAGCTGTTCGAACGAGTGACACGCGGCATCTATTTGACCGATGCGGGCCGGGACTACCTGCCAGCGGTCCGCAATGCCTTTCGCCAGATTGCCGAAGCCTCGCGACGCGTCATGGCCTCCAACGACAGCGGCATGCTGACAGTCAGCGTCACGCCATTCTTCGCATCGGCATGGCTCTTGCCGCGCATGCACTCCTTCCAGGAGATCAGCCCCGAAATCGATCTCCAAATCGTCGCAAGCAGCACCCTTGCCGATTTCTCTCGCGGCAGCGTCGATGTCGCGGTGCGTCATGGTGCCGGCCGTTATCCGGGCTTGCGCAGCGACCGCGTCGTAACCGTCGAGATGGTCGCCGTGGCAGCCCCTGATCTCGTCGATCGCCTCGGCGTCCCTCGATGCGCGGACGATCTCATCCGCTGGCCGCATGTCCATGATGCCGACCGCAAGGGATGGAGCCTTTGGTTCCAGGCAAATGGCGTGGAAGAGTTCCGTTCTCCCCGCGGTCCGTCGTTTGACGATAGCAGCCTTATTTTGAAGGCGATCCTGTCTGGCCATGGCGCAGGGTTGCTGCCCGCTGCAATGATTGCAGCGGAACTCGCCAGCGGTGAGTTGGTGAAGCTCCTGGACGCGGCTTTGATAGACGAGTTTGCCTATTACCTGGTGTGCCCCGAGCACGCCCAGGACAATCCAAAGATTGCGACCTTCCGGGATTGGATACTCAATGTGGAGAAGACGCAGCTGGCCGAAACGTCCGGCAAGGCTCAGAAAAGCCTCCATCCTGGCTGATGCGCTGCGGATCCCGACCGTGACAGACTCAGCATCCTGATCGATGGCGATGTCTCTGAGCCTCGAAGGACGATGCATCGGAATTACGCCCGAAGTGCTCGAGCGCGAGACTACAGCACTCGCCGGAATTCTTGCCAGGCGCCCGAACTGGCGCGCTCATTGCCGGTTTCAGCGAGATAGATCGCGAGCTGGTCGTAGGTGATCGTCAAAGGACAACAGGGAAGCGGAGGAGGATAATCAGGCGATCTTGAAGCGCTGGACCTTGGTCAGGCAGATCGGCGAAGATCCATTTCGTAGCGGGTAGCCCGCACCTGGTGCGGGCTACCCATTTGTCTCTGTCAAACTGGTTGCGTCCAAGCCGGTTATTGCTGTGTCGGAGCGGTGTCTTGGAGTTTTGCCTGAACCTTCTTGGCGACTGCCGGATCACTCTGTGCAGCTGTAAGGATTGCCGAATACTCTTCGATCGAAATGGTCGGTGAGGCTTGTACCGCCTCGACCATTTTCTTGCTGGCTTCGGTCTCCAAGTCCTTCTTCGCCGTTGCATCCGACGTTGCTTCTATCTTGGCGGAATATTCCTGCCTGACCTTGTCGACCTGAAGATAGGCAACCGCGAAGGCCTCGATTTTCTGGTCGCTGATCGCAGCGTCCGGGCCCTTGCTGCCAGCCTGGCCCTGCGTCGGCTGGGTCGTTTCGGCCTGAGCGATCTCAAGGGCGGATGCGGGACTGACGACCATGAAGCTAAAGACTGCCGCCGCGAGCGACGCGACGGGTTTGTAACCGGTGATCATATTCATTCCTCTCTGATGCGCATGACGTGATCAGGAGCGACACTGACTTTCAATCGCCCCTAAGGTCGGCCGGATACCGAATGCGCCGCGACGATGGAACGTTGGAATGGGCTCGATGCGGCCGTATCGGGGCCATTTGCTGACCATTCCACGGCAGCTTTACGGCTCACCCGACGGCTCCGGTCCCACACTTTCTCCCGGTCCCGGACCGACTACTTCTTCCCCACCCGTTCGCGCCGGACCCGGCGCGTCAGATTGAACGCGTCATGGCCGGCACCGGAAACGATGTCGCGATGGGAGAGTTGACGCTCTCTCGCGCTTGCTCTAACGGCCCCGATCAAATCGCGATCGAAAGCGATCCCCGGCGAGTGCCACGTCAGACGCCCCTGAAGATCGATCGCGCCATGGCAACGCCGCCGACATCGACGTCGCCTGCGATATCGCGGCCACGCGGTTTCGACAGGGTGTCTGTTCGCGCATGCCGCTCCGGCGGCGGACAGACGTCCTCATCCGTTTTTCCGAATTGATCGCCGAGAGCCGTGACATCCTGGCGGTGCTCGATACGATGGAGATGGGCAAGCCGATCGCCAAAATGTGTGCGAAGAACCGGGACCGATGCCGGTCGCCAAGATCGAGTACGTAGTCAACGAGGCGCAGGCGACGGTTGAATTCGCCTGAAAGCTGACGGCGGCACCGGCATCAGTCGCCGCCCGACGCTGCCTGATCCATGCGCATCTGGCGCAGCATGTTCCGCCCGGCGATCAGCATCTCGAACAGGAAAGCCAACAGCGACCCGATGAGCGAGACGATCGCGCCGCCGAAAAACCAGAAAAGGTTCTCCTCGCGAAACCCGAAGGCAAGCGCGCCGGCGAGCAGATTGAGAATGGCGCAGCCCGTGCAGATCGCCGCGAAAGTCCCCAGCGCAACGGCGATCTCGAGCGCCAGCGTCCGCCGGCGCAGATAGTCAAGCTGCATCCGCCGCGCGTCGTTCTGCTCGTATTTCTCCCCGATCTCGTTGACGCGATCGGACACCCTGCCAAGCCGGGAGGCATAGACACTGACAAAGCCGGCAGTGCCGGCGAGAAGAAAGACGGGCGCCAGCGAGGTTTGGACGATCGAAGCGAGATCGATGACGGTCGACGGCGTCTCCATGCTTGCCTTCATTTTGCGTCGCTCGCTTCCGGCGAGACCGGGAGGAGCACTCTAGTCAGTTTTGACGGATATAGTAGCGATACAAACACCGAGATATGGCGCAGATAGAAGCGCTTCATACCCTTATCAAGGGAATACGGGAGCGACCCAGCCCGACGTTCACACGCCCAACAGTAACGTCCGCACCAGGGGATGCTTGGCGTCGGCAAGGCCGTCGACGACGTTGAAGTGGTGCCGGTCCGGCTCCGCGACAGCAGCCGTCGTTGCACCCAATCCGGTCCAGATATTGGCAAGAAGCGCGTTCTGACGCAGGAACTCCGCACGCTCGCCGCCTCCGACCCAGCAGGTGATGCGGGCGTCTGGCATCGGCCGCAGCAGTGCCGGGCTCTGTGAAAGTGCCTCGGCCTCGTCGATCGCGAGCTTCTCGTTCATGGCCGTCGACATGATCGGGCGCAGGTCATGCACGCCGGAGATCGAGACGACGTTGCGGATCCGGCCCTGGACATCAGGCGAAAGCGGCGCGGTCGTCGTGATCATTCGGCTGACGAGGTGGCCGCCGGCCGAATGGCCGGTCAGCATCAAGGGACCCTCGACGCGTTTCGATGCCTCGCTTATAGCGGCGGCGACCTCTTCGACGATCCCGGCAATGCGAATCTTTGGGCAGAGCGTGTAGGACGGCATCGCGACGGCATAGCCGCGCTCCACTGCTCCGGCCGCCAGGTGCGACCAGAAGCTCTTGTCGAGCTGTAGCCAGTACCCGCCGTGGACGAAGACCACCAGGCCCTTGGGCGAACCGTCGGGAAGAAAGAGATCCATACGGTTCCTCGGCCGATCGCCATAGGCAAGGTCGAGTTTGGCGCGTCCGGCGCTCAAGAGGGCGTTGCGGAACGCCTCGGCCGGTTTGACCCAGGCTTCCGGCCAGCGATCGCCGCGCGCGATGTTCGAGCCGTTCGCATAGGCGTCGTCCCAGTCGGAAATGCGGTGTTCCAGCATCGATTTCATCCTCCCTTTGATGTCTCCTCACAGATAGCAATCGCCTGCCCCACCGGGAAAGGCAATGCCGGCAATCGAAAAAAACTTTAGGCTTGAAATAATTTTGGACTGGTGCGATGCTGCCCCATGTTCAGCCGAGAAGTGGAGGTCTCGCTGTGCCTATCGCCATAACTGGAGTCGCGTCGCCGACGGCCCGTGTCACTTTGAATAGTGCCGCGACGCTTGCCGCTTGTCCGCAGACCAGGGCTTTGAACCACCGCAAGACTTTCAGCCGGCTTTGAACAATGCCTGGGCAACAGGCACGAACGAAATTAGGGAACAGCCGCCACATGCTTGGACCGACTTCGCACGTCGATACGTTCACCCGCGACCATCTTCCGCCACAGGAAGAATGGCCGGAGTTTCTTCTCGAAGGTTTTGACTACCCGGATCACCTCAACGCCGCCGTCGAATTGACGGACGCCATGGTTGCCAAGGGTTTCGGCGATCATACCGCGTTGATCGGCAATGGCCGCCGCCGGACTTACAAGGAACTGTCCGATTGGACCAACCGTCTCGCCCACGCGCTGGTTGAAAATTACGGTGTGAAGCCCGGGCACCGCGTGCTCATCCGCTCCGCCAACAATCCGGCCATGGTCGCCTGCTGGCTGGCGGCCACCAAGGCCGGCGCCGTCGTCGTCAACACCATGCCGATGCTCCGGGCCGGGGAACTCGCCAAGATCGTCGACAAGGCCGAAGTCAGCCTGGCACTTTGCGACACGCGGCTGATGGAAGAAATGATCGTCTGCGCCAAGGACAGCCGCTTCCTGAAGCAGGTCGTGAGTTTCGACGGGACCGCGAACCACGACGCCGAACTCGACCGCATTGCGCTCGACAAATCAGTGGTCTTCGAGGCGGTGCATACCGGTCGCGACGATGTGGCGTTGCTCGGTTTCACCTCTGGCACGACGGGGATTCCGAAGGCGACCATGCACTTTCACCGCGATCTCCTGGCGATCGCCGACGGCTATGCCCGCGAAGTGCTCGGGGTCACGCCCGACGATATCTTCGTCGGCTCGCCGCCGCTCGCATTCACCTTTGGCCTTGGCGGCCTTGCGATCTTCCCCTTGCGCTTTGGAGCCGCAGCGACACTGCTCGAGCATGCGACGCCGGCCAACATGGTGGAGATCATCGAGAAGTACAAAGCGACGATCTCGTTTACCGCGCCCACCGCCTATCGGGCGATGATGAAGGCGATGGATAACGGCGCCGATCTTTCATCACTGCGCGTCGCGATCTCGGCGGGCGAGACCCTGCCCGGTCCGGTCTTCGAGGAGTGGACGGCCAAGACCGGCAAGCCGATCCTCGACGGGATCGGCGCAACCGAGATGCTGCATATCTTCATTTCCAACCGCTTCGAGGACCGCAAGCCTGCCTCGACCGGAAAGCCGGTCGGCGGCTACGAAGCGCGGATCGTCAATGACGACATGCAGGAAGTCCCCCGCGGCACGATCGGCAGGCTTGCGGTGCGTGGCCCGACCGGCTGCCGCTACATGGCCGACAGCCGACAGCGCGACTATGTGCGCGACGGCTGGAACCTGACCGGCGACGCCTTCTATCAGGACGAGGACGGCTTCTTCCATTTCGCCGCCCGTTCGGACGACATGATCATCACCGCCGGCTACAACATCGCCGGCCCCGAGGTCGAAGCCGCCCTGATTTCCCACCCGGAGGTCGCAGAATGCGCCGTCGTCGGTGCGCCCGATCAGGAACGCGGCCAGATTGTCGAAGCCTATGTCGTTCTGATATCTGGCGTGTCGGCAGACGACGCAACGATCAAGCGTCTGCAGGATCATGTGAAGGCGACGATCGCGCCTTACAAATATCCGCGATCGGTAAAGTTCCTGGACAACCTGCCGAAAACAGCCACGGGCAAGATCCAGCGGTTCCGATTGCGGTCGGAGAACTGAAAACATGAGCAAATCATACGACCCTTCGAAAGAAGGCGCCCAGATGTCGTTCGAGGGACGCATGTCCTATAGCGACTACCTGATGCTGGAAAAGGTACTGGATGCGCAGGAGCCGCTTTCCAAAGCCCATGACGAGATGCTGTTCATCATCCAGCATCAGACGTCCGAGCTCTGGATGAAGCTCGCGCTGCACGAGATCAACGCGGCGGTCCGCTCGATCCGCGACGACCGGCTGGAGCCCGCATTCAAGATGCTGACGCGCGTCGCCCGCATCTTCGAGCAGCTGAACAGCGCCTGGGATGTGCTGCGAACGATGACCCCCAGCGAATACACCACGTTCCGTGAATCGCTCGGCCAATCCTCCGGCTTCCAGTCCTGGCAGTACCGGGCGATCGAGTTCCTCGCCGGCAACCGCAATGTCGCGATGCTCGGGCCGCATGCGCACCGCCCCGACATCATGGAAAAGCTGGAAGCGATCCTGGCAGCGCCGTCGCTCTACGACGAGGCGATCCGGCTTCTTTCGCGCAACGGTTTCGATGTCGGCGCGGAAGCGGACAAGAGCGATTGGCGCGAGACGCGCACGGAAAGCGAAAAGGTCTTCGCCGCCTGGCAGATCGTCTACCGCGATCCCGAGCGCTATTGGATGCTCTACGAGCTCGCCGAGAAACTGGTCGATTTCGAGGACTACTTCCGTCGCTGGCGCTTCAACCACGTCACGACCGTCGAGCGCATCATCGGCATGAAACGCGGAACCGGGGGCACATCCGGCGCGTCCTATCTGAAAAAGATGCTCGAAGTGGAACTTTTCCCCGAGCTCTGGCACGTGCGCACGGGTCTCTGATAGAACACAACCCAAAAGGGAACCAACAAAGAGGAGAACAGCATGAACCGCATTCTGGCAGCAGGCCTTCTTGGCCTTTCACTTGCAACGTCAAGCCTTGCCCATGCCGAGCCGGTGAAAATCGGCGTCATCACCACGCTGTCGGGCGGCGGCGCCGGCCTCGGCATCGATATGCGCGACGCCTTCACGCTGGCGATCAAGCAGTCGGGCAACAAGGACGTGGAACTGGTGATCGAGGACGATGCCCAGAAGCCGGAACTTGCGGTGCAGATCGCCGAGAAGATGATCCAGGGCGACAAGGTCGACCTGATGACGGGCATCATCTGGTCGAACCTTGCGATGGCCGTCGTGCCGAACACGGTGGCACAGGACGTGATCTATCTGTCGCCGAACGCCGGTCCCTCGGCACTTGCCGGTGCGAACTGCAATGCGAACTATTTCAACGTCGCCTACCAGAACGACAATTTCCATGAGGCGATGGGCCAATACGCCAACAAGGATTACAAGAACGCCTTCATCCTCGCCCCCAACTATCCGGCCGGCAAGGACGCGCTGACCGGCTTCAAGCGCTATTACAAGGGCGCGCTTGCCGGCGAGATCTACACGCAGGTCGGGCAGACGGACTACGCTGCCGAAATCGCCCAGATCCGCGCCTCGGGTGCCGACACCGTCTACTTCTTCCTGCCCGGCGGCATGGGCATCGCCTTCATGAAGCAATATGCCCAGTCGGGTGTGAACATCCCCGTCATGGGCCCGGGCTTCTCCTTTAGCCAGGACGTCCTGCCGGCGATCGGCGACGCGGCGCTTGGCGTCAAGAACTCGGCGACCTGGTCGAAGGACCTCGACAACGAGGCCAACAAGAAGTTCGTCGAAGCCTTCAAGGCCGAGTACAAGCGCCTGCCCTCGATCTACGCGGCGCAGAGCTGGGATACCGCAAACCTGATCCTCGCCGCGCTGTCCAAGGCAAGCGTCAAAGACAAGGACGCCTTCCGCGCAGCACTTAAGGCAGCAGACTTCCAGTCGGTGCGCGGCAAATTCGTCTTCAACAACAACAACCACCCGATCCAGAACATCTACGTCCGCGAGGTGGTGAAGGAAGCCGACGGCGTGCTCACCAACAAGATTATCGCCACCGCCTTCGAAGACCACAAGGACGCCTACGCCGAGAAGTGCAGCATGTAGTGCCCTGCACCTGTCGTTGCCCGGGTGCGCGGCCTTGATGCCGCCATCCGGTCGATGATCCATGTCCTCCTGACATCAAGCTTGGACCGGTCTCTTGTTCACCGCACTTCTGATCGAACAACTGCTCAACGGGCTCCAGCTCGGTGTGATGCTGTTTCTGATGGCCGCCGGCCTGACCCTGATTTTCGGGGTCATGGGCCTCATCAACCTGGCGCACGGCTCACTGTATATGATCGGCGCGTTTGCCTGCGCCACGGTCGCAGCCGCCACCGGCTCCTTCTGGATCGGCCTCATCGCCAGCCTTGCAGCTGCAGCTGGTGTCGGCGCGATCATCGAGGTCGCCGTCATCCGCAGGCTCTACGACCGCGATCATCTCGATCAGGTCCTTGCGACCTTCGCCCTGATCCTGATCCTGTCGGAAGGCGCCCGCTGGCTCTTCGGCTCCTTCCCGCTCTATCTCGACATTCCCCCCTTGCTCCAGGGTGCCGTACCGCTGCCGGGCGGCGGCCAGTACCAGCTCTACCGCCTGGCGATCATCGGCGTCGGCATTGCCGTTGCGATCGGCCTCTATCTGTTGATCTCCAGAACCCGGCTCGGCATGCGCATCCGGGCGGGCGAGTCCGATCGAGAGATGATCGGAGCGCTCGGTGTCGACATCGGCACGCTCTATACGGTCGTCTTCGCACTCGGTGCAGCGCTTGCCGGGCTTGCCGGCGCATTGGTGGGTGCATTGCAATCGGTGCAGGTCGGCATGGGCGAACCGGTCCTCATCCTCGCCTTCGTCGTCATCGTCATTGGCGGTATCGGCTCGATCAAGGGGGCACTGGTCGGCGCTGTCATCGTCGGTGTCGTCGACACGATGGGCCGTTTCCTGCTCCCATCGCTTCTGGCACTCACCATGCCCGCATCACAGGCGACCACGATCGGTGCGGCGCTCGCCTCGATGCTGATCTACGTCGTCATGGCCCTTATCCTCGCCTTCAGGCCGAGTGGCCTGTTTTCGGCACAGTCATGAGGCCAAGATGACCCGCGAAACCACAATCAACCTGCTTCTCGCCCTGCTGCTTCTCGGTGCGCCGATACTGGCTGCAAGCTTGGGCGAACCCTTCTACGTGACGCTCGCAACCCGCATCGTCGTGCTGGCGCTTGCCGCCGTCGGCCTCAATATGGCGCTCGGGCTTGGTGGGCTGCTCTCTTTCGGGCATGCGGCCTTTTTCGGCCTCGGCGGTTATGTCGCCGGCATCCTCGCCACGCACGCCTTCAATGCCGAACCGCTCTTTGCCGGCATTCCGGCGACGACATCCATGCCGCTGATCTGGGTCGTCGCCGTCGCGGTCGCCGGGCTCATCGCGTTGCCGATCGGTGCGATCAGCCTGCGCACCTCAGGCGTCTATTTCATCATGATCACGCTCGCCTTCGCGCAGATGATCTACTACTTCGCGATCTCCTGGCCGGCCTATGGCGGCGAGGACGGCCTGTCGCTGTCGATGCGCAACGCCTTTCCCGGCGTCAACACGGCCAAGCCCCTGCCCTATTTCCTGATCTGCTACGCGGCACTGATGGCGGCGCTGCTTCTGTTTCGCGTGGTCGAGGGTTCACGCTTCGGCAGCGCCCTGCAGGCGGCGAGACAGAACGGTACCCGCCTTGCCGCAGTCGGCATCGCACCTTTCAACATCCGCCTCGTCGCCTTCGCCGTCTCGGCGATGATCACCGGGTTTGCCGGCGCGCTCTATGCCGACCTCAATCGCTTCGTCGGTCCCTCTATGCTCTCCTGGCACATGTCGGGTGAACTGATCGTGCTGATCATCCTCGGCGGCAAAGGCCGACTGTTCGGCCCGGTTGCCGGCGCGATGATCTTCGTCTTCTTCGAATATGTGCTCGGCGGCATCACCGAGCGCTGGCAGTTCTTCCTCGGCCTCATCCTGCTCGGCATCGTGCTGTTTGCCCGCGGCGGTCTGCTGGGTCTCCTCTCCGGAAAGCCGCGCCATGTCTGAGCCCGTTCTCGAAATCCGCGACCTCAGAAAATCCTTCGGCGCCCTTAAAGCGACTGATGGCGTCAGCCTCGAGCTTCACCCGGGGCAGATCCATGCGCTGATCGGCCCGAACGGCGCCGGCAAGAGCACGCTGATCCACCAGATTGCCGGATCGCTCAGGGCCGACAGCGGCACGATCCGATTTCTCGGCCAGGATATCGGCGGCCTCGATATGGCCGCCCGCGCAAGGCTCGGCCTTGCCCGTAGCTTCCAGATCTCCTCGCTGGCGCAGGAATTCTCGGCTCTTCGCAACGTCATGCTGGCGGTGCAGGCGCGCCACGGCAGCAGCTTCCACTTCTTTCGCCAGGTCAGCAACGACAAGGAACTGACCGAACCGGCGATGGCGATGCTGGAGCGCGTCGATCTTGCTGCGCGTGCCCACGTGCCGGCGGCCGAACTCTCGCACGGCGAACGCCGGCAACTCGAAATCGCCATCGCGCTGGCGCTGTCGCCGAAAGTCTTTCTGTTCGACGAGCCCATGGCCGGCATGGGACCGGAGGGCTCCAAGCGGCTGACTTCGTTCCTTGATGGGCTGCGCCACGAAGCGCCAATGCTCTTGGTGGAGCACGACATGGATGCGGTCTTTGCGCTGGCGGATCGCATCTCCGTGCTGGTCTACGGCCGCATCATCGCGTCAGGCACAGTCGATGAAATCCGCAGCGATCCGGATGTGCGCCGGGCCTATCTGGGAGAAGCCGCGTGAGCCTGCTCGAACTCAAACGTCTCGAAACCTTCTACGGCGCATCCCAAGCGCTCTTTGGCGTCAACCTCGATGTGCGCGAGGGCGAGGTCGTCGCGCTCATGGGCCGCAACGGCATGGGCAAGACGACGACGATCAACTCGATCCTCGGGCTCGTGCGCCCGCGTTCAGGCGCCATCTCCTTTGCCGGCAAGACCATCTCCGGCCTGCGCCCGCACCGGATTGCAAGGCTCGGCCTCGGTCTCGTTCCTGAAGGACGGCGCTGCTTTCCCAATCTCACCGTCATGGAGAACCTCGTCGCCACGGCTCGCGGAAACGAATGGACCTTCGAGAAAGTGACCGCGCTCTTCCCTCGCCTCGGCGAGCGGCGCGATCAGTATGCCAACACGCTTTCGGGCGGGGAGCAGCAGATGCTTGCGATCGGCCGGGCCTTGATGACCAATCCCAGCCTGCTCATTCTCGACGAGGCAACGGAAGGGCTGGCGCCGGTCATTCGCCAGGATATCTGGTCGGCGATCCGCACTCTGAAGGCGGCAGGGCAGTCGATCCTCGTCGTCGACAAGACGCTTTCGGAACTCCTGCCCGTTGCCGACCGCTGCTTCGTCCTGGAAAAGGGCGCGACCGTGTTCGAGGGAGCGCCGCTTGCGCTGACGCCAGAACTCCAGGATCGCTATCTCGGCGTTTGATCGGTCGCTCAGGCCGAGGGAATGCCACCGCCGAGCACTGTGGAATAGGCAGCCGCGTCGATGTTTCCGCCCGAGACCACGCAGACGATGTTTCCCTTGAGATCCGGTCGCGCGATTGCGGCGGCAAGCGAGGCAGCACCCGCGCCTTCGGCAACGATCTTCGCCTTCTTGAAGAGAATCCGCATCGCTTCGGTCACCTGCCCCGGGCTGACCGCAATCGCCCCATCGATCAGGTCACCGACCACCGGCCAGATCTGAGGCACCAGCGACGGCGCGCCGATGCTCTTGATAAAGGAGGGGCGGGTTTCGATCGTCACGATTTGGCCAGCGACCAGGGCCGCCGAAACAGGGGCGGCGCTGTCATCTTCAACCGCAAAGACACGGCAGCGGTCGGAAGCGGCCTTGATAGCGCTGGCCACCCCGGTGGTCATGCTGCCACCGCCATACGGGGTAAGCACGACGTCGACATCGGGCAGATCCTCGATGATCTCCACACCGATGGAGCCGTTCCCGGCCAGCACCGCCTGATCGGTCACCGGATTGATCAGCAGTTCCAGCGCATCCGGATGATCGGCGCCAGTGATGTAGTCCCACCAGGTCTCGGCACTGACGAACCGTACTTCTCCGCCGAGCGCACGCACACCGTCGATCTTGGTCTGGGGTGCGCCGCGATACATGTAGGCAACCATCGGCACACCGATGAGGCGTGCCGCCCAGGCCATGCCATAGGCCATATTGCCGGAACTGGTGACTGCGACGCCGCTTTCGAGTTCGGCCGGATCGCGCGACAACACAGCGTTCAAGGCGGGACGGAGCTTGAACGCGCCAATTGGCGACAGCGTCTCCAGTTTCAGGAATATCTGACGGTCCGGAAACCCAAGATCGAGCCTGACGAGCGGTGTGCGCGCGAAATGCGGCGCGATGCGTTTACGAGCATCGGCGATTTCCTCCGGGGTCGGGCGGTGTGGCGCGATCATTGCTTAAGTCCCCCGTTAGCCGTCCTCTCGCCTCCAGGCACAATGGCTCTGAACGAATCCGCTGCGGGGCGGCAGCCTCGGTATGTGTCTGAACAAGAGGCAACGGGCGAAATACCGCCCGCTGCTCTTCGGTGCCATCAATCAGGTTACGGCCGCACGGACCGCGAAGCGCGCATCCTGCCATGCACCGGTCTTGAGGATGTCCTCCAGGATTTCGACGGCCTGCCAGACGTCGGCGTAGCTCACATAGAGCGGCGTGAAGCCGAAGCGCATCGTCGTCGGCGCGCGGAAATCACCGATAACGCCACGGGCAATCAGCGCCTGCATGATTTCGTAAGCGTGCGGGTGTTTGAACGATACCTGGCTTCCGCGCTTGGTTCCGTCGCGCGGGCTTTCGAGCGCCAGACCGTGGGCACCGCATTTCGCCTCAACGAGCGCGATGAAGAGATCCGTGAGCTGGATGCTCTTTTCGCGCAGCGCTTTCATGTCGACCTCGTCCCAGACGTCGAGCGCGCCCTTTAGCGCCCGCAGCGACAGGATCGGCTGTGTTCCGCAGAGGAAACGGCGGATGCCCTCGCCGGCAGCATAGTGCTTCTCGAAGGCGAAGGGACGGGCGTGTCCCCACCAGCCGGTGAGCGGCTGGCGGATATCGCCGTGGTGACGGGTGGCTGCATAGATGAAGGCGGGGGCTCCGGGGCCACCGTTCAGGTACTTGTAGGTGCAGCCGACCGCGAAATCGACATTGGCGCCGTCAAGATCGACTGGCAACGCGCCGGCCGTATGGCAGAGGTCCCAGATGACCAGTGCGCCATGTTCGTGCGCCTTGCGGGTCAGGGCCGCCATATCGCGCAGCTCGCCGGACTTGTAGTTGACGTGGTTGACGAGAACGACGGCGACGCTGCCATCGATCAGATCCTCGATCTCGGGCGCATCGACCCCTTCGAGCCTGAGCGAGGCGCCCGGACGCGTCGAGACCACGCCTTCGGCCATGTAGAGATCGGTCGGAAAACTGCCGCTTTCGCTGACGATCACCGACCGATCGGGCCGCAAGGCCATGGCCGCATGGAGGGCCTTGTAGATGTTGATCGACGTGGTGTCGCAGACGACGGTCTGGCCGGCGGCCGCCCCGATCAGCCGCCCGACCCGGTCGCCGAGCGTCAGCGGCATCTCGAACCAGCCGGCCGTATTCCAGCTGCGGATGAGGTCCTGCCCCCATTCCTCGGTGGCGGCCTTGCGAAGCTCGTCGAAGGCGGCGGTCGAGGCAACGCCGAGCGAGTTGCCGTCGAGATAGATGAGACCCGGCGGCAGGATGAAACGCTCGCGCATCGGGCGGAGCACATCGGCCACATCCATGGCCTTTATCGCGGCAAGATCAGGAACTGCATTCATGAAGGTGGTCCTCATTTATTCGCGAACGGTTTCGCGGGCGGGCGCAGGGCCGCGGCTTCGCTTGAGGCTCGGAAGAGCCAGCATGGCCAGAACGAAGAGGCCGGTCGCAAGTTTCAGGTCCGGCGGTGGCATGCCGGCGGCCAGGCAGAAGGAGACGAGCTGGTAGTAGACGATCGCACCTACGAACGGCGCAGCGAGCTGGCGCGCCACGCTCTGCTTGCCAACGATCGCCTCGCCGATCATCAGCGCCGCAAGGCCGTTGATCAGGATGCCGAGGCCCATGTTGACGTCAGCAAAGCCCTGTGACTGCACCATCAGCGCGCCGCCTGCCGCCGAAAACGCACCCGCAAGCCCGACGCCACCGATCGTCGCCATCCAGACATTGATCCCTTGAGCTTCAGCCATATCGGGATTGGCGCCGACGGCGCGAACGGCCGTGCCTTTTTCCGTGCGGAAGAAGTGGTAGAGCAGGACGAAGACGATGAGTGCGATCAGGCCCGCGACGACGATCTTGCTTGCGGGGAAGCCCGGCTGCAGCCCCGGCGCCCAGTCGAACACCGTTGGCGCACCGAAGACCGAGAGGTTCGAGCGCCCCATGATCCTGAGGTTGATCGAATAAAGCATCGTCATCATGAGGATGCCGGCGAGCAGCGTGTGGATCCGGAACCGCAGATGGATGAAGGCCGTGCAGCAGCCGGCAACGAATCCGGCGAGAAGTGCGATGGCGATCGCGGCGAGCGGCGACATGCCCGCCGCCATCAGCACGCCGCAGACGCAGCCGCCGAGCGGAAACGCACCCTCGCTGGTCAGATCCGGGAAGCTCAACATGCGGAACGGGATCATGATCCCGAGCACGACGAAGGCGAGGATCAGGCTCTGCGCGAGCGTGACGGGAACGAGCGAGACGAAGCTCGCGAAGGTATTTTGAAGAATATCCATGATCGTCAGCTCGCCAGGAACATGCGGTCGGTTTTGACGGAGAAGTGGCCGATCAGATCCGGCACGGTCGTCTGCGCCTTTTCCTTGCCGTCGATTTCGAGACGGACGCGCCCGGCGTCGAGCATGATGACCTTGTGACCGAAATCCACCGCGTGCTGCATGTTGTGCGTCACCATCAGCGTTGTCAGCTTCAGGGCTTCGACCGCGCGGATCGTCGCCTGCATGACGATATCGGCGGTGCGCGGATCAAGCGCTGCGGTGTGTTCGTCGAGCAGCAGCAGTTCCGGCTCGCCGCCGACCGCCATGATCAAGGACAGCGATTGCCGCTGGCCGCCGGAAAGCAGCTCCACCCGTGTGTCGAGGCGGTTTTCAAGGCCGAGCCCGAGCAGCGACAGGCGTTCCCTGTAGGTGGCGAGCCGCGTCGCGTTCAGGCCGCGCCGCAGGGTGCGTTTGTTGCTGCGCAATTCGGCAAGCAGCATGTTTTCGGCCACCGTCATAGAGGCAGCGGTGCCGCGCATCGGGTCCTGGAACACGCGGGCAAGCCGCATCGCGCGCTTGTGTACGGGCGTTGCGGTCACGTCGTCGCCATTGATGACGATCTGGCCGCTATCGAGCACCAATGCACCCGAAATGGCGTTGAGCATGCTGCTCTTGCCGGCGCCGTTGGAACCGATGACGACGCCAAATTCGCCCGTGGCAAGGCTGAGATTGAGGCCGTCGAGCGCGACTTTTTCGTCCGCCTGCCCCTTGTAGAAAACTTTGCGGGCCGATCTGATTTCCAGCATTGGCTCCCCCTTAACTTATGAGATGACGGCGCTCGGGGCGCCGTCACTGAAGAGACAAGACGGAGATCAATCGACCACGCAGTTGCATTCGGTCGCGAGCGCTGCCGGCACTTCGATGCCGAAGGCAGCGGCAGCCTTCTTCGAGATCAGCGGCGCGTGATCCTCATAGGCCGGGCGCGACGGCGCGATCGTCTTCGGGTCTGCACCTTTGAGGATCTGAGCAGCGATCTTGCCGGCATTGACGCCGACCTGCTCATAGTTGACCGCAAAGCTTGCCGGTACGACGCCGTCACGCACTGCACCGTCGTCGGAGTTTACGATCGGGATCTGCGCCTGGCGCGCGGCTGCCGACACAGCACCGATCGCCGGCTGCAGCAGGTTCGATGCGGGCGTATAGATCACGTCGGCCTTGCCGGCGAAGGAGGCGATGCGCTGCTGGATGTCGTTGACATTGTCGACGCCGACCTCCACGACCTCGAAGCCTGCGTCAGGCGCTGCTTCCTTGATCTTGTCGAGCAGGGCCTGGTCGTTCGCCTCACCCGGATTATAGGGCACGCCAAAGCGCTTCGCGTTCGGCAGCAGCTTGTGGGTGAAGGCCATGACGGCGGCCACGTCCTGAAGGTCGGTCGCACCGGTCATGCCGTCGTCACCGGCCTCCCAAGACGGAACGAGCTTGGCGGCCACCGGATCGGTAACGGCGGAGAAGACGACCGGAATGCCGGAGCCGGCGAGCGCCTTCTTGGCGATCTGCGAGACGGGCGTGGTGATCGTGTAGACCAGTTTCGGCTGTTCGGCCTGCAGCTTGGCGATCATCTGCGGCACCAGCGAGGCGTCGAAATTGGTGTGGCTCTCGGTGTAGACGACGTCCTTGCCTTCGACGAAGCCGTTTTCGGCCAGCGCCTTCTTGAAGCCGGCGATCGATGCGTTCAATTGCGGATGCTCGCCAAAATTGGCGATGCCGATGCGGATCGGATCAGCGGCCGCTGCTCCCAGTCCCCATGCCATTGCACCGGCGACAACCAATCCCGAAAGCCACGTGCTCTTAAGCCTGCTCATACATCCCTCCCAGAATTTGACGAGCGTTACCGCCCTCCTCGGCGGCTTGCGCGGATCATGGAACCGCTCCGGCCTCTTGTCAAATTAATATATATATTTTCACATGAGGCGCAGAACTATATATATTTGTATCGACCCGGTGTGGGCGCTAAGGGAACCTGATGCAAGACCACGAACAGTCGACCAAAACGGAATCGGCATACCGGTTGCTACGCCGCGACATTCTTTCGACGCGGCTGAAGCCGGGCGCGCCGATGAAGCTGAGCACGCTGCGCGAAAGCTACGGGATCGGCTGGACGCCGCTACGCGAGGCTCTGTCGCGGCTGGAGGCGGAAGGGCTGGTGACCGCCATCAGTAATCGCGGCTTTGCTGTTGCTCCGGTGTCACGCGAGGAACTCGACGACCTCACCCGCGCCCGCCTTGCCGTCGAAATGCCGCTGCTCATCGAGTCGATCGAGAACGGCGACAGCGCCTGGGAATCCGCCGTCGTCACGGCACACTACCGGCTGTCGCGCTGCAAGGTTTCCGTCGAGCGTTTCTCCGAGAGCGAAGTCGACGAGTGGGACGAGAAGCATGCCGGGTTTCATACGGCTTTGATCAGTGCTGCGAGGTCGCGCTGGCTCACGCGCTTTCAGGCGACGATCTCCGACCAGCTTCGCCGTCACCACCGCTTCCTAAGTCTGGCGCCGACGATTAGGGCCGCCGCCGGTATGAGCGCAGGCTACGAGGAGGCCGTTTCGGCGCTTGAGGACGCGATGGCGATCGAGCACCATACCGAGCTGATGGAGGCAGCACTCGATCGCGATATCGAGCGTGCCCGCACCCTGATGGCCGAGCACATCGGCTTTACCGTCAACGTCTATGTCCAGTCCGAGGATGGCGGTCGCGCGTCGCCGCTGCTCGCCCAGTCGGTACCTGGGCTTGCGTCCAAATGACGGCCCGTGACAACCTGTCCAAGACCTGCTTACCTCTCTAAAAGCAGAAAAACGAAAGAGCCGCTGATTTGCGGCCAAGGGTTGGAAGCGGACGTTGGGAATGATGGGTGAAGACAAGTTCGACACCTCGCCGGAATGGGTCGATGGCGAGACCAAGGCGCTCGAGGCTCCGGGCGATCACCGTGCAGAGCTCAGGCTATGGCTGCGTCTCTTGACCTGTTCGACACTTGTCGAAAGCGAAATCCGTCGGCGGTTGCGGGAAGAATTCGATTCGACCTTGCCGCGTTTCGACCTGATGGCCCAGCTCGAGCGTGCGCCTGACGGCATGGTGCTTGGCGAAGTCTCCAAGCGCATGATGGTCTCCCCCGGCAACATCACGGTGCTGGTGGAACGGCTGACCGAGAGCGGCCACATCAGCCGCACGACGCTTCCGACCGACCGGCGTGTCCAGATCATCGCGCTTACCCCCTTCGGCCGCGCCGAATTCGAGAAGATGGCAGCAAGCCATGCCGACTGGATCTCGGATCTGTTTGCCGGCCTTCCGGCCAAGGAAGGCGGCGTGCTGATGGATGAGCTTGCCACACTCAAGCGGTCGATCATCGCCTCGCTCGCGCGAAATTCCTGAGTTCACGGCGCTTCTGCCTACAACTGCCTTACTTTCTGCCGCACCGGCCCCGAAGCGATGCGACGCCGTTCGGCGGCGCTGCGAGCGCCCGGCGTCGGCTTCCCATCTGCCCAAAACAATTTTAAGCTTGAAATTTCTCCTGAACGAGTCCACCCTGCTTGCAACAGTCCAGCATGGCCACTTGTGCCAGCTCGACGGTGACGCGCAGCCGGAACTCGGGAGGAGAACGACATGCGGATCGTCTGTATCGGTGGCGGGCCTGCCGGCCTTTATTTTGCGCTGCTGATGAAGCGGCAGCATCCGGAGCATCACGTCACCGTCGTCGAACGGAACCGCCCCTTTGACACATTCGGCTGGGGCGTCGTCTTTTCGGACGCGACCATGCAGTCGATGCGGCAATGGGACCCGGAGACCGCCGAGGCGATCGAGGTTTCCTTCAACCATTGGGACGACATCGAGCTGGTCTTCAAGGGCCGCAAGATCCGCACGACCGGCCACGGCTTCGTTGGCATCGGCCGCAAGAAGATGCTCAACATCCTCCAGGAACGCTGCCTCGAACTCGGCGTCGAACTGCTGTTCGAGCAGGACGTGGAAAGCGACGAGCAGTTCGCCGACGCCGATCTGATCATCGCCTCCGACGGCGTCAACTCAAGGATCCGCAACAAATACGCCGACATCTTCAAGCCGGACATGGTGATCCGGCCGAACCGCTATGTCTGGCTCGGCACGGACAAGAAGTTCGACGCCTTCACCTTCGACTTCCAGCGCACCGAGCATGGCTGGTTCCAGGCGCATATCTACCGCTTCGACGAGAACACCTCGACCTTCATCGTTGAGACCACCGACGACGTCTTCCGCGCCCATGGCCTCGACCAGATGGACCAGGACCAGTCGATCGCGTTCTGCGAAAAGCTCTTTGAAGGCACGCTCGACGGCCACAAGCTGATGACCAATGCGCGGCACTTGCGCGGCTCCGCCTGGCTGAACTTCGGCCGGCTGATCTGCGAAAAGTGGAGCCATTTCAACGGCCACAGCCATGTCGTGTTGATGGGCGACAGTGCCCACACGGCCCATTTCGCCATCGGCTCGGGCACCAAGCTTGCGATCGATGACGCGATCGAACTCACCCGCCAGTTCGATATTCTGGGCCACGACAAGGCAACCATTCCCGCCGTGCTGTCGGCTTACGAAGAGGTGCGCCGCGTCGATGTCGCCCGCATCCAGAATGCGGCCCGCAATGCGATGGAATGGTTCGAAGTGGTCGGCACGCGCTATGCCGACACGCTGGAGCCCGAACAGTTCATGTATTCGATGCTGACCCGCTCGCAGCGCATCAGCCACGAGAACCTTCGCCTGCGCGACAAGGACTGGCTCGAAGGCTTCGAGCGCTGGTTTGCCGAACGCGCCGGTGTGGCGCCGGCGGCGAACGGGGCGGTTCCGCCGCCGATGTTTACGCCGTTCAAGCTCCGCGGCCTGACGCTGAAGAACCGCATCGTGGTTTCGCCGATGGCGATGTATTCGGCAGCCGACGGCGTGCCGAACGATTTTCATCTCGTTCATCTCGGCGCGCGCGCCATGGGCGGTGCGGCGCTCGTCTTCCCGGAAATGACCTGTGTGTCGGCCGATGCCCGCATCACGCCCGGATGTCTGGGGCTCTGGAGCGACGAGCAGGCCCAGGCCTTCAAGCGCATCGTCGACTTCGTACACCAGCAGACCCCCGCCAAGATCGGCATCCAGCTCGGCCATGCCGGCCGCAAGGGCGCGACAAAGGTCGCCTGGGAGGGGATCGATCAGCCCTTGGCCGAAGGCGGCTGGCCACTCATTTCCGCGTCCGCCCTGCCCTACCTCAAGCATTCGGACATGCCGCGCGAAATGACGCGGGAGGATATGGACCGGGTCGTCACCGATTTCGTGCGGGCCACCGAACGGGCCCGTGACCTCGGTTTCGATATCCTCGAACTGCACGTCGCGCACGGCTACCTGCTGTCGAGCTTCCTGTCGCCGCTTACCAATCTGCGCACCGACGACTATGGCGGCGATCACGCCGCCCGCGCCCGCTTCCCGCTCGAAGTGTTCCACGCAGTGCGTAAAGTCTGGCCCGAGGACCGGCCGATGTCGGTTCGCCTGTCAACCCATGACTGGCACGAGGGCGGCAACACGCCCGAGGACGCGGCAATTTTCGCCCGCCTGTTCAAGGAGGCGGGCGCCGACATGATCGACTGCTCGTCCGGCCAGGTGGTGAAAGAAGAAAAACCGATCTATGGCCGCCTGTTCCAGACGCCATTTTCCGATAAGATCCGCAACGAGATCCAGGTTCCGACCATTGCGGTCGGGGCGATTTCCGAGGCCGACCACGCCAATTCGATCATCGCAGCCGGTCGAGCCGATCTCTGCGCGATTGCCCGCCCGCATCTGGCCGATCCGTCCTTCGTGATGCACGAGGCGGCAAAGATTGGCTATGACGGCGAGCCCTGGCCGAAACAGTACCATTCGGCTCGGGCCCAGTACGTGAACAACCTGGCGCGCGCCGCAACGACGGCAGGCAAGCCATGACAAGGCACGCCCTCGTCACAGGCGCCGGCAGCGGTATCGGCAAGGCGATTGCCCTTAGGCTCGCCGCCGACGGCCACATCGTCAGCCTCGCCGGTCGGCGCGCAGCGCCGCTTGAAGCGGTACGGGGCGACATCCTTGCTGCCGGCGGACAGGCCTTTGTCCGTGACGGCTTCGATGTGACCAACCCGCAGGCCGTCGAGCAAGGTATCACGGCTGCGATCGCTGAAGCCGGAGAGATTGCCGTTCTCGTCAACTGCGCCGGCGAAGCGCCCTCGGCGCCGTTCGAAAAGACCGACTTCGCGCTTTGGCAGCGGGTGCTTTCCATCAACCTCACCGGCGTCTATCTGGTGACGCAGGCAGCGCTTGTCTCCGTGCGGCGGGCCGGCAACGGCCGGATCGTCAACGTTGCGAGCACCGCGGGCCTGACCGGCTATGCTTATGTTTCGGCCTATTGCGCGTCGAAGCACGGCGTCATCGGCTTGACGAGGGCACTGGCGCTTGAGCTTGCGCGCACCGACGTCACCGTCAATGTCGTCTGCCCCGGCTTCACCGACACGCCGCTGATCGACGGCGCGCTCGATACGATCAGCGAAAAGACCGGCCGTTCGCGCGAGGAAGCGCGCGCCAGCCTTGCTCGCTCCAACCCGCAGGGACGCCTGGTGACGCCGGAAGAAGTCGCCCACACGGTCTCGTGGCTCGTCTCGGAAAAGGCGACGGCAATCACTGGTCAGGCGATCGCTGTCGCCGGCGGCGAAGTTCTTGGAGGATAGAGATGACAAACCCAATGCAGGCCAAGAAGCGCGCCTTCAAAGACCACAAGGCCAAGCACTTCCTGTTCGAAACGGATGCTGACGGACGCGTCGCCACGATCACCCTCAACCGTCCGGAAAAGAAGAACCCGCTGACCTTCGAAAGCTACGAGGAACTTTGCGATCTTTTCCGCTCGCTTGCCCGCGCCAGCGACGTGCGCGCGGTCGTGCTGGCCGGCGCCGGTGACAACTTTTCATCCGGTGGCGACGTGTTCGAGATCATCGAGCCGCTGACGCGTATGGCGATGCCCGATCTGCTGGATTTTACCCGCATGACCGGCGAACTGGTCCGCCAGATCCGCGCCTGCCCGCAGCCGGTCATAGCAGCCGTCGACGGCATCTGCGCCGGCGCCGGCGCCATTCTGGCCATGGCCTCGGACTTCCGTGTGGCAACGCCCGAGGCGAAGACGGCCTTTCTCTTTACCCGCGTCGGGCTGGCCGGCGCCGACATGGGCGCCTGCGGCATTCTTCCCCGCATCATCGGCCAGGGCCGCGCCGCCGACCTGCTCTTCACCGGCCGCGTCATGACCGCGACGGAAGGCCACGCCTGGGGCTTCTACAATGCTCTGCACGAGCGTCCGTCGCTGCTTGCCGAAGCCCAGAAATTCGCACGCAGTATCGCCGACGGCCCCTGGTTTGCCCATGCGATGACCAAGAAGATGCTCGACCAGGAATGGGCGATGGGTATCGACCAACTGATCGAATCGGAAGCCCAGGCGCAAGCGATCTGCATGGCGACCGGCGACTTCCGCCGCGCCTTCGAGGCCTTTGCCGCCAAGGCGAAGCCTGAATTCAAGGGGAACTGAGCATGAGTTCCCATGGCACGACCTTGCGCCCACCTTCCCGCGATCATCTCGACTGGCCGTTCTACGATGACAGTCACCGTGCGCTCGCTGCGGAACTCGACGCCTTCGTGGCTCGTGGCGGCCTCGGCGAGATCGATCACGCTGATGTCGATGCCGCCTGCAAGCAGCTGGTCGCGGCACTCGGTACTGCAGGCGTGCTTCGCCATTGCGTGCCAAAGGCGTTCGGCGGTGCTAGCGACGAGATCGACAGCCGGTCGCTCTGCCTCATCCGCGAAACGCTCGCCTGCACAGACGGGCTTGCCGACTTTGCCTTCGCCATGCAGGGCCTCGGGACGGGTGCGATCAGCCTGTCCGGCTCCGAGGCGTTGAAACACGCCGTCCTGTCCAAGGTCGCCCGCGGCGAATGGATCTCCGCCTTTGCGCTTTCCGAACCCGAGGCCGGCTCGGATGTCGCGGCGATGGCGTGCGCTGCGCGCCGGGATGGCGATCATTTCGTACTCGACGGTGAAAAGACCTGGATCTCGAACGGCGGCATCGCCGACGTCTATACCGTCTTTGCCCGCACAGGCGAGGCGCCGGGTACGCGCGGCATTTCCGCCTTCGTGGTCTTCGCCGATACGCCGGGCTTTACCATCCCCGAGCGCATCGAGACGATTGCGCCGCATCCGCTCGCCCGCCTTCGTTTCGACAATTGCCGCATCCCGGCGTCGCAACTTCTGGGCGCGTCTGGCGAAGGCTTCAAGATCGCCATGCGCACCCTCGACATTTTCCGCCCGTCCGTGGCAGCCGCCGCGATCGGATTTGCCCGGCGCGCGCTTGACGAGGCGGTGGCCCACGCGAAGAGCCGCAGGATGTTCGGCGCGACCCTTGGCGATCTGCCGACGGCGCAAAGCACGCTTGGCGAGATGGCGACCGCTATCGACGCGGCAGCACTCCTGACCGGCCGCACGGCGTGGCAACGCGACGTGCAGAAACGACCAACGACGCGCGAAGCGGCGATGGCCAAGATGACCGCGACCGAGAACGCGCAATGGGTCATCGACCAGGCGCTGCAGCTCTTTGGCGGCCGCGGCGTGCGCGTCGGCGAGATCACCGAGCGGCTCTATCGCGAGATCCGCGCGCTCAGAATCTACGAGGGCGCGACCGAGGTTCAAAAGCTCATCATCGGCCGCGAGCTGATGAAGGGCACGGGACGATAACAAGGGGTGTCGAACATGCATGGTTCGAAGGCGTCATTCGACTGGCAGGACCCGTTCAACCTGGATCAGCAGTTGAGCGAAGAAGAACGCATGGTGCGCCAGACCGCTGCGCGCTATGCCGAAGACCGTCTGGCTCCGCGCGTCCAGGAGGCATTCCGCCACGAGAAAACCGATCCGTCGATCTTTGCCGAGATGGGCGAACTCGGCCTGCTCGGTCCGATGGTGTCGGAGGAATACGGGGGCGCCGGCCTCAACTACGTTTCCTACGGCCTGATCGCCCGTGAGGTCGAACGCATCGACAGCGGCTACCGCTCGATGATGAGCGTGCAGTCTTCGCTCGTCATCGTGCCGATCCATACCTTCGGCAGTGAAGCGCAGAAGCGCAAATACCTGCCAGGACTGATTGCCGGCACCAAGATCGGCTGCTTTGGCCTGACCGAGCCAGACCACGGTTCTGATCCCGGATCGATGATCACCAAGGCCGCCAAGGTCGATGGCGGCTATCTGCTGTCCGGTTCAAAGACATGGATCTCCAATGCGCCGATCGCCGACGTGTTCGTCGTCTGGGCAAAGACATCAGATGGCGCCATCCGCGGCTTCATCCTCGAAAAGGGGTGGAAGGGTCTCAGCGCGCCGGCGATCCACGGCAAGGTGGGCTTAAGGGCATCGATCACCGGCCAGATCGTCATGGACGGGGTCTTCGTGCCGGACGAAAACATGCTGCCCGAGGTGACAGGACTGAAGGGCCCCTTCACCTGCCTCAACTCCGCGCGCTTCGGCATCGCCTGGGGCGCCCTTGGTGCAGCCGAGTCCTGCTATGACACGGCGCGGCAATACGTGATCGACCGCAAGCAGTTCGGCCGGCCGCTTGCCGCCAACCAGCTGATCCAGAAGAAGCTTGCGGACATGGCAACCGAAATCGCCCTTGGCCTGCAGGGCTGCCTGCGCCTCGGGCGCATGAAGGATGAAGGCAATCCGCCGGTCGAACTGACCTCGATCCTCAAGCGCAACTCCTGCGGAAAAGCGTTGGAAATCGCCAGAACTGCGCGCGACATGCTCGGCGGCAACGGCATTTCGGACGAATTTCCGGTGGCCCGCCACCTCGTCAATCTGGAAGTGGTCAACACCTATGAGGGTACCCACGACATCCATGCGCTGATCCTCGGCCGTGCCATCACCGGCATTGCCGCCTTTGCGAACTGAGGTCGGCATCGATGTTCAGGACCACGAGACCACTGCGGTTCGGAGACTGCGACCCCTCGGGGATCGCCTACTTCCCGTCCTATCTCAATATTCTTGTCGGGGTGACGGAGGACTTCTTCGCCTCGCTCGGCTTTCCCTGGAACGCCATGAACGACGAGCGGCGGACGGGCGTGCCGACGGTGCGCCTCGATCTCACCTTCTCTCGACCGGGCTTCCAGGGCGACGATCTGGATTTCGCGCTGGCGGTGCGCGGCATTGGCCGCTCGTCGCTCGACATGGAGCACACGGTCTCGGCGAGAGGCACCGTGCTCTGGACAGCAAAACAGCGGGTCGTTGCCACCTCGCTCGACAATCACGCTTCTTGTGCCTGGCCGGACGATATCCGCGCCGCGCTGACACAACATCTGGAGACGACCGATGCACACCATCCTGCAACCTGAAGGCTGGGCTAAGCCCATCGGCTATGCCAACGGCGTCTCGGCCAAAGGCCGCACCGTCTTCATCGGCGGCCAAATCGGCTGGAACGCGCAGTCCGAGTTCGAGACCGACGATTTCGTCGAGCAGGTGCGCCAGACGCTGAAGAACGTGGTCGCAGTGCTTGCGGCCGGCGGCGCCGAGCCGCAGCACATCACCACCATGACCTGGTACTTCACCGACAAGCAGGAATATGTCGGCAATCTGCGCGGCATCGGTCAGGCCTATCGCGACATCATCGGCCGGCATTTCCCGGCCATGGCTGCGATGCAGGTCGTCTCGCTCGTCGAAGACCGCGCCAAGATCGAGATCCAGGCAACGGCCGTCGTCCCCGATTGAGGTTTGGCAGCATGGCCGAGATCCGATTTTCCGAAAGCGTTTCCGCCCGACTTGAAGGTGGCGTTCTCCTCGTTACCATCGACAACGCGCCCGTCAACGCGCTCTCCGCGCATGTCCGTTCCGGCCTGATGGCGTCGCTTGACCATGTTGCCGAACGGTCGACGATTGCGGGTCTCGTCATCACCGGCGCCGGCAATACCTTCATCGGCGGCGCGGATATCAGGGAGTTTGGCAAGCCGCCGGTCGACCCGCTGCTTCCCGAAGTGATCGAGCGCATCGAGACCTTCGACAAGCCGGTTGCCGCAGCCGTCAACGGCGCCGCCCTTGGCGGCGGCTGCGAGGTGGCGCTTGCCTGCCACGGCCGGATTGCCGGCGAGAAGGTGTCGTTCGGCCTGCCCGAGGTAAAGCTCGGGCTCGTCCCGGGTGCTGGCGGTACGCAGCGCTTGCCACGCCTGATCGGCACGGTCATGGCGATCGATCTCATCGGAACCGGTCGTGCCGTGAAGGCCGCCGAAGCTGTGGCGCTTGGGCTTGCCGACAGCATTGCCGCCGATCCTGTCGCTGTCGCTCTGGCTTTCGTTCAAGAGCAAGCTGGCAAGCCGCTCCGTCGGACCGGCATGATCGCCGTCCCGCCTGCGGACGCCAAAGCCGTCGGCGCGGTGGAAGCGAAGGTTCTGGCAAAGGCCCGCGGCCAGGCTGCGCCCGCCGAGGCATTCCGCCTCGTTAAGGCAGCCGGTGAACTCGACCTGAAGCAAGGACTGGCTGAGGAACGCGCGACTTTCCTGCGCCTGCGGGATTCGGTCGAGTCAGCGGCCCTCAGGCATGTGTTTTTTGCAGAGCGCGCCGCCGGCAAGGTCGAAGGGCTCGACAAGGTTTCGCCTCGGCCGATCGCGATCGTCGGTGTCGTCGGCACCGGGCTGATGGGGTCCGGCATCGCGGTCTCCGCCTTGATCTCCGGCTACCGCGTGGTCGCCTTGGAGCAGACGGAAGAAGCCGCAGCCGGCGGACGGGCACGCATTGCCGAGACGCTCGACAAGACCGTGCGGGCTGGACGATTGACTGCTGACGGACGCGACGAATCCCTCGCGCGGCTGCAGACCACCGCAGAAGCCGTTGAGCTCGCGAAAGCTGACCTCGTCATCGAAGCGGTGTTCGACGACCTCCAGGTCAAGACGGAGTTGTTTCAGAAGCTCGACGGCATCGTCGCACCGGGCGCCATCCTCGCGACCAACACCAGTTATCTCGACCCCGATGCGATCGCGGCGGCGACGGTCGATCCATCACGGGTGGTGGGCCTGCATTTCTTTTCGCCCGCCAACGTGATGCGGCTCGTCGAAGTCGTTGATTGCGCCAAGACCGCGCCGGACGTCCTGGCGACGGCGCTTGCCTTCGTCAAACGCCTCGGCAAGCTGCCGGTCGTAACCGGGGTCACCGAAGGCTTCATCGGCAACCGCATTTTCTCGGCCTATCGCCGCGAGGCGGAGTTCATGCTGGAAGATGGGGCACTGCCGCAGGAGATCGACGCCGCGCTCGAGGCCTATGGCTTTCCGATGGGCATCTTCGCCGTCAACGACATGGCCGGACTGGAGATTGCCTGGGCACGACGCAAGCGACAGGCGGCAACACGCGATCCTGCCGCACGCTATGTCGAAATCGCCGACAGGCTCTGCGAGGCCGGCCGTCTCGGCCGCAAGAGTGGCCGCGGCTGGTACGCCTATCCCGATGGTGAGCGCACCGTTGATCCCGACGTCACGGCGACGATCGAAACGGCGCGGGCAGCCAAGGGCATCACGCCGCGCGCCTTTAAATCCGATGAGATCATGAACCGGCTTCTGAACGCCATGTGCGACGAAGGCAAGGCGCTGCTCGCCGAAGGCATCGCCGCACGTCCCGGCGACATCGATCTCGTGATGATCAACGGCTACGGATTTCCCGCGCACAAGGGAGGGCCGATGTTTGCAGCCGGGCAAAGCAAAGGATAAATCTCATGGCTGAAGCCTACATCGTCGGCGGCGTGCGCACCCCCATCGGCCGCTACGGCGGGGCACTCTCGAGCGCCCGCCCGGACGATCTTGCGGCCCATGTGATCCGCGAGGCGCTGGCGCGTGTTTCGTCCATTCCGGCCGAAGCGATCGACGAGGTCGTACTTGGCTGCGCCAACCAGGCGGGTGAGGACAATCGCAACGTCGCCCGCATGGCCGCCTTGCTCGCCGGGCTACCGGAGACGGTCGCCGGAACGACGATCAACCGGCTGTGCGGTTCCGGTCTGGACGCGGTCGGTTATGCCGCTCGCGCGATCCGGCTGGGAGAGGCCGAAATCGTGGTCGCCGGCGGCGTCGAAAGCATGTCGCGTGCGCCCTTCGTCATGCCGAAGGCCGAAAGCCCGTTCCAGCGCAGCACCGAGATCCACGACACGACGATCGGCTGGCGCTTCATCAACACGGCCATGAAAGACCGATACGGCATCGACTCGATGCCGGAGACCGCCGAAAACGTCGCCGCCGAATTTTCCATCTCCCGCAAAGATCAGGACGCCTTTGCACTGCGCAGCCAGGCGCGCGCGGCAGTTGCGCAAAAGAGCGGGCGTCTCGCCCGCGAGATCGCCGCCTACGCGATCAAGGGACGCAAGGGCGAGACGACCCACGTCGAACACGACGAACATCCGCGCGAGACGACGCTCGAAAAGCTTGCGAGCCTGCCGACGCCGTTCCGCGCCAATGGCACGGTAACCGCGGGCAACGCATCGGGCGTCAACGACGGCGCGGCCGCGCTCATTCTCGCCTCAGCCGGCGCGGTCGAGCGCTACGGACTTCAGCCCTTGGCCCGCGTCGACGGCATGGCAACGGCCGGTGTTGCCCCACGCATCATGGGCATCGGACCGGTCTTTTCCACGCACAAGCTCCTGGAACGTTTTGGTCTCGGCATCGGCGACATCGATGTCGTCGAGTTGAACGAGGCCTTTGCAGCGCAGGCGCTCGCCTGCATGCGGCAACTGGGGCTTGCCGACGATGCGCCCCGTGTCAATCCGAACGGCGGCGCCATCGCGCTCGGCCATCCGCTCGGCATGTCCGGTGCACGCCTGGCGTTGACCGCCGCGTTGGAGCTCGAAGCGCAGGGTGCCAAGCGTGCGATCGCCACCATGTGCATCGGCGTCGGACAGGGCATCTCGATGCTGTTGACACGGCCGTAGCGGCTGCACGCTTCGTGCCGTCAGCCGAAGGCCGCTCAAGACGATGAGAAAGCTGGGCTTGCTACTCAGCTGATGGGACTGAGACCGAGCCGCAAGCGGCTCGGTCTTCAAGCTTATTTTCCACCCCAGGCGGCGGGATAGTCCGGCAGCTTCTCGCAGCCGCACATGGCGTGATGCAGCGGGGGCATCTTGGCGTCGACATATTGATCGAGCGTTTCTGCCGTGATCGCCGGCTGCGGCATTACCCATTCCGGACCCGGCACCGCCTCGCCCTGCAGCACCTTCACTGCCGCGATGATTGGCGTGCGCCATTGGTAGGTCGGATAGGTCGGGGCTATCGCCTTAAAGCCTTCCGACTTCCACTTGACCAGGAAGTCCTGCTGGTCCTCGCCGGTAATGATCGGGGGCGGCAGGCCCGCATCCTCGAAGGCTTCGAGGGCTGCAACTGCTGTGGCACCAGCGTCCATCCAGATCGCGTCGATTTTGCCGCGTTGCAGGTAGTCTTCGACGATCGACTTGGTCTTGGCATTGTCGCCCTCGGTGAATTCCTCGCCGATGACGTTCAGCCCTGTCTCCTTGAAAATGCGCTTGGCCGCGGACGCGCGGGTCTCGAGCACATCGACACCCGGTACGATGCGCAGCATCAGGACGTCGGCGCCCGCGGGTGCCGTCGCCGCCACGAACTCGCCTGCCTGGATACCGAAGCCGTAACCACCCACCGGATGGATGAAGGTGACCGGGCATTTGGTGTTGACGCCGCGGTCAAAGACGATCACCGGCAGCTTGGCACAAGCCTTCTCGACTGCAGGCGTCAGGGCTGCCGTCGTATTCGGCGAGACAATCAGGGCCGAACATTTGCCGCCGTTGATGAGGTCGTCGATGTCGGCGATCTGCTTGTCGTCGGACCCTTCGGCATCGACGTGAATGAGCTCCTTGATTTCCGGATGGAGCTTTACTTCGGCCTGCATGTTCGTCCAGCCGGTTACCCGCCAGGCATTGTTCACGCCGGCGTTCGAAAAGCAGATCGTGTAGGGACCTGGCTTCTTGTGCTTTGCGGTGTCGGCCATCTGGTCGCCGTAGTACTGCTCCCAAGGCTCCCCTTCCGGACCATTGGCCTTGGCCGTCAGCAGCGTCCGCTGTCTGTCGAACTCGGCAGTATCGTCGAAGTTCAGCTGTTGGCTATGCGCCGTGCCGGCGACGAGCGCAGCCGAAAGTGCGGCGGTCAGCAATTTTTTCATGTCTCACTCCCATTGATCATGATTTTTCAGTTCCTCCCGATGGCCTGGAGCGGAATGCGGAAAGCGCCCGCAACCCGCTCTGACCCTCGAAATCAGGTCCCGCCGGCGCGGTTGCGCCGGTAGGTTGCAAGCACGACTGCGGCGATCAGGATCAAGCCCTGGACGACATCGCGCGTCGGCTTCGGCAGTCCGATGAAGTTGAGCAGCGTGAAGATGGCGGTCAGCGTCAGCGCGCCTGCAATCGAGGCGGGCACGGAGCCGCGGCCGCCGAGAAGCTGCGCTCCGCCGATCACGCAGGCGGTGATCGCCTGCAGCTCGTAGCCGACGCCGACATCGGTTGATACGCCCGCAAATCCACCGAGCAGGATGCCAGCCGTCACCGCGCTCAGCGACGAGGCGACAAAGGCGATGATGCGCACCCTCTCGATCGGCACACCCGACATCTGCGCCGCGCGCGGATTGTCGCCGAGCGCATGCAGCATGCGCCCGAGATTGGTGCGATGCATGAGCCAGAACAAGATGAAGCCGACGACCAACAGCACCAGCAATGCCACCGGCAGGAACTGGATCAATGGAATGCCCTGAAGGCTGGCGCGCCCGAAGAAGCGGAACGTCTCCGGCAGGTAGCCGCGCGGTGATCCGCTCGACCACATGAAGGCAGCACCATTGAGCGTGATCATCATGCCGAGCGTGGCGATCAATGACGGCACCCGCAGATAGGAAACGACCAGGCCGTTCACCACGCCGACGGCGAACCCCACCGCATACATGACCGCAATCACCCACCAGGTCGCATCGGCACTGTTGTCGAGCAGCATCGACGAGCCGACGACCGTCAGCGTGATGAGCGAGCCAGCCGAAAGGTCAAAGCCGCCGGAGACGATGACGTAGATTTGGCCGGCCGCAAGGATTGCAAGAGGAGCGGCTCGCTTCAGGAAATTCATGTAGCCCGTGGGCTCGATGAAGTTCGGGTTCGAAAACGTGATGGCGACGAGAAGGGCTGCCAGCACGAAGAAGACGGGATTGATCTTCGGCAGCCGCCCAATGCTTGCCACGCCGCGCGTCTTTGCGGAGCCGACGGTTTCCTGGATCATGCCACTATCCTCTTTGAACGGACTGCGTAAAAGACGACGGCGGCGACGATGATGATGCCGCGCATTACCTGCTTGGCGAAGGCGTCAATGCCGGCGAGATTGAAGATGGAATCGATCAGCGAGAAAATGATCACGCCGGCAACAGTGCCCCAGATCCCACCCTTGCCGCCGGAGAGCATTGTGCCGCCGATGACGACGACGGCGATCGATTCCAGATCATAGGCGCCCTCCGTGCCGATCCAGGGCGAACCGGATTTCAGGCGGCTGGCCAAATAGAGGCCGGCGAGCGCCGCGCAAAGGCTGCAGATGATATGGCTCGCCATGACGACCCGCGTCGTGTTGATGCCGGCCGCGCGCGCCGTGTCGCGGTTGCCTCCAACCGAGTAGATGTTGGAGCCAAGCGCGTGAAGCGCAGGACGATCCATGCGCCAAGGACCAGCAGCGCCAGAACGACCAGGCTGACCGGCAGCCCGAGCACCTCGCCATAGGCGAAATACTGGAACGCATCCGGTACCGAGCCGCCGAACCGGCCATGAAAGGAGGCAAGACAGCCCTGAATGATCAGCGCCATGCCGAGCGTCGCGATAAGCGGGTTGACATCGAGGCGGGTGATCAGGAGCCCGTTGAGGGTTCCGACCACCGTCCCCATCACGAGCACCGCAGCAACGGCCGGCACCATCATCGCCGGGTCGCCGTTCATGATCGCAGAGGACACCACGGCCGAGGCCGAGATGAGATGGGCCACCGACAGGTCGATCGAGCCGACGAGGATGGTGAAGGTCTGTCCAACGGCGGTGATGCCGAGCGCGATGGACCGGTTAAGGATGGAGACGGTCGCCTCCGGTGTCAGGAAGCGTGTCAGGCCGAGGCTGAGCGCAATCGCCGCATAGATCAGGACGGCCAGACCGAGCAGAAGCGCCGGCGCGTAGTGTTCCATGCGCCAGGCCGGACGCCGGATGAGAGTTGCCTTGTTCATGCTGCCACCGCCTCCTCGCCGGTTGCCGCCAACATCACATCGGCTTCAGAGGCCCCGCGCGAAAACGCCGCGACGAGTTCGCCGTTCCGCATCACAAGGACGCGGTCGGATGCGCCGAGAACCTCCGGGAGGTCGGACGAGACCATCATGATGGCCGTGCCCTTGCGCGCGAGATCGCGCATCAGGTGGTAGATCCCGGCCTTGGCATTGACGTCGATGCCGCGTGTCGGCTCGATGAAGATCAACAGCCGAGGCGCCAGCGCCAGCCAGCGCGCAACGATGGCTTTCTGCTGGTTGCCGCCCGACAGCGCCTTGATGTCCTGGGCAAAGCTGCCGGCGCGCACGTCGAGTTCGCGCAGCAGCTTTTCCATCGCTTCCGCCGAAACAAAAGGCGTCGCATTGGCATTGCCGGAAAGGCCGGAGAGTGCGCGAGACGTAAGCATGCCGTTGTCGACGACCGATTGCATCAACACCAGCGCTTCGGCCTTGCGATCGCCCGGCAGCAACCCGACCCCAGCGCGGATCGCCTCGCGCGGACTGGTGAACCGCGCCGGCTTGCCGGAAAGGGTGATCTCACCCTTGGTGAAGGGAGAAAGGCCGAATATCGCCTGCGCGAGCGCGACGCGCCCTGCCCCTTGCAAGCCCGAAAAACCGACGATCTCGCCTGCGCGCAGTTCGAAGGACACATTTTTCAGCCGTTCGTTGCCGGCGTTGCGGACCGAGAGCACGACGTCGCCGATCTCCTGCGGTGCTGCCGGTTCCGCATAGAAATCGCCAAGGTCGCGGCCCACCATGGCTCGTACGATCGCCTCGGGCTCAGGCACATGGTCGAAGCGAACCGCCACTTCGCCATCCTTGAGCACGGTAACACGATCGGCCAGCCGCGTGATTTCGGGCATGCGGTGGGTGATGTAGACGATCGCCACACCGCTTTTCTTCAAGGTGTCGACGAGACCGTAGAGCACCTCGCATTCGGCCTCGTTCAGCGCTGCCGTCGGCTCGTCCATCACGATCACCTTTGCCTCCAGCGACACCGCCTTGGCGATCTCCACCAGTTGCTGGCTGGCGACGTCGAGGTCAGCGACAACGGTGCTCGGCTCGATCCGGTGCGCCGAGCCGAAGAGCGCAAGCACGCGCCGCGCTTCGTCGTTCATCGCCCTGTGGTCGATTAGACCGCGGCGCGTCGGCTCGCGGCCGAGGAAGATGTTCTGTGCGACGGTTCGCTCGGGCAGCAGGGAGAATTCCTGATAGATGACGGCAATGCCCGCGCGGATCGCCGCAAGCGGATGCGTGAAATGCCGTTCCTCACCGTTTACGACAACCGCACCTGCGTCCGGCCGATAGATGCCGGAGAGGATCTTCATCAGCGTCGACTTGCCGGCACCGTTTTCTCCCGCCAGCGCATGGACCTCACCGCAATGCGCGGAGAAGCTGACGTTTTTCAACGCCTTGACACCGGGGAAACTCTTGGCGATGCCGCGCATCTCGATAGCGGGGTGTTTCGTGTTCATGCAGCAGCCCATGTCTTGCGGATGAATGTCGCGCTCTCGGAAAAGAGCGTATCGAAGTCGGGAAACAGCGGCCGCCAGACGCGGGTCGCCGTCGCGATCGCCGGCAGCCCGGCGCCGAATGCCTCAAGCGTCAGCCAACCGTCATAGCCGATCTCCTTCAACACCGTGAACATCGCGCCAAATTCGATATGCCCCCGCCCGGGAATGCCACGATCGTTCTCGGAGACATGGAAGACCCCGATATCCTGGCCAATCAGGCGGATCGCCGCCTCCGGCCGACGCTCCTCCACATTGGCATGGAACGTGTCGTACATGATCTTGAAGGCAGGATGCGCGACGCGATCCACATAGGCACGCGCCTGCTCCATCGTGTTGAGAAAATAAGTCTCGAAGCGATTGAGCGGCTCGAGGCTCAAATGCATGCCGTTGGCCGCCGCCCGCTCCGCCAGCGCATGGTGCGCGTCTGCCCCATACTTCAACTCGTCTTCGCTGGCGCCCCTGCCGGTAAAGAAGCCGATCGGGGCATGAAACGGCCCGCCCATGCTTTCAGCACCAAGCGCTATTGCGCAATCCAGCGCCCAGTCGAGATGGGAAAGCCCGCGCGCCCGCACTTCGGCATCGCAACTGACGGGGTTTGCCTCAGGCGTCGGGACGATCGATGTGGTGGATCGGCCGAGGCCGAGCCCGTCCAGTTCGCGGCCCAGGCGTTCGTAGTGACTGACCTTGCCCGACAGAACCGGCACTTCGACGCCATCATAGCCGAGATCGCGCAACCGGCCGATATTGTCGAGATGCCTCTCCTCGACGAAATCGGTCAGGCAAAGGAGATTGATACCAAGCTTCATGACGCGCTCACTTCAGCGAAATGCCGAGATCGCGACACGTCGCGCGGATCCAGGCCAGTGACGTTTCGATCATCGGGCCGGCGGCGCCTTCGCATTCGAGGCTGAGTACGCCGTCGTAGCCGTGGTCGCGAAGCATGGCGAGACAGGTCTTGATATTCTCGGCATTGACGCCATCGCCGAGCGCACAATGGCTGACCGCGATCCCGGTCTGTCCGCCACGGGCAGCCGCTGCCAGCGACGGTGACACGTCCTTGAGATGGACATGAGACACCCTGTCGATGAACCGCGACAGAAACTGCGGCGGTTCCTGGCCGGCGATGAAGGTGTTGCCGGTGTCCATGTTCATGCGCAGCCACTTGCTGTCTGCGAAGGCGAGCATGCGCTCCATGAATTCCGGACGCGTCGTGAAATGACCATGAGGCTCGATGTTGACGACGATCTCGTGCGCTTCGGCGACTTCGACGATCTTTTCGTAGCTGCGCTTCATCAGCGCCATCGACTCTTCTTCGGTAAGTCCGGGTGGCATGTGGAGCCCGTCGGTCGTGTCGACGCAGGGACTGCCGGCATGCGCGGCCCAGGCAATCGACTTCAGCACATAGGGCACACCTCTGAGCGGTCCGTCCTCACCAGACAGCGGATAGGCCGCATCGACCTGGGAAAAGCGCACGCCGTAACGCTCCATCTTGCGACGCAAGAGGACCGGGTCCTCGTAGAGCGCGACATGCGGTTGATAGCCCAGTCCGTGGATCCAGCTCACGCCGTCGATCAGACCACACTCGATGAAGTGCAAATCGTTGTCGCTTGCCCATTCCAGGCATTTTTCAAACGACCAGTAGGCCGAGTTGAACGCGTCCGTGTGGAAGCCTATCCGCACCGGCAAAATCCTCCCAATTTCCCCCATGCCATTGAGTTTCAATGGCAAATCATCAGCGTCTCCAAAATGGAGCTTGATGATGTCCAAGCATTGCGCAATAAATCGCTGCCTGCGTTCGAAATAGACGACTGGTAAATTTTAAACATCAGCGGGGGAGCGGAATGACGAAGAGCAGCAACGAACGGGCCGTCAATCGGCCCGCTGTCTTCCGCGAGCCGGGCGCCCTGCTCTATGCCGGCAATTGCCAGGACCTGATGAAGGCCTCGCTTGCGGGCCAGGTGTCGCTCAACGCCTGGACGCGACGCGGCTATCCCGGCATCGACCTCGGCGCGGCGCTGCCGCAGGTCTGTTCCGTCGGCGGATGGGATGCGACGACCCCGCAGGACTGGGGCCTGCGCGAACATTGCAACGAGGGGGTCAAGATCGCCTATCTGGCGCGCGGCTCATTGACGATCACCATGGATGGCCGCAGGACGACGGTCAATGAAGGCCAGATGTTCGTCGTGCGGCCCTGGCAGTTGCACGCGCTCGGCGATCCCAATGTCGGTGCCAGCCACATAATCTGGGTGCTCATGGATATGGGCGTGCGCCGACCACACGAAACCTGGCTGTGGCCCGACTGGATCGGCTGGCCCGAGCGCGACCGAAAGCGCCTGAGCGAACTTCTGTCGAAGAACGAACAGATTTCCTACAACGCCTCCCGCGAAGTTACCCGCACCTTCCTCGACATCCACGAGGTGGTGGCAGGCGGCGATATCGACGGTGGAGAGGCGCACCTGCGCCTCTTGATTTCGATGATGCTGCTGCAATTCCGCCAGATGCTGGAAAGCCAGGCACCGGTTCTCGATCTTGCTCTTGCAAGCTCGAAGCGCACGGTCGAGATCTTCCTGAAGCGGCTGCGTCATGCGCTCGACGAGGACTGGACGCTCGAGAACATGGCGGCGGAGTGCAATCTTTCCCGCACGCAATTTTCGCAGCATTGCCAGGTGCTGACCAACATGACGCCTGTCCGCTACCTCCAGACGCTCCGACTCAACGCCGCACGGCTGCTTCTTGAAAGCGGCGCGCAATCGGTCACCAACATCGCCTTTGATTGCGGCTTCTCATCGAGCCAATACTTTGCCACCTGTTACAAGAAGCGCTTCGGGTTTTCGCCAATGGAAACGCCGCGTCAGTCGCTATCGATCGCCAACTGAAAGTGGGCCGCCGCGACCGGATCAAAGCCGAATGGACAAGAAAGCTCTCCTGACGCCACGAAAGGTCGCTTCGCAGCAACGCTCGCGAGCGATGATCGAGGCCTTGGTCGAAGCGACTGCGCGTGCATTGATCAAAGAAGGATTTGAACGCGCCAACACAAACCGGATTGCCGAAGAGGCCGGCGTCAGCATCGGCTCTCTCTATCAGTATTTTCCGGGCAAGGAAGCGCTCGTCGTTGCCGTCATCGAACGCCACAAGAGCGAGATGGTGGATGTCTTGCGGGGTACGCTGGCCAAAGTGGCGACGCAGCCGCTCGACAGTGCCGTGCGCGAACTGGTCAAGACGATGATCGATGCTCATCGTGTGAACCCGGACCTTCATCGGGTGTTGGTCGAGGAAACGCCACGTGCAGGGCGGATCGGTACGATCGACGGTTTTGACAGAGAGTTCTACGGGTTGATCAGGGCTTATCTCGAATTGCACAAGGCAGAACTGCGGCCGATGGATCTGGATCTGGCCGCTTACATTTGCGTCAGCTGCACGGAGGCGCTGACGCACGGCGCGGTGGTCGACAGTCCAGAGAAGCTAAACGATGGGAACGTCGACGCCTTCATCAACGAAGTGACGACGCTGATCACGCGCTACCTGAAGTAACGTCCTTCAGGTGGCAGACATCCAAGATGCGAGCTGGGTCTTGGCGACTTGATGTCGCTCCGTGAACGCCGGCGTCCAACTGCGCGAACTACCGGGGGAATATGAACCGGGAGCGCTCGCAGAGACAGCTTCTCGAACGCGAGTAGATTTTTGCGAGTGATCGCTCACAATTAGGGCTGCACGCGGCCAGTCCGACAGCCAACCTCGTGTCGAAATCAAATGCAGCACGAGCGGTCGAACGACCGCTTCTCGAAGCTCCATACCAAGGTAACAAGAGATGTACGCACACGTCGTGATGATTCATGCCGCGGCCATGGGCACGGCATTTCTGCTGTTTGCAGCAAGGGAGCTCCTTTTCATTTCTGCCCGGCGAGGGCAAATCGGGGCTGCAAAGTTGGCCCTGACCGCAAACAGGATTGCAGGCCTGCTCACCGGCATAGGGATTGCCGGAGGCATTGGCCTCATCGTTTTGGGTGGGTGGCCGCTATCGACACCCTGGCTACTGATGTCATTCACCCTGATCGCCGCCTTGATGATTGTCGAAAGCAGGGTCGTGCGGCCATGGGAGGCACAGGTGCATCCAGCCCTTGAAGGCACGATCGACAAATTGGAAGTCCGAACGCTTCTTAGAAACAAGCGGGCTTTGGGCGGCCGCCTGGCATCGATCTCGCTTTTTGCTCTGATAATAGCGCTGATGGTCGTCAAACCCGACCTACTCGGCGCCTAGGGCGACGCCATCGGACGCATCGATCGCTCATCAACGGAGTTGAACTCACCGCCCCTATATGCGGAGCGATGAGTTGTCTTTTCAGGGCGTCATCACGCCAGCGCGGGCAGCAGCTGGTCGATGCTCTTCTTGGCGTCGCCGTAGAACATGCGGGTGTTGTCCTTGTAGAACAGCGGGTTCTCGATGCCGGAGTAACCGGTTCCCTGGCCACGCTTGGAGACGAACACCTGTTTGGCCTTCCAGACTTCGAGCACCGGCATGCCGGCGATCGGTGAGTTCGGATCCTCCTGGGCGGCCGGATTGACGATGTCGTTCGAGCCGATGACGATGACGACATCGGTTTCGTGGAAGTCTTCGTTGATCTCGTCCATCTCGAGCACGATGTCGTAGGGAACCTTCGCTTCGGCCAAAAGCACGTTCATGTGGCCCGGCAAACGGCCGGCGACCGGATGAATGGCAAAGCGCACGTTCTTGCCGGCCGCCCGCAGCTTGCGGGTGAGCTCGGAGACCGATTGCTGCGCCTGCGCCACCGCCATGCCGTAGCCCGGCACGATGATGACGCTGTCGGCGTCGTTAAGGGCTGCGGCCACGCCATCGGCATCAATGGCGATCTGCTCTCCGGTGATTTCCATGGCCGGACCCGTGGTCGCGCCGAAGCCGCCGAGGATGACCGACAGGAACGAGCGGTTCATCGCCTTGCACATGATGTAGGAGAGGATCGCGCCCGAGGAGCCGACCAGCGCGCCGGTGACGATCAACAGGTCGTTGCCGAGCGTGAAGCCGATGGCAGCGGCCGCCCAGCCGGAATAGCTGTTCAGCATCGACACCACCACCGGCATGTCGGCGCCGCCGATGCCCATGATCAGGTGATAGCCGATGAAGAAGGCGGCGAGCGTCATGACAAGCAGCGTCCAGGTGCCGGCACCATTGACGTAGAGCACCAGCAGCACGAGCGAGAGAAGGGCAGCACCGGCATTGAGCAGGTGACCGCCCGGCAGCTTCTTGGCCTTGCCGTCGACCTTGCCGGCAAGCTTGCCGAAGGCGATGACGGAGCCGGTGAAGGTGACAGCACCGATGAAGACGCCGAGGAAGACCTCGACCTTCATGATCGACAGTTCCACCGGTTCCTTGTGGGCAAGGATCGCGGCAAAGCCGGTCAATGCAGAGCGGGCCGCCGCATCGAGGCCGGCGACATCAGCCGCTTCGATATGGGCGTTGAAGCCGATGAAGACTGCGGCAAGACCGACGAAGGAATGGAGTGCTGCAACGAGTTGCGGCATCTCGGTCATCTGGACGCGGGAGGCGACGAAGTGGCCGAGCAGGGCGCCGCCCGCGATCATCAGCGCGATGATGAACCAGTTGCCGACATCAGGTCCGAAGACCGTGGCGACAATGGCAAGCGCCATGCCCGTCATGCCGTACCAGACGGCGCGCTTGGCGCTTTCCTGGCCCGAAAGCCCGCCGAGCGAGAGGATGAAGAGGACGGCTGCCGCAATATAGGCGGCCGATACGATACCGATCATCATAATGTTTACCCCTGCCCGATCAGGATTTCTGGAACATGGCGAGCATGCGCCGCGTGACGAGGAAGCCGCCGACGATGTTGATCGTGGCGATCAGCACCGACAGCGCCGCAAGCAGCACCACCAGCCAGTTGCCAGACCCGATCTGCAGCAGCGCCCCGAGAATGACGATGCCGGAAACCGCGTTGGTGACGGCCATCAGCGGGGTGTGCAACGAATGCGAGACGTTCCAGATGACCTGGAAGCCGACGAAGCAGGCGAGCACGAAGACGACGAAGTGGCTCATGAAGGCAGGCGGAGCAAAGGCGCCGACCAAAAGCAGCAGCGCCGTGCCGACGGCGAGAAGCGTCAGCTGGCTCTTCGTCTGGGCCTTGAAGGCTGCGGTCTCGGTCGCACGCTTTTCCTCCGGCGTCGGCTCCTTCACCTTCTCCTTTGGTTTCTGCGCCGCGATCGCGGCGATCTTCGGCGGTGGCGGCGGATAGGTGATCGCACCCTGGAAGGTGACGGTCGCGCCACGGATGACGTCGTCCTCCATGTTGTGGACGAGTTTGCCATCCTTGCCCGGCGTCAGGTCGGTCAGCATATGGCGGATATTGGTGGCATAGAGCGTGGACGCCTGCGCGGCCATGCGGCTCGGGAAATCGGTATAGCCGATGATGACGACGCCGTTGTCGGAGACGATCCGCTGATCGGCAACGGTCAGGTCGCAGTTGCCGCCACGCTCGGCCGCAAGATCGACCACCACCGATCCCGGCTTCATCGCGGCGACCATGTCGGCAAGCCAGAGTTTCGGTGCATCACGGCCGGGGATCAGCGCCGTGGTGATGACGATATCGATCTGAGGTGCAAGCTCGCGGAACTTGGCAAGCTGCTTCTCGCGGAACTCCGGCGAAGAGGGAGCCGCATAACCGCCGGTGGCAGCGCCATCCTGCTGACCGCCCCCCTCACCATCGGCAAAATCGAGATAGACGAACTCGGCTCCCATGCTCTCGATCTGCTCGGCGACTTCCGGCCGCACGTCAAAGGCATAGGTCTGAGCACCAAGCGAGGTGGCGACACCGATCGCCGCAAGACCGGCGACGCCCGCACCGATCACCAGGACCTTGGCCGGCGGCACCTTGCCGGCGGCCGTCACCTGGCCGGTGAAGAAGCGACCGAAATTGTTGCCCGCCTCGATCACCGCGCGATAGCCGGCGATATTGGCCATCGACGACAGCGCATCCATCTTCTGGGCGCGCGAAATGCGCGGGACCATGTCCATGGCGATGACGTTGGCGCCCTTTTCCCTGGCGAGCTCCAGAAGTTCGGCATTCTGGCCCGGATAGAAGAACGAGATCAGCGTCTTGTCCGCAGACAGATAAGCGACCTCGCTCGGCTCGGGCGGCCGTACCTTGGCGACCACATCTGCCGAAGCCCACAGCGCCTCTGCCGACGGGGCCACCTCGACGCCCACGGCCCGATAGGCATCATCGGAGAAACCGGCCGCAACGCCCGCGCCCGTCTCAATGATGCTGCTATAGCCAAGTTTCGCAAGTTGCACCGCGCTGTCAGGTGTCAGCGCCACGCGCGCCTCGCTTGCGGTTACCTCCCGCGGCGCGCCAATATTAATCGCCATGCTTGTCTGTCCTCTCCTGCCGACTAGGCAATGCCTTGTCCCTCAACAATGCGACAGCAGAACAAGCAAACCTTGAGAGTACTGTCCAGTACGCTTTGCCGCGAATCCGTCCATTCTTGTCGCTTTTTAGTTTTCACTAATCGTTTTTATCGGCCAAGCACTCCAGCCGACGGGCCGCTCGGCCATCAATGGCCAACAAAAAGGGGACGGCGACGCCCCCATGAAGAGGGTGCTGCATCGGCTCCAGGGGGCCGCCGATTGCGTATGTGAAGCGACGTTTCACCAGAGAGGGGTCCCGAACCTGCGCGCGTTTCATGAAACGATCATGCCGAGCCGCGACTGACAATCCGGCGCCTGGCGTCGACACGCTACGGGGCCGCTGCTGCAAGCCCTCCTTCGGAAGTTTTTATTTCAATGCCCTCGGCACGGCACGGCGACGCGGTCTCGCCGCGTGCCGCGCCGTGCGGCCCCTTGGGAGGACGTTCTAGTTGCGGCTTTCGTAGCCGCTCAGATTTAAAGGGGTGACGAGCTCGAACGGGAACGACCCCCGCGTCCACGCACTCAAAGGGATTCGTCGACAATGACGACCGGTCGCCCCAGGGAGCAGGCCTCCACCCGCGCCTCGACGCGATAAACCGAGCGCAGCATATCCGCGGTGATGACGTCGTGGGTGGGGCCGCTCGCCAGCACCGACCCGCCACTGATGACGATCGTGTCGTTGCAATAGCGCAGCGCATGGTTCAGGTCGTGCAGCGCGATCAACACCGCCATACCCGACTGCGCCGACAAACGCTTCATGAAGCCAAGGACCTCGATCTGGCGAAAGAGATCGAGCGCCGAGGTCGGTTCGTCCATCAACAGCACTTCGGGCTTACGCACGAGAGCTTGCGCGATGGAGACGAGCTGGCGCTGGCCGCCTGAGAGCTCACCAAGGCCACGAAAGGCGAGATCGGCGATCCGGAGTTCGCCCAGCACTCGGTCGATCTCGGCGAGTTCGGCGTCCTTCACCTTCCACCCTGAGCCTTGCTTGGCCGACAGCAGCACCGACTCGTAGACGGTCAGCACGGCATTGGCGCCGGTATCCTGCGGCATGTAGCAGATGCCTTCGGATCCCTTGGCCGTATCGGACAGGTGGACAGTGCCGGGACCGGAGGTCAGGTTTGCTATGCGCTTGAACAGCGTCGACTTGCCGGCCGCATTAGGACCAATCACCGCCGTCAGGCCACCGCCGCGCAAGACACCGGTGTTGACATCTAAGAGCACCGTGCGCCGGCCATAATTCGCGCCGACCTTTTCCAGCGACAGGCTTACCATGCGCGCCTCCTGTTGGTGAAAATCAGCACGAAGAAGAAGGGCACGCCAACGAGCGCGGTGATGACTCCAATCGGCAGGACGGCGCCCGGAATAATCATCTTGCTGACGACCGAAGTGACCGAAAGAAGGAGCGCGCCGCACAGCACAGAAGCTGGCAGGAAGAAGCGCTGATCCTCGCCGACCAGCATGCGTGCGATGTGCGGAGCGACGAGACCAACAAAGCCGATCGTGCCAACGAAAGAAACCGGGATCGCCGCAAGCAGGCTGACCGTCATCATTGCTTCGAGCCGGAGCCTTCGAACATTGATACCGAAGCTCGCAGCCTTATCGTCACCAAGCCGAAGCGCGGTCAGCGCCCAGGCGTGGCGTGCAAACAGCGGCAAGGCGAACAGCAGCACGGCGCCGGTGATCCAGACCTTTGGCCAGGTTGCCTTGGTGAGACTGCCCATCGTCCAGAAGACGACGGCGGCCAGCGCCTGTTCGGAGGCGAGATATTCGAGCAGCGATAGCGCGGCATTGAAGGTGAAGACGAGCGCAATGCCGAGCAGAACGATTGTTTCGACCGTAACGCCGCGCATGGTGGAGGCGAAATGGATGAAGAGCGCCGCCAACATCGCCATAAGGAAGGCGTTGATTGGCACCATGTATTGGACGGCGACGGGAAAAACCGCCACGCCAGCAACGAGACCGAGGGCCGCACCGAAGCCGGCAGCGGCGGAAATGCCGAGCGTGAATGGACTTGCCAGTGGATTGGCAAGGATCGTCTGCATCTGCGCGCCTGCGACCGACAATGAGGCACCCACCGTCACGGCCATCAGGGCGATCGGCATGCGAATGTCCCAGATCACCACCCGGAGCTGGTCGCTTACAGTTTCCGGTCGAAAGAGCGCGGTCAGCACATCCGCGAGCGGATAGTTCGCAGGCCCGAGAGCCATGTCGACTGCAACCGACGCAAAGAGCGCGACGATGAGGCAGAAGATCAACACCAAGCGGCGCAAAACGAGAGAGCGGTAGCGCCCTCGCCCTTCAACGCCGGATACTTGTTCGGTCATGGCAACCATCATTCACCACTCTTTGGAAGCGAGGCGAAGTAACCCGCGCGGTAGGTCACCGGCAGAAACTTCTCATGGAACTCGCGGAAAGTCCGGTCAGGGTCTATGTCGGCAAAGAGCTCCGGATGGAACCACTTGGCAAACTGCTGGATCGGAATGAACTCGTAAGGGGCGCCGTAGAACTGATGCCAGACGGCATGCACATTGCCCTCCTTCACCGCCTTCAGGCCGGGAAAGCCCGGGCGCTGCATAAGGCCGCGCAGGCGATCTTCTGCCGCCGCCGCATCGGCGCCGCGTCCGACGCTAACGAACTGGTTGAGATCGGATTCCGCCGACCAGTTACTGCCGGTGATAATGACATGATCCGGATCGCTGACGATCAGCTGCTCAGGATTGAGGTCGCCGAAGGTCCCCTTGATGACGTCAGAACCGATATTGTGGCCGCCGGCCTCTTCCACCATTTTGCCGAAGTTGGCCGGACCGAAGGTGCGGCAGCAGACAACGTCGCCGGTGATGCCGGGAGAGCGCTCGATGAAGACTTTCGGCCGCACAATTTCCCCCGCCTTCTTGAGGCGGTCCGTCACCAGCGCGATTTGAGCATTGCGATAGTCGATGAATTCGCGGGCCTTCGCTTCGGCACCGAAGAGCTGGCCGAGGATTTCGACCGATTTTTCGCTATTGGCGGCAGGATCCACGCGGAAATCGAGATAGACGACGGCAATGCCGGCGGCAGCGGCCTTTTCGATGAAGCCCGATTCTTCGACCGCCTGCTGCGCTTCGAGATTGAGCGTCAGAACATCAGGCTTGAGCGCAATCGCTGCCTCGAGGCTGAAATCGCCTGAAGGGATATAGCCGAACCGCGGCAGTTTCTCAATTTCGGGGAAGCGCTCCACATAGGCAGCGTAGGAGTCCGGATCCTTCTTCAAAAGATCATCGCGCCAACCGACGATCGTGTCGAAGACATGCTCGCCTTTCAGCGCTGCGGCCACGTGGATCTGCCGTGCCTCGCCCAACAGGACGCGCTTGGCCGGGAGCGCAATTTCGACCCGACGGCCGGTGACGTCGACAATTTCAGCCGCACTGGCGGGCAAAGCCGCCAATACCAGGGCTGCGACCATCGCCGACGCGATTTTCCCGAAGATCGACATTCTCATTCCTTTTTAGTTGCGACACCGGAGTCCTCCCCTCCTCCAGCTGTCGAACCGCTTACTTGGCTGACGTCAGCGAGACGAAGTAGCCGCTCTTGTAGGGAAGCGGCAGGAAGCGCTCATGCAACTCCTTGAACGTCGCCTCCGGGTCGAGGTCCGCGAAGAGATCCGGGTGCAGCCACTTGGCGATCTGCTGGATGGCCACGAACTGGTAGGGATTGTTGTAGAACTGGTGCCAGATGGCGTGAACCTGGCCGTCTTTCACGGCTTCAACGCCGGTGAAAGCCGGGCGCTTGGTCAGGTTTTCGAGCTTGCGGGCCGCTTCCTTCTCATCGGCGCCATAGCCGACGCCAACCCAGGCACCACCCGGCACATAACCCTGCCAGTTGCCGCCGGTGATGATGATCTGATCGGGATTGGCAGCGATGATCTGCTCCGGATTGACCACGCCGAAGGTGCCGGGAATGATGTCCTTTGCCATGTTTACGCCGCCGGCGAACTCGACCATCTTGCCGAAGTTCTCGTTACCGAAAGACATGCAGCAATCGTCGGAGTAACCACCGGCGCGTTCGACAAAAACGAGCGGCTTCTTCGGATTGGCCTTCGCCAAAACGTTTGTCACCTTGGCGATGCTCTCGGCGCGAAACTTGATGAACTCCTCGGCCTTCTCTTCCTTTCCCAAAAGCTTGCCCATCACGCGCATGCTCGGCTCGGTGTTTTCCATCGGCTTCTCGCGGAAATCGACGTAGACGAGCGGGATACCGACCTTGGCAAGCTTCTCGATGTAGCCAGCCTCCTCCGTCGCCGTCTTGGCGTCGACGTTCATCAGAACGACATCGGGTTTCAAGGCAACCGCCTGCTCGATGTCGAAGGTGCCATCCTTCATGCCGCCGAAGGTCGGCAGCTTGGCAATGCCAGGGTACTTTGCGAGATAGGCGGCATAGCTTTCAGGGTCTGCCTTTGCCAGATCATCGCGCCAGCCGACGACGCGCTTGAACGGCTCGTCGCGGTCGAGCGCGCCGAGGAAATAGATCTGCCGCCCTTCGCCGAGAATCACGTGCTCGACGGGTACGTTGACCTCGACATCGCGGCCCGTGACATCCTTCAACGTCACGACATCAGCGAAGGCTGCCGTAGAAAAAAGCACGCAAAGGCTTGCGGCGGCCGCAGCCACCCTGTTGAAAAACCGCATTGTTTTAGCTCCGCTGGAAAATTCAGGCGATCTAATGTTTCATGACTTTATTAGTCAACATTTATCTTTTAGAACGCCTCCAAACAGGAACGAGCGGTATCGACATGAGCGATGTGACGGAGCGGCAGAACTACAACCTGCGCGATGAAATCAAGGCCTACTGGTCGGACCGCGCGGCAACCTTCGATCTGTCCCCGGGCCACGAGATCTTCTCGGAGGAAGAACGCGCGGCCTGGCATCAACTGTTTCTCCGTCACCTTGGGCCGGGCGCAGGGCGTGCTGCGCTCGATCTTGCGAGCGGCACCGGCGTCATCTCGCATCTTCTCGATGAACTCGACTTCAAGGTGCAGGGCCTCGACTGGGCCGAGCCGATGCTCGAACGCGCCAGGGATAAGGCGCGCAAGCGCGGGCGAGCGATCCGCTTCGCCCTCGGCGACGCCGAAAATACCATGGAGCCCAACAACCATTACGATGTAATCGTCAACCGGCATCTGGTCTGGACGCTCGTGGACCCGGCCGCAGCCTTTGCCGAATGGCTACGGGTCCTGAAGCCCGGCGGGATGTTGCTGATCGTCGATGGCGACTTCGTCAATACAACCGCGCTCGAGCGGCTGTTCTCCAAGCTCAGCACATGGGGGCAGCGCCTCGGCCTGTTCAAGGCTGAGACGCCAACCGGTTCGCCGCAGATGATGGCGACGCACCGCAGTATCCTCTCCCGCGTGCATTTTGCAGAAGGCGCCCGCGCCGAGGCCGTCGTCGCGCTGTTGTGCGAAGCCGGCTTTACCGAGATTACGATCGACAGGGACCTTCGCGAAATCCATCGCACCCAGGCCGCGAATTGGAACCTTTTCAAGGGCTTGGCGCGACAGTCGCAGCATCGCTACGCCATTCGCGCGACGAAACCTTAGGGTCGAGGCAAACCCTACGCAGTCAGTGACTGTGTTCATGCGCAAAAACGACCAGGCTCACGACTGCGCAATCTCCCTGCCAATCCGCAGGACCTCCGAGATTAAAAGGTTCAGGTCGTCCGGGCGGGTGCGATGATTGCAGATCGCCGCGCGCAGGCAATGCTTGCCCCGGATCGTCGTGTCGGAAAGCGCCGCCACGCCGGTTTCCTGCAGGCGCAGCATGATCTCGAGGTTGGTCTCCTTCAGTCGCTCCTCATTTAGACCTTCGGGCGCATAGCGGAAGCAGACGATGTTGATCTCCGGTTCAACGATGAGTTCCAGAGGCGGATTCGAACGGACGAGATCGGCGAGGAAGGCGGCCTGCGCGACGTTCTGGTCGATCAGCCGGCCGAACTTGGCGATGCCGTGCTCCATCAGCGCCATCCAGACCTTCAGCGCCGCAAAGCCGCGGCTGGTCTGAAAGCCGAATTCGTGAAGCCACTGACCGGAGGCGATGCCACGCGGCATGCCCTGCAGAAACTCCGGCGACACCGCAAAGGTTTCCCGGTGCTTTGCCCGGTCCCGGACAAGCGCGCAACCGACCTCAAAGGGGGCATGCAGCCATTTGTGCGGGTCGAGCGCGACGGAATCCGCCCGCTCGATGCCCTTGACGCGCCAGGCGTTCTCGGGCGCGATCGAAAGCAGCGCTCCGATACACCCGTCTACGTGGAACCACAGGTTCTCCTCCGCGGCGATCCCGGCCAAGGCGGTGAGATCGTCTACTGCACCGGAATTGACCGTACCGGCAGTACCAATGACGCAGGCAGGCCTGAAGCCCCGCGCGCGATCCTCGGCGATCGCCGCGCGAAGCGCCTCAAGGTCAATGCGGTAACGGGAATCGGTCGGGATCCGTCTAAGTGCCTTGTTGCCGAGGCCGAGCGTCTCGACCGCCTTGCGATGGCAGGAATGAACCTGATCCGAGGCGTAGAAGCGCATGGGTTCCGTGAGGGCCGCAACGCCCTCTTCGCGCAGATCGATGCCCGCCGTGGCGTTGCGGGCAACAGTCAGCCCGACGAGGTTGGCCACCGAACCGCCGCTGACCAGCGTGCCGCTCGCTGCCTCGGGAAAGCCGATCATGTCGCGCAGCCATCCGACGACCTGCTGGTCGACGAGGGCAGCGGCATGGCGTCCGCCCCCGAGATTGGAACCCTGGATCGCTGCGAGAAAATCGCCGAGCGCCCCGGTGAAGTTGCCGGAGCCCATGTACCAGGACCAGAACCGTGGATGGATGTTGCCCATTGGATAGGCGAGCACCGTGTCCTTCACCTGTCGGTACACGTCCTCGAGGGGCGTCGGCCGATCCGGGACCGGCGCCTGGTACAGCGCTTCGATCTCCTCCGGCAGCGGTTGCCAGACCGGACGCTCGCGCACGCGGCCGAGATGGCCGACGGCATCGTCGATGATCCGGTGGGCGAGCGCCGAGACGGACGACCAATCGGGTGGGTCGAGGGTCTCGAGCGTAGCCAGGAGTTCCGGTTGCGTGAAGGCTCCCACGCTTTGCCTCGGTGATCGCGCTCCCATCGTTCCTCTCCCTATTCGGCGGCGAGCTGGAAGCCGGGCGTGGATCGCGACAGCTCCATCTCCTCGTCATCCATGTCCGCCGGGATCGTTTCGAACAGCGGCGTCGACAGATAGCGCTCCCCTGTGTCAGGCAGCATGCACAGGATCACCGAGCCGGCCGGCGCGTGCTCCGCGATCTGGCGCGCAACGCCGAAGGTCGCGCCGCCCGAAACGCCAGTGAAGATGCCCTCTTTCTGTGCGAGCGCCTTGGCCCATTCCATCGCCTTCGGACCGGCAATGGGGACGAGTTCGTCATAGTAGCGGTTGTCAATCGCCTCCTGCAGGACGTCGGGTATGAAGTCCGGTGTCCAGCCCTGGATCGGATGCGGCTCGAAGGCGGGATGGCTGGCGGCCGGCGCACCGCCCGTTCCGCGCTGTTGCGCATGACCGCTGCCGAGCAACTGCGCGTTGGCGGGCTCGGCAAGCACGATCTTCGTCTCCGGACGCTCACGCCGCAAAACCCGGGAGACGCCAACCACCGTGCCGCCGGTGCCGTAGCCTGTGACGAAGTAATCAAGACGGGAGCCGGCAAAGTCGTTGACGATTTCCCGGCCGGTCGTCGCCTCGTGGATCGCGGCGTTGGCTGTGGTCTCGAACTGCCGGGCGAGGAACCATCCGTTCTTCTCTGCGAGTTCGATCGCCTTGCGATACATGCCCAGGCCCTTCTCGGCGCGCGGCGTCAGCACGACCTTGGCGCCCAGCATGCGCATCAGCCGGCGGCGCTCGACGGAGAAGCTATCGGCCATGGTGACAACCAGCGGATAGCCTTTTTGCGCACAGACCATCGCCAGTCCGATGCCGGTGTTACCGCTGGTGGCCTCGACCACGGTCTGTCCGGGCTTCAGCTTGCCTGTGCGCTCGGCCTCCTCGATGATCGCAATCGCCAGCCTGTCCTTCACCGACGAAGCCGGATTGAAGAACTCCGCCTTGACATAGATGGTCGCGTTGCCGACGCCGAGATTGTTGACGCGGATCGCCGGCGTGTCGCCGATCGTCTCCAGCACGCTGTCGAAAAGCCGCCCGCGGCCGCTCGTGGTTCTCAGTCCAGAATTGTTTGGCATGGGTCCTCTCACTCTTCCGGATGCTAGGTTCGGCGAGGGATGCTAAAGTGCTTGCGTGGGAGCCGGCGTGGGAGTGCGCATGGAAACGGATGGCCCGGACGTGGTTTTTTCGGCAAAGGAGCTGGAACTGCGGCTGCTCGGGCCGATGAAACTCATGCGCCGCGGGGTGGCCGTGCCGTTACCGCCGTCGCGCAAGGTGCGCGCGCTGCTCGCTTATCTGGCCCTGACGCCAGGTTCGGTTCCTCGGGAACGGCTCTGCCATCTGCTCTGGCAAGTGCCGAGCGATCCGCGCGGTGAATTGCGCTGGAGCCTGAGCAAAATCCGCTTGCTCATGGACACGGATGGCCGCAAGCGCGTGATCACGGCTAACGACCGGATTTCACTCGATCTCGCAGACTGTGACATCGACGCACGCCACATCCAGGAAGCAAGGCGGCACGGTATCGGAAACCTCGATCTGGAGGCGTTGCGGCCGATTGCTGGACGATGCGGAGGCGATCTGCTCGAAGGGGTCGAGATCGACAACAGCCCTGCCTTCGAGCACTGGCTGACATCGGTGAGGAGCGAGTTTCGCCTATACGCGCTGGAGATCGCGGCAGAAATCGGCAAGAAAACACCCGTCGGCGGTGAGGACGGCTTGCCGGCAGCCCGGCAATGGCTCGACCTCGCGCCGCTCGACGCAGACGCAAATCTCCGCTTCCTGGCGGAACTGTCCCGCAGGCGGATGGGCGACGCCTGCAACCGGCATCTCGATGCGGCAGCGCGCCTCTTTGCCGATGAGGGCGAGGACTTCGCGCCGATCCGAGAGGCATGGGAACGCCTCAGGCCCCTGCCCCGACAACCGGCGGTCGTCGTCGTTTCTGACGGTGTTGGCAGACCTTCCGAGCCCATCCACGTGACGGTCGCGCGCCGCGCCTCGATTGCCGTCATGCCGTTCCGCGAACTTGTCGCGGGCGGGGCGGGCCGGAACGATCTCGGCAGCGCGGTCGCGCATGACGTCATCAGCAAGCTGGCGCGCCTGCGCAGTCTCTTCGTTATTGCCCGAGGCTCTGTTTTTGCCATCGCTGGCGAAGGGCTCGAACTGCCGGAAATCGGCCGCCGGCTCGGCGTCGACTATGTCGCCACCGGCTTCCTGGAACAGCACGAACTCGGGATCGCCGTGAACGTGGAGGTCGCAGAGGCGGCCACCGCCCATATCGTCTGGACTGAGAGGTTCGAGGCGCGCGCGGCCGAGCACTTTGCCGTCGTCGACGAGATCAGCAACAGCATCGTGTCGTCGATCGCCGCTGAAATCGAGAACGAAGAGCGCAACCGCGCGATCCTGAAGCCTCCGGATTCGCTCGACGCCTGGGAGGCCTATCATCGCGGCCTCTGGCACATGTTTCGCTTCACCGCCGAGGAAAACGAGCGCGCCGCCGAGTTCTTCCGCCTTTCGACACGCCTCGATCCAACCTTCTCACGCGCCCATGCAGGGCTGTCCTTCACCCACTGGCAAAGGGCATTCCAGCGCTGGGGCGACCGCGACGGCGAGACCCGGGACGCGCTCAAGGCCGCCGGGCAGAGCCTCTTGGTTGACGATCAGAACCCCGCCGCGCACTGGTCGATGGGGCGTGCCCTCTGGCTGACCGGAGACCACGACCAGGCGGTGCGCGCACTGGAGCACTCGGTCCTTCTCAGCCCCAATTTCGCCCTCGGGCACTATGCGCTCTCCTTCGTGCACGCGCAGTCCGGCGACCCCGCAGCGGCGATCACCGCATCCGATTACTCGCGGCTTTTGAGCCCCTACGACCCGCTGCTGTTCGGCATGCTCGGCACCCGCGCGATTGCCCTCATCCGGCTCGGCGCCTTCGAGGAGGCTGCAGACTGGGCGATCAAGGCGGCAGCCCGTCCGAACGCGCATGTGCACATCCTCGCGATCGCAGCCCATTGTCTTGCGCTCGCCGGACGCCTCAGCGAGGCTCGCAGCTACGCGGCCCGCATCCGCCTGCAGAAGCCGGATTACCGGACGGACAATTTCCTCGACGCCTTCCACTTCACACCCGACGTCATCGCCCGATATCGCCAAGTGGCGGCCTTGATCGGGCTGGCGACCTGAGTGATCGGTGCCGGCCAAATTCGCCTGCGTGTCTTAGAGCCGCTGGAGAAGGCGGTAGCGTTCAAGGATTTCAGCGATCTGTTCGTCCTGTGCCTTGTTTGGCAGAAGTGCTGGCTGTCGGCTTGCGCCGACAGATGCATCCTGCAGGTAGAGGGCGCGCTTGACCATCGCCGGAGCAAAGCCGAGTGCATAGAGGTCGGTCCGAAAGGCAGCAAAGGTTGCCTGCTGCTTCTGCGCTTCGACAATGTCGCCGGCATTGAAGGCCTTCAAGATACCTGCAAGCACATCCGGCATGGCGTTGCCGAGGCCCGAGATGCAGCCAGCCGCACCATTCTGCAGTGCCCAGAGCACGAGATGATCGGGGCCGGAGTAGACTTCGAAACCATCGACCTCGTTGGCAATCTGCAGATAGGCTTCCAAAGTTTCTTTCGCGCCGCCGGAATCCTTGATGCCGGCAATGTTGCCGTGGCCGGCAAGGGCGCGCGCCGTGTCGGGCTCGATATGGTTCTGCGTACGGGCGGGTATGTCATAGAGGTAGACTGGCGTCTTCACGGCATCGGCGACGGTCGAGAAATGACGGACAAGGCCATCCTGGGTGCAGGCAATGAAGAACGGCGTGATCACTGCGATCCCGTCGACGCCGATCCGGTCGAATTCTCGGGCGAGCTTTACCGTCTCGAAGGTGGCCGGCATGCCGGCATTGACGATCACCTTGACGCGGCCGCCGACCTCGTCGACCACCTCCTCCGTCAGGCGCACCTTTTCCTCGTATGTCAGCGCGGTGAAGTCACCGTTGGTTCCGGCGCACATGACGTTGTTGCCGGCTGCGACCTGTCGGCGGACCTGGGCGCGCGTCGCCTGGTAGTTAATGGTCTCGTCGTCGTTGAAGCAGGTCACGAGGGCGACGAAGGCTTGCTTGGTCATGCGGATTTTCCTCTCAATGGACGGCGCCTCAGGACGCGCGCTGAAGACGGGCGGCGCGATGAGCGGCCTGGACGTCGGGATCGGGGTCGAGGCCGGCTGCAAGCAGCGCACGCGTATAGTCTTGCTGCGGCGCGTCGAACACCTCGCGCACCGTGCCAAGCTCGACGATGTTGCCCTTCTGCATGACCATGACGTGGTCGGCAAAGTCGCGCACCACCGGCAGATCGTGGGCGATGAAGATAAAGGCGATACCCATTTCCTTGCGCAGCCGGTCGAGCAGCGCGATCACCTGCGCCTGCACCGAAACGTCAAGCGCCGAGACCGCCTCGTCGCAGATGATCAGCTGCGGCTCGAGTGCGAGTGCGCGGGCAATTGCGATGCGTTGGCGCTGGCCGCCGGAAAACTGATGTGGGTAGCGGCCCATGTGCTCCGGGCCGAGACCGACCTGCACAAGAAGATCAGCCACCCGCTCGCGCCATTTCGCCTTGGGCAAGATATCCGAATGAATGACCCAGGCCTCGGAAATGAGCTGGTAAACGGTCATACGCGGATTGAGCGACTGCGTCGGGTCCTGGAAGACCATCTGCAGGTCGCGGCGCAGCTTGTAGAGTTCCGTGGGCGACATCGTGAAGAGGTCGCGGCCCTTCCACAAGGCGCTGCCACTATCCGGTTCGTCGAGGCGAAGCAGGATGCGCGCCAGCGTCGACTTGCCTGACCCGCTCTCGCCGACGACGGCCATGGTCTCGCCGGGCATGAGGTCGAAGGACAGGCCCTTAAGCGCCTCGAAGGAGCCATAGCGTTTGCGCACGTCGCGAACTGAAAGAACGGGTTCGGCGCGAGCGGCTGGCACATGCATCTCGCCCTTGCCTGGAGCGGCGGCAATCAGCTTCTTGGTATAGGGATGCTGCGGGTTCTTGTAGACCTCGCGCACCGTGCCGGCTTCGACCAGGACGCCTTTTTCCATCACCACCACGCGATCGGCGATCTCCGCGACCACGCCGAGGTCGTGGGTGATGATGAGGACCGCCATGCCGGTCTCTCGCTGCAATTCCTCAAGCAGCGCGAGCACTTCGGCCTGCACGGTGACGTCGAGCGCCGTCGTCGGCTCATCGGCGATCAGGAGATCTGGCCTGAGTGCCAATGCCATCGCAATCATGACGCGCTGGCGCTGGCCGCCGGAGAATTCGTGCGGATATTTGTCGAGCGAGCGCTCCGGGTCGGGGATGCCGACCCGGGTCAACAGCCGCAACGCCTCGGAAGCGGCTTTCGCGGCGTCGGTCCCGTGGGTGGTGAGCGCCTCGCGGATCTGCCAGCCCACGGTATAGACCGGGTTGAGATGGCTCAGCGGGTCCTGGAAGATCATGGCGATACGGCGCCCGTTGACCTTTCGCCTTTCCTGCGCCGGCATTGTCAGCAGGTCGACGCCGTCGAGCAGGATCTCGCCCGAGCTGATGCGTCCCGGCGGCATGTCGATCAGGTTCATGATCGCCGAGGAGGAGACCGACTTGCCGGATCCGCTCTCGCCAAGGATTGCGAGCGTCTCGCCACGGTCGAGATGGTAGGAGATATTGCGGACCGCTTTCACGACGCCGACTGCGGTGTGGAATTCGACCGACAGGTCGCGAACTTCCAGGAGATGGTCAGCCATTCTTGCGACCTTTCATTTCAAGACGCCAGCGCTGCACTGGGTCGAGCGCGATGCGCAGCCAGTTCGATAAGAGGTTTAGCGACAGTGTGGTAAGGATGATCGCAAGGCCGGGCCAGAACGAAAGCCACCATGCGTTGGTGAGGTACTGACGTCCCTGCGAGATCATCAGGCCCCAGGTGATTTCCGGCGGCTGGATGCCGATACCGAGGAACGAAAGCGCGCTTTCGGCCAGCATCACATAGGCGAAGTCGAGCGTCGCAAGCGTCGTCAGCGTCGGCAGCACGACAGGCAGAATGTGGCGGAACAGGATGCGCTTGCTTGATGCGCCCATCACGCGCGCGGCCTGCACGAACATGCGTTCACGGATTTCCAGCACTTCGGCGCGTGTGGTTCGCAGGTAAACCGGGATGCGTGTGATCGCCAGCACCAGCATGAGGTTCAGGATCGACGAGCCGAGAATATAGAGAACGATGACTGCGATCAGCAGCGACGGAAAGGACATGATCACGTCCGCGAGCCGCATGATGATCTGATTGACGCGCGGCGAGGAAAAGCCGGCGACAAGGCCGAGGAAGGTGCCGACGGTTGCTGAAAGCGCGACGGCACCGGCGGCCACCATCAGCGTGTTCTGGGTGGCAACGATGATGCGGGCAAGCAGCGGCCGCCCGAGGGCATCGGCCCCCATCCACCAGACCCAGCCGCGCTCCCAGTCGAAAGGCACGGCGTTGCGGCCTCTAAGGTTCTGTTTGGTCGCGAGATCGCCGAGCCAGGTCGGCCCGATGATTGCGATGATGAGAACGAAAAGCAGGAAGATCGCGGCGCAAAGCGCGAATTTGTCGGCAAGCAGCATGCGAAACATGCGGGTGGCAAAGCGCGGTTCTTCGGTAACAACGGTATCGGCGGTCTGCAGGGTCATGGTCCCCTCCTCAGTGCCGGATGCGCGGATCGAGCAGCGCGTAGGCCAGATCGATCAGCAGGTTCATGAGGAAGATCGCCAGCGCCGTGACGAGGATGGCGGCGAGCACGACGTTGAAATCGCGCTGCAAGATGGAATCGATCATCAGCTTGCCGACGCCCGGAAACCCGAAGATCGTCTCGACGATTACCGCGCCGTTCAAAAGGCTCGCGGCCTGGTCGCCAATGACGGTGATGACCGGCAGCATGGCGTTGCGCAGCGCATGCACGAAGATGATCGGCCCGGATTTGACGCCCTTGGCGCGCGCCGTCTTCACATAGGCCGAAGAAAGCGCCCCGATCATCGAGCCGCGCACCACCTGGACGATGATGCCGAAAGGCCGGATGAACAGAACCGAGATCGGCAGGATCCAATGAAGCAGCGACCCCGTGCCCGAAGTCGGTAGCCAGGCGAGGTTTACCGAAAAGACGACGATCGCGACGATGGCGATCCAGAAATCGGGAACGGAAGCGCCGACCAGCGAGATCAGCGAGGAGAGCCGATCGAAGAAGCCTCCAGCGCGGAAGGCGGCAAGCGAACCGACGACGATCGCAGCACCAGCGACCAGCGTCATGGTGATGACTGCGAGCCAGAGCGTCCAGGTGAAGGCCTCAAGCACCACGTCCAGAGCAGGACGCGCCTTGCGCAGGGATTCGCCAAAATCGCCGGTGACGACGTCGCTGACATAGCGTCCGAACTGCACCAGCATTGGATCGTTCAAGCCATGCAGCTCGCGGAATTGCGCCTTCATCTCTGCGGAGGCTTCGACCGGCAGGAACAAGGCGGCCGGATCACCTGTCAACCGCGACAGGAAGAAGACCATGACGAGCAGCCCGACGAGCGAGATCAGACTGGCCACGGCGCGTTTTCGAACGAATTTCAGCATGGCGCCCTCGAAGAAATCCGGCGGCGGGATCAGCCCACCGCCTTGATTGCTGTTGTGACTGGCGAACCTGTCGTTCGCCAGGGCAGATTACTTGATCTTGATCTCCGAGAGCTGCAGCGTCCCGTTGGTCGCCATCGTCGGCTTGAATTCGAGCCGCTCGGAAACGCGGGAGAAGCCTACCATGTGGAAGAGCAGGACGTCGGCAACGACATCGTCATGCACATAGGCGATCAGTTCCGACCAGAGCTTGGCACGCTCGTCGCCGACGGCAGCCGACGCGCGCTTGATCAGGTCATCGACCTTCGGATCGGAGAAGCCGGACTGGGTGCCTTCGGTTGCGTATTTGAAGAACATCGAGAACGACGGATCGCCCTTGGAATTGTCGTGCATGGCGGCAACGATCTGCGGGCCGCGACCTTCCTTGAAGGGCTTGGAATAGTACTGCTCGTGCTCGGCGACCTCGACGAATTTCAGCTCGACCTTGAAGCCGACTTCCTCAAGCTGCGCCTGAATGGCCTCCATGATCTCGGTCACGTTCGGAAAGTTTGCAGAACGGGCGATGATGGTGATGGGCGTGTCGACTTTGACGCCATCGGCCTTGGCTTCCTCAAGCAGCTTCTTTGCCCCTTCCGGATCGTAGGGGAAGACCTTTACGTCGGGGTTCCAGCCAAGCGTCGGTGGCGGCACGATCGCGGTGGCGAGCAATGCACTTTCGGGAACCAGGGTACCGAGGAAGGCCTGGCGGTCGATGGCGACGTTGAGCGCGCGGCGGACACGAACGTCGTTCAGCGGTTCGATGTTGTGATCGATGCGCAGGTAGACGGTTTCGCTGTCGAGGTAGGAAAAGTCCGTTGCCGGGTTCGTGGCATCGAGCTGCGAGATCGACGGCGAAAGGTCGGCTTCGCCGGTCTGCACCATGGCTGCGCGCACCGACGGGTCGGCGCGGAACAGATAGGTGGCTTCCGTCACTTCGGGCTTTGCGCCCCAATAGTCGTCACGGCTGGTCAGCACGATCTGCTGGCCCGGCGTCCAGTTGGTCAGCTTGTACGGACCGGTGCCGACCGGTTCGCGCACGAACTCAAGCGGCGTTTCCTCCGGTACGATCGTGACGAGAGACATCAGCAGCGGCAGGATCGGCTGAACCGGATCGGCCTTGAAATCGATGGTGTAGTCGTCGACGACCGTCGGGGTCACGGTGATGCCGCCGAAGTAGCGGCGCGATTCACAGGTGTTCTTGTCGCTCATGATGCGATCGAAGCTGTGCTTGACGTCCTTGGCGTCAAAGGTCGTGCCGTCGGAGAACTTGACGCCCTTGCGCAGGTGGAAGCGCCAGCTGCTGTCTTCGTTCTGCTCCCATTTTTCGGCCAGGCGCGGCATGACGCCCTTGTCACTGCGAACGTCGAGTTCGGTCAGCGTTTCGCTGACGTTCTGCATGATGACGCGGCCGATGTTCGAGCGCGTGGCCATGCAGGGCTCCAGCAGGTCGGCCTCCTCGGCCAGCACGATCTTAATGGGGCCGGACCCGGCGAATGCGGGCGACAGGGCCGAACTCAACATGAGTGCACTCAAGACAAATAATTTCTTCACGGCATTTCCTCCCTAGTGAAATTCGTTCAGCTGGATGTTGCTTTTCCGGATCGCGCGGCAATTAGCGCCGCGCAACCGATGAGCCCGCCGCCGCAAAGGGTGGTGAGGGCGATCTGTTCGCCAAAAAGCGCGAAGCCGCCGAGCGCCACGAGCGGCAAGCGCAAAAAATCGACCGGCGCGACGATCGTGGCGGGCGCGAGTGAAAAAGCATGGGTCATCATACCCATGCAGGCAGTTCCCACGACACCCTGCAGCGCCAGAAGCGTCATCTCCCTCGCCCCAGGCATGGTCCAGAACGGCAAGGCGAAAAGAAGCGCGATCGGAACGGTCAAAAGGAGATTCCAGACGACCAGCGTTGAGGTCTTATCGCCCTTCGACATGGACTTCAGGATCAACTGAATGGTCGACTGGAGCATCGCGCCAGTGAGGGCGAGAAGGATGGCGAGACTGAAGCCGGTTCCCGAGGGGCCGATGATCAGCATCGCGCCGCCAAAACCGAGCACCACCGCACCGATCATAGCCGGGCCAGGCCTTTCGCCCAGCGCCAGTGCGGCACCGAGCAAAAGGAAGATCGGCGACATGAAAGCGATGGCCGTCACGTCAGCAAGCGGCCCCCAGCTGAAGGCAGCGAAGAAGGCGACCATGGCGAGCAGCTTGAAGCCGGCACGGACCGCATGCTGACGCAAGGGGTGGCTCGACTTGAGCACCGATGGGCGCAGGGCAACAAAAGGCAGAAGGATGAGCGCGCCGAAGAAAGCGCGGAAGAAGCCGATGACGAAAGGATGCACGGCGCCGTTCAGCGCCCGCACGATCACCGCGTCGGCGGCAGCAAGGATCGCTGCACCAACCGCGAACATGACCGCCATCTTAGCCCCCTTCGGGCTAGCTTCCAGCATCAGACCTCCTCCCGGCATCCTCTTGCCGGCTTGTTCAGACCATCCACCTTTCACCAAAGTTTGTCAAATTAATTCGCGATGTAAGTTTTGTATGGAAATAATCACAATGAATATTTCAGTAAAATCAGTGCGTTATGCGTCCAAATAAACGGGCACATGTCTATTTGTAACTTTATCAAACTTGACAACTTTGAAAATTGGGTGATTTTCGAAGCACACAGGAGGAACTCATGGACCCTGAAGAAATCGCCCGCAGCATGAATGGCCTGCTTCAAACCGTGTCGCCCGAGCGTATGGAAGCGCTGTTGCCGTCGCCGATGATCCAGAACCATGCAGCCTTCCTGCATCTGCTTTCAGACGGCGCGCTCGCCTGTGCCTGGTTCGGCGGCACGCTCGAGGGCAAATCGGACATTTCCATCTTTGCTTCGGTGCTGCCCAAGGGGGCGACGCAATGGGGACCGCCGCAGCGCCTGAGCTTCGATGCCGCGCATTCGGAGCAAAACCCGGTGCTCTTCACTGCGCCCGATGGCAGGTTGTGGCTCTTTCACACCTCCCAACCCTCAGGCAATCAGGACGAGTGCCGGATCCGGATGGCTGAGGTCCGCCGCGATGCTTCCGATCCGCTGGTACTAGCGACCGGCGAAGGCCGTTACCTGGACCTTCCCCGTGGCTGCTTCATCCGCGCGCCGCTCGTGGTGCGCGGTGACGGCGCGTGGCTGCTGCCGATCTTTCGCTGCGTTCAGCGCCCCGGGCAGAAGTGGAACGGCAGCCATGATACGGCAGCCGTCGGCATTTCGCTTAATCAGGGCGAGACCTGGCAACTGGAAGAACTGGATCAGTCCATTGGCTGCGTGCACATGTCGCCGGTGTCGCTTGGCGAAGGCCGTCTTGCTGCCTTTTTCCGCCGGCGGCAGGCCGACTGGGTCTACAGGACCGAGAGCCTCGATGATGGCCGCTCCTGGTCCAGGCCCGAGGCCAGTGACATCCCGAACAACAATTCCTCGATCGCCGCTCTCAGTCTGAAAGACGGCCGGATCGCGATGATCTGCAACCCCGTAAGCGCGGCCGACACCGCCGAACGACGCACGTCGCTTTATGACGAGCTCGGCGAGGACGACAACCGCCCGGACGCCGACCCCACGGGCGGTTGCGTTCCGATCTGGGGTGTCCGGCGCGCGCCAGTCTCTCTTTGCCTCTCTCAAGATGGCGGCAAGACATTTCCCGTGCGCCTGCTGATCGAGGACGGCCCCGGGACATGCCTTTCCAATGACTCGACCGACGGCCGCAACAAGGAGATGTCCTATCCCTGGCTGCTGGAGGGGCCGGACGGCGCCATGCACCTTGCCTACACCTACCACCGGCGCACCATCAAATATGTCCGCCTGGCCCCTGGCTGGGACCACGCTGACCAACGGAGACCTTCATGAGCAATATCATCGGCATAACCATGGGCGACCCGTGCGGCGTCGGCCCCGAGATTTCGGTGCGCGCGCTGGCCGACATGTCGCCGCAAGAACGCGATACGGTCCGGATCTACGGCAATCTCGCGACGCTCGAAGCGGCCCGCGCCGCTCTCGGCCTTGAGGTTGATCTCACCGGACATGTCGTCGATCTGCCGATTGAAGGTGCGCCGCTTGCCTGGGGACAGCTGAGCCCTGTCGCCGGCGACGCGGCCTTTCGCTTCATCGAAAAGGCAGTGCGCGACGCAGAAGCCGGTGTGATCGGTTGCATCGTCACGGCGCCCATCAACAAGGAAGCGCTGAACCTTGCTGGTCACCACTATGACGGCCACACCGGAATGCTGCGCAGCCTCACGGGCTCCAAGGCCGCCTACATGCTGCTTGCCTCCGAGCGCCTCAAGGTCATCCACGTTTCCACCCACGTGGCGCTGCAGGAGGCGATCCGACGCTCGACGACCGAACGGGTGCTCGCCACGATCCGCGCCGGCGACGCTCACTTGAAGCGTATCGGCTACGTAGCGCCCAAAATCGCGGTCGCCGGCATCAATCCCCACTGTGGCGAAAATGGCCTGTTCGGCACCGAGGATGACGACCAGATCGTGCCGGCCGTTGCGCAAGCACGCGCGGAAGGCATCGATGCCTACGGGCCGATTTCAGCAGATACGGTGTTCCATCGCGCCTATTCGGGCGCCTTCGACCTCGTGGTCGCGCAGTATCACGACCAAGGGCACATCCCCGTGAAGCTCGTCGCCTTCGACACCGCCGTAAACGTCTCGGTGGACCTGCCGATCGACCGAACCTCGGTCGATCACGGCACGGCCTTCGACATCGCCGGCAAGGGGATCGCCAACCACGGCAACATGAACTCCGCCATCGCCTATGCCCGCAAGTTGGTGGCAGGCGACGCCAAGCGAGGATGACACCATGACCATCGCTCCCATCACCCTTTATCAGCCGCGCCGCCTCGCCGTCGGCGCCGGCACAATCGCAGAGGTCGGCGCCTGGGCGGCCGATGCCCGTTCAGTGCTCGTCATCGCCACGCCGATCACCGCAGGCTTCGTCGACCGCCTGAAGCTTTCCGGCCGCGTTGCGGTGTTCGACGCCATCCCGGGCGAACCCGATGTCGACACGCTCGATGCCGCACTCGACTTCGCGCGCCAAAACAGCCCGGACCTCATCGTCGGCCTTGGGGGCGGATCGGTGCTCGACGTCGCCAAGCTTGTCGCCGTGCTTTGGAACTCCGAGCAGACGCTTGCCGATGTCGCCGGGCCAAACCGCGTACTCGGCCGCAACACGCGCCTGGCTCAGGTCGCAACGACCGCCGGCACCGGCTCGGAAGCCGGGATCCGCTCGCTCATCACCGACCCGGTCAAGGGAAACAAGATCGCGGTCGAAAGCCCGCACATGATTGCCGACCTGGCTGTTCTCGATCCGGAACTCACCTATTCCGTGCCGCCGGCGGTAACCGCCGCCACCGGCGTCGACGCCATGGCCCATTGCGTGGAAGCCTTCACCAATCGCCGCGCCCATCCGATGATCGACGGCTTTGCCCGAATGGGCTTCAAGCTCGTGGGCAAACATCTCGCCCGCGCAGTCAGGGATGGAGCCGATACCGAGGCGCGAGAAGGGATGATGCTTGCTTCCTACTACGGCGGCATCTGCCTTGGGCCGGTCAATACCGCGGCTGGCCATGCCATCGCCTATCCGCTCGGAACGCGGCTTCGCCTGCCCCACGGATTGGCAAACGCCATCATCTTTCCGCATGTGCTCGCCTTCAACCAACCGGTTGCCGCGGCCAAGACGGCAGAAGTCGCAAAGGCGCTTGGTCTCGGCGAAAATCTCTCCTCCCAGGAACTCCTGGGCGCTGCCCGTGGCTTCTGCCGTGATCTCGGCATCGAGATGTCGCTTGCCGCTCACGGCGCAAGTGCCGACGACTTGCCGCTTTATGCAAGCGAGGCCCATGCCAACCGAAGGCTCATGGACAACAACCCGAGCGATATGAGTGTGGAGGACGTGCTTGCCGTCTACAAGGCAGCCTTTTGATCCATAGACCATGCAAAAAACAAAACCCCGGCGTCTGCCGGGGTTTTTGCTTTGTCGATTACTTGGTCGCTTGGAACAGACGTTCGCGGGATCCGGAAAGGTGGTCATGCATGAGTTGTCTCGCCTTTACGCCTTCACGCGCGGCAATCGCTTCCGCGATCGCTTCGTGCTCCCCGAAAACGCGCGTCAGCCCGGTCGTCTCCCGTTTGACCGAGGCGCCATGAAACCGCATCCCGACCGCGATGTGATCCTTGAGCGCTTCCATTGCCGTGAAAAAATAGCTGTTCTGGGCCGCACGTGCGATCGCAAGATGAAACTGGAAGTCCGCATCCTCCCGGTGCGATTGCCGGTTGGTGGCGTCCCGCATCAGTTCCAACGCCTGGCGGATGGCGGACAAGCTGGCCGCGTCATGCCGCTCGGCAGCAGCCTGCGCGGCAGCCGGCTCGACCGTCAATCGGAACTCGTAGCAGTTCAGAAGATCGGCGACGTTTTCCAGTTGTCCGAAGCCCAGCGGCTCACGCATGCCGACAGCACGAACGAAACTGCCGGCGCCGCGGCGTGAATAGATGAAACCCTGCTCGCGCAGCCGGCGCAACGCCTCTCGAATGATCGGACGGGAAACCTCGAATTCACTTGCCAGTTCGTGCTCGGTCGGCAAGCGCTCGTCCGGCTTGTAGGCGCCGGACTTGATCGCACGGTGCATGCGCTCAAAGACGAGATCGCCGAGGCTCTTGCGTGCTGTTCCGTTCTCCAGTCCCATCCGTCATCCCATCTTGCGAAGGACAGCCTCCGCGATTTCCTTAAGCGTATCCGGCGCGCCGAATCCGCCGGACTTGGCAATGATGCAACGTCCATCGACCTCAGCCAAGCCCAGGCCGGGCAGGCACTCGCCCAGCAGGCGAAAACGCTGGATGCCCATTTTCCTCAAAACTGCCTCTGCAGTTGCACCGCCAGACAGAAGCAGTGTCCCTGCCCGTTCGACAAGGCCCGGACAGACGCTCTCGGCAAGCGCCTCGGAAACGGCCTCCGGCGTCACCTCCCCTTCACCCGGCACCGCCTGAACGAGCGTGATTGCGCCGCCGGTGTCGTCTGCGGCCGAAAGCCGCCCGTTGGGCGCGGGCAAATAGGATAAGGCAAGGTCGTTGCGAAGCGTGTCGATCTGGGCAAGGGTAATCGGGTCTCGGGACCCAATGACGAACAAAGCCCTACCGGCAATCACCTGGGCAGCCCGCGGTTGTTGACCGCCACTCATCCGTTCGGCAAGCGCCTCGGCCAGACCGCGCGCTCCAATCAGCAGATCCGTACCACTTCTTTCCGCATTCTCAAGCAAGGCGCGCATCTCGGCTTCAGTGGATACGTCCGGGATGATGGCCTTGGCCGCATGCCGGCCGAGCTTCTCGGCAACGGAGATGGGCACATCTACTCCGAAGCCTTGCACGCTGCCGGACATGACAACCCGACCGAAGGCCGGGATGGCGGGCGCCACGAGCGCCGATCCGAAAGACATTGCGTCGAGTTCGGCGACGATGTTGCCCTTAAGACGGGAGTCGACCTTCTTGAAGATGCGCGAACCCGAAGGCAGCGCAGCGAGCGTGGCAACTGTTCGTTGCCGGGCGGATGCGGGGCTGTGTTCTCGCGATCCGAGATTGACCGAAACCACGTCCGGCCCCGTTTTCAGGACATCATCGATCGCTTCGGGCGCCAAAGCGACTTCGACATAAAAGCCCCTCGCGGCAAAGGGCGCCGCGGCATCCAGAGCGCCGGTCAGATCATCAGCGACAATGACGAGCATCTCAAAATCCAGACGATTTGTTGTTATCTTCAATTGTCCATTTTATATTGAAATGTCAACATTTTTTGGAAGGAAATTACAAATTAGGCGCACTCTGCCGCGGCCGATGTTAGGCATCGGTTCTCGTCCTTGAGCTTCCGTGTGCCTATTTTCAGGAAGCGCTCGCCATAGCCTGGCAACGGCAGGTTTCCCGGCGTGATGCCATAAGCCTCGATCACGAGGACTGCGACGGTTTTCGCCGCTCTCGTCTAAGGGCGCCACGTCATAGGACCGAACAACGCTGAGCTTCCCGGGCGCCGTCGCGAACGCATGGTGGCTGGACGCCGCGAGCGTTATCGCTGTGCGACTGGGCGTACCAGTGGCGTCACGCGTCGGATGGTCACGCGGCGGTTCTCTTCCTCCGGCTCGGGCGTACTGATCTTGAGGAAACGCTCGCCGTAGCCTTGCGTCACCAGGTTCTCCGCCGGGATGCCGTAGACTTCCGTCAGGAGGACCGCGACGGACTCGGCACGCTCGTCGGAGAGGACGAGGTTCGACCGGTCGGAACCGACAGCGTCCGTGTGCCCCTCGATGAAAAAGGTTTCACCGGGATCCTTGCCGAGCACCTTCTGCATGGCGTCGGCGACCGTTCGCAGCGTCTTTGCCTGTGACATCGACACTTCGGCGCTGCCGGTTTCGAAATGGATCGTGTCGAGATCGATGCGCCGGACCTTGTCACGGAGACGGGCCGAATTGCGGACTTCATCGATGGAATAGACACGCTCCACGCGCTCGACCGGCGGTTCGGACAGAAACGCGTAGTAATCTCGATCCGGCTCCTGCGAATAGTCGACGATGTAGTCATCGACCGGGATCGTCAGGCGCATCGGCGGCAGGTCATAGCCGACGTCGACGATCGCCGGGCGCCTTTCGTCCTGATAGTCCGGCGCGTACATCAACACATATTCGTTGCCGTCGCTGTCGACGCGCGAGCGCTGCAAGACGTCACCGTAACGGTTATAGACGGTGACGATCCGGTAGCCGCCCGGGCGCACGATCGTTTCACGCACGCGGCCGCGCGGAAGCTCGTCGTAGTACGCCTCCCGCGCGCCGTGGCGCAGGCGCGGACGATCATCACCACGCACGAAGATCTGGTCGCCGACGCCAAGGACGACGCGATCGTCGAGCCTCTCGACCACGTGCACCTCAGTCACCTCATTGTTCGTGGTGTTGTTGACAGTCCTGTTGTTGATCACCGTATTGTTGATGACGGTCTTGTTGACGATGTTCGTCGTGTCCGGAACCGCGAAGGCTGGCGCCGCGTCAACGCGTCGACCTTCCTCCTTGATCCCGGCCTCGATCCTCTGCGGGGCCGCCTGCCGCACGTCGGCCGGGATTTCAGCCTGGGCCGCGGCGTCATCTGTCGGCGGCGCTATGTTCTTCCCCTGGACGCGCAATTCTTCGCGCTGCTTGCGCCGAGCCTCGCGCCCCTGGTTGCCGCCGGACTTGTCGGCGTCCTTGTCACTATCGAGCACGGCCGCGCCGTTATCGACCGGAAGCACAACGGTTTCGTCGGTCGCCGCCGGATCCTGGGCGATCTTTCGCTTGTCTGCCTTCGTGCGCTTGTCGACGACAACAGGTGCAGGCTTGGCCAGAGGCTCCTCACTCTGGCGCTGCTCGGCCGTCGCGGGCTGTTCAGACCCTGGAACGGGCTGCGGCTCACTCTCACCGGTCTGTGGCGCCGGCTTTTGCTCTTCCGGCTGCTGGCGTTCAGCTTGCTGCTTGCGCTTCTTGGGCACCGGTACCTGCGCTTCCCCAGCGTTCTGCGGAGTGCTCTCATCTATAGCGGGTTGCTGTCCTTCTGCCTGCTCTTTGCGCTTCTTGCGTTCAGGTGCTTGTTGTTCCTCAGCCTGCCGCGGAGCGCCTTCCTCTATGGCGGGTTGCTGTTCTTCTGCCTGCTGCTTGCGCTTCTTGCGCTCGGGCGCCTGTTGCTCTTCAGCCTGTCGCGGCGCGCCTTCTTCTATGGCGGGTTGCTGTTCTTCCGCCTGCTGCTTGCGCTTCTTGCGCTGAGGCGCCTGTTGCTCTTCAGCCTGCCGCGGAGCGCCTTCCTCGATGGCGGGTTGCTGTTCTTCTGCCTGCTGCTTGCGCTTCTTGCGTTCGGGCGCCTGTTGTTCTTCTGCCTTCCGTGGCGCGCTTTCCTCGGTACCGGGCTGCTGTTCTTCAGCCTGTTGCTTGCGCTTCTTGCGAGACGGCTCTTCTGCCTGGCGCTGCGGCTCCTCGGCCTGCGGTTGCTGCTGTTCTACCTGCCCTTCCCCCGCGTCCTGCTGCTTCTTGCGCTTCCTGAGCAGCAGCAAATCCTCGGGTGACTGCTGGTCGACGCCTTCCTGAGCGACCTGGAACGGCGTCCTCAGGCTCTCGGCCAGCGCCGGCTGTATCACGAATGATGCGGCGAAGACTGGAAGGGCCACCGTTGCGAAAAGTTTGGAAGGCATCGACATGATTTTCACTCCTGTTACTGGGAGACCCGAGCGCCCGTTGGCGCTGTACGAACGGCGCGCCTTACGACGCGGCACAAGCGGGGCCATCACCCGAGCCTCCGACTTTTGTGGCCGTCAAAGGCTAGTCCCAACGCAGCAGCGAGCGAACGGTTCCGCCCAGCAGACCCTATTGCGAAACTGCCAACTGCAGGGTCGGGCGGCCGGTCCCGGGAAACGGAAAGGCAAAAATGAGGAGTATCGGCCAGGTGTACGAGCAGCCGTGATCACAAAGATGGCTGTCGGTCGTGGCGATCCACTTGAGCGGCCGCCAGCCGCGACGCAAGCCGATCCGGATTGCCGTTCAGTAGAGGCGCGAGGCGGCATTGGGCATGCTGGGGTTCGATAGCCCCATCGGCGGAGCAGACGTCCGTCCTGTTGATCCTGGATGAAGTGGTGTCGGCAAAAAACTCTCTCCGCCGCCACCATTGCTCGCGGAGCTCTCCGGCACGCCGGAAGGCCGCCAGGTGCTGGAAGAGGCCAAGGCCCTGGCCCGCGCTCTTGAGCGACGTCTTGGCAGTTCGGATCCGCGAAGTTTCAAGAAGGAGCTCGATCGTCTGGGGTTGAAAGATCCGGCCGTAGTCGACCGCATCAAGGACGTCGCCAGCCTTGTCAATAGGACACACTGGGCGGAGTTGAGCCGGGCCTATGAACTCACGTGCGGGCTGAAGAAGGGACTGGGCTTGGGCATGTGAGGCATGTCGGCGATGTGAGATACCCAGAACCGCTGAGCCAGATTTAAGAAAGAATGCCCTGTATTTCACGGCGCTGTTCGAGGTGTTTCGCGGGGTTCTGTTCCTTCAGCTTTACGAGGTTGAGGACCTTCCAGCGGACAGCCGGAAGCTCCGCTGCCTGTGGAAGGCCGATCGCGTCGAAATCGGGCTCGCCGTCATGGAGCGTTAGAAGGAACCGCATGGCCTTTTCATCCAGCCTTGCGAGAATATCGCCGGCCAATCGGTTCCTCACCCCTTCCAACTCGTTAAGGCTGACTGCTTCCGATGTCATGCCCTCGAACTCTTTTACGAAAGCCTCGTCGAGCTTCACGAGCGAGGGACGCACCAATTCGTGCGGCGGTCGGCCGGAGCTTGCGACATAAACGAGGAACGTGTGAAACAACGCATCTGTCAGACCTTCATTCTCGTACAGCAGCTTCACGTCGAACAAGTCACGTGGATGCTGGCGGTCGACAGCTGCATGCAGCTTGCCGCCGAAAAGGTCCTCGAACGAAACGACCTGCATTTCCGCAAAGCCGAATTCGTCTTCGACCGCTTCGCTCACGCGTCGTAGTTCAGGCGGGTGGACCGTCCCTCTGGCGACCGGCGAGGTCTCGATCTTGATTTCGGCGCCTCCTTGCCGGACGAGGACGCGCGTGTCGTTGTTGCCTCCGCCGGCTATCCTCTGCACCGTGACACCCCGGAGGTTTCGCAGTAGGTCGTCGCGGATTTGCTCGAGTGTGGTGTCGATACCTTTCAGCGTCGTCTCGCGATCCTCGATCGGGAGATAGGTCAGATCAATATCGACTGATAGTCGCGGCATGTCGCGGTAGAAGAGGTTGATCGCCGTGCCACCTTTAAGGGCAAAGGTTTCCTGACGTGCAATGAAAGGAAGGGTCTTCACCAGGAGTTCCACTTGCCGCATATATTGCTCACGCGCCACGGGGCGTCTCCTTTGGCATCAGCTCGTCTGGAATGGTGATTCGGTAAGCCGGGTGAAGCCGACCACCTGGGGTGAGTGCTCGGTCGCCCGTGCCGAGATCGATCGCCGACATGTCGATGTGCCTGCGCCAGGCGTGCCCGTGCTTGTCTGCATAAACGAAGAAGAGGCGCTTGGTCTTTACACTTCGGCACTCCGCCAGAAGTCTTGTCAGCAGCTTCGGGCGCAGATTGGCCAGGCTCTCGAACGCCATGTCGACGGTGTGGAAGCTTTCGCTCTTTGGCAGCTCATCGAGCATTTCGATGATCGCGCGTTCAGGAGACGACATCGGGATCGGCCAGCGCCACGGGCTCAGGGCGAGCTCGCCGTCGGCATCGTCCGATAGATTGAAATCAGAATGTTCAACGCCGAGGGCCGCGTCTCCAAACAAATTGGCGCTTCTGGTCAGGATCCGCGCATCGGTATGCAGTTTCGACAGCCACAACGGAATGTCGGAGCCGTAGAGGCAAAGAACGAACTCGCCGCTGAGCGAGAGATAGTGACTGTGGCCCCGCAGGGAGAGAGCACTTGCCCCGCCAACGTGGAATTTGTGCCGCATCAGCCATACGGCCGAAAGCAAAGGGATCTTCCATCCCGTAACGGCATCCGGGTTCGTGTCTGGCGAAAATGGACGTCGATAGAGGCCCGTCAATGCTGGTTCCAACCAACCGCGTTTGACGTAGCCCGAAACCGATTGTCGCGAGATGGCGTGACGAGCCATCCACGCAGTGTCCACCAGGAATCCAGGTGGCACGGCTTGGAGAAGCTGCTTTAGCTTTGTCTCGCTTTGTCCACTCATGTTTGACATTGTAGCGCGTCTGTAAAGTTATCGCCACTGATACTTTAATGAAAGCTGCAAATGTCAATTGAAAATTGACAAAAATCGGCAAATCCAAAGTAGGTCGTCCGTTTTTTCTCTCGGTTTTGATAGCCGCAATCAACGCGCCCGGGAATCGTTGGCCTGTTGTCTTCTCGTCCCGTTGCCACCACGAGATCGGATCGCGACAACTGCCGCAGCGATCACCGACGCCTCTCAACCGAGCTCGCATTCGGGATTGCCGGCTCTCTCTACGTTCGGGCGATCACGCGCGTTCCACGGCTCGCGCTTGTGCAGCACTTCGCCATGGCGACAGGCCCAAGCACGAAAGAACGGGCCCCGGACGTTGCCTTTTTGGCAATCGACCTTGCGAATATCTGTGCTTCTTCGGCAAGGGAAACTCTGAATAATTGGCCGTGCAAACAACTCTTCAGAGATCCGCAAGATGGCCTATGTCATTACCGAACCCTGCATCGACGTGAAGGATGGCGACTGCACCGCCGCCTGCCCTGTGGACTGCATTTACGAGGGTGGCCGCACCTTCTACATCCACCCCGACGAATGCATAAATTGCGGGCTCTGTCTTTCGATCTGTCCCGTCGATGCCATTGCCTGGGATCAGGAGATACCAAACAACCAGCGCCACTTCATCGCTGTGAACAAGGAGTTCTTCGGGTCCGATGTCACGGGGATGGGGTCGCCCGGCGGCTGGAGCAAGGAGTGCTCCACGACGCAGGACCATCCTTTCGTTGCCGCATTCGAGAAGGCAGCCGCGATCGCTTAGCAAGTCCGCCCCCTATAGGAGACCAGAGGGTGACGCCTACCGCCTTGTCGCCGCGCTCACCAGCTGGCGTAATAGGCCCTTGTTGCCGCGGCCAGTTTGGTCACGCGTCCGCGCTCGGCGGTCAGCCGCGGAAGGTCAGCGCGCGCCTGCTGCAGGAGTTCGGCCCGGGCAGCCTCGAAATCGACCCGGGTCAACCGTCCATCGCACAGGATCTCCTGTCCGCCGACATAGAGCGCCTTTGCATGCGCGGCGGTCATCCGGGTAAGCAGCACCTCCGCTTCATCCAGGTCGTCCATCAGGCTGTCGGCAATCAGCGCAGCATAGTCCACGAGCACCAGGTCTTCGTTCGCCGGGGCGTTCACCACCTTGGCGCCGACATGGATCGCGGCATCGAAGACACGTCCCGCCGTAAGGGTTCGCGTCAGGTCGCGGCCGCCATGCAGCAGATGGGCAAGGCGCAATTCGCGCCAGAGATCCTGGTCATCGTCAAAGCCCGTTCCGTCGAGGCCGAACGCGAAAGCGGGGCCGCTTGGCGGAATGGTGGCGACCGGCGCCACGCCTGAACGCAGGCGCAAATTCGCCGACGGGTTCGAAACGAGCTGCACGCCACGCGCAGCCAGCAGCTCCAACTCGTCCGGTCGCAGCTGGACGCCGTGGGCGACGGCGAGGCGGGGCGACAGGAAGCCGATCTCGTCGAGGTATCGGACAACCCCTTGCGGAAAGCGCCGATCCAGCCATTGCCTCTGCTTCGGGCTTTCAAGGAGATGCATGTGAATGCGCCGGCCGGTTGCGTGAGAGGCCTCGGCGATCGCTTCGAGCAGTGTATTGGAACACCATTGCGGCCCGATCGGACCATACTGCACATCGATCAACGGACTTGTGTTGGCCGCAGCGACCGCGTCGGCTGCCGAGATCTGCACCGATGGCGACGCATAGCTCGGGATCGAGCCGCTGAGATCGTCCCAGTCTGCCGGATCAAGATATGGCCGCAATCGCTGAGGCCCGCCGTCATAGGCCCACGGATCGTTGTCGAGAAGCGGGCAGGAAAGCGCAAGCCTAATGCCTGCGTCGCACGCCGCGCGCATGACCGCGCCTGCCTCGTCGACGAGACGGTCGATGTTCAAAGAATTATGGCAATGCATGGTCGCGCCGACGCCCGTTTGCGCCAACCTTGAGAAGGCCACCAGCGCTTCCAGATAGGGCTCGGTTCGCGGTCGAAGCCGAAGTCCCGGGATCCACACTTCCAGGGCATCGTCCGCGTTGCCAAAATCGAGCGTGCGGATGCCATAACCATGGTCATGGGCGTTGACGGGCGGCGGCATAAGCAAAGCACCGGCCGGGATCGTCGTCCATGAGGCGCCCTCAGGCAAATGATCCAACAGATTTTGCGTGCGCCCTGCGGCCTCGTGGCCCGGTCGCAAGAGAAGTCGCCCGGGAACGGATGCTGTATTCACGGATGGATCGCCTCCATGATCTGGTCGCTGAACCTCTGCAGTTCCGCGCCGACAAATTCGATGACGGCTTCCGCCGCATGCGTGCGCTGCCGGCGTCGCTGCACCAGAATCCCGACATGCAGGTTCTGAAGGCGCGAGCCGGAAAGCGGTATGGCGACGAGATCGCCCGATCTGATCTCGGCGAGGAAACCGATCGGCGTGAAGAAAGCCACGCCCTGACCGGACAGGATGAAAGGTTTGAGCATCATCTGGCTGTTCGAGAGAACAAAAGGCCGCCCGGTCCGCTCGAAGACCGAGAGTTCGATTTCGATGAGCGAGCGGATCGGTTGCGTGTCGAGTTGCAGGAGAAGGTCGTACTGGGCGCATTCGGCAAGCGAAACCTGCCGCTGTTTGGCCAGCGGATGTTCCCGTCCGACGAAGGCCATCAGCGGCATCGGCACGCGAAAGAGCATCTCGGTATCGTCAGGCCGGGCCAGATCGAAGGTCAGGCCCATATCGACATCGCCCTCGGCGACCAGGCTGCTGATATTGCCGTGGCCGGCGGTGTGGATGTGAAAGCTCACGCCGGGATGGATACTGTGGAACGCGTTGACCATGTCCGGCAGGAATTGGATCGCCAGGCTATCGAGGCAGGACATCTGCACCCGACCGGTCTTTTTCCCCTGCAGGGCGCCGAGGTCGCTGCGCAGCAGTTCGAAATTTTCCAGCGTCACCCGGGCGTGGCGCAGCACGTTTTCCCCGGCAACTGTCAGCCTCAAGCCATTCGAAAGCCGCTCGAAGAGCGCGATCCCGAGTTCGTCCTCCAGTTTCTTGATCTGCCGGCTGACCGCCGAGGATGCGACATGAAGCTCCTCGGAGGCCTTGCGAATGGACCCGGACCGCGCGACCGAGACGAAGTATTTCAGGATGCTGGCGTGCATTCGATTGGACCCCTCCTCCCCTGGGCCCCGACCTATAACACGCTCACCGTCCCCTCCAAACGGGCGCGCGCTTCTCCTGAAAAGCGCGCACACCTTCCAGCGCATCCTCGCTGTTCAGCGCCTTCACAAGCGCGGGCGTGCGTAATCCCTGGGCTTCCGCCGGAGACAGGTGTCCGGTGCGATTGACCGTCTGCTTGATGGCGCGCAGCGAGAGCGGCGCACAGGCGACGATTTCCTTCACCCAGCGGGAGACGGCCGCGTCGAGCTCGCCCGGTTCGGCAAGTTCGTTGACGATACCAAAGGCGCGCATCTCGGCGGCCGAGAACCGCCGACCGGTCAACAGCACACCCATGGCAAGGTTGTGCGGGATCCTGCGCTGAAGAAGCACCATGCCGCCATCGAGCGGCAGGCGCCCGACGCGAGCCTCGGGCAGGCCGAAGGCCGCCTCCGTCGAAGCTATGACGATATCGCAGCCGAGAACCATCTCGAATCCACCACCGAGCGCATAGCCATTGACCCTCGCGATGACGGGAACATCCAGAGAGCGGCGAAAGGCCAGTCCTCCAAAGCCGTTCGGCCGGTTTTCGGTCCAGTAATCAAGGCCGGTCTTTTCAGCCCCCTTCAGATCCGCCCCGGCGCAGAACGCCCGTTCGCCGGCGCCCGTCAAGACGACGCAGCTGATGTCGTCGCGTGCTTCGATCTCCTCCCAGATCGCATCCAGTTCGCGCTCGGTTGCGGCATCCACCGCGTTCATCCGCTCGGGACGGTTGAGAGTGACGCTTGCGACGCGATCCTCTACCACGAAAGTGACGCTCATGCCGCATCTCCCTGACGAACCGAAAGTCCCGAAAGGATCTCGTCATTGTGCTCGCCGAGCGTCGGCGGCGCGATGCGAACCGTCACGGTCGCCGCCGACATGTCGATCGGCGAACCAACCAGCCGGATCGGACCGGCCTTCGTCTCTCCCGCGTCCAGGATCATGCCGTTGATCGTCGTCTGTTCGTCGTTAAGGGCTTCGGGAAGCGAGCGTACCGGTGCGCAGAGAATGTCCACCTGTTCCAAGCGGCCGAGCCAATGGGCGCTGCTGTTTTTTGCGAACGCCTCGCGGAAGATTTGCTGCAAATCCGGACGGCGCTGCATCTGCGCGTCGAAATCGACAAATTGCGGCTGGAGGGACAGGTCCTCGATCTCAAGGGCATTGCAGATGTCGCGCAGCGGATTCTGCTTGAAGGCACCGACCATGACGATGGCGCCGTCGGTCGTCTCGAACACGCCCGTCAGCGGGAAGGCGCCCCAGTTCAGGTCCTTTTCCCGCATCATGTGCGTGGTGCCTTCCTGCATCTGCATGGCGAGCATCGAACTGTAGAGGCTGACCGCCACTTGCTGGCCGTGCCCGGTCTTTTCGCGATGCAGCAAGGCAAGCAGAATGCCCTGCACGAGGTGCATGCCGGCCGAGTAGTCTGCAAGCGGCGTCGCGTAGATCGACAGCGGATGGCTCGCGTCGGACTTGCGCCGCATGACGCCCGAAAGCGCCTGCGCCAGGATGTCCTGCCCGCCCTTGTGCCGGTAGGGGCCTTCAAGGCCGAAGCCCGTGCCGACGGCGTAGATCAGCCGTGGGTTTGTCCGCTTCAGCTCTTCATAGCCGAAACCCATGCGCTCCATGACGTCAGGACGGAAATTGTTGACGACCACGTCGGCAGTGTCGATCAGCGCGCGGACGGCTGCCCGCGCCTCGTCCTGCTTGAGGTCGAGTGCAAGGCTCTTCTTGTTGCGGTTGAGCGAGGAGAAAACCGGATTGTTGAGGCCATCCGGGTCGGAGCCCAGCGACCAGCGCGAGAGGTCGCCGATCTTGGCCTTTTCGACCTTGATGACCTCGGCGCCGTAGTCGGCCAGCATCTGCGTGCAGCACGGGCCAAGCATGACCTGGGTAAAGTCGACGACGCGGATACCGTCGAGGGGAAGAGACGTCATTCTGCGGCCTCCAGATAGGTTGCATTTTCGGATGGTACGTCGCCGGGATCGGCACCCTGCGCCCGCAGCTGCTTCTGGATCGCCTTGACGTCGGCGTCTCGCACCTTGACGCCGGCATTGAGCGCGACGGTGGCGGCAACACCGGCCGCCTCGCCCATCGCCATGCAGGGCGGGATCTCGCGGCTCGATTTTTGCGCCTGAATGGTCGCGGAATAATGCCGGCCTGCGACGATCAACTGATCGACCTCTTTGGGCAGCATGGCCCTATAGGGCGTGTAGTAGTCGCGGCCACGGCACACTGTGTCGGTGAAGTGCTGGCGGTTCATCACGTCGCCCTTGGTGACGACATATTCGCCCTGGAGCAGTCGCGACTGGCGCACGCCCGTCTGCGGCGCAAAGTCGATCACATGGGCATTTTCGAAGCCCGGCAGGTTGGCGCGGGCGAAGTCGAGCAGGCGGGCAATGCGGCCACGGCCCTCGAGTTCCGCATAGGTTAAGTCTTCGACACGGAGGCCAGAGAGCTTCGGCATGTGCGGGCAGTTGAGCCAGATGACGCCCGGCAGCGGGGTCTTCAGCCACCAGTACGACCAGCAACCGCCAATCAGACGCTTGGCCTCGTGGTCGATTGCCTTAAACTTTTCGGGTTCCTCAAATTCGAAGCGCTCGGCGGCTTCAGTGTCGATGCCCCCCCAGCGGGAAACCGTCGTCAGGATGAAATTGCCGTCCGTATGCTGGGCGCCGGCATCGGCCGCAACGTCGAGGTCGCCCGAGGCGTCGATGACGACGTCGCCCATGATGGCCTCGCGGCCGGATTTCGTCTGGCAAACCACACCCTTGATCGTGCCGTTCTCGACGATCGCCGAGGAGAACCAGCTATGGGTCCTGAGCTTCACGCCGGATTCGCGCAGGATGTCATAGGAGACGCGCTTGAAGGCGTCCGGATCGAAGGCGGCCGCATAGCAGATCGGGTGCGGCGCAGACGGCGTGTGGAAGTCGAACAGGCCCCAGCGCGCCCATCTTTGCCAGGCCTCCGGCGTATCGCGAATATCGAGCTGGCGGTCGCCATCCGTCGGCGTGACGCAAAGGCCGAGCGTCTTCATCCGTTCGATCATTTCCATGCAGATGCCACGCACGGTGATTTCGACGCCGTTGACCATGTCGTCGAGCACCAGAACCATACCGCCTGCGGCAAGGCCACCGACATAGGGATAGCGTTCGATAAGCGTGACGCTGGCTCCGGTGCGTGCCGCCGAAACCGCGGCGGAGATCCCAGCCGGTCCACCGCCGACGACGACGACGTCCGAGCGGTCGACGATCCGGGCATTGCGCAGGGGTTCTCTGATTGTTTCCATGGTCGTTTCCTCCATAGGGGACGTGTCCGGCGAAATGTGAGGAGCTCACAGCCAGTGACTTCGTCGGTGGACCGGACCCGGTTATCCAGGTCCGGCAGCAAAGGGTTTGGGGGTCAGTGGTCCGTCGTCGGTTTCCAGCGGACGATCTTCGATTCCGCGTAGGAGACGGCAAAGAAGAGAACCACGGCAAGCGAGGCCGCAATCACCACCGTCGCGTAAAGCAGCGGCGAGCGGAAATTGTAGGTCGCCTCGATGATCAGCGCACCGAGACCGTAGCTGGAGCCGATCCATTCGGCGACGATCGCGCCCATCACGCTGCTGGTTGCCGCAATCTTCAGCGCGGCGAAGAGAAAGGGCAGCGAGCCCGGCAGGCGAACCTTCCAGAAGATTTCGGAATTGCTGGCAGACAGGATGCGCATCAGGTCTAGCATTGCGGGGCTCGCCGACTTCAGTCCCTGCACCATGTTGACCAGCGTCGGGAAGAAGCAGATCAGGCCGGCGATGATGATCTTCGGCGCGATGCCGTTGCCGACAAGCAGCACCAGGATCGGGGCAAGCGCGATGATCGGGATCGACTTGATGATGACGGCGATCGGATAGAAGGCGCGTTCCGCGAGCGGGCTATAGACGAACCAGACCGCCAGAAGGACGGCGATGACATTGCCGAAGATAAAACCGAGAACGGCCTCCATGAGCGTCGGCCAGAAGTTCGTCCAGAGCACGCCGGCGTTTTCGCCGAAGGCCTTGATGACGTCGACCGGTCCGGGCGCCATGAAGGTCGGCACCGAAAAACCCCAGACGACGAGTTGCCACAAAAGGATGCAGCCAAGGATCGCGAGTGTCGCCGGAAGATGTCGCAGGATCGCAGCGGCAAGACCATCGAGTATCCGGAACCGGTTGCCGTCGGTCAAAGCGCGGCCTTCCGCCTGTGAAGGAAGGGCATTCGCCATCAGCATTCTCCCAAAAGTTTGCGCAGGTGGGCGGTCACCTGGATGAACTCGACCGTGTCGCGCATCGCGAGAGTTCGCGGGTAGGGCAAGTCGACTTTCATGAACTCTTTGACGCGGCCGGGATGGGCGGCGAGCATCAGCACATGTTGACCGAGGAAGACGGCCTCGGGGATCGAATGGGTGACGAAGAGGATCGTCGTGCCGGTTTCCTGCCAGAGGCGCAGCAGTTCTTCGTTCAGCTTGTCGCGCGTGATCTCGTCGAGCGCGCCGAAAGGCTCGTCCATCAAGAGAATACGCGGGCGGGTCACCAGTGCCCGGGCGATCGCCACGCGCTGGCGCTGGCCGCCCGACAATTCGTGCGGCATCGCCTTCTCGCGCCCCTTCAAGCCCACGAGGGCGAGAAGCTCTTCCGGATCGGCATAGGTCGCGCCCGGTTCGCGTTTTCCCACCAGCAGCGGGAGACGCACATTGTCGATCACATTGCGCCACGGCAGCAGCGTCGCTTCCTGGAAGACGAAGGCGAAATCGCGCCCCTCGCGCGCCTTGCGCGGTGTCTGGCCATGGACGGACACCGAACCGTCGGTGATGTGCACGAGATCCGCGACGGTACGCAGCAAAGTCGACTTGCCGCAGCCGGATGGGCCGAGCATGGTCACGAGCGAGCCGGCCGGTATCTCGACCGAGACATCGGAGAGTGCGGTGAAGCCTGAATCATCCGCGCCAAAGCGAATGTGAAGGTTCTTCACCGACACCGCGGCGTTGCCGAGCGAAGCCTGGCCGGGTCTGATAAGCGTTTCCAACATCGCCTTATCCTACGCTCTTGCGGACATCGGCCGTCGCATCCAGGATTGCCATTGTGTAGACGTCGTCGACGTTGGGAACCGGACCTGTGAACTGGCCGAGGTCCGCATAGGTCTTGATTTGCTCCGCCCAGTTTGCCTGGTCCATGCCTCCCCAACCCTCGCTCGCGGTGGTTTCGTTGAACACGAACTTCATCAGCGGTCCGATGGCCTCCAGCTCGCTCGCCTTGTCGAGGTTGGGGTAGGATTCAAGCAGGATGTCGACGGCCTCTTCCTGATGGTCGCGGGCATAACCCCACCCGCGCGCCGAACCGGATACGAAGGCTGCGAGCTGGTCCGCGTGATTTTGCAACTGGTCGTCGGTGGTATAGTAGACGTTGGCATAAAGCCGGATACCGCCATCCCAGAGCGTCAGATCGACCCGGTCATCCCCAAGCACCTTCAGGGCGTTGACGTTCGTCAGCCAGCCACAGACCGCATCGGCCTGGCCGGTCACGAGCTGGTTCATGTCCGAGCCCATGTTGACGATCTTGACCTGGTCTTCCGATATGCCGTTCTTGGCGAGAAGCGCGCGCAGAAGAATGACCGAGGTCGGGATCGCGGCGATCGTCTTGCCAATCATGTCCTGAGGCTTGGCGATCGGATTTGCCTTGCGAGAGAAATAGGCGAAGGGATGTTTTTGGTAGCCGGCGGCGAATGCCTTGATCGGTGCGCCGGCCGAACGAGCCAGCATGACTGACGGGCTGGAGGAAATCTGACCGATGGTCGACTGGCCAACGGCAACACCCGCAACACCATCGACATTCGGTCCGCCGGGCACGATTTCGAGCTCTATGCTCTTCTCGGCGTAGTAACCCTTCTTGCGGGCCACGAGCTCTCCGAGAAGCCCGTTCGATGGCAGCCAACCGAGCTGCATGCGTATCGTCGCGGAATCGGCCGCAAGGCCTGGTGAAACATTGATGAGGCTATGGGTTGCGGCAATCGCGCCCATTGCGGCCGCATTCGAAAGGAAACCTCGGCGGTTCATCATAAAACGAGACATATCGTTCCCCTTGCTTGTTATGGGAGCGATGATGATGGAATTTGGCATCTCATAAAGCACAATTTTTAGCGGTTGGTATTGCCGATACGGCAACGCTCGGGTCGCGATTTGGGTTTGCCGTTTTGGCAATGGCGGGGTCGAAAGATTGTTCTTTCTGCCGGATCCATCGCATCCGATAAGCAGAGACATGATCAAAGTGTGAGCGCCGCGGAGGATAGATATGGTGCAGAAAAACCTGATCGATGGGGAATGGATCGCCGGTAGCGAAGCGTTCCGCAACATCAACCCGTCCGATACCAACGACGTGGTCGGCGAATACGCCCGCGCGTCAGCCGAGGATGCGCGCGCAGCGATCGCTGCCGCCAAGGCGGCGTTTCCGGCCTGGTCGCGCTCGGGTATTCTCGAGCGCCACGCGATCATCAGGAAGACCGCCGACGAGATCCTTGCGCGCAAGGACGAACTCGGGAAGCTCTTGTCGCGTGAGGAAGGCAAGACCTTGGCCGAAGGCATCGGCGAGACGGTGCGCGCCGGCCAGATCTTCGACTTCTTCGCCGGCGAGTGCCTGCGGTTGGCGGGCGAGGTGCTGCCGTCGGCAAGACCCAATATCGGCGTCGAGATCACCCGCGAGCCGGTCGGTGTCGTCGGCATCATCACGCCCTGGAACTTCCCGATCGCCATTCCCGCCTGGAAGATCGCGCCGGCACTCTGCTACGGCAACACCGTCGTCTTCAAGCCGGCCGAACTGGTGCCCGGCAGTTCCTGGGCCATCGTCGACATTCTTAACCGCGCCGGCCTGCCGAAGGGCGTCTTGAACCTCGTGATGGGCAAGGGCTCGGTCGTCGGCCAGGCGATGCTCGACAGTCCCGACATTCACGCCATCACCTTCACCGGCTCGACCGGCACGGGCAAACGCGTGGCGCTGGCCTCGGTCGAACACAATCGCAAATACCAGCTGGAGATGGGCGGCAAGAACCCGTTCGTCGTGCTTGACGACGCCGATCTTGCGGTCGCGGTCGAGGCGGCGGTCAACTCCGCCTTCTTCTCCACCGGCCAGCGCTGCACCGCATCTTCGCGCCTCATCGTCACCGAGGGCATTCATGATCGCTTCGTGGCGGCCATGGGCGAACGGATGAAGGGGCTTGTGATCGACGACGCCTTGAAGGCCGGCACCCAGATCGGTCCGGTGGTCGATGAGAGCCAGCTCAACCAGGACACCGACTATATCGCCATCGGCCGACAGGAAGGCGCAAAGCTTGCCTTCGGCGGCGAGCTTCTGAAGCGCGACACGCCCGGCTTCTACCTGCAGCCGGCGCTGTTTACCGAAGCGACGAACGCCATGCGCATTTCTCGGGAAGAGATCTTCGGGCCGGTCGCATCCGTCATCCGCGTCAAGGACTACGATGAGGCGCTCACTGTCGCCAACGACACGCCCTTCGGTCTGTCCTCGGGGATTGCCACCACCAGCCTCAAGCACGCGACCCATTTCAAGCGCAATGCCGAAGCCGGCATGGTGATGGTCAACCTGCCGACGGCGGGCGTCGATTTCCACGTGCCCTTCGGCGGCCGCAAGGGCTCGTCCCATGGCTCGCGCGAGCAGGGGCGCTACGCCGCCGAGTTCTACACGACCGTCAAGACGGCCTACACGCTCGCTTGAATGTGAGGCAAGCCCCGGCGTCCAGCATCCATGTCGACGTGGGCGGCGGGGCTTTTCGATAGATAGCTCAAGTCCGCAAGGATAATTGCCGAGGCCGCCAGCTCAGGAGGTCGCGATTTTCTCTCAGAGAACGGGATAGAGGCCTCGCGAAGACACCACGTACTGGATCGCCGCAAGCAGGATCGCGACCACAACGATCACACCGATACGCAACGTTCTTTCAAGGAAAGTTTCCTGGCCCTGCATCGTCAAACCTCGTTCTGAAACAGGTGTATCGACAATCGGCAAGGTCAGAGTATCAGGCGCGCGAGCGCGAGCACAGACCGCAATGACAAGTCGCAGAACGGGAACGACCTTTAAAAACCCGTCCGCCGCTTCAGATCAGAGACGGACGGGGGCCCCGGGGAGAAGAAGCGGCCTAGAAAGCAGCTCGCCTGTCGTATCTCGCGAGACGGGCAAGCAGATAGTCCACTTCCGCCCGCGCTGTCGGGGTCAGCATCTGGGCTGGCTTGCGTTGCGCGTCGGTGGCGATAACGCCGCGACGCTTCAGAACGTGCTTGCGAATGGCAAGGCCTATCCCGAGCTGCTGCTCGTAACGGATCAACGGCAGGTGCGCGTCGAATAGATCGTGCGCTTCATCCCTCTTCCCGGCCGCAGAAAGCTCCATCAGTTCGGTAAGCATGTCCGGAAAGCCATAGCCGGTCATGGCACCATCGGCACCGCGCTCCGGCTCGAAGTCGAGGAAGAGGCCGCCATTGCCGCACAGGATGGAAAATTCGCGAAGTTCGCCCGCCTTCTGCATGGCGCGCAACTTTGATATTTTCTCAAGACCGGGCCAGTCCTCGTGCTTCAGCATCAGGCAGGACGAATGGTTGGTGATGATCTTCGCGATGACGCCAGGCGCCATGACAACCGTGAGGGTCAGCGGATAGTCCTGCAAAACCCACGGCACATCTTCGCCGACCGCTTCCACCGCACCTGCGAAATAGTTGACGATCTGATCATCCGTGCGCAGCGCAGGTGGCGGAGCGATCATGACGCCGGCAGCACCCATCTCCATCGAGTCACGCGCCAGCGAGCGCATGCTGGCAAAACCTGGAGCGGATACCCCGACGATGACAGGAATCTTCGACCGGGAGACCACCCGCTTGACGATGGCTCTGCTTTCCTCCGGTTCGAGCTTCGGGGCCTCGCCCATGATTCCAAGGATCGTGACGCCGGTACAACCGCTCTCCTCATAAAAGTCTGTCAACTTGTCGATCGAATTGAAATCGATCGAGCCGTCCTCGAAGAACGGTGTCGTCGCGATGGCGTAGACGCCCTTGGATTGCGTGCTGAACGTCATTTCTGGCTTTCCTTCCAGGCCTCGTACCGGGCCTTCGTTTCAGCGTTCATCGGGTAAAGACCGGGAAGCGGCACGCCCCGATCCACTTCAGTCATGATCCAGGCTTCCATACGCTCCTGCTCGGGTGCCTCAGCGAGCACCTCTTCGAGAAGCGCGGCCGGGATCAGGACTGCGCCGTCGTCGTCGACGACGACAATATCATCAGGCAGAACAGCAACGCCGCCGCAATTGATCGGCTCCTGCCATCCAACGAAGGTCAAGCCTGCGACTGAAGGCGGTGCCGCAACACCATTGCACCACACCTTCATGCCGCTCGCCAGCACCCCCTCGGCGTCCCGCATCACGCCGTCGGTAACGAGGCCGGCAACCTTGCGTTTCGCCATGCGGGCACACAGGATGTCGCCGAAGATGCCGGCATCACTGACGCCCACTGCATCGGCGACGGCGACGCAGCCCTCTGGCATCGCTTCGATCGCCGCCCGCGTGGAGATTGGCGACGCCCAGCTCGCAGGCGTGGCGAGGTCTTCCCGGGCAGGAATGAAGCGCAGCGTAAAGGCCTTGCCGACAACCCGTCCCTGGCCGGGCTTCAGTGGTTTCGTGCCGCGCAGCCAGGTGTTGCGAAGCCCTTTTTTCAGGAGAACCGTGGTGAGCGTCGCGGTGGAGACGCTCTTCAGGGTTTCAACGACGTGAGGCTCAAGTGTCATTAGAAACCTCGCACATCAGATGCTGTTGATCAGCCCGCCATCGACACGGATGACTGAGCCGGTGATATAGGATGCGCGGGGGCTCGCAAGGAAGCTGACGGTGTCGCCATATTCCTTCGGATCGCCGTAGCGGCCGACCGGGATCGACCCGGTGCTTTCAGCCGTGACATCGGCGACGGGGCGGTTCTCGCGCTTGGCCTTCTGTTCGTCCAGAAAGACGATCCGACCGGTGGCAATACGCCCCGGCAGTACGATGTTTGCGGTGATACCGTCGCGACCAACCTCACGCGCCAGGGTCTTCGACCAGCCGACCAAGGCCAGGCGCAGGCTGTTCGATATCCCGAGATTTGCAATCGGCGCGACGACGCCGGAGGACGTCGAGGTAATGATGCGTCCCCATTGGCGCTCGCGCATACCCGGAAGCACGGCATCGGTGACCGCGATCACCGAGCGAACCATGAGGTCGAAATATTTCGACCAATCGTCGGGCGACTGTCCGGCGGCGGGCGTTGGGGGCGGCCCCCCGGTGTTGTTGACAAGGATGTCGACCGGTCCGAACGCAGCTTTTATGGCATCGAGCTTCTGACCGATCAGGGAAAGGTCGCCGATATCCCAAATGAGCGGAATGGCCTTGCCGCCTGCGCCGCTGATTGCCTCTGCAGTCGCCGTGGCGCTTTCCTCGTGGATGTCGGCGACAACGACGGAAACGCCTTCGGCCGCGAGCGACCTGGCGATCGCGCCGCCAAGCCCACCACCGGCGCCGAATACGAGCGCCGTCTTGTTGTTCAACTGAAGATCCAACTCTTCCTCCTGTTGTTTGACGGCACTATGCCAAGGCGGAAACGGAAGAAACACCTTCCTTTTTATCCCTTCAGACGATAGTAAAAATAAACGATGGAAACGCGCTTTCTCGAAACCTTTCTGGCGGTGGTTCAGCATGGCTCGCTCGCCGAGGCATCACGCCGCATGGGCGTCACGCCAGCGGCGGTCGCGCAACGGATCCAGGCGTTGGAAGACGAGATCGGACTGCCTCTTCTTGCGCGATCAGGCCGGCGGGTGAAGCCAACCGAAGCGGGCGTCGCCATCCTGGAAAAGAGCCGGCGCGTTCTCGCCGAAGTCAGGCAGCTGAAAGGCGTGGCGCGCGACGACCAGGCATTCGGAGAGCTCCGTCTGGGCGCCATCTCGACGGTTCTGACCGGCCTGCTTCCGAACGCCTTGCGGCGGGTTTTCGACAGGACGCCGGGCATCGACATCTTCCTGCTGCCGGGCACGTCGGCCGAACTCTATAACAGTGTCGCTGAAGAGAAGATCGACGCGGCAATCCTTGTCAAACCGCCCTTCCCCATTCCAAAGACGCTCAACTGGGACCTCATCCGGTCGGAACGGTTCGTACTCCTGGCCCCCCCGGACCTTTCAGAGACCCCCGTCGACCGCCTGCTTCGCGAGCAACCGTTCATTCGATACGACAGAAGCAACTGGGGTGGCCGACTGGCCGATACCTACCTTCAAACCCAGCGAATTCTCCCTCGAGAGTGGCTGGAGCTCGATTCACTGGAAGCCATATCGATGATGGTTGAGGCTGGGCTCGGCGTGTCGCTGATGCCCGACTGGCGCTCGCCGCTCTTCGACAAGCTGCGCGTCGCCCGGCTACCGCTACCGAATGCGCCGAGCCGTGAGATCGGTTTGCTCAGGCCACGCAACGTGTCGTCTGGCCGACTGATACAGACCGTCCTCGACGCCATCCGATCATAGAAAACGCGGGTGACGTCGGCGGTCGAACGCTAGGGGATTTGCTCTCAGCAGCGGCCTGCCGCCGGAACAGGGGCCGAGTACCCGGCAACGCGAGCACAGATTATTCGGCAACTCCGAAATAACATTTCTGTCCGTGACGGATTATCGGACCGGGCTGCTCGGCACTATCGTCACTCTTGGTCAATCAGGGCTCCCTGGATGTACCTCGATGGCCCACGGCATTTCAAACCCGTTCACACCGCGCCAACCCGCAGAACCACCCCGAGATCGTTCGCACCAGCGCCCGACGAAAGGAACCGTCATGACCAAAGAAAAGGTAGTCTCCATCGCGATTTTGAAGGCTAAACCGCACCAACGCGAGGCCCTCCGGCAGGGCCTGCTTGGTCTCATCGCTCCAACGCGCGCAGAACCCGGCAACCTCGACTATGTCTTGTTCGAGCTGCGCGATGAGCCCGGTACCTTTTACATGCGCGAAGCTTTCGCCGACCAGCTTGCGCTCGACGCACATTTCGCGACACCCCATTTTCAAGCCTTCGCGGCCGAAATCGATGCTCTCCTTGAAGAACCGCTACGCCTGATTTTCCTGGATCAGGTCTCCGCCTGAGGCGCGGTGACGATCTCGAAGTTGCGGGCGGTATCTCCGGAACAACTGGCTAGGAGGTGAAATTGCGCTTGTAGGTCGACGCGATCAACGCTGCAGCGCGTTCGAATGCCTTGTCCTCGTCGCGTTCTTCGATCGCGACGAGGATCGCCTCATGCTGGGCCAGGGATTGGCCGAAACCGCCTGTAGCCGCCATCGTCTTCGGGATGCTGATGGAGAGCGCTGCCCGAATGACGGAAGCAACCGGCAAGAGGAAGCGGTTGTGGGCGGATTGAAAGATGTTGAGGTGAAAGGCGATATCAGCCTCGATCGCGTCTTCGACACGAGCGCCGCCTTCCGCCATTCGTGCGAAAGCGGCCCGAATCTCTGCATGCTCGGCCGCAGATCCGCGTCTGGCGGCAAGGCGTGCAGCAAGCGGTTCGATCGACAGGCGGAGCTCGAACAGTTCTTCGGCAAGCGTTGCCTGATCCTCCGCATCACTTTGCCACGAAAGCACGACGGGATCGAGGGTGTTCCAGTGTTCGGCCGCCCGCACGCGTGTCCCGAGCCGGGGCTTTGCCTCAATGAAGCCCTTGGTCGACAGGATCTTCAGCGCTTCGCGCAGCGTCGTGCGGCTGACACCGAGTGTCGTCAGCATGTCGGCTTCCTTCGGCAGGGTATCGCCCACCTTCAGCTCGCCGAGCGTGATGCGGCGGCCAATATCGCCTGCGATGCGAGCAGGCAGGCCGCGATCCTCCCGAGCGATTGCCTTCATGCCCACTCTCTCCATTGCATCTCCGCCCCGTTCATAGCCGGTCGCCCCGATCAGGAAAAGCCACCCATCGCGGCCGCGTAGCGGCGGGTCATCTCGATGCCAATCGCGGTCGGTCGCATGGCCGGCGCACGGTCGTGGATGGTTATGCCCGCCCGTTCGCCGAAAAGGCGCTTCCCGTAACAAAGCAGCGTCTCGATGCCCTGCATGGTGAAGACCACGCCGGGCAGCATCCGCCGATAAGCCTCTTGCGCGTGCTCGTCCCAACCGTCTGAAAAGAACTCGTAGGCGCGCACGGCATAGTCGATCGAATCTGGCGCAAGGATCAGGCCGTGGCAACCGATGCGCAGGTTCTCGAGCAGCTCGAGGCCCGCACGACCATTAAATACCGGCAGCCGGCCCTCGGTAACCTCGATGAGATGGGCGATGTCGACGACAGGCCCCTCGCCCTTGACCAGCCGGATGTTCGGGTGCTGGCGCACCAGCTCGCGAATATCGACGGCCGTCAGCCCTCGTCCCATCAGGGCCGGGGCGTTCTGAATGGCAAGCGGCAACTCGGTCTGATCGGCGACGCGGCCGAAGAAGCGGATGTACTCGGCGGCCGAGAACTGGCCGACCATCGGCGGCTGGAGGATCAGCCAGTCGGCGCCGGCCCGTGCCGCATGGCGCGCCTGGCGCACCTGTTCCTCGACCGACGCGCCAAAGATCGTCAGGGCGACCGGCACCTGCCCGGCCGTATCCTCGACCAGCCACTCCATGATTGCCATGCGCTCGGCCTCGTCGAGCTTGGAGGCCTCGGTCGCAAGGCCAAGCCCTGCCATGCCGTGCACGCCGCTTGCCAGGCAGATCTCCGTCTGGCGGCGCATGGCGGCACGATCGAGCTTTTCGTCCTTGTCGAAAAGCGCGTAGAGGATGGCGTGGATGCCATGAAGGCTTTCGATACGAAAGTCGTCCACCGTCGCCTCCTCAATGGCTTTCGCGCGGAACTGCGTGGCCGCGGCCGCCGACAAGAAAATCGAGATCCGCGCCGGTGTCGGCCTGCATCACGCGCTCGACATAGAGGCCCTGATAACCACCCACCATTTCCGGGGGTGGCGCGGTCCAGGCGGTTTTTCGGCGCGCCAGTTCCTCGTCGCTCACGTCGAGGTGGAGGCGGCGGCCGGCAACGTCGAGCTCAATCCAGTCGCCATCCCTTACCAGGGCCAGCGGGCCGCCAACCGCAGCTTCGGGTGCCGTGTGCAGGACGACGGTGCCAAAGGCCGTCCCCGACATGCGGGCATCCGAGATCCTCACCATGTCGCGCACGCCCTTTTTCAGGAGCTTCTGCGGGAGAGCCATGTTGCCGACCTCGGCCATGCCCGGATAGCCCTTCGGGCCGCAGTTCTTCAGCACCATGATCGAGGTCTCGTCGATGTTAAGATCCGGGTCATCGATCCGCGCCTTGTAGTGGTCGATGGTTTCGAACACGACAGCGCGGCCGCGGTGCTGCATCAGCGCCGGGGTCGCCGCGGAAGGCTTGATGATCGCGCCGTCAGGCGCAAGGTTGCCGCGCAGCACGGCGATGCCGCCACTCGAGGTCAGGGCCCGATCGAGCGGCAAGATGACGTCGTCGTTGTAGTTCTCGACAGACTCGATGTTGGCGCCGACGCTTTGGCCGGTCACCGTCAGGGCACTGAGTTCCAGAAGCGCAGCAATCTCCTTCATGACGGCGGGCAGCCCGCCGGCATAGTGGAAATCCTCCATCAGATAGCGCCCCGAAGGCATGAGGTTGAGGATGGTCGGAATATCGCGGCCGAGCCGGTCCCAGTCGTCGAGAGAGAGCTTCGTGCCAATCCGCCCGGCGATTGCCAGGAGATGCACAACGGCGTTGGTGGAGCCGCCGATCGCACCGTTGACGCGGATGGCATTGGCGAAGGCGTCACGGGTCAGGATCTTCGACAGGCGCAGGTCCTCGGCAACCATTTCGACGATCCGCCGCCCGGTTAGCCGCGCCAGCCGGGCGCGGCCCGCATCAACCGCCGGACAGGCGGCATTGCCGGGCAGCGCAAGCCCGAGCGCTTCAACCATGGACGCCATGGTCGAGGCGGTGCCCATCGTCATGCAATGGCCTGGCGAGCGCGACATGGCGCTTTCGGCCGCCATGAAATCCTGTTGCGACATGACACCGGCACGCACGTCTTCGGAAAACTTCCAGACATCAGTGCCTGAGCCGATCGTGCGACCCTTGAAGCGGCCGTTCAACATCGGCCCGCCGGAGATGACAATCGAAGGAAGATCGCAGGAGGCGGCCCCCATCACCAGCGACGGCGTGGTCTTGTCGCAGCCCGCCATGAGCACGACGCCGTCGATAGGGTTGCCACGGATCGCCTCCTCTACGTCCATCGAGGCAAGGTTGCGGAAGAGCATGGCAGTCGGCCGCAGATTGGACTCGCCGCAGGAAAACACCGGGAACTCCAGCGGCAGGCCACCGGCCTCGAGCACGCCTGCCTTGATGTGTTCGACCAGCCCGCGGAAATGCGCATTGCAGGGCGTCAGCTCCGAGAAAGTGTTGCAGATGCCGATCACCGGCCGCCCGTCGAAGACGTCGTCGGGCAACCCGTTGTTCTTCATCCAGCTGCGATGAATGAAGGCGTCCTTGTCCAGTCCGCCAAACCAATGCTGCGATCTTAATTTCCTGGACATGTGTCCTCCCCGATTACCTCAAGCGCTCGCGCCCATTTCATTTCTCATATAATCGGAGTTATAACAAATCAAGCGATGACCGGCCTGACGTGAAGGCAAAGAAAAACCTCCGGCTGGTGAGGCCGGAGGTCGAAAAAAGTGGAGGGGAGCTGTCGAAGTGGCCCTTCAGGGATGGTGCAGCACGCTCATACCGCCATCGACCGTCAGGCAGGTGGCGTTCATGAACGGGCATTCGTCCGAGATCATGAAGAGTGCAGCCTTGGCGATTTCCTCCGGTGTTGCGATGCGGCCACCGGGATGGAGCTTCATAGTATCGGCCTCGGCGGCGACCGGATCGGGGAAACTGTTCCAGTATTCCACGGCCTTCTGCGTGCGGACATAACCCGGCGCCAGCGCATTCACGCGCACGCCCTGCCCGGCATATTCGAGCCCCAGCGCCTTGGTCATGCCGAGAAGCGCATGTTTGGCGACCGGATAGGGGAAGGTGTGCGGGATGATGGTGAAGGCGTGGGTCGAGGCAATATTGAGGATGACGCCGCCGCCCGCCTCGATCATGCCCGGCAGCACAGCCTTGCTGCAATTCCACGCACCCTTGAGATTGATGTCGAAGCAGCGCTGCCAATCGGCATCCGAGAGTTTCAACGGCTCGAAGAAGACGTTGACGCCGGCATTGTTGACGAGCGCATTCGGCTGACCGATCTGACGGGCGGCGGTAACGACGACCTGCTCGATGGCATCGGCATCGGTGATATCGGCCGTGGCGTAGCCGACCTTCCCGCCCGACATACGCAGGCGCTCGGCTTCGCTCGCCAAGAGGTCGCCATCACGGTCGATGAGGAAGAGGCCCGCCCCCTCGCCAAGGAAGGCTTCAGCGATGGCAAGGCCTATGCCTTGCGCTGCGCCGGTGACAACGACGCGTTTTCCCTCAAGACGACCCGCCATATCCGCGCTCCCTACCACTCGGCTACGCTGCCATCGGCGTGGCGCCAGATCGGGTTGCGCCAGCGATGGCCTTCCTTTGCGCGCTCGATGACATATTGCTCATCCACCTCGATGCCGAGGCCAGGGCCTTGCGGGATAGACACGAAGCCGTCCGCGTAGTGGAACACCTCCTTGTTGGAGATGTAGTCGAGAATGTCGTTGGCCTCGTTGTAGTGGATGCCGAGGCTCTGTTCCTGGATGAAGGCGTTGTAGCTGACGGCATCGACCTGAAGGCAGGCGGCAAGCGCAATCGGTCCCAGCGGGCAATGCGGTGCCAGCGCCACGTCGTAGGCCTCCGCCATCGCAGCAATCTTGCGGCATTCGGTGATGCCGCCGGCATGCGACAGGTCCGGCTGCAGGATATCGACATAGCCGTCGGCCAGCACCGACTTGAAGTCCCAACGCGAATAGAGCCGCTCACCGAGCGCGATCGGCGTCGAGCAATGGTTGGCAATTTCCTTCAGCGCCTCGCGGTTTTCCGAAAGCACCGGTTCTTCGATAAACATCAGGTTGAAGGGCTGAAGTTCCTTCGCCAGGACCTTCGCCATCGGCCGGTGCACGCGACCGTGGAAATCGACGCCGATGCCGATATGCGGGCCGATCGCCTCGCGGATCGTCGCAATGGTTTCGACCGCCTTTTCCACCTTCTCCCAGGTGTCGACGATCTGCATCTCCTCGCAGCCATTGAGCTTGATGGCCTTGAAGCCGCGAGCGACGACGTCGCGGGCATTTTTGGCGACATCGGACGGACGGTCACCGCCGATCCAGGAATAGACCTTGATGCGGTCGCGCACCTGGCCGCCAAGCAGCGCATGCACCGGTTGGCCATAGGCCTTGCCCTTGATGTCCCAGAGCGCCTGGTCGATGCCAGCGATCGCCGACATGTGGACCGCACCGCCGCGGTAGAAGCCGCCGCGATACATCACCTGCCAATGGTCCTCAATCAGCAGCGGATCCTTGCCGATCAGATAGTCCGCAAGCTCGTTGACGGCGGCTTCCACGGTCAGGGCGCGGCCTTCGACAACCGGCTCACCCCAGCCGACGATGCCCTCGTCGGTCTCGATCTTCAGAAACAGCCAGCGCGGCGGAACGATGTAGGTGGTGAGCTTGGTGATCTTCATGGTGCGATATCCGCTGGGTCAAACAAGGCGACGACGTCGGCCGCCGGGAAGGGGTTTCAGCGCGCCGACGGGGCGGGCCGGTGACGTTCTACGGCAAGCTTGAGGTCGCGGGCGGCAAGATCCAGCATGCGCGTGGAACAGTCGCGCGCCCTCGCCTTGTCGCGCAGACGCAGTGCCTCGACCAGTTCGCCATGGATATCGATTGCTTCGTCACGACGTTCGGCAACTTCATTGGAGGCATACAGCGAGAACTTCAGCGCCGCCTGGATGATGCCGACGAGTTGCAGGAATACCTGGTTATGGCTGGCCTTGAGCAGGCAGGAATGAAAGGCGACGTCGGCATCGGTGAAGCCGACGACATCGCGCTCGCCGTCACGCATCGCCTGCCAGGCGCGCTCGAGGTCGGCAATTTCCTGGACGGTCGCGCGTTCGGCCGCAAACTCTGCGGCCGCCGGCTCGATTGCGCGGCGCGCCTCCAGAACGCAGTTCAAAAGATCGAATTCAAAGATGCGCTCGCCGATCCATTCGAGCACCTGGGAATCGAGGATGTTCCACTCGTCCTTGTTGCAGACGATCGTGCCCACCCGGGAACGGCCGCGGACCATGCCCTTCGATTCCAGCACCTTCAAGGTTTCGCGGATGACGGTCCGGCTGACGCCATAACGTTCGCAAAGGTCGTTTTCGCGCGGCAGGAAGGAGCCGACCGGAAAGACGTCGGCGCAGATGTCCGAGGCGATGGCGCGCGTCACATTCTTTTGAACGCGAGGGCGACGCTGGCCGCGCTCCTGCGCGCCGTTGCTGTAGTCCTGCTCTTCCACCGCCATTTTCCTCCCGCTCCCGTCTCCCTGTCGCTCCATAGCGCAGACGCTTGGAGGCGACAACGCAGCGAAGCACATTATCGTTATACATCACTATCTCATTCATCATACAAAGGCAATTGACGAATATGATGATTCATCATACACAAATGCTCACTGCAGGAGGCAGTTCACCAGGGAGAGACATCATGCGCTTTATCAAGGCAGCCATTCTGGCTGGTACCGTCGCCGTGTTTGCGGCAACCTCGGCGTTCGCTGCCGACGTCAAAATCGGCTTCATCGTCAAGCAGCCGGAAGAGCCGTGGTTCCAGGACGAATGGAAGTTCGCCGACGTCGCCGCTAAGGAAAAGGGCTTCACGCTGGTCAAGATCGGTGCGGAAGACGGCGAGAAGGTTCAGTCGGCAATCGACAATCTCGGCGCCCAGGGCGCGCAGGGCTTCATCGTCTGCACCCCTGACGTCAAGCTCGGCCCCGGCATCGTCGCGAAAGCGGCCGCCAACGACCTCAAGTTGATGACGGTCGACGACCGTTTGGTCAACGCCGACGGCAGCCCGATCGAAGACGTGCCCCACATGGGCATTTCGGCGACGAAAATCGGCGAAGCTGTTGGTCAAGCCCTGGTCGACGAAATCAAGAAGCGTGGCTGGGACATGAAGGACGTCGGCGCGATCCGCGTTTCCTACGACCAGCTCCCGACGGCGGTCGACCGCGTTGAGGGCGCACTTTCAGTTCTCAAGGCCAACGGCTTCCCGGAAGCTAACATCTTCGACGCGCCGCAGGCCAAGACCGATACGGAGGCAGCACTTAACGCCTCGACGATCGTGCTCAATAAGAACGCCGGCATCAAGAAGTGGGTTGCGATCGGTCTCAATGACGAAGCGGTACTCGGCGCCGTGCGCGCAACCGAGACGGTCGGCATTGCTCCCGACAGCATGATCGGCGTCGGCATTGGCGGCGCGGACTCGGCGATCAACGAGTTCAAGAAGCCTTCAGCAACCGGCTTCTTCGGCACCGTCATCATCTCGCCGAAGCGCCACGGCTACGAGACCGCACTCAACATGTATGAGTGGATCGCCAACGGCAAGGAACCGGAAAAGCTGACCCTGACCGCCGGCCAGCTTGCGCTGCGCGACAACTACGAGGCCGTACGCAAGGATCTCGGCATCGAGTAATCGCTGCTTGCGACACGAGATCACGATTGTTTGGGTCGGACCGACCCAAACAATCAACGTGATCGATTCTGGTAGTTTAGAGCGGGATGCGGGCGGAAAACCGCGCACACTTTCCTCATCCCGCTCTATCGGCCCGGCGGCTCGGCTGCCTGGCGTTCCGTATCGGAGCCGCATATGCAAGACTTCCTCGAATTCCAATCGATCTCCAAGGGCTATCCCGGCGTCCAGGCGCTGTCGGATGTCTCGTTTTCTGTGCGCAAGGGCGCCGTCCATGGCCTCATGGGTGAGAACGGCGCGGGCAAGTCGACGCTTATCCGCCTGCTCTCGGGCGACCAGTCCGCCGATAACGGCGAGATCCGTATTGAAGGCGAAGCACAAGGCTATCGCTCCGTGCGCGATGCGTTTCGCGCCGGTGTTATCGTCATTCACCAGGAACTGCAGCTCGTTCCGGAACTGACGGTCGCCGAAAACCTCTGGCTCGGCCACTTCCCCGGCAAGGGCGGGGTCATCGATCGGCGCCAGTTGCTTCGCGTCGTCGGCGAGAAGCTTGCGGAAATCGGCATTGACGTCGATCCGTCCGCCAAGATCGCCTCGCTCTCGATCGGCGAGCGCCAGATGGTCGAGATCGCCAAGGCCGTCATGCTTGATGCGCGCGTCATCGCGCTCGACGAGCCGACCTCGTCGCTGTCGTCCCGCGAAAGCGAAATCCTCTTTGCCCTGATCGAACGCTTGCGCTCGAATGGCACCGTGATCCTCTATGTCTCCCACCGGCTCGACGAGATCTTCCGGCTTTGCGACAGCCTGACGGTGCTGCGCGACGGCAAGCTTGCCGCCCATCATCCTGACATTTCCAAGGTCACGCGCGACCAGATCATCGCCGAGATGGTCGGACGCGAGATCTCCAACATCTGGGGCTGGCGGGGCCGCGATCTCGGCGCGGAACGTCTGCGCGTCGACGCGATCTGCGGTCCGAAGCTGAAGACACCCTTGAGCTTCTCGGTCCGGCGCGGCGAGATCCTTGGCTTTTTCGGCCTGATCGGCGCTGGCCGCAGCGAGATGACCCGGCTGGTCTATGGCGCAGACAGACGCCACCAGGGAACCGTGACGATCGACGGCGCGATCGTGCCGGCCGACAACCCGCCACAATCGATCCGCGCCGGCATGGTCCTGTGCCCAGAGGACCGTAAGTTCGACGGCATCGTTCAGGGGCGCAGCATCGAAGAAAACATGGCGATTTCGTCGCGCCGGCACTTTTCGCCCTTCGGCATCCTCAACCGCAAGAAGGAAGCGGAACTGGCGGACCGCTTCATCGCCAAACTTCGGGTGCGCACGCCGTCCCGCAAGCAGGACATCATCAATCTCTCCGGCGGCAACCAGCAGAAGGTCATCCTTGGCCGCTGGCTCTCCGAACAGGGCGTGAAGGTGCTGATCATCGATGAGCCGACGCGCGGCATCGATGTCGGCGCCAAGTCGGAGATCTACGAAATCCTCTACGAACTCGCCGGTCAGGGCATGGCGATCGTCGTCATCTCCAGCGAATTGCCCGAGGTGATGGGCATTACCGACCGTATCCTCGTCATGTGCCAGGGCCGGATCGCCGCCGATTTCGCGCGCACCGATTTCGACGAAAGACGCATCCTCGCCGCCGCCCTTCCCGATGTTCCAACCGAGCAGGTTCAGCCGTCATGACTTCCTTGAAAAAACTTCTTCTCGGCGAACAGGGTCTGGTCGTCATCTTCGCCGTCGCCTTCGCCATCGTGGCGCTGACGGTTCCGAACTTTCTGACTGAGCGCAACATGCTCGGCCTGCTGCAGTCGGTCGTCACTATCGGCATCGTCGCCTGCACGATGATGTTCTGCCTGGCCTCGCGTGACTTCGACCTCTCGGTCGGCTCCACCGTCGCCTTCTCGGGCATGGCCGCCGTCATGGCATCGAACGCCTCCGGCTCGATCCTCGTCGGCCTGATTGCGGCACTCCTGTGCGGCGGCTTCGTCGGCCTCGTCAACGGCGTGGTGATTGCGCATTTCCGCATCAACGCGCTGATCACGACGCTTGCCACCATGCAGATCGTGCGCGGTTTCGCGCTGATTGCGTCTGACGGTCGCGCCGTCGGTATCAACGACCCGAGCTTCTATCAGTTGGCACTGTCGAAGTTCCTGGGCATCCCTACGCCAATCTGGGTGATGGGTTGCTTCTTCCTCGTCTTCGGTTTCGTGCTGAACCGCACTGTCTTCGGCAAGAACACGCTCGCGATCGGCGGCAACCCGGAAGCCTCACGCCTCGCCGGCGTCAATGTCTCCAACATGCGCATATGGATCTTCGCACTGCAGGGCCTCGTCTGCGCTGTTGCCGGCGTGCTGCTCGCCTCGCGCATCACGTCAGGCCAGCCGAATGCGGCAACAGGTCTCGAACTCTCGGTCATTTCGGCCTGCGTGCTCGGCGGCGTCTCGCTTGCCGGCGGCAGGGCGGCGATGACCGGCGTGATCGTCGGTGTTCTCATCATGGGCATTGCCGAAAACGTCATGAACCTGCTCAACATCCAGGCCTTCTACCAGTATGTCGTGCGCGGCCTGATCCTTCTGCTCGCAGTGCTGCTCGACAATCTGCGGTCGGCAGCCGCCGGTCGTCGCAGTTAAGTTAGGGCATGACGGAAGACATCGTCCTCCTCGAAAACGAAGAAGGGCTCACTGTCGAGGTGAGCCCGCCTGGCGGCGCGATCCTGTCGGCCCGCTGGCGCGGTATTCCTTTACTGGCGCCGACGTCGGCACCGGGGCTTGCCTCGCAAGTGTTCGGCGCCGAGGCCTGCTTTCCGCTGGTGCCCTTTGGCAACCGCATTGAGGCCAATGGCTTCCAATTTGACGGTCGCGACTACAGGCTGGAAAGAAACACCACCGATCCGCTCGTTTTGCATGGAGACGGCTGGCTTGGACGCTGGTCAATCCTGCAGCGCGACCGGCAATCGCTCGCCATGCGCTTGGACCAGGAGGCAAGCGTTGCCACACCCTTTGCCTATGAAGCGATAGAGACGATCGCCATCGACGGACCGCGCCTGATCCTCTCGCTCTCCATCACCAACCGCGCCGACCAGGCCCTGCCCTACGGACTGGGCTTCCATCCATACTTTCCGCGCACGACTGAAACGCGCCTCATCGCCCGTGCCGACCGATACTGGAGCGAACGGGAAGGTCATCTGCCAGACCGCCCCGGCCCCATCCCTCAGAGCATGAACTTTGCATCCGGTTCCCCCTTGCCCCCGAACTGGCTGAACAATGCCTTCGACGGCTGGGATGGACGAGCCCGCATCGAATGGCCGGAAACGGGGCTTGCCGCTTCGCTCGAGGCCGATGGGCATTTTCGGTTCTTCGTTCTCTACTCGCCGTCGGCGACAAGCAGCTTCTTTTGCTTCGAGCCGATGAGCCATCGGCCGAACGCGCACCGCGATCAACGCGACGGCGGCCTCGTCCGCCTGCAGCCTCTCCAGACTGTGACCGGAACGATCGCGCTCAGCGTCGAGGAACTGGCGAGCGGGTAACAGTTCGCAAAGAGCGGTTTCGCATCCAGCAATCGTTTACAAGTAACCCTGGGTGAAATTGCTTTAAGTGAAAATTTTTGGTTGCTACCGCGGGGTCCTCGCGCCTGTGCGAACAGCCGGTGCCAGCGCCTCAGGCGGGATAGCTGCGATCGACCGCCCGGTCGCGGGTCTCCGGTAGAGATTGTGCAGGCATTGGGGACGAAGGCGAAAAGATCAAAGACTTCGCAAGATTGCTTATACCAATGATTCCGTGGAACTTTTTTGAGCAGGCTCCGTTTAGAAGCCGCCACGACCGCCCCGGTCGGTGGCGAGACTGAACAGGAGATATGCATGAATTATGTGACCGCCGCCGCGCTTTCCCTTGCCCTCGTTTCCAGCGCTGCCTTCGCGCAAGAACCCGCAGCAAACGGCGCAGATGCGATGCTGGTCGGCCCTGGCATCACGATGGGCACCACCGCAACGATGCCGCTGAAATATGTGGAAATCAAAGACACCGATATCGTCAATTCACAGCTCATCGGCGTCGATATCTACAACAAGCAGAACGAGACGATCGGCGAGATTTCCGACGTCGTCATCGGCGACGGCAAGTCCGTCATCGGCATCGTCGCAAGCGTCGGCGGTTTCCTCGGCGTGGGCGAGAGCTATGTCGTCATCGACCCGGCGTCAATTGCACTTGCCAACGACAACGGCACTTGGAAGGCCTATGTCGACACCAACAAGGATGACCTCTCCAAGGCACCAAAATTCGATTACGGCAAGCTGAAGAAATAGTGACCGGCCCTGCCGCGCGCGTTCGCTTCTCCGGCGAACGCGTTTTCGTCTTCGGGCGCCTGCACATCCGCCACCGAATAACCGCATTCAGAATGCGCGAAAGCATTCCATTTTCTGCGACAAATACCGCCACGACTTAGTTTTCTATTCTCACAATGTGGACATTTCTGCACGAGTGTGCCAAAAGACAATCGGATTGCGACATGATGTCGTATTTGCGCAGGCCTTTCTGGTCGTGCGCTTCTCCGTTTCGCTGATCGTTTCATCAGCCTTTCAAACACAAAGGAGAGTGCCCCGCTTCCGGAGCCGGGCCCAGAACATATGGCATTTCAAACTGAGAGCGACCGCTCGGCCGACGAGCAACCGGTCAAGATCAGTATCAAGAACGTTTTCAAGGTTTTTGGCGAGCGGCCGGACGAGGCGCTGAGCCTTCTTAAAGCCGGCAGCACGAAGGCGCAGATCCACGCCGAGACGGGTTGCACCATCGGCGTCAACAACGCGACCTTCGACATTCGGGCCGGCGAGATCTTCGTGATCATGGGGCTTTCGGGTTCCGGCAAGTCGACGATGCTGCGCCTCCTCAACCGCCTGATCGAACCGACCTTCGGTTCCATCGAGATCGATGGCAAAGACGTAGCACGCTTGCCGCGCAGCGAACTGATCGCCTTGCGCCGCCGCGACATAAGCATGGTCTTTCAGTCCTTCGCGCTGCTGCCGAACCGCAGCGTTATCGACAACGCGGCCTTCGGCCTCGAGGTCGCTGGCGTCGGCGAGGCCGAGCGCAAGGCCCGCGCCCGAACGGCTCTGCACGCTGTCGGGCTGGAAGGATACGACGACAGCCGCCCCGACCAGCTCTCCGGTGGCATGAAGCAGCGCGTCGGCCTTGCGCGAGCGCTCGCCGCCGAGCCCTCCGTGCTCCTCATGGACGAAGCCTTCTCTGCTCTTGACCCGCTGATCCGCACCGAGATGCAGGACGAACTTGTCCGCCTTCAGGCCGAACACAGTCGGACCATCGTGTTTGTCAGCCATGATCTCGACGAAGCCATGCGGATCGGCGACCGCATCTGCATCATGCAAAATGGTGAGGTCGTGCAGGTGGGCACCCCGGACGAAATCGTATTGAAGCCCGCCAACGACTATGTGCGGTCGTTCTTCCGCAATGTCGATGTCTCTCAGGTCTTCCGCGCCGGCGACGTCGCCCGCAAGACGCAGGTAACGATCATCGAGCGACAGGGTGTTTCGGCCGCAGCTGCACTTGAGCGCATGGAACACTACGATCGCGAGGTCGCCATCATTCTCGGCCGCGACAAGACCTATCACGGCATGATCAGCCGGTCTTCGTTGATCGCAACCGCCCGCGACGGCGCCGCCGACCCCTATCGGCGCGCCTTCCTGCCGGATATCGAGCCGATCCCGGCGTCGGAAAGCTTGTCCAACGTGCTTGGGAAGGTGGCTGCAAGCGCGTTCCCAATGCCTGTCATCGACGAAGCCAACCGCTACCTCGGCTCGATCAGCAAATCCGCGCTACTCGAAACGCTCGATCGCACCGCCTGATCCAGTCCTTCGGAGACAATTCATGACTTTCGATATCGGTGACGGCGTCGACAGCGCCGTCAACTACATCCTCGACAATTTCGCACCGCTGCTCGATCTGATCGCTGCCGCCATCGGCACCGTGACCAACAGCATCCAGGCGGCACTTCTCGCCGCCCCCTTGGCCCTCGGGCTCGCGATCTTCGTGCTTTTGTCGCTATGGCGCGTCGGCTTCGGCTTTGCGGTCTTTACCGCCCTTTCACTGATGCTGGTCGAACACATGGGCCTTTGGTCCGCGATGATGGAAACCCTGTCGCTCGTCATCGCATCGACGCTCGTTGCCATGCTCATCGGCCTGCCGCTTGGCATCGCCATGGCGCGCAGCGATCGCGTCGCGGCATCCGTGCGGCCCATGCTGGACCTCATGCAAACCATGCCGGCCTTCGTCTACCTCATCCCGGCGGCGATGTTCTTCGGCCTTGGCGCCGTGCCCGGGACGATCGCAACGGTGATCTTCTCGATGCCGCCGGTCGTGCGGCTCACCAATCTCGGCATCCGTCAGGTGCATGTCGAGTTCATCGAGGCCGGCAACGCCTTCGGCTGCACCGCCTGGCAGCTGCTCGTGAAGGTGCAACTGCCGAACGCCATGCCTTCGATCATGGCCGGCATCAACCAGACGATCATGCTTTCTCTCTCCATGGTGGTGATCGCCTCGATGATCGGTGCGGGCGGCATCGGCAACACGGTCCTGACCGGCATCCAGCGTCTCGACGTCGGAACCGGTTTCGAAGGCGGTCTCGCCGTCGTCATTCTCGCCGTCATTCTCGACCGGATCACCCAGAGCTTCGGCAAGGAGCGCGCCAGCCCGTGGCGCGTCCTGTTCCGCCGGCGACAGGAACAACCCCGGACCTCTCCCGTCACTGCCTGACGCTGCGGACTTTCCCATCCATCTGGCAGCGTTCGCGCTGCCGCTTGCAAACGTTCAAGAAAGGAACATCCATGTTCAAGACCCTTGCGACCATCAGCCTTGCGGCCAGCATTGCCGCCGGTACGTTTGGCGCGGCTGCCGCAGAGGAAAAGCCACCCGTCAGGATCGGCTGGGCCGCCTGGTCGGACGCCGAGTTCGTCACCAAGCTCGCCGCAAAACTGATCAAGGACGAGCTCGGCCAGGAGGTCGAACTGGTCCAAACGGATATCGCTCCGCTTTACCAGGGTGTCAGCCGCGGCGACCTCGATGCCATGATGATGGCTTGGCTGCCGGAAACCCACGCCGACTACTTCGCCAAGGTGAAGGACAAGGTAACGACCCTCGGGACCGTTTACGACGGCGCCAGACTCGGCTGGGTGGTGCCGAAATACATTCCCGAAGACGCCATCGCCTCGATCGACGACCTCAAGAAGGACGATGTGAAGGAGAAGCTCAAGGGCAGGATCGAGGGCATCGATCCCGGCGCGGGCCTTACGCGTCTGTCCGAGCAGGCAGTCAAGAACTACGCGCTCGACGGATACAAGCTGCAGATCTCCAGTGAGGCCGGCATGCTGACGACCATTGACCGGGCGATGCGCAAGAAGGATTGGTTTGTCGCCACGGCCTGGAGCCCGCATTGGATGTTCGGCAAGTACGAGCTTCGCTATGTAGCGGATCCGAAGAACGCGCTCGGCAAGGCCGAACGTGTGGACGTGCTGGCACGCAAGGACATCGAAAAGGACAACCCCGAAGTCTCAGGCCTGCTATCTCGCATGAAGCTGCCGATCGCCGATCTCGAAGCCGCGATGTTTAACGCCCAGCAGACCTCCTACGAAAAGGCTGTCGACCAGTACATCGCGGATCATCCCGACCAGATCAAAGCCTGGCTCGCCAAGGACGGTGGCTAAGCTCTGCCGCTCGCGTCCACAACCGACGCCCGCGATCTCGTTGCGGGCGTACCTCCCGACAGAAGGATCATCGACATCATGAACGACATGCTTGCACCCCGCGCCACGGCCGACGCCACTGACGACACGATCGGTGGCCGCATTTCGCTTGCCCGCGATGCCATCAAGCTTTCGATCGAAGAGATATCGGCAATCGCGGGTGTTACCGAAGAGACCTGGATCAGCTGGGAAAATGACCGCGCAGAACCGAGGGCCAACCGCCTCGACATGATGGCCGGCATCCTGCAGGTCAACATCGCCTGGCTTCTCGATGGGCGCGGAACAGGACCAGTGGAGGCGAGGTAGTCCGCAAGGACTGCCCGTTCGGCGCGCTCAGGAAGATCACCAACACCATCACAGGCGATCGTCGCTGCGGTCGCAGCCGCCTACCTTTCGCCGATCGGGGCCGAGACGGATCCGACCCTTCTCAAGCCCCGATGACGTTCCTTGGTCGCCCACCTTAAACGGAGACAGCTTCCAGGCGGACGCCGTCAAAACGCGCGTTCATCGCAACGATCGATCCGGCATCCGGCATCAGGCATGCGGCCGTCGCCAGCGCGTCGGCGATGGCAGCGGATGGTGCCGACACCGAGACAGAGCGCCAGTTTGCTGGCGCGGGCATTCCGGTCAGGGGGTCGAGAATATGTCCGTCTCTGGCTGCTTGATCGAAAGTCGTGCCGAGAGGGGCGGAGGTGGCGACCGCCCGCTGGCGCAGCGGCAGGCGCTGGCCTGATTCCAGTCGGACGGGCCATCCGCCGCCGCCCGGTCGTCCCCCGAGCGCACGGAACTCGCCGGTATCGATCAGAATGTCCGTCAGTCCCTCAGCTTCAAGCATTGCTGCTACGCGGTCGGCGACATACCCCTGGCCGATGCCGTTCAACGTCAGCGCCATGCCCGGATGCAACGTGATCGCTGCTGCATCGAGCTTGACCTTGCCCCAGCCGACGTTGCCACGCACGCGATCAACGTCCGCCGGGCCGGGTCGCGTGCCGTTTGCAGCCGATTGAGCCCAGAGCGTCCAGAGCGGCTGTACCGTCGGATCGAAGCGCCCGCCGCTTGCCAGGTGGACTGCGTTGGCCAGTGACAGACATTCCAAAAGCTCGAATGGCGGGTCTTGAAGATGACCGTCGCGGTTCAGCCGGCAAAGCGCGCTGTTGGCACGGTAGAGGCTAAGGATGTTTTCCAGACGGTCGATCTCCGCCATGACCCTGGAGACGATCGTCTCGGCCTCGGGGTGCGCAATCCGGATCGAGGCACGCGCGCCAAGAGCCTGACCTGTCCAGAAGCGGGTTGCCGCGTTGGCGTGGGCGATGGCGGGCGCCGTTGCGAGAACTGCAGAAATTGCAATCAAGCGGCGTCGGGTCAGCAGCATGGGGTCAACCTCCGGCTGGATGGGGCAATGCGCGCAGACGGCCGAGATAGTCTTCGTCGTCCGCTCGCGGTTCCGAGCCGGTCTCCACCGGCGTCAAAACCATGGCATCGGTAATATCGGCGAGCGCAAGCACCTGGCCGCCCTCGGCAAGAACGAAGGCCGCAGCCTCGTCGCGGCTTGAAAACGGCACGGCTTCGGGCGCACCCATGCCGCCTCGCCGGGCAGAGCCGACCACGTAGAACGCCTTGTCGGCGGCGATCCAGTTGCCGTCACCGGGCTGGTCCCACGTTGCTCCCGCAGCCCCCATGTCGTTGACATAGATGACGAGGATCGGCGCAATTTGCTCCGGCCCACGCGCATAGGCGATCGCATCGCGCACCTGACTGAAGAAGAGCGGCGCGGGGCTTCCTTCCAGAAAGATCTGGGCCTTCGGGCCGGGGTGCTCCAGAAGGTTCATCTGGCAGTAATGACCGAGGGTCTCGGGCGTCATGTCCTGCGCCACGATGCTTTGGGCGACGTCCTCCTTGCAGGCGGAAAGCAGCGCCAGAGCGGCCGCAACGAGCACGAAGCGAAGTCGGGTCCTCATGGGGTCACCTTTCGGAAGGCTGCGGCGGCAAGGGCTATGGCGGCGAGTGGCCAGGCGAGAAGGGAGGTTGCCGATTGCCAGAGCGGGATCGTGCCGGCGGCGCCACCCAGTCCGCCTGCGGCAGAAGCGGCCTGTGCGGCCGAGAGGTTAAAGACGCGAAAGGCGTCGGCAGGGTTGGCAAGCAGCGCAACGGGCAATGCGTGTGTGGTGAAGGCACCGCCTCCATCCGTCACGATTAACGCCAACAGGGCGAGGTCGTAGAGCACCACCGCCACCAGCCAGAGCGCGATGGCCAAGCCCGCCGCCCCCGACGGCCGTCGCGCCAAAGCCGAAAGCGCATAGCCGGTGCCAAGAAAGGTCGCACCCAGCAGCACCGAAGACCAGATCAGTCGCCATAGGGCGCCAAGCCCCGCGGTTGCTCCAGGATCGAACCAGACGGCTGCAAGCGCCGCCGCGCCGTAGCCAAGCGTCACGGCAAGACCGAGGATTGCGAGATGCGCCAGCAGTTTGCCGAGCAGAATCTGCAGGCGTGAGACGGGATAGGTGAGAAGCAGTGGCAGCGTGCCGCGTTCCACTTCGCCAGCCACCGCATCGAAACTCATCAGCAATGCCAAAAGCGGAACCAGATAGACCGCAAGCGAAGTGAGCGAGGCGACCGTTACGGAGAGCCGGTCGACGCCGACATCGCCCGTCGGGGCAGAGCCGGCGGCGGCCAGCACCAGGGCGAACAGCACCATCATGCCGGTGGCGATAGAGACCCAACGATTGCGCAAAGCGATACGGAATTCGCTGACGGCGGTGGCAAGGATGCGGTTCATTGCCCGTCCCTCCGGCTGAAGTGGCTGTAGATGTCCTCGAGGCTGGGAGGGATGACATCAAGATCGGCAATGGCGCTCCCAAGCGCCGCAATGCGGGCAAGGAGCGGCAGTTTTTCCGACTGCGACCCGCGAAGGCGCAAGAGACCGTCCTCCCCTTCCACCCCCTCGGGAAAGGTCGCTGCCAGCGCCGGCGCATGGCCCGGTGCGGGGCGAACGGAAAAGGCGACCGGAAGTGCCGCACGGGTGCGAAGATCGGCAAGCGTACCTTCTGCCACCAGTTCCCCACCGGAAAGGATGAGGATGCTGTCGGTGCGGGCCTCCACCTCGGTCAACACGTGGGAGGAGAGCAGGATGGCGGTTCCTTCTGCGGCCAACCCGTCGAGCAGGTCATAGAAGTCCCGTCGCGACACCGGGTCGAGGCCCGAGGTCGGTTCGTCCAGCACCAGGAGACGGGGGCGGCCGATCAGCGTCTGGGCCAGACCCACCCGCTGGCGCATGCCCTTGGAATAGGTACCGATCCGACGCCGCGCCGCGTGGCCAAGTCCGACCCTCGCAAGAAGCTCCGTGGCCTGCTTCGGGTTTTCGCCACGCAGTGCGAGATAGTGGCGAAGCTGTTCTTCTCCCGTCAAAGCCGGGTGAAAGGCGACATTTTCCGGCAGATACGCCACCTGGGTCCGCGCGGCGGGCGAACCGGGCGCCGAGCCGCAAACAGAAACCTCGCCGCTGTCGAAGGGGATGAGGCCAAGCACGATCTTCATCATCGTCGACTTGCCCGCACCGTTATGGCCGAGCAGTGCCGCGCGCCGTCCCGGCTCCAGCGCAAGGGAAACGGACTTGAGCGCTTCCACCGATTGGAAGCGCTTAGTGAGCCTGGAGATTGTCAACGTCGGTGTCATCGTAATTTCCTTCAGTCCAGCGCCCTGCGGCCTCCGCCTCATAGGCAAGGATTTCGAGCGGGACAGGGATGGTCAGGGGGCGCATCAGCGGCGCGCTGTCGCGCACGCCTCCAGGCAGCGTGGCGGGAAAATCCCGTTGGCTCCAGCGAACGATCTGCACGGCCGGCGAGCCGGTGAGCAGGCTTGCCGCGGGCTGCGACCAGAGGATCTGGTCCATCAGGTCGTTGGGGCGGTAGAAACTGTCGGCAACGCCGTCGCCGTTGAGGTCGAAGGCCGGATGATCGGACCAGAAATTGCCCCGGCCTTCATGGCTCCATTCCATATTGCGGGTGCCGACGTATTTGACCTGCTCGCGGTTGGCGATGAAGGCGTTGCCTGTCAGCACATTCTTTTCCGAACCGGCGGTGAAATGTATGCCAATGCCACAGCTCTCGAAGCGATTTCCCCAGACCAGGTTCTTGTGGGCGTTGTAGATGAACAGGCATTTCTTCGTGCCCCCGCGCACCAGATTGCCTGACACGTCGGCATTGTTGGCATAGTTCAGCATCAGCCCATGCTCGCGGTCGCCGAGGCTGAGATTGTTCAGGATCTTCGCGCGGTTGGAGAACATGATCGCAAAGCCCAGATGGTTTCCGATCGAGATGTTGTCGGAAACCTCGGTGTTGCGGGTGTACATGAAGTGCACGGCAAAGCGCAGGTCGCGCATGATGTTGCGGCGATAGATGCTGTCGGCGCTGGCGTTCGAAAAGATGCCGTCGCGACCGTAGCGGATAATGTTGTCTTGAAGCAGCGTACCGGGGCTGTTCCAGACATAGATGCCGTTACCGCGCTCGTTCATGCGGGCGCTGCGCGTGCCGGTGATCTCGTTTCCGGAGACAATCGTGTCGCGGCCGCCATGGACGTCGATGCCGTGCATGTTGTCGGTGACGAGCAGCTTTTCGACACGGGCGCGATCGGCGCCTTGAACGATTTTGACCCCGGCGTCGAGATCCTGGTTGATGCGACCCGAACCGGTGACGGTGAACCCCGTCAAGGTGACGTCCGACGCGGCAATCGTCACCACGCTACCCTGCTTAAGCCCATTCACCACCGCTCCACGCGGACCGGTGATGGTCAGTGGTCGGTCGATGGTGACGGGGCCGTCATAGGCCCCGTCGGTCAACACCAGCACATCGCCGGGTTGAGCCCCGGCGATGGCAGCGGCAAGACTGCCCGCACCCGGCACGACTGCGCGCTCCGCCGCTAAGAGCGGAGAGGCGAGAAGAAAGCCGATCAGGAGAACGGACAGCCGCATCGATCAGGCGCCCTTCGGTTCCACGAACATGCGGCCGCGCATTTCCATGTGCAGGGCATGGCAGAACCATTGGCAATAGTACCAGTAGACGCCAGGATTGGCCGCAACGAAGGTAACGGAGCTCGTCTGTTGTGGGCCGACCTCCATCGCCACGCCGTGATTGCCCATGGTGAAGCCATGGGTAAGGTCATCGATCTCATCGAGATTGGTGACGATGACCGTGACTTCGTCGCCCTCCTTCACCGTAAAGCTCGGCTGGCTGAAGCTGGGTGCGACCGAGGTCATGTAGACGCGAACCTTGTTGCCGTCGCGGATCACGGCCTCGGTCCATTCGTCGATGTCGACCTCATCGGCCTCGGCCTGCTTGCGGGTTTCGGCCCACAGCGGATCCTTGCGATCCCAGACCGAGCGGATGTTCGGCAGGATCGAGGGGGAGACGGCGATGGCGTCATGCGGCTCGGCGAAGGTCGGGCCGTCATGGACCAGCACCATCTTGTCACCGGAAATGTCGATCAACTGATCGTTTTCCGGCTTCAGCGGGCCGACATTCAGGAACCGGTCCTTGGAGAATTTGCACAAGCAAACGAGCCAGTCGTTGGCGGCATCGAGCGTTTCGCCCATCACCGTCTTCAAGTGGCCGGGTTGATACTGAACGTCGAGCTTGTCCTTGATCGGATTGATCTTCTCACCGGCGTAGGCGCGGATGGCCTCATCGATGTTCCACTTTACCACCTGGCTGTCGAGGAACAGCGAGGTATAGGCGTTGCCGCGCCCGTCGAAGGCGGTGTGCAATGGGCCAAGGCCCAGTTCCGGTTCCGCAACCACCGCGCTGCGCGGCTCGGCATTGTCGTAGAACAGGGCATCGAACTTCGTCACGTCCAGCACGGTGACGGTTGGCGAAAGCTTGCCGGCAACGCACAGATGCTTCCTGTCCGGCGCCATGTTGCAGCCGTGCGGGTTGTTGGCGATCGGGATGTAGCGCGTGAAGAGCGACTTGGCCTCCTTGCGCCCGTCCACCACCTTGACGCCGTTGATCTCCTCATATTGGCCGGCCTTAATGGCCTTCTCGATTTCGGCGATGTTGAAGACGACGATATGGTCCATCTCGGACTTGGTCATCTCCTCCAGCGTCATGCCCATTTCCGAGTTGTAGCTGGTGGAGAACGCCCACTTGCCCTCGTAGTCGGCATCGCAATTGTCGAGGTTGCCCGAGACCTTCACCTGCCATGCCACTTCCCACTTGTCGGCATCGACGGCGGTGAAGATGTTCACGTAGGTCGCCACGTCCGTCATCGTCGAGCCGTCGTTGACGAGCGGTGCCTCGTCCTCGCCGTTGCAGAACACATAGTTTGAACGCGGCCATTTCTGCGGACGCATGCCGTGGATGCCCTTGGCGTTGGGGATCTCCAGGATGGCGTCGGTCTTCATCACGTCGCAGCGCACGCGCGCCACGCGCGTATTAGCCTTGTCGTTCATGAACAGGTAGCGGCCGTCATATTTACCGTCGGTGAAGGACATATGGACGTGATGCAGGTCGCCGTTGTCGTGGATTTTCTTGCCGTTGGCGGCAAGCTGCTTCTTCGTCTTTTCCGTCATCGTGCGCTGATGGATCTGGATCGATTCATTGGTCTGCCCCCAACCGGTGGCCGAGCAACGGTTGAACACCGGCACGCGCATCAGTTCGCGCATCGAGGGAATGCCGAGAATGCGCATCTCGCCGGTCTGACCAGAGGACCAGAAGCCGTAGTAATCGTCGAGCTTGCCCGGTGCGACCGAGCCGTCGGCGCCCGTGGCCGCACGCGCCGGTGTCGCCAATCCTGCAGCGCCGAGGCTGAGTGCGGCCGGCCCTACAGTGCCCGCCAGAATGGCGCTGCCTGCAGTCGCGCTGAAAAGTGCTCGCCGGCTTAGTCCCTTGTGTTCCTTTGATTCCATGATCTGGTTCCTTTTTGCTTGAACCTTGGCTTCGATTAAACTTTGGCTGCGGGTTGATGGGTCGGCACGCCGCCCGGGCTTGCCGCAAGCTTCGCCCGCGACTTCATCTTCTTGATCACGACGGGGCAGACGGTTTCGGACTGGTAGAGCACCTGGCAGTGCAGGCAGTTGATGCACTCGTTCGGATTGATCTCGCCGGTCCGGTGGATCGCCTGCACCGGACATTGGTGGGCGCAGGTCTGGCAGGGGTTGCCGCATTCATGGTAGCGCTTGAGCCAGTCGAACATGCGTATGCGCGCAGGGATCGCAAGCGCCGCACCGAGCGGGCAGAGGTAGCGGCAATAGAACCTCTCGACGAAGAGCCCGGCGACGAGAAGTGCGACTGCATAGGCCACGAATGGCCAGGCGCGGATGAACTTCAGGATGATCGCTGTCTTGAATGGCTCGATCTCGGCCAGATGCTCTGCCTGCTCGACGCTCATCAGGGAGACCCCGAAAAGGCCGAGGAAGATCATGTATTTGATCGGCCAGAGCCGCTCGTGCAGGCCCCATGGCAATGTCCATTGCGGGATACGCAGCTTGCGTGCTATCTGGTTGGTCAGCTCCTGCAGTGCGCCGAAGGGGCAGAGCCAGCCGCAATAGGCTCCTCGTCCCCAGAACAGGAGTGCCGCGGCAACGGCAAACCACAGGATGAAGGTGAGCGGATCGAGCAGGAAAGCCTGCCAGCTGAACCCGTTGACGAGACTGCCGAAGAGCGCCATCAGATTGACGACAGAAAGCTGCGCGTTGGCATACCAGCCAAGAAAGACCAGCGTTACCGTCAGGAAGATGATGCGAAAGATGTAGAACGCTCGCGCGTTCCTGACCGCATAGGTCTGGAAGAAGAACACGCCCGTCAGCACGACCAACATGGCGCCGAGCACGACAATCTTCAGCTTCGAGTCGTCCCAGATGCGTTTCCACAGGTCGGACTGTGCAGTCCCCTCGTCACGATCAGCAACGGCTGCAACGTCCTTCACCGGTGGTGGCGCGACAGCACGCAGATACTTCTGCGGAAGCTGGTAACCCAGATCGAACGTATGAAAGACTTTTTCGACCGGTCCAACCTCACGTTGGGCCAGGAGCTGTATGCGGAAAGGTTTTGTCGGGTCGAAGCCGAGGCCTGCTTTAATGCGGAACAGGTCCATCTCGTTGTATTCCGGCGCACCGGCAAGCGAGATTGCGCCCAGGCGACGGTGGTCGCGATCACGAAAGCGAACGGAAACATCGTCCTGGATCAGCACGATGCGATCAAAGATGCCGCCGCGCACATAGCCTGATCCCTTGAAGGAATAGAGCCCGCGTCCGACCACGGCGATCGCGTGTTCGCCTTCGCCAAGCCAAGCCTGAAGGTTTTTCTCTTCGGCTGCCCCGAGAAAGGCCTTGCCGATGGAAGGGACCGAGACCAGTGCCGCCTGCATTTCGATGAATGTCGTTTCCGGCGCTTGCGCAATCGCGCGCTCGCGGGCGCGCTCATCGGGATGGGCGGCGAAAGCAGCATTGACCTGCGCAACGTCGAGCGACAGGCGGCGCAGCGTGCCGTCACCTTCTGCCTCGACCCAGTCGGCCGGCGCGGTAGCCGCGGGATCGATTTCGAAGCGCGGGCCGGCATTGTCCGCTTCCGGTGTCAATCCGCCAAGCCCGAGCGCGCGCGCAACCTTTAGCCCGGACCGGACGATCGAATCGTCGATGACCATGACGGTCACCGTCGCGCCCGAGATGATATCGACTTCGTGGGTCGTGCCGCCGGATTTCGCCTCGGCGACGAGATCAAGGCCTGCGTAGCCGGCAACAAGCGCCTTCACCTTGGCGTCGGGAATGCCGATGAGGACGATGGGTTCCGAATGTTTCACCAGCCGGACGCCGACGATCTTCGCATCCTTGTCCACCGCCACGAGCGTATGGATGGGTTTGCCGGAATAGCCGGTCGTTCCGACGAAATCCGAGGTCACGAAAACCCACGCCACCGTCTGGCCGCCCTTCAGCACCGGGGCCGCCGCCACATCATCACGCACAGCGCCAAAACCGTCCGCTCCTGGCACAAGATCGGAGGCTTTGGTGGTCGGCAAAAACTCCTGAAGCACCGATGCTGCGCTGGCGGATACAGCGCCCCACAGGCTGAGGCAGAGAAGAAGGACAAGACGGAAGAGTTTCATTCCAGGGTGTTTTCCCGCAAATCGTTGCCGGAGCATTGAAACTTTGGCGCGGGACATTCTTTGATCTAGCTCAAACAAAGACAGCTTCGTTGATTGCAATCCTTGATTGTCGCATGTCGTGCACGGATTGATGCTCAGGTGGAGCTGGGGAAAGGACTTCGCGCCAAGCCGGCGGCCGACCAGCGCAAGAACAATACCTTTGAAGTCGGATCGCCCGGCCCGTGGCCTGCCCTCCCCGCGATATCTGCCAGGGGACGGCAGGCAGCCCGCCACCCACAACTACTGCGCGTCGTGCGAATAAATTCCGCCCTGTGAGCTCGGCTCGCGAAGAGCAAATTGATGGCCGCGGTGCCTCGTGGGGGCACGTCGGCGCCAGCTCAAAACAGTGAAAGTGTGCCCGGCGCTAAGCGCCGGGTAGGGTTGCGTGCAAAGAGATGTGTGAAGCTCCGCCTCCTCCCGTTGGGCAAAGCGATGCCGGAAAGACCTGTCAGGGCTTCACCCCGCGGAACGCGCTGCTGGCGAGAGAGCGGAACCCTCAAATGCATCAATGCCAGCGAACCGCGGAAACAGAACGCTGTTTTCCAGATGCATATGTGTAACGAGATCGTCGCAGAATTTTTGAACTCCGACATAGAGCGCCGTCCAGGACCTGCAGGCCCCGTCCGGAAGCGTAAAACCATGCGTCAAATGCTCGATCACGGCGAGGCTCCGGCTCTCGCATGCATGATCGTCCCGCATGCCGGCAATCAGATGTCGGATGTCTGGATCGGGCTCATGGCGCATCATCGGAAAGAGCGCAAGCTCTTCCCGCGCCATATGGGGAAGAAGGTGGTCCTTGAGCTCGGCCAGCGCGTCGGCAAGACCAAGTGGCGCGGAGCGATGAGCACCGTGGACGTGCTCCACCTTTTGGGCAAGCGGGATCAACCATTCCAGATCGGTGCGGTGGGTCTGGTGATAACGCTCCAGAATATGAGCGATAAGCTCGCCTGTAGCATCCGGAGCCTCGCGTCTTGCGGCAAGCTCCAACGCCTGAAGCCGATCGAGCAGATCAGCGGCCTCTATGCCGGCATCCGCGGCCGCTTGCGCAAGCGGTACATCGCCACCACAGCAAAATCCGATCCCGTGCTGTCTGAAGAGTTCCGCGGCACCGGGAAGCTCGCACGCAATCACTCCGACGGCTGTGTCCAATGTGTATTCGGTCAATGTGCTCTCCTTGGCGCCTAAAAGGTCATGATCCGCAATCGATTTCAAAGCGGGGCGATCCATGATCGTTGTTCAAGGGAGAAGCTGGGGCAGTTCTTCCGATCGTTCTTTGTCGAAACGCAACTTTATTCCGGAAGGATCGCAATCGTTGAAGATCTGAATGACCGTTAAGGGCCCTTGCCGCTGGTGCCGTGGCGACGGCGCCAGTTCGCCAGGCGCTCGCGCTCGAACGTGAAGACTTCATCGATCACCGTACCATCGGAAGATACGGTTGCATTCCAGAGACGCCCGCCGCATCGAAGCGTCAACCGGAATGTGCCCAGGTGCTCCCCTTGACCGATCTCAACCTGGCTCTTGACTTCTCCCCGGTCGAGGCGATTTCTAAGCTCAGTCGGGGGCAGACGCAGCGCCGACGACATGGTCGCCGCCGGCACGGAGAAATCGCCACTGGCGTCGCGCTCGACGCGCAAAACTCGTCGGTTTGTCAGTGTCAGCATAGAGCTTTTCTTTTGGATGACGTGTCGTCCCTCGCGCGCGGATGAGGCCGCGCCAGACGGTCCCGTGATGCCTCAAGGCGAACGCTAAGAAGATCGAGCAAAAAGCAGTCGTCAATGCCAGCAGCCGGGATGCTGGCAAACAGTTCAGCAACCTCAATCGTGCAATCGCATAACGTTGGATCCCTCTGTTCCATCTCGACCATGATTTGAACCCTCCAATGTGCTCGATCCGCGAAACCCGGCTGCTCCTTGCTAGATGTTTGGCGTCAGGCCTCGTTGCGCTAACGCAAGCTTTCGGCGCGGTCGTCAAATTCCTCGCCATCATCGACATCCCGGTATCGCATCGGATCAAGCACGTCGGCTACTGACTATTCGACTTAAGTATTCTGCCGCAAAGCCGATACCGATGCCGGCTGAGACCGGCTCCCTTGCTGACCGCGCGGCAATCCGCGCGGAGCTTGCTTGGCCTCTTGGGATGGCGATCCATCGTCTAAGAGCGCATAGACTTGAAGCCTGCTCTGATCTCCTCGACGAAGATTTCGGGTTCCTCCCAGGCGGCGAAGTGCCCACCCTTTAAGGCGCGGTTGTAGTAGACGAGCTTTGGATAAGCCTTTGACAGCCATTGCTTCGGTGGCCGATAGACCTCGCCCGGAAAGACGGTGACGGCCACAGGAACCCTGGCTGGCGTGAGCTTCGCGCCTGCCTTGACGTTCTCCCAATAGATACGTCCGCTCGAGGGCCCTGAGTTGGTCAGCCAATACAAGGTGATATTGTCGAGGATGGCGTCCTTGCCGAGCGCCTGTTCCGCATCGCCACGCGTGAACACCCAGTCGGCGATCTTGTCCAAGAGCCAGGCTGCAAGCCCCACCGGTGAATCGGCAAGGCCGTAGCCGATCGTTTCCGGGCGCGTACTGAGGATCGAGGCGTAACCAAAACCGTTGTTCAGGAAGTCACGAGCCTCGTCGAAAACCTTCTTTTCATCGGCAGACATGGTCTCGGGAGCCGGCCCGCCGTTCTTCAACGCCTTGGCAGCGTCCGCTGGAAGCGTCGTCGAACGCTCCACCCTGTTGACGTGGATGCCAAGCAGTCCGGCTGGCGCCTGACGCGCCAGGGCATCGCTGATGATTGCGCCCCAATCACCGCCTTGCGAGACATAGCTGTTATAGCCGAGTCGCTTCATGAGGGCGTCCCAGGCACGTGCGATCCGTTGCGCCTCCCAACCGGTCGTGTCTGGTTTTTGCGAAAAGCCGAAGCCTGGTATTGAAGGGATGACGAGATGGAAGGCGTCTTCGGCCTTGCCGCCATGTGCAGTCGGATCCGTCAGCGGATCAATGACGTCAAGCAGTTCAAAGATCGAACCCGGCCACCCGTGGGTCATAATCAGCGGAAGAGCATTCTCATGGCGGGAGCGTACGTGGATGAAATGGATGTCGAGCCCGTCGATCTTCGTCAGGAATTGGGGAAACGCGTTCAGCTTGCGCTCTGCCCGGCGCCAATCATAGGAGGACTGCCAATACTGCGCGAGTTCACGAAGCTTGCGCTGCTGGACGCCCTGGGACCGATCCGAGACGGTCGCGCTGTCTGGCCAACGGGTTGCGACCAGGCGCCTTCTGAGGTCAATGAGGGCATTTTCGGGAATGTCGGACTTGAATGGTTGGATGGCATCGCCCGTCGCCGTCGCTTTCACGATGTCGGCTGCGATGCCGGTTCCGGGCAGCACGGCGGCGGCTACACCGATCGCGGCGCCCCGAAACAGAAACGAGCGCCGCGTGAGCGGCCCGTCGCCAGCCTTGTTTTCCAGGTTCATTTCAAAAAACTCCTGTCCGCTAATCCAGAAGGCACATTGGAGAGATCCGCGCAGAGCTCTTGTTCAAAAGATACGCAGAAACAGGTCGAGCGGGGGGCTCGCTCCGCGCGACGGCCCCCGCACTCCATTGATCATCAAACCTCGTCGGGGCCTTTGCGGTAGACGAGAAACTTGTTGCCTTCGGGATCTCGGAAATAGGCACAATAGGGGTCACCGCCGTCCGGGCCTCTCGGGCCGGGAGCACCCTCGTCGGAACCTCCTGCTTCCAGTGCCGTGGCATGAGCCTGATCGACCTGGGCTCGAGAGCGCGCTTCAAAGGCGACCATGGTGCCATTGCCGGCAACCGCTGTCTCTCCGTTGAAGGGCTTCGTCACACCGAATTCGAGGGTACGGTGGCCGTAATAGACAGCGCGTCCGGGCTGGACGAGCACGCGGCCGATGCCGAAGACGGCAAGGAGCTTGTCATAATAAGCCGCTGCGGCATCGAGGTCGTTCGTGCCGACGGTAGAGTGGCCGGCGAGCGCTCTTGTCTTTTCCGCGATCTCCTTGTGCGGGGAGGCCGTGATGTCGTTCATTTTCCTCAGTCCTTTCGTCGCGAGTGACGGTCTCGTCTCGCTGCTTCGTTCGGGATCGTCGCTAAACCCGGCGATCCATGAATGACGGGAATCTACGGATCGCACCTGCTGCCCGGTACTGAGCAAATCTGAGAGCCATCCTCTCGCTTGAATGCACTGGCGTCCACTCGAGAGCGAATTTGCCCGAGTTCAAGAGGGTGCCTCTCAAAAACTGCATCTGCCGACGGACTGCTCGATGCCCGATGCTCTGGTCACACTCACCATTCAGAGACCGGAAGGACTTAAAGACATGGCATCGCTCAAGACCGTCGTCGCAACAGCTTCTGCGATCATGGCATCGACCGCACCAGGACACGCGGGCCCAATCGGCTCCGCAACGCCCCTGAAAATCGACTTCATCACGATCGACGAGAACATAACGCTCCGACGAATGGTTTCCCGTCAGGGCAATCCGAACGGCACGGTTCTCTTCCTGCACGGCTTTCCCGAGACGCTGGGCGTCTGGACGAAGATCACGGAAACTATGGGCGCACAGTACGAAGTGCATGCGTTCGATTGGCCTGGCTATGGCCAGTCGTCGCGTCCTTCCCCGGAGCGGTTCTCCTATTCACCAAGAGACTACGCCAAGGTTCTCAAAGCCTATATCGACAGATCGGGCATCGACCGATCGAATCTGGTGATCTACGCCTCGGACATCGGCAGCCTTCCCGCTCTGCTTCTTGCGCTGGAAGAACCGACGGTCGCGAAGAAGATCATCGTCGGCGACTTTGCGCCGTTCAACAGGCCGCATTGGATGTACGAGAGCCTTCAAAATCTGAAGGCCGAACCGACGGCAACACCGACACGCGCCTATATGAACAAGACAAGCGACGAGATCTTGGAGAACGTACATCGGCGTGGCCTTGCACCGGAAAACCAGTTCGACTTGCCGTCCGAGGTGCAATCGGACATGAAGGAATCCTGGATGCGCGACGGTGTGACGACAGCCGACGCCTTCGCATTCTATTACGCCCACTTCACGCGGGATGAAGATTATCTTGAGGCCAATCTGTCTAGGCTCAAGACCCCGATCAAGGTGATCTGGGGCGAAAAGGACATCTACATCAAACCGGAGATGGGCAAGGAGTTCGCCGATCGAACCGGTTCGAAATTCGCCGTTCTAAAGGGTGTTGGCCACTTCCCCCACCTTCAGGATCCGTCACGAACAGTCGACGAAGTTCGCCGCGCCTTCGCCGACTAGGCCTTCAAGGCCTCACTCCGCCCGAAGACAGTGCGAAGGCGAGGCAGGGCCCAGTCAATGAAGGAGCGCACCTTCAACGTGAGCATGCCCTGACCGGAATAGACGATGTGGATCGGTCTCGACGCGCCGTCGAAACCCTCCAGAACCGGCACGAGGGCGCCTGACGCCAACTCGTCCGGGATCTGGTAATCGAACAAGCGGGCGATGCCGGCTCCGCCGACCGCCGCGGCCACGCAATTGCCCGCGGTATTCACCTCAAGACGATTGCGGGGAACGGCCTCCATCGGGCGGCCGTCGACATCGAACGTCCAGAAGAACGTCCGCTTGTTAAAGAGTATTCCGTCATGGCCTTCAAGATCGCCCGGATGCGTCGGCACACCCCGGCGCTCAAGATATGCCGGGCTGGCGCAGGTCAGCAGGCGAAACTCTCCGGCCTTGACCGCATAGAGCGAACTGTCCGCGAGGTCGCCGAGACGAATGGCGATATCGACCTGCTCTTCGACAAGATGGACCGTTCTGTCGAGCGAAATGAGGTTCAGAGATACCTCCGGGTGCCTCTCCAAATAACCAAGGGCGATCGGCATGATGTAGCGGGCGCCGAACTCGACCGGTACGGTAATCGTCAGCGTACCGCGCGGTGTCTGGTATTCGCCCGAGGCTCGCCGCTCCGCCTCCTCCAGATCGCCCATGATCTTTCGGGCCGCCTCGACATATTCCCGGCCCGCATCGGTGAGTTGAAGGTTGCGGCTGGTGCGCACGATGAGGCTCGCCCCCAGGTACCGTTCGAGTTCGGCAACCTTGCGACTGACGCTTGGCAGCGGAGCATTCAATTTCCTGCTTCCTGCGGAGATGCTGCCGGCATCAACGACTGCGAGCAGCATTTTCATTGCTTCGAAGCGATCCATGATACCCCCGCCAACTCTCTTGACGCTGATTGCGCGCTACGGCGTCTCTTGGCCTCCGCCGCGAGACAAAGCGCTCAGAACGCGCGGACAACAAGAGAGAGTATCTTTTTGCGGCGCTCTGTCACTTGGCTCCTGCCGAGGCGCCGCGGCGCCGGCGTTGTGGCGTGCGCGCCGCAAGCCAATCCTTTACCTGGCCCGCATGCTCCTTGGGCGCTTTAGAGGCAGCACGTCCGGCAATCGCTGCTAGTGTGTGGCTTGCCATGACCTCTCGTGCCCGCTTCTCCGCTTCGATCATCACAGCATGAATGGAACAGACGCCGTCCTTTGCCCAGGCTGGGGTGCTGTCTGCGAAAAGCGCACATTGTCCTCGGATTTCCTTGCATTCAAACAGCGCTTTGCGCCCGTCGACTGCCTCAATGACGTCGAGTGCAGTGATGTCGGACGCGGGGCGTGCAAGGGCAAAGCCGCCACCAATTCCCTCGCGTGCAATGACTATGCCCGCCTTCTGGAGTTTCGTGAAAAGCTTCGCAACGTATTCGGCGGGTATTTTCTGGAGTTCGGCAAGATCGCGCGCACTCGCCGGCTGGCCCAACTCCTCCGCGTCAATAAGCAGGAGGAGACTGTGTAGAGCGTATTCGACGCCTGCGCTTACGTGAGCCATGGAACACCAAAACAGCGACAAATATAGTCGGAGATAACATCGAACACGCGTTTCAGCAAGGATTGATGCGTGTTCGCCCTGTTGACACTGCGTCAACGAAAGAGGCTGCAATTATCGTTGCCCATTTACTCCGACTAAGTTAGTCGTAGTTATTCGATGACATTTGCGATTGTCGCGGAAACCGTCTTGATCGGAGACACCATCAAAATGGCAATCGTCTTGGGACTGGGCCTTTCCAGTCGACGGCGAAGCCTTGTCTGAGGAAATGAAATGCGTGAACGAATTCTGATTATCGGCGCTGGCTTTGCCGGAATGTGGTCGGCACTCGGCGCCATGCGGCTACTGGACCAGCAAGGAAAGGCGGACGGATCCGTCGAAGTTGCCGTGATTGCACCGCAGCCCGAGCTCCACGTTCGCCCTCGCCTTTACGAAAAGAACGCGGCCCAAATGAAGGCGCCCCTGTCAGAGATATTCGCCAATGCAGGCGTACGCTTTATCAAGGGCTATGCAACCGGCATTTCGACGACAGACAACGTCGTCACCTATCAGGATGAAGATGGTCGGCATAGCACGATCACCTACAGCAAACTGGTCCTTGCAACGGGCAGCGTCCTCTTCCGCCCGGACATTCCCGGGCTCGACCACGCCTTTAATGTCGACCAGCTTGCCGATGCAGCCACGCTCGAGGATCACATTTCCGACCTGGGTCGGCTTCCCGAAACCCATGCCCGCAACACTGTCGTCATCGCTGGCGGCGGGTTTACCGGCATCGAAACGGCAGCCGAAATGCCGCATCGTTTGCGCGCCGCACTTGGAGACACCGCCAAGATCCGCGTCGTCATCGTTGAGCGAGGCCCTGCGATCGGACCAGATCTAGGCCCCGGCCCCCGCCCAGTTATCGAGCAGGCCCTCTTGGAATTGGGTGTCGAAACCTATCTGCGCGCGCCGATCGTCGCCATCGATGAGAGCGGCGTGAGCCTGTCGACCGGAGAACGCATCGAGGCGGCCACGGTTATCTGGACGGCTGGCGCCCGCGCCAACCCGATCACCAGTCAGATCGACGCGAACAAGGACTCGTTCGGACGGCTTCACGTCGACCGGAATCTCAAGGTCATTGGACAAGAAAACGTCTTTGCAACGGGCGACGTTGCCTGTGCCGCGACGGACGATCTCGGAAACCGAACGATGATGAGCTGTCAGCACGCCCAGAACCTCGGGCGCTCGTCCGGTCACAACGTCGCCGCTGATCTCCTGGGCGTCGCTCCGATCCCCTACAGCCAGGAGAAGTATGTTACCTGCCTCGACCTCGGTCCATGGGGCGCCGTTTACACCGAGGGCTGGGACCGCCAGATCAAGCGGTCCGGCGCCGAAGCCAAAAAGTTGAAGACGACGATCAACACCACGTGGATCTATCCCCCGATTGCCGATCGCACCACGGCGCTCGCGGCCGCGGACCCGCTGCGTATCGTTGTCGCCTGATGATCTTTCGCTAAGGCGAGCCCGTCGCCCCGCCCCCAATCGCGTGCGGGCTCGCTTATTCCAGTTCTCATCACGGAGTTACCACCATGAAAGCTCGAAAATTCCTGGCCGCCATATCGCTTGCAATCGCTTCGGCAATGCCCGCGGCTGCGCATGATCCGGGCGACGTCGTTACGCCCCACTTTGCGAAAGAAATACCCAACATACCGGGCAAGACCCTGACGACGCTGATCGTTGATTATCCTCCCGGCGGTACGTCAGCCCCTCACAGCCACGCAAAATCGTCCTTCATCTTTGCCTACGTTCTCTCAGGAGAAATAGAATCCAAGGTGAACGATGGTCCGACGCAGACCTACCGCGCTGGCGAGAGCTGGTACGAGCCTCCGGCGTCCAGGCATCTCGTTAGCCGCAATGCCAGCAAGACCAAGTCGGCAAAGCTGCTCGCGGTCTTTGTCGCCGACAGCGACGAAAAAGAACTGACCACTCCCATCCGATAAGACCAGCCCAAGGAGCAAACGAATGAGCAAACGTCTCGACTACAATCAGATCGCACCTGCCGGCGTCAAAGCGCTCGGCGGCGTCTATGGCTACATCCTGCAAAGCGGACTTCCCGCCGCGCTGGTCGAACTGGTCTATCTGCGCATCTCGCAGATCAATAATTGCGCCTACTGCCTCGACATGCACACCCGCGAACTGCTGAAGAAGGGGCAGCAGATCGAGAAGATCGCCTTGGTGCAAGCCTGGAAGGAGGCTGGCAATCTGTTCGATGGTCGTGAAAAAGCTGCCCTTGCCTGGGCCGAAACCGTAACACGCGTCGCTGAGACGGGCGTGCCCGACGAAGCCTTTGAGGCTGCAAGCGCCGTGTTCTCCGAGCGCGAACTCACGGATCTCACGATCGCGATCGGCCTGATGAATGCCTACAATCGCATGGCCATAAGTTTCCGCAATACACCACAGGCAGCCCTAGACAACTAGGCACTCTGGTCTGGGGGCGTGATCAAAGCACGTCCCCAGTTCGTTATCGGCATGGGCCCCAGAGAGGTGAAATTGGCCCGATGCGTCACTTCACCTGCAGTTGTTCCGAATCCCGACCGGAAAGTGCGCGCTGGCCTTGCTTCACGATCGTCTCGAGGAAATCGCCAACAACACGAATGCGTTTGGTGTCGCGGACCCCTTCATGAACGACAAGCCAAATGGCTTCCTCCTGCCTGCAAAGGTCGGGTTTGACGCGGACAAGTCCCTCGTCTGTGTCCGCGAGGATGCATGGCAATACGCCAAGGCCGTTGCCGGCCTTCATCGCGAGCACCTGCGCCTGCATCGTATCGACCGTCAGGTTGGCGGCGCCGCTTTCGACCCACGAGCGCAGGGTCTTGGGCAGGACAAGGAACGACAGGGGATCGCCCCACGAAATCAGCCGATGGCCGGTAATCGGCAAGTGATCTTCCCGGATCGGGTGGCTTTCAAGATAGGCTTTCGACGCGTAGAGACCGAACGCGATCGTGCCGATCCGGCGTACCACATAGTTGCCCTGTTCAGGGCGGCAGAGCCGAAGGCCGATATCCGTCTCTCGCTGTGGAATCTGGGCGAAGGACGTGGCGTTGACCGAAACGCCCAACGAAAGATCGGGATAGGCTTCCTGCAAAGCAGGCAGGTTTGGCATCAGCAGGTGATGTGCGAGCGTGTCGACGGTGATAATCCTAACCGCCCCCGAGACGCGCCCGTCCTGGCCGCAGAAGCTGCCTTCCAGTTCGCGCATGGCAGTTTCAATCGCCGTTGCTTTCTCGACCATCGCCCGGCCTGCGTCAGTGAGCTCGTAGCCGTCCGGCCGGCGCTCGAACAGGCGCGTCTTCAGAGCGTATTCCAGGGTCTCTATCCGTCGCGCCACCGTCGAAGCGCTCGCTTTCACTTCACGCGCAGCGCCGGTGAGGCCGCCCTGGCGTGTCACTGCAAGGAAGTAGCGGACATCGTTCCAGTTCATGTTTCTATTTTTCGAAAACCCTCTTGCGAACTTATGCGTCGAAGCGCGTGAAGGGAAGGATTATCCCTTTAAGGATCGTGGAAACGGAGCTTGGCAACGAAAAATCGGCAAAGCTCGATCAGAACTGTGAGGCTATGCTCATGATGAACAGGCAGTTTTCGGTCGGCGTGTTTGCCGCGCTCTTTGCAGCCTTTGCCTTCTCCCTCAATTTCGTCGTGCCGTTCATAATCGGCGACTTCTCCACGTTCGACTTTGCTCTTATCCGGCATGTGGTCTCGGCGACGGTTGGGGTCTTCATTCTGTTTTCAGAACGTAAGACGGCATTGCGCCACCTGACGTTCCAAAACGCCATGGCTGCCACGGGATTGGCCTTCATCGGCTATGTCGGCTACTTCCTGACGGTAACGGGAGCGGCAATCTACGCCGGCCCGGTCATTGCGCCTGCCTTCCTTGGCCTGGTTCCGATTGTGCTTGCCGTCATTGGAAACCGGGGTCAGGCGTCACTGCCATGGCGCTTCTTGATGACACCGCTTGCACTGGTGGCGATCGGTCTCGTGCTGGTCAACGGCACGGCGTTCACCGCAGATAGTCTCGGTTCCGTTCGCTCGCTTTGGATTGGTATTCCGCTTGCTCTGGCCGCGGTCGGTCTATGGGTATGGTTCGCGATCGCCAATCAGGCAGCGCTCGCAATCCGCCCGGCGATGCCGTCGGGCATATGGTCCGCATTGATCCTGATCGGCGGTGGTCTCCAGATGCTGGTTTTCTACCCGGTCGGTGCGGCAATGGACCTTTTCCAGCTTCCGATGCTCGGTTTCGGTTGGGAAGCCGCCGGCTCCCTCTATCTATGGGGAACGTCGCTGGCACTGATGGCGACCGTGTGCGGGGTGTGGGCTTGGAATGTCGCGTCGAGGACGCTTCCTGTTGCGCTCGCGGCACAGCTGATCGTGTCCGAAACGGCCTTCGGCGTAATTGGCGGACTTGTTGTCCATGCACGTTGGCCAACGATGATGGAGGCAGCCGGCGTCGCGGTGCTCATCGCTGGTGTCGTTCTTGCCATTCGCGTGTTCTACGGTCAGCAGGCCCAAATGAACGAGGCCATCGCGCAGCCATCCTGACGCTCGCGCGATGGGCTACCCCTGGTCATGGAGACCTCGGTCGGCCGCTTTTCTTTGATGCGCGTCCTCGCGCACTCCAAACCGATCAACCGGCCGCCGTATCTAACCAGATCGTTACAGGACCATCATTGGCCAGTTCCACCCGCATGTCCGCGCCGAAGACGCCATTCGCAACAGCAACGCCAAGGGTCGAGACTTGTGCAGAGAAATGCTCATAGAGGCGTTTACCCTCCTGCGGCGGCGCGGCCGTAGAAAAGCCTGGCCGGTTGCCTTTCGTCTCTGCGGCCAGGGTAAACTGGCTGACGACGAGCGCTGAGCCGCCCACGTCGACCAGGGAACGGTTCATGCGATCCTGATCGTCCCTGAAGATGCGCAGGTTGACGATCTTGCGCGCCAGCCATTCGCTTTCCTTCTCGGTGTCGCCCTTCATCGCACACACGAGCACCAACAGGCCGCTGGCGATTTCTCCCGTGACCGCGCCGTCTACCGTGACACGCGCAGATGAAACGCGCTGGACAAGTGCTCTCATGGCAAGGAATCTCCCTATGGCTTGCCGGCGTTTATCCACTCCGAGGCGATCGCAATCAAGCTCTATGCGACCCGACAGCAACCGTCTGGACGAGGTCGTCAGACCTGGTCGAACGATGGGCAGACCTGGCGGCGCTCGCTACCGTGCCTGAAGGGGGTAGCATTTTCACGCGGTGGAATGGCCGTGGACGACGGCGAGCTACCACGTTTGATCGCGACCGTCGTTGGGCTTGTCGGATCATACGCAATGTTGAGGCAATCCGGGCGCTGTGATCTCGCCAATCAACGGAAGATTGGCGAAGGCCGGTGCTCGGCATGAAGCCGCGCACTTCAAACAGGGAGCGAAACGGCCTTGAGCATTTGTGACAGCGACACGACGCAAAACGGCACTCCGCGCGCAGAAAGAGAAACCAAGCGAGGAAATGGAATGCGCACGAGACTGGTGATGGCGGGTCTCGTGCTGCTGTTGACACCGGCAGATCCGGCCCGGTCGCAGGCGATCGAACCCGTTTGCCCTTCTCCGCACGACAGAACGGTTGCCATCACGTTCGACGATCTCCCTTATACCCGCGCAGGCGATGCGGGAGGGCAGGAACTCTCTGCGCTCGCGAGGGCCACGAACGAAGCCATTCTGGCCGGTCTCGCCGTTCGTAACGTTCCCGCTATCGGGTTTGTCGTCGAACGGCGTGTGCAGGCGCTGGGTGAGATCGGTCAGACACTGTTGGAACCGTGGAACACTGGCCAATTCGAACTTGGCAATCACAGTGCGAACCACCCCGATAGCAATACCTTGGACGTCGATGCGTTTCGTTGCGAAGTGATTGACGGAGAGGCGACCATTCGGCCGATGGTGGAAAAGGCCGGCCGAACCCTTCGGTTCTTCCGGTTTCCCTACAATCACCTCGGAGACACGGATCAACGTCGCGAGGCGTTCGAACGGGTACTTGGCGAACGCGGTTATCATCTCGCGGCATCCACCATCGATACGTCGGATTATGTGTTTGATGCTGCATATGAACGGGCATTGGCGCGATCCGATACGGCGATGGTCCGAAGGATCGAAGACGCTTACATAGACTATAGCCGCGTCGAGATTGCGTATTATGCGGATCTGAACCGCAAGGTCCTCGGGTGCGAACCGCCCGGCATTCTCCTGCTTCATGCCAATCGCATCAATGCGGCCACCATCGATCGAATACTCGGGCTTTTCAGAAGTACGAGCTACCGCTTCGTCTCCCTTGATGAGGCGCAAGCCCACCCGGCGTACAGGCAGCCGCCTCAATTTGCCACCAAGTTCGGACCAATATGGGGGTATCGCTGGGCAAGGGAGCGGGACCTCAAGGTGGATGGAAGCAAGGAGGAAGAGCCTCCGGCATGGGTGACCCAATACACCGATCCCGACGCGCCGCTCTGATCCGCATCCGTGGCCAAGATCGAGCTCAAGCAATCGCTTGGCCGCGACGGCTTAACCCTGTGCTTCGCCGCAATGTTCTCGCAACGCGTGGCCCCAAGACTCCTGAACAGTCGATTCGATATTTGAAGGAGTATGTCCCATGCGTGCGTCGGTCTTCGGTAAGGTTCTCGCGCTGACCGCAGCTTTGGGCGCGACTGTGCCTGCAGCTCCAACCGTCCTTGCTGACGATTACGATGGAGGTTGGCGCCATTGTCGGGACCTTCACGGAAGAGACCGGTGGCGTTGTGAGGAGGCGCGGCGCGATCGGTGGCGCGAGCGCCAGGAAAAACACGACAAGAAGGATATGAAGGCTGGTTTGGCCGCCGGCGCGATCGGTTTGGCCCTCGGTGCCATCATTATCGGTGCGGCACAGGAAGCCGAGCGGAAGCGCGAGGCGGAAGCTTATCGGCGCAACGATCGCGATGCGCGGTGCCTTGCGCGCTACCGCTCCTATGACCCGCGCAGCGGAACATTCATTGGGCGTGACGGCCGGCGCTACGAATGCAGGTGAAGGCTGCGCCTCCGGCCGACAAGTCGCCCACAAAGGCGTGGCGACCTTTCGCGCAGAAACCTTTACGGACGCCTGCTTCGGCCATAGATGTGCTGCAATGGTGGGTGCGTCCTGCGTGCCGATCGTAAGGCTGGAGGGAGTTTTGACGGATTTTACCTGGTTGAATGAGCCTCGAAACTGGAACGTCGAAAATGGCGTGCTAACCCTCAAAACGGAGGCGAATACCGACTTCTGGCAGACAACCTTCTATGGCTTCAGGCGCCATTCCGGTCATGCCAGACTGCAGGCGGTGAGCGGAGATTTTACCGCATCGGTGGTCGTGCGCGGTGATTATCGCGAGCTCTACGATCAAGCCGGGCTGATGCTGATTATCGACGAAACACACTGGCTCAAGACCGGCATAGAGTTCACCGACGGCTTGATGCATTTCTCAGTTGTCGTCACGAACGGAACGTCGGACTGGTCCGTAATCCCGCTTGCGCAAGCGCAGCCGAACGCCGAAGTGCATATCCGGCTGACGCGGCACGAGGCAGCGCTCAGGGTCCAGTTTCACCTTGGCGATGGTCCGTGGCAGATGGCGCGGTTATGTCCATTCTCCGGTGAAGACGCACGGATCGGTGTCATGGCCTGCTCTCCTGAGCGCGAAGGTTTTACCGCGCAGTTCGAAGGATTTTGCCTGGGCGCTCCGATATCGCGCGACTTGCATGCCTCATAGGAACCCTTGCTGCTAGCAGCGGCGATCCGCTCGCCTTGGTCGGGCATTGAAGGGACGTCCGACCCGTGGTCGGTATTCCTTCGCGCGCGCCTTGCCGCAGTGGAACTTCAAGAGCGCATCGGGCGTTCCGCAACCTTCTGCGGCTCACAGATCGCGTCCAACCAGAGCCGCCGTCACAACATCGTCACGAAACGCACGAACAACTCGCTTCGTGTAAATGGCGGAGGCACAGATGGATTACTTCAGACGCTTCACCTTTTTGTTCGCGACACCCGCCTTCGACAACGAGGATCTCGAGGGGGCCAGGTACAAGCAGATTGTCGAGGAGATCGAGCGGTCTGGTTTCGAGGTGGTCCGCGCACGGAGCCTTGAGGACGCGGAAATCGCCGTCCAGACGGACGCGGCCATCGGCTGCATGATGGTTGACTGGGGCAAGAAAGGCATGGAAGGCAAGACCGCCTCCCTCATCAATCTGATGCGCCGACGCGGTCTCGAATTCCCGATCATCCTTCTGATCCGGCGCAAGCGCTTTGAGGACGTACCGGTCGAAGTGCTCGACTTCATCGACGGCTATGTCTTTCTATCCGAAGAGACGCCTGCCTTCATCGCGAAAAACCTCATCAGCCGCCTCAAGCAATATGCCGAGACGATGAAGACGCCTTTCTTTGGCGCGCTGGTGGATTACGCCGAGGAAGGCAACCAGCTTTGGACCTGCCCCGGACACAACGGCGGCGTGTTCTACAGCCGCAGCCCGGTCGGCCGCGTGTTCATGGAGCATCTGGGCGAAGCGGTCTTTCGCGATGATCTTGACAATTCCGTGCTCGATCTCGGCGATCTCCTGACCCATGAAGGGCCGGCGCTCGCCGCCCAGAAGGAAGCCGCCAAGATTTTTGGCGCGGAGAAGACCTACTTCGTCCTTAACGGCACCTCGACTTCCAACAAAGTTGCGCTTTCCGCCCTGGTCACCGATGGCGACCTGGTGCTGTTTGACCGTAACAATCACAAGGCGGCCCATCACGGCGCGCTGATGATCTCCGGCGGCATCCCGGTCTATGTGCCGACCGCCAGAAATGCCCATGGGCTCATTGGCCCCATGGATTTAGGCGCGCTCAATGAGGAGGCGCTGCGCGAACGCATCCGCGCCCACCCGCTGGTCAAGGACCCGGATGCCTGGCAGAAACAGCGCCCGTTTCGGGTGGCGGTGGTGGAACAGTGCACCTATGACGGCACGATCCACAATGCCGAGATGATCCTGAAAGCCATCGGCCATCTGTGCGATTACATCCTGTTCGACGAGGCCTGGGCGGGCTTCATGAAATTTCACCCGCTCTATGCCGGTCGTTTTGCCATGGGCCTTGCCGAACTCGGACCCGAGGCACCGGGCATCATCGCCACGCAATCCACGCACAAGCAGCTTGCGAGCTTTTCGCAGGCATCGCAGATCCACATGAAGGATCGGCACATTACCGGCCAGAAGCGCCGGGTCGAGCACCGACGCTTCAATGAGAGTTTCATGCAGCACGCTTCGACGTCGCCTTTTTATCCGCTCTTCGCATCCCTCGATGTCGGCGCGCAGATGATGAAGGGTCGTTCCGGCGAAGTGCTGTGGGACGATACGATCCGGCTCGGCATCGAGCTTCGCAAGAAAATACGGGCGGTGCGTAGGGAGTTCGAGGAAAAGGAGCGTCGGCCCGAGCGCCGCTGGTTCTTCGAGCCCTTCGTGCCGGACCGCGTGGCCATGCCGGATGTGGCAAGCCCCGCAGCGGTACACGACGTGCCATGGGAGAGCGTCGCCACCGATCAGCTCGCCACCAATCCGGCCTTCTGGCACCTCACCCCGGGGGCTGCATGGCACGGCTTTTCCGATATGGCGCCGGGCTTCGCGATGACCGATCCCAACAAGCTCACGCTGCTGACGCCAGGTTTTGACAGGGCAACGGGCGCATATTCAGAGCACGGCATTCCCGCCCCGATCGTTGCGCAGTACTTGCGCGAGAACCGTATCGTCGCAGAGAAAAACGATCTCAACTCCCTGCTGTTTCTGCTCACGCCCGGCGTCGAGGCAAGCAAGGCGGGCACACTGATCAGCGGCCTCGTCGCATTCAAACGGCTTCACGACGACAACGCAGCTCTGGAAGAGGTCATCCCGGAGTTCTATCGCCGCCGCCCTGGCCGCTACGCGGGGGTGCGATTGCGTGATCTGTGCGGCGAGATGCATCGATTCTTCCGTGACGCCAATGTCAGCGCGCTGCAGGCCAAGCAGTTTTCCGAAGAGCATCTGCCGGATATCGCCCTTTCACCCCACGACGCGGCGCGCTGCCTTGTGCGCAACGGCGTCGACTTTCTGCCGATCGACGCCATTGCCGGGCGGATCGCAACGACACCTTTTGTCGTCTATCCGCCGGGGATCGCCACAATCGTGCCGGGCGAGCGACTGACCGAGCGCGCTCAGCCAATGATCGACTATCTCAAGATGTTCGAAACCTGCTTCAACACTTTCCCCGGCTTCGACGTCGAGATCCAGGGCCTTTACCGCCAAACCGACGCGTCGGGCCGCATACGCCTTCATACCTACGTCGTCGCTGAATAGAATTTTGGAGTTTCGTGACCCCTCATGCCGCAGGATGAAACAATCATCATTCGCCCGTCGCGGGAGAGCGACGTTGATGCCATGCTGGCCATCTATCGCCGGCACATCCGACGCGGCATAGAAGAGGGTGTCGAAGAGGGCGACGCACCACAGCCGGACGACCTTCGCGAGCGGCGGAAGAACCTGAAAAGCCGCCGCTTGCCCCATCTCGTCGCGGTCAACGAGGGCGTGGTGGTCGGATACGCCTATGTCGTGCTGTTTCGCAAGCGCCCCGCCTACCGTTACACGGTCAAGCACTCGATCTATGTTCACCACGAGCATCTCGGTCAAGGCGTCGGACGTCTGCTCATGCGGGGCCTGATCGACGCCTGCGCCGCAGCCGGCTTTCGCCAGATGATCGGCTACATCGACGCCGACAATGTCGCCTCCCTCACTTTGCACGAACGCTTCAACTTCGTACGCGTCGGCCTGCTTCCGGGTGTTGCTTATCGTTACGGGCGCTGGGCCGATAGCGTCATGGTCCAGCGCTCTCTGGGTCCGGGCTCGACGATGCCACCGCCGCCGCCTCTCTCCACCCGATGAGGGTCGCCCCTGTGCGCGCCGTTCAAACGTCAAAAAGCCCGCCGGATTTCTCCATGCGGGCTTTTTTTGATTTGGTTGCGGGGGCAGGATTTGAACCTGCGGCCTTCAGGTTATGAGCCTGACGAGCTACCGGGCTGCTCCACCCCGCGCCATCGCGGTAAACCGCTTTG
>NZ_JACVBF010000011.1:0-217141 GCF_014852195.1 Ensifer sp. ENS08
GTTGAGATCTCCAAAACCCCAACAGGATAAGCCGAAAGGCCGGAAGCGTGGCTGTCCCTCAATCATCACCTGCATCTCAGTGATCCGTTCTCTCAGCGGACGCGGTCTCTTTCATGCCACCTCCTTTCGGTTCTTGTCGCCCGGAGATCTGGCTCTTGCTGATAACCGGCGTGAACCCTGCCTGAGGGTCTCACTCTGAGCCCTGAGGTCAACGCCTCCTTTCGAGCTAGTTGCACTGCTGACGGCCTCGGAAATTAAAGATGAGTACAATACTCATATTTGTTGTGCGCACCGCACGGGCGCGCTAATGAACGCCGGCGCTGCCTCGTCTGCACCGCGCCCTGTCTCTCATCTTCGCTCTGCCGACGGCTCCGGATCGGCCCTGAAACCTATCATGCCAGAGAAATCATCTTCGCATTTGATGCTCGACGACGCGATCGTCGCCTACTACGACGAGCTTTGCGCGATGACGCGGCGGCGTGGTCACCAGGCGGCAACCGCGAACGAGGTCGTTCACGAGCTTTATGTTCGGTTGGTCGATCGGCGCACGCCGCTTGAGGGCAAGTCGTCGCTCAGGGCGTTTCTGCGCCGCGCCTGTGCCAATCTCGGTATCGACCGGCTGCGGCGCGACCGCTTCGAGTTCAAGCTTTTCTCCGGTAGCGAAGAAGACGCTCTGGCTGTCGCCAGCGATATCACTGCGCCTGATGCCAACATCGATCTTCCCCGGCGGCTGGCGATCCTGAAGAGGGCGATCATGGACATGTCGCTGCAGCGGCGGCGCGTCTTTCTCGCAAGCCGCATCGGCAACCTCACCTCGGACGAAATCGCCATGCGCACAGGGATCAGTCGCAACATGGTCGACCGGCATCTGCGCAAGGCCTATCTGCATTGCCTCGACCGGTTGGAGGAGGTGTTGTGACGGCGCGCGACAGGAGGATGCGCGAGCAGGCGGTGGATTGGCTCGTCCGCCTGACGGGTGATCCCGACGATGAAGCGTTGCAGCTCGCCTTCGAACGCTGGCGCGCGGAGGATCCTGCCCATGCCGAGATTTTTGCGCGCGCTCAAAGGGCGATCGGTGACGCATCGCTCTTGATCCGGCGCGAACCGGAATTCGCCCAAAGGGCGGTGAAGCGGACAGGGACGCGGCGGAAAACCGCAACAGCGCTGGCGGCCATCGTCAGCGTCGGCGCCGGCATTTTTGTTGCGCTCGACGGCGCCCTGTGGATGCAGGCGGACGTCATCGCCGGCAAGGGTGAAAGGCCGATTCTTACCCTTGAGGATGGCTCGACACTGCAGCTCAACGCCCAGTCGGCCGTCGCCTATCAGTTCACTTCCGCCGAGCGGCGGATCGTGCTGCTGCGTGGCGAGGCCTTCGTCCAGGTCGCGGCCGACAGCCAACGGCCCTTTGTCGTTAAGGCCGGAGGCGGCACGACGACGGCACTCGGGACGGCATTCGACGTCAACCTCACCGACGACGGCACCAGCGTCACCGTTCTCGAACACGCCGTATCGGTCGCGACGGACGCGGCAATGCCGCCGCGCCGCGTCGCGGTCAACGAGCAGGTCAGCTACGACCATGACGGCCGGCTCGGCGATGTCACGCCGGTCGATCCATTCGTGGCAGCAGCATGGCGGCAGGGGCGCCTGGTTTTCGAGGAACGCACGATCGCGTCCGTCGTCGAGGAAATCGGGCGCTACGTTCCCGGCAAGATCCTGATCGCCGATGCCGGCGTCGGCGCCAGGCGGGTGTCCGGCAGCTTCGATCTCTCCGATCCCGTCGGCGCATTGCAAGGTCTTGCCGAAGCCTTCGACGTCAAGGTCACCCGGATCGGACGCTACGTCACGATCCTGCGCTAAAAAAATCGAGGACGAGGTGTCCCTGAACCGGCACCTCGTTCGTCCAGAAACCAGACCCCGGCCGTTTCGGCCATCTCTCTGTCTGGAACCATCATGTCATATTCGAATACGACCGGCCGCCGCCGCCAATCCGGAATTCTCAACCTGCTGATGGCAGGCACCGTGTTTGCCCTCACCACCACCATCGCTCTTGCGCAAGATGCGGTGCGGCATCACGTCGACGTACCTGCGGGCAAGCTGACGACGGCCGTCAATCGCCTGGCCTCACAGCTCAAGCTGCAGGTGGTGTTCGACAGCTCGGTCGCCTCTGGCGTCACCACGCCAGGCCTTTCCGGCGAGATGACGGCCGAAGAGGCGCTGGCGCGGTTGCTGAGCGGAACGGGCGTCCGCTATCGTTTCGTCGGCAGCTCGACGGTGAAACTGATGGGTGCGGTGGAAGCCGCGACGCCGGCAGACGGCGAAGGCACGAAGCTCGCGCCCATTGTCGCCCGCGGCGACGCCAAGGACGGTGACCGCGCGCCGAACATCGCGGTCCTTGATGCTGAGGACATCGAAAAGGCCCAGGCATCGAGCCTTCCGGAATTGCTGCAGAAGACGCCCGGCGTGTCGATGGGCGGTGGCGTGCGCATCGAAGGACAAACGCTCGCCATCCGCGGCTTTGCCCGGCAGTCTGACGTGCGGATCATCCTCGACGGCGCGCCGAAGAATTTCGAGAAGTACGACCAGGGCACAGTCTTCATCGAGCCCGAACTGCTCAAGCGCGTCGAGATCGAAAAGGGCGCGACATCGGTGCGCTACGGCAATGGCGGCTTCGGCGGCACGGTGCTGATGGAGACCAAGGACGCGGCTGACATGCTCAGGCCCGGCGAAGAATGGGGCGTCTGGGCCAAGTCCGGTTTCCAGAGTGCCAACAAGCAGTTTCTCGAAACCGGCGCGCTCTACGGAAAGTCGGATTTCGGCGGCCCCATCACCTATGATGGCCTTCTGGCCGGCACATGGCGCAAAAGCGACGACATGCGCGTCGGCGGCGGCGAGGTCTACAACTATTCCAACTCGAAGCTGACCACCCTGCTTGCCAATGTCGGTGCCGCATATGACGGCCACGAGATCAGGGGGACGGTCGCCTACGGCCAAAACGACAATTGGGGACCCGTGGCCGCCATCCGCGGCCAGTCGGCGCCGTCGGACTACAACATCACCCGCTACGGCTACAAGGAAGCGATGCGCCGGCTTCTCACCTGGCGTGAAATCGAGGATTTCACCTCGACGCTTACCTATAGCTATACGGGCGACAGCGACCTGGTGAATTACCGCATGATGGGGAGCTTCTCGTCGACCGGCCAGCATGCGAAGCGGCCCGACATTCCGGGGCTCAACCCCAGCGCATCCGTCGGCGGCTACGAAAACGATGCCACCTACACCGATATCAAGTTCGAAGCGGAGAATACCTCCAACTTCACGCTCGGCGGACTGTCGCACAGCCTGAACTATGGCATTCAGTACCTGGATCATGACCGGGACATCTGGATGTATGACATCGCCAACCGCACCCAGGCGCAGTACAACTACGGCTCCTACGCCCCCTGGTTCATGCCCGAGGGCTCGCAGAAGACCTTTGCCGCTTTCGTTCGCGATCGGATCGAACTGACGGACACGTTTGCCGTGACGCCGGGCCTGCGCTACGACCATGTGCGCTCGAAGGGCGTGCCGAACGAGGCGCCGCGGTTCAACAATCCGCTGGCCGGGCACGACTATTCAGCCGTGTCGCACCAGGGTGTGACGCCGGCGATCAGCCTGTCATGGGAAGCCACGCCGTCGGTGCGGTTCTTTGCCGACTGGGCCTATGCGATGCGGGTGCCCAACATTGACGAAATCTATTCGACCCAGAGCGTGCTTACCAAGGCTTCCGGCACCAGCCGTGATCTGGAGGTCGAGCGTAACAGCACCTTCAACATTGGTGTCGACTTGAGCTTCAACGACGTGCTGACGACCGACGACATGCTGTCGACGCGTATTTCGGTCTACAACAACCACGTCTCCAATCCGGTAACGCGCCGGTTCGGCACGGCCAACCTCGCCGACGTTACCGGCAACGTGCCATTTTACTGGAACACGCCGTCCTACGATATCCGCGGCATCGAGTGGCAGGCGCACTACGAGACCGAGCGTATGTTCGCCGATCTCGGCGTGTCCTGGATGACCGGCGAGCGGACCGGCGCCGTCAACAACGTCTGGGGACCGGACACCTATATCAACGATCTGGCGCCCCTGACCGTGATCGCGACGGCCGGGATCAAGGTACCGGATCAGGACCTCGCCTTCGGCTGGACAGGCACCTTCGTCGACGACCAGAACCGCACGCCCTACAATCAGGGCGGACAGACCTACGCGCGCCCGCCGAGTGCCGGCTATGCGGTGCACGGCCTCTTCCTCGACTGGACGCCGACATCGGGCTTCATGGAGGGTGGCGAAGTGCATCTCGCGGTCGACAATATCTTCGACAAATACTACGAGCCCTATCTCAGCGACGGGATCTCGGCGATGCCCGGCCGCAACTTCAAGATCGCGATCAGCCGCAAGTTCTGACCGGACATGGACCCGGCCGGCCGGCATGCGGGCCGGCCGAATGTCCTCCTACGCGCCTCCGCGCAGCAGTGGCGCTTGATTGCGGTGCTCCACCCGCCTCTGTCTGTAAAGTTGCGTATAATAGGTTGCGAGCTTGCCAATCCTTGCTTGACAGCCGTCGATTGCCCGTATCTTAATCATGCTCTCAGATTGAGCATGATCAATCCATTCACATGACCTCGATGGTCGACGGGCAGTTTCGCCCCATGATGCCCCCATCTTCGATGGGCCCGGCGTCGTGGGGTTTTTGGTTTTTGGCGGGTACATGAGCGGCGCGGTAAAGATCGGCATCCTCTATTCGACGACCGGGCCCTACGGGACGATGGGCCGCGACTGTCGCGACGGCGCGGAATTGGCGATCGAGGAGATTGCGGCAAGCCATCCGGGCCGGATGGAGCCGGTTTTCATCGATCCGGAAGCCAATATCGACCGCTATCTCGAAGGCGCCAGATCGCTGCTGCGCGACCACGGATGCCGCCACATCATCGGCACCATCACCTCGCTCGCTCGCAAGGAGGTCATTCCGCTTGTCGAAAAGCACGACGGCCTGCTCTGGTACATGTGCCCCTATGAGGGCTTCGAGGCCAACGACAACGTGATCTATACGGGCGGCTGCCCGAACCAGCATTTGCTGCCCTTGCTCGACTATCTGCTGCCGCGTTTCGGCAACCGGCCCTATCTGATCGGCGCAAACTATGTCTGGGGCTGGGAAATGAACCGCCTGGCGCGTGAGCTGGTGGAGGAAGCCGGCGGCGCAATCCTCGGCGAGCGTTACCTGCCGCTGGAGGAAACCGCGGTCGAGCGGATCGTCGCCGAAATCGAGCAGCGCCGGCCGAGTTTCATCCTCAACAATCTCGTCGGTCCTTCCAGCTACGCCTTTCACGCGGCGATCCGGGCGCTCGCCGTGCGCGATCCGGGGTTCCGACCGGAAAACTGCCCCGTCGTCAGCTGCGACCTTCAGGAGTGCGAGCTGACGGATATCGGCCTCGGGGTCGCGACCGGCCAGCTCTGTGCCGCCTCCTATTTCGACACGGTGGTTTCGCCCGACAATGCGGCCTTCAAGCTGCGCGTTGCTAGTCGCTTCGGGCCCGGGCGGCGCATCTCCAGCCTGTTTGCCAGCGCCTATGCCTCCGTCAAGCTTTGCGCCGAGGCGATCATCGAGGCGGGCGTCGACGATCCCGCGACGATCACGCAGCTTGTTTCGGCAGCGGCGCATCAGAGTGTGCTCGGCCCGCTCAGGATCGATCCGCAGACCCACCATGCGGCGTTGCCGTTCCATCTCGGCCGCATCAGCGACGACGGAGGCTTCGACATCGTCACATCGCTGCCGTCAATTGCCGCCGACCCCTATCTGACCGGCCAGCGCAAGCGCAAGGCGCCCCAATTGCGGATCGTCTCATGAGGGAAACACCGAACTTCACCGGCTGGCGTGCGGCAATCCTGCACCGCGAAGACCAGACGACGGAGCGGCTGGTGCGACAGCTCACGCTGTTCGGCTTCGACGTCACCGTACAATGGCAGCCGCTCGATGCGCGCGACCTGCCCGATATCATCCTCGTCGACGCTGACCAGGGCTGGAGCGGGCTCTTGCCCTGGAAGGACGAACAGGCGCCACGGCCGCTGATCGCCTTGCTCGGCTCGGAAGCACCGGGCCGGGTCGCCTGGGCGATGGGGCAGGGGGTTGCGGCCATCATCGCCAAGCCGGTCGCGTCCTCGGCGGTCTACCCGGCCCTGGTGTTGGCGGTTGGGATCCACGAGGAGCGCCGCGCCGTCGCCGACAAGATCGCCCATCTCGAAGAACGGGTGCGCATGCGCCCGCTCGTTCATGCCGCCGTGCAGAAGATCGGTCAGGCCTGCCATGTCAACGAAGAACAAGCCTATGGAATCCTGCGCAATTGCGCGATGAAAAAGCGCCTGTCGATGGAGCAGATCGCCGGTTCCATCCTCGGCGGTGCCGAGCCCCTGCCGGAGGCCGGTTGATGCAGGTTTTGAAATCCATGTTCAGGCAGCCGGCGGCGCTGTTCGGTCTCGTCGTCGTGGCACTGGTCGTCATGCTCGCTGTGGCCGCTCCGCTGGTTGCCCCCTATAGCCCGGACGAACAGATGTTCGACGGGCTGACGCTCGAAGGCGCGCCGTTGCCGCCGAGTGCTCAGTTCCTGCTCGGTACCGATACGCTCGGCCGCGACCTCTTTTCGCGCCTGCTCTACGGCGCCCGAACTTCGCTCGTCATCGGCCTCGTCGCCAATGGCGTTGCCGTCTCGATCGGGCTCATGATCGGCATTCTCTCGGGCTACATGCGGGGCCTTATCGGCAGCGCACTGATGCGCTTCACCGACCTGATGATGGCCTTTCCGGCGCTGCTGCTGGCGATCGTGCTTGCCGCACTGCTGCGCCCAAGCCTCTGGATCGTCGCCATGGTGATCGCGCTCGTCAACTGGGTCCAGGTCGCCCGCATCGTCTATACCGAGACCCGTGGCTTGGTTGAACGCGACTTCATCCTCGCCGAGCGCTCGCTCGGTGCCGGCCACGGGCGCATCCTGTTTCACCACATCCTGCCGCATCTGGTGCCGACGGCGATCGTCTGGGGCACGCTCGGCATCGCAACCACGGTGCTGCTCGAAGCGACGCTCTCCTTCCTCGGCATCGGCGTCCAGCCGCCGACACCCTCCTGGGGGAACATCATCTTCGAGAGCCAGAGCTATTTCCAGGCCGCGCCCTGGCTGGTGTTCATCCCCGGCGCCGTCATCCTTTTGACCGCGCTCTCCTTCAATCTGGTCGGCGATGCGCTCCGCGATATCCTCGACCCGACGCAACGCGGGAGGGGCTGAGATGGCATTCCTTCTGCTGCGCCGTCTCGTGCAGACCGCGCTCATCATGCTCGGCGTTGCCGCCATCACCTTCCTGTTGCTCTATGCGCTTCCCGCCGACCCGGCGCGCATGATCGCCGGGCGCAGCGCAACGGCGCAGACGGTCGCCAACATTCGCCGGGAACTCGGGCTCGACCAGCCGCTGCTCGTTCAGTTCTGGAGCTATCTCCAGGGGCTGGTGCAGGGCGATCTCGGTCGCTCCTACGCGCAGAAGACCGATGTCGGCACATTGATCGCGGCGCGCCTACCGGCAACGCTGATCCTGATGGCGGCCGGCATTTTCGTCGAAGTCCTGCTCGGCGTGTTTCTCGGTGTCGTAGCGGCCATCCGGCGCGGCGGTTTCGTCGATCGGCTCGTGATGATGGCATCCTTCGTCGGCGTCTCGGCACCGCAATTCGTTGCGGCCCTTTTGCTGCTCTATGTCTTCGCGGTCACGCTCGCCTGGTTCCCGATGAGCGGCTTCGGCAGCTTCGCCCATGTGGTCCTGCCGGCGCTGACGCTCGGCATCCTCGGTGCCGGCTGGTATGCGCGCATGGTGCGCTCGGCGATGATCGACGTCTTGAACCAGGATTATGTGCGCACCGCACGTGCCAAGGGCCTGTCCTCGTTCCGCATCATCTTCCGCCACGCGCTGCCGAACGCGCTTCTACCCGTCATCGCCATGATCGGCATCGATATCGGCCAGTTCATGAGTGGGGTCGTTGTCGTCGAGGCCGTCTATGGCTGGCCAGGCATCGGCCAGCTCGCCTGGCAGGCGATCCAGCAGGTCGACATTCCGATCATCATGGGGGTGACGCTCGTCTCGGCGCTCGCGATCGTGCTTGGCAACCTCCTTGCCGACCTCGTCGCGCCGCTCATCGATCCGCGCATCCGCGCCCGCTAATCCGAAACCAACCAAAAAGGGGAACAACAATGTTCAAAAGCTGGCTTCGAACTTCAACCGTCGCTGCGGCACTGCTCGCAGCACCGCTCTCGGCCCTTGCACAGGATGCACTGAAACAGGGCGGAGATATCGTCATCACCTGCAAGGACGATATCGCCACGCTCGATCCCGCCATCGGCTACGACTGGGTCAACTGGTCGATGATCAAGAGCCTGTTCTCGCGCCTGATGGACTACAAGCCGGGTACCACCGAGCTGGTGCCGTCGCTCGCCGAAACCTTCGACGTCGCGCCGGATGGCCTGACCTATACGTTCAAGCTGCGCAAGGGCGTGAAATTCACCAACGGCCGCGAGATCGTCGCCTCGGACGTGAAGTATTCGATCGAACGGGCGGTCGACCCGAAGACGCAGGGGCCGGGCGCCGGTTTCTTCGGCGCGATCAAGGGCTTCGACGATCTCTCGGGCGGCAAGGCGGCGACGCTTGAAGGCATTGAGGCGCCGGATGATGCGACTGTCGTCTTCCACCTGTCGCGCCCGGACGCAACCTTCCTGCACGTGCTCGCCGTCAACTTCGCCTCGGTCGTGCCGAAGGAAGCGGTCGAGGCTGCCGCCGGCGACTTCGGCAAGAAGCCGGTCGGCTCCGGCACCTTCGTCCTCAAGGACTGGACCGTCGGTCAGAGCCTGACCTTCGAGCGCAACCCCGACTATTTCGTCAAGGACATGCCGCATATCGACAAGTTCACCGTCGAGGTCGGCCAGGAACCGCTGGTGGCGCTGCTGCGACTGCAGAAGGGGGAGGTCGATATTGCCGGGGACGGTATTCCGCCGGCAAAATTCCTCGAAATCAAGAATTCGCCTGAAGGCGCCGAGATTATCGTCGATGGACAGCAGCTCCATACCGGCTATGTCACGCTCAACACCAAGGTGAAGCCCTTCGACGACGTAAAGGTTCGTCAGGCCGTCAATATGGCGATCAACAAGGAGCGTATCACCCGCATCCTCAATGGTCGCGCGACGCCCGCCAACCAGCCGCTGCCGCCGCTGATGCCGGGTTACGACAAGGCGTTCACCGGTTATGACTATGACGTCGAGAAGGCGAAGGCCCTGCTCGCCGAGGCCGGACATGGCGATGGCTTCGAGACGGTGCTCTATTCGACCAACACCGACCCGCAGCCGCGCATCGCCCAGGCGATCCAGCAGGATCTGGCCGCCATCGGCATCAAGGCGGAGGTGCGGGCGCTGGCCCAGGCCAACGTCATTGCCGCCGGCGGCACCGAAGGCGAAGCGCCGATGATCTGGTCGGGTGGTATGGCCTGGATCGCCGACTTCCCGGACCCGTCGAACTTCTACGGCCCGATCCTCGGCTGCTCCGGTGCGGTCCAGGGCGGCTGGAACTGGTCGTGGTACTGCAACGAGGCACTCGACAAGCGCGCCGTTGCCGCCGATTCCATGTCCGATCCGGCAAAGGCGGCCGAGCGTCAGGCGGAATGGGGCAAGATCTTCACCGACATTATGGCCGATGCGCCGTGGGTGCCTGTCACCAACGAGCGCCGCGTCGTTGCCAAGTCGCCGCGCATGGGCGGCGAGGGCGAGATCTACGTCGATCCGACCCGGGTCATCAACTACGACGCGATCTTCGTGAAGCAATAAGCGTCAGGCTCTCCGGAGGTCGTCTTCGGGGAGCCTCTTCATGAGTTTGGGAGAGATTTCATGTGCGTTGCCTGCACACACACCATCCATCGCGCCAAGCATCATTTCGGCTGGAACCGCGACTTCGAGCCGACGCTGATCGCCAAGCCCGGTGAGACCATCCATTTCGAATGCCTGGATTCTTCCGGCGGGCAGCTCGGCGCTGGCTCGACGCTCGACACATTGGCCTCGCTCGACTTCGAGAAGATCAATCCGGTGACGGGGCCTGTTTATGTCGAAGGTGCTGCGCCCGGCGACGCGCTGAAGGTGACGATCCGCCGCTTCGTGCCCTCGGGCGTTGGCTGGACGGCCAACATTCCGGGCTTCGGCCTGCTCGCCGATCAGTTCACCGATCCGGCGCTGCACATGTGGTCCTATGATGCGAATACCATGGCGCCGGCGCTCTATGGACCGGGCGGCCGCGTGCCGTTGAAGCCCTTCGCCGGCACGATCGGCGTCGCGCCGGCCGAACCGGGCCTGCATTCGGTGGTGCCGCCGCGCCGGGTCGGCGGCAATCTCGACATTCGCGATCTCACATCGGGCGTCACCCTCTATCTGCCGGTCGAGGTGGAGGGCGCGCTGTTTTCCATCGGCGACACCCACGCAGCCCAGGGCGACGGCGAGGTCTGTGGCACCGCGATCGAGAGCCAGATGGAGGTCGAAGCCACGATCGAGCTCGTCAAGGATGCCCGTCTCGCCAGCCCGCGGTTCACTACGCCGGGTCCGGTGACCCGTCATCTGGATGCTGCCGGTTACGAGGTGACGACCGGCATCGGCCCGGATCTGATGACCGGCGCGCGCGAAAGCCTGATGCGCATGATCGACCTGCTTGGCGCCGAACACGGCTTGAGTCCGGTCGATGCCTATCTGCTCTGCTCGGTCTGCGGCGACCTCCGCATCAGCGAGATCGTCGACGCTCCGAACTGGGTCGTTTCCTTCTACTTCCCGAGGATCGTCTTTTCGTGACAACGGCAGCACCCGTGCTCGGCATCGATGGCCTCTGCGTCGATGCGCTGACGCCGCAAGGGCCGCGAAGGGTCCTTGATGCCGTCAGCTTCAACCTCATGAGCGGCGAAACGCTGTGCATTGCCGGCGAGAGCGGCTCGGGCAAATCCGTGACTTCGCTTGCTGTCATGGGGCTCCTGCCGAAAGCCTCGCTGCGGATCGCCTCCGGCGGCATCAAGCTCGAAGGGCGCGAACTCTCGAAGCTCTCCAACAGTGCGATGCGCAGCGTGCGCGGCGGCGATGTCGCGATGGTCTTTCAGGAGCCAATGACATCGCTCAATCCCGTGATGTCGATCGGCGAGCAACTGACCGAGGCCATTCGCGAACATCAGGGTTCCGAGGGGGGAACGGCGAGTGCCGTCGCCCTGCGCATGCTGGATGCGGTGCACATCACCGAGCCGGCGCGGCGCATGACGCAATATCCGCACGAGCTTTCCGGCGGCATGCGGCAGCGCGTGATGATCGCGATGGCACTATCGTGCCGACCCAAGGTGCTGATCGCCGACGAGCCGACGACGGCACTCGACGTTACCGTGCAGGCGCAGATCCTGACGCTGATGAAGGAACTGAAGCGGGAATTCGGCGCTTCGATCGTGCTGATCACCCATGACATGGGCGTGGTCGCGCAGATGGCGGACCGCGTGGTCATCATGCAGCAGGGCCGCATCGTCGAGCAGGGCGACGTATTGCCGATCTTCCGCTCGCCGCGCGAGCGCTACACGCAGGAGTTATTGGCGGCCGTACCGAGGCTGGGCGCGCATGCCGGAACCGACGGCCCGCCGCGCATCGCCGCAACGGCTGCGGCATCCGTCCCGCGGGCGGCGAGCCCGGTCCTGTCCGTGCGTGACCTCGCTGTCCACTACGGAAAAAAGCCCAGCGGACTGTTGGGTGAAAAGAAGCTGGCCGCCGCCGTCAGCGACGTTTCCTTCGACATCTTCCCCGGTGAGACGCTGGGGCTCGTCGGCGAAAGCGGATCGGGCAAGTCGACCACCGGCAAGGCGGTACTCGGCCTCATTCCATTCGATGGCGATGTGGCGATCGACGGCCAGCAGATCGGCGCGCTGTCGCAACGCCAGATGCGGCCCGTGCGCCGCTCCGCGCAGATGATCTTTCAGGATCCCTATGCCTCGCTCGACCCGCGCATGGCGGTCGGGGCGGCGATCGCCGAGCCGCTGCTCATCCATGGCATCGGCAATCGCAGCGAACGCACGGATCGCGTCGCCGATCTGTTGCGCCGTGTCGGGCTTGGGCCCGATGCCGCCAGCCGCTATCCGCACGAGTTCTCCGGGGGACAGCGGCAGCGCATCTGCATTGCCCGCGCGCTGGCGGTCAATCCGAAGCTGATTGTCGCGGATGAAAGCGTGGCCGCGCTCGACGTGTCAGTGCGGGCCCGCGTGCTTGATCTGATGCTCGAACTGCAGGAGACGATGGGTCTTGCCTATCTCTTCGTCTCGCACGACATGGCTGTGATCGAGCGGATGTCGCACCATGTCGCCGTCATGCGCGGCGGCCGCATCGTCGAGATGGGAACGCGCCGCGCCGTGTTCGAGGATCCGCAGGACGCCTACACCCGGGCGCTGATGGCCGCGGTGCCGCTGCCGGACCCGCCGATGCGGAAAAGCGCTTAGAGCGAGACGACAACACGGGTGCGGTCTCCGCCCGCATCCCCCTCTGTTTGAAACAATCCCGATCGCTCACGGCGCGAGGGCTTGCGACAATACGATGCGAGCCGAGAGGCCGCCGGTCGGTCGGTTGCGCAGTTCGAGTTCGGCGCCGGTTCGGTCAAGCGCACGCTCGACGATGCTGAGGCCGAGCCCGCTGCCGGCCGCCGCCTTGAACCGGCCGCGGAAGAAGCGCTCGGTCACGCGCGGCATTTCCTCCTCGGGGATGCCAGGCCCCTCGTCGTCGATCGCGATGACCAGATGCTGGCCTCGTATCTCGGCGTGGCAAGAGACCATTGCGCCCGGTGGCGAATGGTTGATGGCGTTTTCGAGCAGGTTGCGCGCCGCGAGCCGGAAGAGGTCCGGATCCATATTGATCCTGAGACCGGACATCGCCCCGTCGACGACAACATCGACGCGACGCGCCTGGCCGGCGAGTTCGGTGCGAAGACTTGTCAGCATCTCGCCGACATCAAAACCGGCCGCCGGCCTGCCGCTCTCGGTGGCTTCGACCGAGGCAATATCGAGCAGTTGCCGCACCAGCTTTCCGGTCCGGTCGACACCGGCGACGATCTGGCCGAGCGCCTTCTCGCGGATTTCGCCGTCGTTGCTGGCGAGCGCCACCTGCGCCTGCGTCTTGAGGCCCGCCAGCGGCGTACGCAGCTCGTGGGCGGCAAACGCGATGAAATTCTGCTCGCGCTCGCGGGCGCCGGCGACACGGGCAAAAAGGCCGTTCAGCGACTTCAAGACCGGGCTGATCTCGCGCGTCGTCCCGGTGTCCTCGATCGCGTGCAGGTCGGAGGCTTCACGCGCGGCAAGGTCGCCGGCAAGCTTGCGCAGCGGCGCGAGGCCCCGCCCGACGCAGAGCCAGATCAGCACGGCCAGAAGCGGAATGATCAGCAGCGCCGGCAGCAACAGCCCCTTGACCAGGTCGTTGACCAGCCGGTCGCGGATGCGCAGGTTGTCACCGACGAGAACGCGCACGCCGAGGCTCGCATTCTCCACCGCAAAGACACGCCAGGTCTCGCCGTTGATGACGGTTTCGGAAAAGCCCATGGCGTGGGGCGCAAGCGTTGTGTCGGGCGCGCTGTCCGACTTACCGATCAGAGTTCCGTCCAGCGACCAGATCTGGCAGGAGAGCTGCCGGTCGTAATGCGGGTGCTCCAGCAGCGGGATCCTGATTGCGCTCTGTGCCGGGCGGTTGGCATGGGTGTCGCCTTCTTCCTTCATCATGTCTGGGCTGACGATCAGCGAATTCACCATGCGCGCCGCCTCCATCAGCCGCGCGTCGAGCACGCGCTCGACTTCGGCGCGGGTGCTGAGGAAGATCCAGACGGTGGCCGATAGCCACAGGAGCCCCGTCGTGATCAGGAGGATGGCGAAAAGCCGGGCGCGCAGCGATTGCATCAGCCGGCTCCGCCCAGCCGGTAGCCGATGCCCCGGATGGTTTCGATCAGTCCCGGGCCGAGCTTGTTACGCAGATGGTGGATGTGCACCTCCACGGCATTGCTTTCGATTTCCTCCTGCCAGCCGTAGAGTTTGTCCTCCAGCTTGGTCTTGGAGAAGATCACCCCCGGGTGCGACATCAGCGTATGCAGGATGGAGTATTCGCGCCGCGAAAGTTGCACCGGTTTGCCCGCCTTTTCCACCGATTGCCTGGCCGGATCGAGCCTGAGCGTCGACCATTCCAGCGCGGCGCTCGCCCGGCCGCTGGAGCGTCGCGCCAGCGCCCGAAGCCTGGCGGCGACCTCGTCGAGGTCGAAGGGTTTGCCGAGATAGTCGTCGGCGCCAGTGTCGAGGCCGGCGACGCGATCGCGCACGGTGTCGCGTGCGGTCAACAGCAGCACCGGAATGTCGCTCTGCCTGGCGCGCAGGTCCCGCAGAATGTCGAGACCGGAGCCGTCGGGCAGCATCAGGTCGAGCACGACCGCGTCGAAGCCGTTGGCGGCAAGCGCCGTCGCGGCCGCATCGCAGGTGCCGACGGCATCGGTGGTGAAGCCCGCCAGCGCCAGGCCGACCTTCAGGCCGTCTCTAAGGATATCGTCGTCTTCGACGATCAGGACTCGCATCGCTACTCCTAACATTTCTGAGAGCGCGATCCTTTAATCGCTCCCTTAAGGCAGCCTTAAGGTAGGACTTCCCTCTGAGGCGGCATTGCAACAATCGAATCGTTGAATGCCCGATATGACCGAAGCACACGAGCCTTCTTCCTCCACGGCCGATCACAAGACCGGCATCACGCTGACCCGCCGCAGCCTTGTCGTCGGCGCGGCCTCGCTGTTCGTCACCGGCTGCGCGACCGCCCGCCCGACGCCGGCGGTGGTGCCGGCAGCCGTCACGCCCGTCCGCCCCTCAGCCGGCCGGACGGTGCCGCCGATATACTATGCGATGCCCGACGAGCAGTTTCCGATCCCCGAGGTGAAGATCGCCGAGGTCGATCCGAAGTTCTGGCGGCAGGAGGTGGATTATCCGACCAGTGAGGGGCCCGGCACGCTGATCGTCGATACGCCCGCGAAATACCTCTATCACGTGCTGCCGGGCGGGCGGGCGATGCGCTACGGCATCGGCGTCGGGCGCGAGGGCTTTGCCTGGTCGGGCCGGGCGATCGTCGCCTACAAGCGCAAATGGCCGCGCTGGACGCCGCCCGACGAGATGGTCGCGCGTCAGCCGAAACTCCAGCCCTACAGCATCGCCAATGGCGGCATGCCCCCGGGCATCAAGAACCCGCTCGGCGCCCACGCGCTCTATATCCATAAGGACGGCAAGGATACGCTCTACCGCATCCATGGCAGTCCCGAGGCATTTTCGATCGGCAAGGCGGTCTCTTCCGGCTGCATTCGCCTGCTCAATCAGGATGTCGTCTACCTCCATGATCAGGTCCGCGACGGCAGCACCATCGTCGTCATTCCGGATCCGACCAAGGGCGACATGGCGATCGGTTAGGTGAGGGCAGGCAGCGAGCGCGGGAATTCTGCAACACTTCGAAAACGAGTACCGCCTCGCGCAAGCGATCCACGCCAAAGAAAGATTTTCACCACATTTCGGTCACGGTTCGGCCCAACAGCCTTCGGCCTCCCCTCGGACCTCCCAACCGAAATCTCCAACTCTGGAATTGAATACAGTGTCGATGAATTTGTACCGCCGGTCGCTGCTCGCGGTGATCGCCAGCTCTGTTTTGAGCGCCTGCACGCAGATCCCGAAACCCGAACCGAAACCGAAGCTGATCGAGCCGATCGGCGGTGATGGCGGCTCGCCGGAAAAGGCGGCGGATGCGGCGGGCGTGCCGACGAAGACCTTCGACTATGCCAGAATCTACGCGCCGGTGAAGGACGAAGGCTACGACGTCCCGGGCATCCAGCACACCGAGATCAAGCCGCAGTTCCTGCGCCAGGAAGTGGCCTATGCCACCAACGAGCCGCCCCATTCGATCGTCGTCGATACCCAGACGATGTTCCTCTACTACGTCCTGCCCGGCGGCCGCGCCATCCGTTACGGCGTCGGTCTCGGTGCAGCCGGCCGCGCCTGGAAGGGGCGTGCCGTCGTGCAGTGGAAGCGCAAGTGGCCGCGCTGGACGGTGCCCGACGACATGGTCGCACGCCAGCCGCACCTCAAGAAATACGGCATCGATGCCGGCGGCATGGATCCGGGCCTCGACAATCCGCTCGGCGCCCGCGCCATGTATATCTTCCAGGACGGCCAGGATACGCTTTACCGCATCCACGGCTCGCCGCAGTGGCGCTCGATCGGCAAGAACGCGTCGGCGGGCTGCGTGCGGATGCTGCAGCAGGACGCGATCGATCTCTATGATCGCGTCAGAGGCAAGACGCCGCTGCTCGTCCTGTGATGGGCGACAATCTGGCGTAATTTCTGCGCCCTTGCCGGACGGATTGCCTCAAAGTGGCTGCGGAAGCGGCAGCCCGTCCGGCCCCATCAGCATATAGTCGGGCGACCGCTGCACCGGCTGGGAGTCCGGCAATGGTTGCCCATCCGGCAGGGGCTGCGCGTCCTGCATCGGCTGCGATTGCACCATGCCGCCGCCCGAGAGATCGGTGACGACGATCGGCGTGCCGTTCGGCACGCGGTTGTAGAGATCGACGACGTCCTGGTTGATCATGCGCACGCAGCCCGACGACACCGACTTGCCGATCGTCCACCATTCCGGCGAGCCGTGAATGCGGTAGAGCGTGTCTTCGCCGTTCTGGAAGATGTACATGGCGCGGGCGCCGAGCGGGTTCTTGAGGCCGGGATCCATGCCGCCCGCCTCGATGCTGAATTGCTGCAGCTCGGGCTGGCGCGCCACCATCTCGTTCGGCGGCTTCCAGCGGGGCCATTCGCGCTTGTACTGGATGACGCCGCGCCCGGCCCAGGCGAAACCGGCACGCCCGAGGCCGACGCCGTAGCGCATCGCCTGGCCGCCTTCATAGACCCTATAGAGAAAGTGGCTGCCGACGTCGACGACCAGCGTTCCCGGCTTTTCGCCGGTCGGATCGGCGACCATCTGGCGGTAGAAGCGCGGATCGATCTTCTCGTAGGGAATGGCCGGCAGCGGGTAGGGCTCGTTCGGCTTCTCGCCGTACATGTCGGCCAGGAACGTGTTGGTCTCGGGAACCGGTTCCGGCGCATAGGAGCGCGTCACAGTAGGCCGCGGCGAGGCGCAGCCGGCGAGACCAACGGCCGCCAACCCGGCGGAAAGCTGCAGGAAGGCGCGGCGGCGGAACTCTCTTTCGGGCATGTAATCCTCGATCGTCCTCTATTCGCTACCGGCGATGCAACCGACCTTTTAAGTCAATTGTGCGTCGCCAGCCGACGGAACGATCACAGGCCGGCGTAGGGGTCCGCCAGCGCCGCTTCGGGTCGGCTGATAGGATACTTAGTTCCCGAGATCTTCGCGGCCAGCTTTTCAGCACCGTTTTTCTCAAGAAGCGCCCGGAAGCTCGGATGCATGCCGCCATCGACATAGGCGTTCAGCGGCGCCGACGTCTGGTTGGTCATCATGCCGGCGAGCTTCGCGTCCTCCGATTGCAGTCGTGCCACCAGTCCGGCATCGGGCGTGGAGATCGCCGCCGGGCAGGCGGCAAGCGGGTCGGACGGTTCGCCATCGGCGAAATCGGTGTTGAAGACGTAGCGGCGGCCGCAGGCCGAAACCTTCGGCTGGCGCTTCGTCGCCTCGAAGATGTCGTAACCCTGCTTGATGTTCTTCCAGAAGTCGAAATTCGGGTCGCCGCGGTGCTTGGCCATGTTCTCCGCCGTCATGCGGAAGGGATAGGCCTGAACCTGGAATGTGCCCTGGCCGCCGGCGAGCGCGCGTTGCACCACGGAATAGATTTCGCCGACACCCTGGTCGGTCATGGCGTAGCAGCCGGACGACGAGCAGGCGCCGTGCACCATCAGCGCTTCACCGGTGTAGCCGAGCGCCGATTCCAGCCGGTTCGGGTATCCGAGGTTAAACGACAGGAAATATTGCGATTTCGGGTTCAGCATGCCGGCGGAGACGTGGTAGAAACCTTCCGGCGCCTGGCGATCGCCGGCCTTCGTCTTCGGGCCGAGCTTTCCGGACCAGCGGCACATGGGATAGCTCTTCAACAGGGCGTACTGGCCCTGTTTGTTTTGCTTCCAGACCTCGAGTTCGCTTTCCTGCTTGAAGATGCGGATCAACACCGGGCTTTCCGGCTTGCTGCCGTTCTTGGCCATGGCGGCGATCAGCTTGGCCGGGATCGGCGGTGGCTCGCGCACGTCGTCGGCGTCGAGCGCCATGCAGCCGGACAGCGCCAGGGCCATCGCGCCGATCGCCAAGGCATGCCGCATCCGTCGCACCTGCGCGAATATCCTGCCGGCCTGAGGTGTCTCGGAAGAAGGGCTCTTGATCGTCTCGCGCCGCATGCGGGCTCCTGGAAATGCTTCCGCCACCAAGCGTCCTTCGTGTGGCGTGTGTGCCGGCCGGTTGCGTTCGACGCAGTTCGGTTCAGCCTCAAGTTCAGCGATTAAGCGGTGACAGCCCTGGCTGCAAGCCTTTGTCCCTGGCGCTCGCGATCAAAAGTTCTTGAACGCGCGCTGCCATAGCTGACCGCCGATTGGGTCGATGTTGAGACAAGATGGTGAATTTTTTCTCAACGCGGGCGCCGGAAAAGTCCCGATGCGTCAGTCCCGCGGCTCACTGCCGGGCGCATAGACGGTCTTCTGCTTGAAGGCAAAGACGTTGCCGCAGCGGCAGCGCACCATGTGCTTGGCGGGGTCGGGAGAGGTGCGTTCAGTCGAGAAGCCCTTGGGCATCACGTCGATGGTAAAGCCGCGATTGCTGCCCTTGCCTTTGTCGTTTTCCGACGCTTCGGCGAAGCCGGCGGCTCCGCATTTGGCGCATTCCAGCTTTCTCGAATACCGATCCCGCGATGCCATGTTCAATCACACTCGATAGCGCTGCCACATCCGGATGGCGGGCGGCGGCGCTTGGTTGCCCGAAACACCGAACTATAGGAGGCCGCCCGTCGTTTCAAGTTTGCCGGTGACGGGTTTTGGCGGCAACGCCTAACGATAGCCGGTTGCGTCGGCCGGCTTGTTCGCCTCCATCACCTCGCGCATGTAGCGCCAGCAATCGGGCCGCGAGCCGTCGAGATCGGAAAACCCGTAGACCTGCGCCAGCCCGCCGCTCGACAGCGACTGGCCGTTCCAGCGGGCCTTGTCCGGATCGGCCGCGAGCGCCGCGATGGCGCGGCCGACGAAACGTGGCGTTTCCGAAATGACGAAGTGCGGTTGGTTCTTTGTGGCGTCCTGCCAGTTGTCTTCACCGACCTCGAAATGTTCGAGCATCATCTCCGACCGCATCCAGCCGGGCGTGATCGAAACCGCGGTTGCGCCGTGCGGCGAAAGGTCCTTGGCGTGGGCCCAGGCCATACGGTTCGCTGAAACCTTGGCAAGGTCGTAGAACGGCGACAGCCGGTAGTTCTCGGCATTGTACTCGGCGGTGCCGTCGGTCACCTCGACCAAGAGGCCGCCGGGCTTCTCGATCATCAGCGGCAGGGCATAGTGGGCGGTGATCAGGTGCGTATCGACGCCGAGATGCAGGAGCTTCAACCCGTTTTCGAGATTGTGCTCCCAGACCGGCTTGTTCCACTCGAACAGCAACTCGCCGCCCCAGACGTCATTGACGAGGATGTCGAGCCGTCCCTGTTCGCTGCGGATGCGCTCGACAAGCGCCTGTACCTGCGCCGGCTGCAGATGGTCGACCTGGGCGGGAATGCCCTTGCCGCCGAGGCTGGTGACGATCTCGGCGGTTTCCTCGATCGTTTCGGGACGCCCGTAATCGGATTGCTGTTGCCGCGTGGTGCGGCCGGTTACGTAAACGGTAGCGCCGGCGGCGCCAAGTTCGGTCGCGATGCCGCGCCCGCCGCCGCGCGTCGCGCCAGCAACGAGGGCGACTTGTCCTTCGAGTGTCATGATTCTTCTCCTTCGCGGCCGCTTGCCGACTGGCGTTTTCCTGCTCGGGTGATATATAAATGATTGTTCGGTTATAAATGAGAGTCAAGATGCCTCGCCCAAAAACCATGCCTGACGAAGAGCTGCTGGCCGCCGCCTTCGCATTGATGCGGGCCGATGGTCCAGATCGCCTGACCTTCGCGGCGCTGGCTGCACGTACGGGCCTTTCCGGCGCCACGCTGGTGCAGCGCTTCGAGAACAAGGCGAAGCTGATCCAGCGGGCGCTCAGCCAGGCCTGGGACGGGCTGGACGGGCAGACGGCGGAGCTGATGGCGAGCGTACCGCGGACGCCGGAGGGCGCCATCGCGCTGCTCGTCGGCCTCTCGGGCGATTATGGCGGTATCGACAGCTATGCCGACGACCTCAGGATTCTGCGGGAAGACCTGCGCAATCCGTTGCTCCGTGCCCGCGGCGCAAAGTGGCGCGACGTGCTCGCAGGCGTGCTCGACGAATGCCTCGCCGGCCTTCCCGCTGCGAGCCCGGGGCTCGGTCTGCTGATGGCGTCGCAATGGCAGGGATCCTTGCTCTGGTGGAGCTTCGACCCGCAGGTGCCGGTCACGGCCTTTGTCGAGCAGAGCCTGACGCGCTTCGTCGAAGCTTTTGCGAGACGGCCGGCAGGCTGACAACTGTGGCAGTGGCGTGCTCACCGGTCTGTCAAATCGCCGTGAGATGGCCGTGCGGTGGATGACGGCGGCGCAAGCTGGTCTTAGATGCTGATCCATGATCAGATTTGTCGCAGTCCTCGTTGCCCGCATCGCCACTTTGGCACTCGTCGTCTCGACGCTTGTCGCCTTGCCGGTCGCGGCTCAGACGCCATCGCCGATTTCGGCCTTGCTGGACGAACTGGCCTCACGGTCAGAGCTTGATCCCCTGAAGACCGTGATCGTCGCCCGCGACGGCAAGATCGTCGCTGAGCGTGGTTACGGCCGCAACCGCGTGACGGACTCGACCAACATCAAGTCGGCGTCGAAATCGATCATCTCGGCGCTGGTCGGCATCGCCATCGACAAGCGGCTGCTCGAAGGTCCGGAGCAGAAGATCGCGCCGATCCTGAAGGCGGACCTGCCGGCCTCGCCTGATCCGCGCATCAACGACATCACCATAGGTCATTTGCTTTCGATGCAGGCCGGGCTCGGCCGTCTCTCGGGGCCGAACTATGGGCGATGGGTCGCCAGCCGGAACTGGGTGCGCACGGCGCTTGCCCAGCCCTTCGACGACGATCCGGGTGGTGAGATGCTCTATTCCACCGCCTCGACCCATCTGCTTTCGGCGATCCTGACGAAGGTCAGCGGCAAGTCGACCCTGGCGCTCGCGCGCGCGTGGCTGGGGCCGCTCGAGGGCTTCCGCATCGGGGCCTGGGATCGCGATCCGCAAGGCATCTACCTTGGCGGCAACCAGATGGCGATGAGCCCGCGCTCCCTGCTTGCCTTCGGCGAACTCTATCGCAATGGCGGCCGCACGGCGTCAGGCCAGCAACTGGTGTCGGAAGGGTGGGTCGCGGCCTCCTGGCAGCATCGAACCAATTCGCGCTTCTCCGGCGACGAGTACGGTTATGGCTGGTTCGAGCGCCAGATCGCCGGTGAAGAAGTGCATTTCGCCTGGGGTTATGGCGGCCAGATGCTCTACATCGTGCCGAACCTGGATCTGACGGTGGTGATGACATCGGCCGAAAGTGGGCCGTCGGCCCGCAACGGCTACCGCGACGCGCTGCATCTGGTGCTCGGCGAGATCATCACGAACGTAAAGGCCGATCCGGAAACGGACGGGTGACGCGGCTTCGGCGGCGCTGGCTCGACGCCGCTCCGCGCCAAGCCAGCAACGGCTCCACGACGCCGAGCAGGCATTCGATCGCAGCTTCATTCTTCAGCGCCGCCTCAGACGCTTCGAATTCCGCGAGTTCGATGCCGGCGATCTGCTCTTTCGGGATCGCCGCGAAGATGGCGCGCAAGGTCTGCGGATAGAGGCCATCGCCGATCGCATAGGCGGCCGGCACATGCTTCGGCTCGAGCACGTCCCAATCGACATGGATCCAGACCGGCGCATCGCCGATCAACGAAAGGATGACCTCCGGCGTCGCTTCTGTCGGCGAAAGGATGCACACGCCTGCCTGCCGCAGCAAATCCATCTCCGCGGGGTCGATGTCGCGCGCGCCGACGATGACGACCTTTGCCGGGTTCAGCCCGCTGCCGTGGCCGCTCTCCCAGAGCCCGCAGGCGGCAGCCAGCACCATGCCGCCGAGATAGCCGCTTTCGGTGGTCTGCGGCGTGTTGAAATCGCCATGGGCATCGATCCAGAGCAAGACCGCGTCGGCGCGTTCCCGCGCGACGACCGGCAGTGTCGCAAGGCTGGCGGAGCAGGTATTGGCGATGAAAAGTGGTTTGTTGCCACGCGCAAGTGTTGCGGCAATCGCCGCCTGCAAAGCGGCCAGGGTCTCCCCGGCCTCAGGCAGGCTTGCCGACCAGTCGTCTTCCTTTGCCGGTGACGGGCTGCCGATAACGGTCGGCTGCAGCCCGGTGCGCTTGCTCAGCGCTTCGGCCGTCAGGGCCGCCCCGGGGATAGCGCCGGACGTTCTGTCGGCGATGCGTCCCTGGGAGACGACGAGTTCATAAGGCACGGGCATTCTCCTTGCATTTTCGGTGGGCGTTAACGCCGGTATTGGGCGCACCTGCAAAGCCCGCCTGTTTCAGCGTTTTCGAGGGGATCTGTGGGATTGGTTTGAAAGGGAAGCCTCGAAGATTCGATATATCTACGTGGATATATCGATATCGCGCCGCGATCGCAATTTCATCGGGGCGAGCGTTGATGCGATTGCCGTGCACAGGGCGACGCGGGTCGCCGCGATCGCCAATGTCGCTCGGCCGTTTGGCGCGGCGCGGGTGCCGCGGAAATTTCAGAGGTGACAGGTGCTTGCCGCAATCTATGTCGCGGCAAGCGATTTCGTTTAAATCGGCAGCTGGTGCACTTAGCCGGCAAAGCCTTCAATGACGATCTTGCCCTTGGCAGCGCCGGTTTCGATGCGGCGATGCGCTTCGCGCAGGTTCGCCGCGTTGATCGGCGACAGCACCTCGGCAAGCGTCGTCTTCAGCCGTCCGGCATCGATCTCGTCGGCGACGAAGCTCAGCAGACGATGCTGTTCGATCATGTCGGGCGTCTGGTGCATCGGGCGGGCGAACATGAACTCCCAATGCAGGCTCGCCGCCTTGGTCTTCATGCCGGCCATCGGCATCGGCACGTCGGTGTTGTCGATCGAAACGATGCCGCCTTGCGGCCGGATCAGCTCGACAGCGTCGTCCCAGTGGCGCATGTCGTTGAAGATGGCGATGTGGTCGACATGGGGAAAGCCGAGCGCGCGGACCTGCGCGACCAGCGGTTCACGGTGGCTGACCACGTGGTCGGCGCCAAGTTCCTTGACCCAGGCGATGGTTTCCGGCCGCGAGGCGGTGGCGATGACGGTGAGGCCGGCGCGCTTTGCCAGCTGGATACCGATCGAGCCGACGCCGCCGGCGCCACCGACGATGAGGATCGACTGGCCGTGGTCGGCGCCGTCCCGGTCGATGCCGAGCCGGTCGAAGAAGGCCTCATAGGCGGTGATCGTCGTCAGCGGCAGGGCGGCCGCTTCCGCAAAGGACAGGCTCTTCGGCTTGCGCCCGACGATGCGCTCATCGACCAGTTGATACTGCTGGTTGGATCCCGATCGAGTCAGGTCGCCGGCGTAGTAGACGGCGTCGCCCGGCTGGAACAGCGTCACATCAGCACCGACGGCCTCGACCACGCCGCTTGCGTCCCAGCCGAGCACGCGCGGCGTTTCCTCGACCTTGTCCTTCGGCGCGCGCATTTTCACGTCGACGGGATTGACCGCGACGGCGCGGACCGCGACCAGGATATCATGCCCTTTGGGCTCCGGCTTCGGGAGCTCGACATCGAGGAAACTCTCCGGGTCGGAAACCGGGAGATAGCGGGTGAGGGCGACAGCTTTCATGAGTTGCTCCTTTGTGGGGTGAAGAGGTGTGATTGCCGCGGTCATGCCACGCGCTCGAGTGCCGGATAGCTAGAGTAGCCTTCGGCGCTGCCGCCGAAAAGCGTGGCCCCGTCGAAGCTTGCGAGCGGCAGCCCGTCTTTCAGTCGGCGCGGCAGGTCCGGATTGGCGATGAACGGGCGGCCGAAGGCGACGATGTCGGCAAGACCGGCGGCAAGGATCGCCTCGGCCTTCTCACGATCATAGCGGCCGGCGACGATGATGCGGCCGGAATAGGTGGCGCGTAGCTCGCGGCGGAAGTCGTCGGGGATGACGGGCGCATCGTCCCAGTCGGCTTCCACCAGATGGATATAGGCAAGACCGATGCGGTCGATTTCGTCCGCGGCCTTCAGGATCGTTGGGATGATCTCGTCGTCCTTCATATTGCGCTGGGTGATATAGGGCGACAGCCGGATGCCGACCCGGGAGGCGCCGATCTCGCCGGCGACCGCCTCGGCGACCTCAACCAGGAAGCGGATGCGGTTTTCGGCCGGGCCGCCATAGCGGTCGTCGCGCCGGTTGGACGAGCGGCGCAGGAACTGGTCGATCAGGTAGCCGTTGGCGCCATGGATCTCGACGCCGTCAAAACCGGCTTCGATGGCGTTGGCCGCCGCCTGGCGGAAATCTTCGACGATGCCGGCGATCTCGCTCAGCTCCAAGGCGCGCGGCAAGGGGCTGTCGACCATCGCGCCGATGCCGGTTTCTGGATCGGCCACCCAGACCTTTGCGTCCGGCGAAATCGCAGACGGTGCGACCGGGCGTCCGCCGTCGTGGAAACTCTCATGGCTCATGCGGCCGACATGCCAGAGTTGCAGCATGATGCGGCCTCCGGCCCGGTGTACGGCGTCGGTGACGAGCCGCCAGCCGGCGATCTGCGCGGGAGAGTGGATGCCGGGTGTAAACGAGTAGCCCTGGCCCTGCGCCGAGATCTGGGTGGCCTCGGTGACGATGAGGCCGGCCGAGGCGCGCTGGGCATAGTACTCGGCCATCAGGGCGTTGGGCACATTGCCCGGCTGGCTGCTTCGCGCCCGCGTCATCGGCGCAAGCGCGATGCGGTTGGGTAGGGTCAAGGACCCGAGCGGGATCGGAGAAAAGAGCGATGGCATGGTGAGATCCTTTGGGAGGGGCAGTCGCATAGCGGCAGGGCCAAGCGCGGGGAAGCACGTCAGTTGATCAGTGCGCCGCCTTCGATGTCGATGACCGAGCCGGTGACGAAGGGATTGTCGATGGCGAAGAGATAGCCGTTGGCGATATCTTCCGGTTGCCCGGCGCGGCCGGCAGGCAGTGTTGCAGCGGCGCGATCGAACATCGCGTCGCGCGCCTCGCCGGCCATGCCGGCATAGGCTTCCGTTCGCGTCAGGCCGGGGCTGACGACATTCACCCGCAGCGGTGCCAATTCCTTGGCCAGCACCTTGGCGGTTGCTTCGAGTGCCGCGTTCATCGCCGTCTTGACGAAGGTGCCCGGTACCGATCGGCGGGCGAGAAAGCCCGAGGTGAAGGTGATCGTACCGCCGGGCCGAATGCTCTTGCCCGCCTCGCGGGCAAGCAGGATCGAGCCCCAGTACTTGACGTCGAAGGCGGCCTTGGCTGCTTCGAGGTCGATATCGACGACGGTGCCGCCCGGCGCCGAGGAGCCAGCCGTGACGATCAGGTGATCGAACGGACCGAGTTGTTGGAAATAGGCGGCCACTGCCCCAGCATCGGCAAGATCGAGACCGGTGGCGCGGCTGGCGATCTCTACCCGGCCCGGGCGCTCGGCAAGCGCCTTGGCGACGGCGGCGCCGATACCGCTGGTGCCGCCGATGACGACGGAGACGGTGGTGTCATTGAAAGTCATGGTCATTCTCCGGAGGAAGGGTGCGGACGGGTTCACAAAAGACGGCTTCGAGCAGCGGTCCGCCGGGCGCGCGCAGGAACAGCCGCCGCTCGCCGATGTCGGCAAGGTCCATGGTCGAATAGGGAATGGCGAGCCGGTCGAGCTTGGCGCGGAAGGCGGCGTAGCCTTCGAACCGGAAGCCGACATGATCGATCGCTTCGGCCGCACGCTCGAAGCCCACGCCACGGCTGCCGATGAGGTGGACGATCGGCTTGCCTCCGGCATAGAGCCAGCAGCCGGGGATTCGGCGGATAGCTGCCGGACGCTCGCCGACGGTCAGGTCGAAGACCGTCTCGAAGAACGCGCGTGTGGCGTCGATATCGGTGGTGCGGATGGTGACGTGGTCGATGTGCATGGCGCGTCTCCTTTCGCCAGCAAATTTAGCGCTTGCGGCGCATCCGGATAATTGGCTTATTTCCAAAATTATATTTCGGAGAAAGCGAAAGATGCTGCTGGACAATCTGGCTCTGTTCCTTCTGATCGTCGAAAAGGGCGGGCTTTCCGCCGCCGGCCGCGAGAAGGGGTTGTCGCCAGCCTCCGTCTCCGAGCGGCTGGCAGCACTCGAGGCCCACTATGGCGCCGCACTTCTGAAACGCACGACGCGGGCGATCAGCCTGACGGAGGAGGGCCGCCTGCTGGTGGACGGCGCCCGCCGGCTGCTGGCGGAGGCCGACGAACTGGAGAGCGGCATCCGGTCGGGCACGCGCACGATCTCGGGGCCGATCCGGCTGAGCGCGCCTGAGGATATGGGGCGGCGCTACATCGTACCGATCCTCGATCGCTTTCTCGCGGAGCACCCCGATGTGACGGTGGATCTCAATCTCACCGACGGTTACCTCGACCTGGTCGGCCAGGGCATGGATTTCGCGATCCGGCACGGCGTGCTGGCCGACAGCACGCTGAGGTCTCGGTCGCTCGGGGAGAACCGGCGCGTCGTCTGTGCGGCGCCGTCCTATCTCGAAGCTATGGGTCGGCCGGAGCATCCCGACGATCTCTCCCGCCACGACTGCATCGTCATGCGCTTCGGCGCCAATCTCGACCGCGAATGGGCCTTTCAGGTGGATGGCAAGCCGCACAAGGTCATGGTGCGCGGGCGTCGCGTCGCCAATGACGGCGGACTGGTGGGGGCGTGGTGCAGGGCGGGGCGCGGCATCGCCCTGAAGTCGGTGTGGGACATCGCCGAGGACCTGGCCTCCGGCGCGCTGGTCGAGCTTCTCAAGGATTTTGCGGTCGGCGAAACCGGGTTGCAGATCGTCTATCCGCCGGCGAACGTCCAGCCACGCCGGGTGCGGCTGTTGATCGAGCGGATCGCTTCGGAACTCGGTTCGATCGAGACTGTCCTAACGCGCATTGGAGACGCATAGGGCCGGCGACACGTCCGCCCGTGGCCGCTGCCGACGTGGCCGTCGTGCAACAGTACCGCCCCCCGTTTTCCAATGCGGCATGCCAGCGCATTGCGGTCGCGCGCGGCTTCACTTATAAAACATGAGTAACACATTCAACATAAGCGGTGGCGCACGGCGCCACCGCTGGTTCCGGCGGCGGCCGCGCGGCTCCCGCGATGGAGAGGCAGATTGATGACCGATGCGATGGTGCAGGGGCTCCACGAACGGGAAGAGGGCAGGATACGCCGTTTCTTCAGCCGCCGCCTCAGAAGTCGCGAGGATGCCGTCGACGCCACGCAGGAAACGTTCATGCGCATGCTGGAGGCATCGCGCTCGACGCTGATCGAGAACCCGCAAGCCTATCTGTTCCAGGTCGCGCGCTCCGTCGCGCGGGTCGCTGCCGAGCGCACCGCGCGCGAGCAGGCGCTGTTCGTTGCCGACGAGGACGGCATGGAGCATGCCGAAGACAGGCCGATCCAGGATCGCATCGTCAACGCCCGCCAGTGCCTTTTGATCATGGCGCGCACCATCGAGGGGCTTCCGAACCGTTGCCAGCAGGTCTTCATCCTCAGCCGCCTGCACGGCCTCAGCAACGGCGCGATTGCCGATCAGCTCGGCATATCGAGAAACATGGTCGAAAAGCACATCATCCGGGCGCTGCTCGAATGCCGGAAAATGCGCGCCGAGATTATTTTCTGAGCCGACATCAGGCAAAACCATCCATTCAACTCTAAGATGATGGGAGCGATTCTTTGGGGCCGCCCGAAGGCATTTTCAGTTCGACCGGAAGACAGGAATGAGTGGCGATCGCCAGACAATCGATGACAGCGTTCTGCAAGCGGCTGCCGGCTGGGTTGCGCGAATGCAGTCCGAGGATGCGACCATTATCGACCGCCAGGCATTCGAGCGCTGGCTCGACGAGCATCCGGATCATCGGGCGGCCTACGAAGAACTGCGGGCATTGTGGAGCGATCTCGGCGAGGTACCGATCCCCGAAGGGCGGCTCGGGCAGTTGCGCGCACAGCGCCGCCGCCGCGTCGGTGGCTTTGTCGGGCTCTGTCTTGCCGCAGGCGTCGCGATCCTGTCGCTGGCGACGCCCTATGGCGACCGTTGGCGCGCCGACTACTACACCGGTGTCGGCGAGGTCAGGCGCATCGCGCTGGAGGACGGGACGCAGGTGGACCTCAACACCGACACGGCGCTCGTCGTCCGATATGATCAGGGGCAAAGAAAGGTGCGGCTGCTGCGCGGCGAGGCGTTCTTTGCCGTCGCAAAAAATCCGCAGAGGCCCTTCGTGGTCGAAGACGGCTCGATCAGCGCGACGGCGCTCGGAACCCGCTACTCGGTTGGCGCGACGGGGGCGGACCGAGCGGCCGACGTTAAAGTGGAGGAGGGCCGTGTCGAAGTCGAGGCGGCCGGGCAGAAAGCCATCCTCGGCGCCGGCGAAGCGGCAACGATCGACCGGCAGGGTCGCCTGTCCTTGACGAAGACGGATGTTGCCGCCGGGACGGCCTGGCGCGACGGAAAGCTTGTCTTCTCCCGTCGGCCGCTCCGTGAGGTCCTTTCGACGCTCGAGCGCTACCGCCGCGGCCGGATCCTGCTCATCGACGAGAAGGCCGGCGCGCTCGAAGTGTCGGGCATCTTCGATCTGCACGATACCGACGACGCACTGAGCGTTCTCGAAGCCAGTCTGCCGCTCCGTGTCTTGCGGCTCTCGGGCCTCATGGTCCTCGTCCAGTCGCGTTAGGTTGACGCCGGCGGCAAGGCGGTTTCGCGCCTTACAAGAATCTTTTCTGACAAAAATCGTCCGGTGACGTCAGGAGAACGCGCTCCCCACACTCTTAGTCAGCAGTGGCGGCGCTGCACCTGGTTCGAGGTGGCCCGCCCGGAGTTGGAGTAGGGGATCTCGGATGAGAATTTTGCAGGGTCGTGGATCGCGACGCCGGTCTTTTGCATGCTTGGCGCTCGCCAGTGTTTCTTTCATCGCCTGCGCGAGCGCAGTGCAGGCGCAGGCGACGGCGGCACCGTCCGCGATCACGGCGTCCAAAGCGATCTCCGTTCCCGCGGGCTCCCTTGAAACGGGCATTCTCAAGCTCGGCCGGCAGGCCGACCTGCGCCTGCTCTATCCGAGCGCGCTCACCAGCGGCAAGGTGACCAAGGGCGTTGAAGGCAGGCTCGCGACCGAGGCGGCGGTTGCGCAACTGCTCGACGGGACCGGGCTTCGCTTCCGCATCGTCAGCGCAACGACCGTGCAGATCTTCGATCCGGCGGACGCGACGATCACCACCGGCGCCGTCGTCAGGGATGGCGCAACGCAACTGGAAAAGATCACCGCGACCGGTGAGCGGACCGGCGCCGAAGGCATCGTCGAGACCGACGGCTACGTGGCGAAATCCGCTAGGATCGCCACCAAGACCGATACGCCGGTCATGCAGACGCCGCAGTCGATGTCGGTGATCAGCCAGAAACAGTTGCAGGACCTGAAGCCCCAGAACCTGATGGAGGCGCTGAATTATACGCCCGGCGCCCGCGTCGGCCAGTACGGCGCCGAGCCGCGCTTCGACGCCTTCAAGGTACGCGGCATCGACCTGACGCTGACCGGCATCTTCCGCGACGGCATGCGCCAGATCGCAAGCCCCAACGGCCTGTTCCGGCTGGAGCCCTATGGCGTCGAGGCAATCGCCACGTTGCGCGGCCCGGCCGCCTCCATCTACGGCGCCAGCTCGTCTGGCGGTATCGTCGATATCGCCTCGAAACGCCCGACCAGCGACCCGCTGCGCGAGGTCGAGGTGCAATACGGTTCCTTCGGTCGCGTGCAGGGCGCCTTTGACGTTTCCGGACCGCTCGACGACGAAGGCACCATGCTCTACCGCATGACCGGTCTTGCGCGCGACGGCCGCACCGAGATCGAGGCGGTGAAGGACGACCGCCTGTTCATCGCGCCCGCTTTCACCTGGCAGCCGGACGAGGGCACCAAGTTCACGCTGCTTGGCGAGTACATGGATTCGACCACCGGCGGCACCTGGGGCTACCTCAACCGCTACGGGCCGGACGGCAAGTCGATCGGCGCGATCCCGACCTATGGCGGCGACGCCCGCTTCAACGATTTCACCCAGAAGCAGGCGCGCATCGGCTACGAGCTGGAGCATGAGCTCACAGACAGCGTCACGCTCTTCCACAAGCTGCGCTACTCCGACATTTCGACGCGGCAGGAATGGGTGTTCGCCAAGTATCCGGGCCTGACCGTCGAGGACAACAGCGGCCTTGCCAGCGACACCTATCTGAAGTTCGACTTCGACACGGGTGCCGCCGCGCACCAGCTGATCGCCGGCATCGACTACAGCTACATGAAGTATACATCGCAGCAGGGCAGCGGGCCGGATCTCTTCACCGACGACTTCACCTATGTGCCGAAGCTGACTTCGACCCAGAAGCAGTCGCAAAGCGGCATCGGCATCTACATCCAGGACCAGATCGAGTATGAGGCCTGGCGCCTGACGGCGGGCCTGCGCCACGACTGGGTGGACAACAAATATTCCGTCGACGGAAGGCGCTTCAACCGCGACGACAGCGAGACGACCGCGCGCGCTGCCCTTGGCTACGTGCTGCCGAACGGCATGATGCCCTATGTCAGCTACGGCACGGCCTTCGTTTCCAACCCGGGCGTGATCCTCAATCTCGGCGGCACCGATACGCCGGCGATGCCGACGCTCGGCAAGCAATGGGAGGCCGGCGTCAAGTACGAGATCCCCGGCCAGAACGCGACGATTACGGCCGCGGTCTTCAACATCGACCAGGAAAACGCCACCGTCTACGAGACGTCATCGGGTCTCAACCTCCTGCGCCAGCTCGATCTGAAGTCACGCGGATTCGAGCTCGAGGGCACGGCCTCGCTCGACAACGGCTGGAACTTCATCGCGTCCTACTCCTACAACGACGTCGAAATCACCAAGCTGACGTCGGAAACGCTCGGCAACCAGCTGAACTCCTCGCCCTACCACATGTTCTCGCTGTGGGCGGACTACGAGGTGCAGTCCGGACCGCTCGAAGGGCTCGGGGTCGGCGCTGGCGTGCGCTATGTCGGCTCGAGCTTCGGCGACAACGTCCACACGCCGGTTCTCAACAACCCGGCGCGCACCTTTGTCGATGCTTCGGTGCGCTACGATCTTGGCGCTGCCAATCCGAACTTCGAGGGCGTGCGGCTTCAGCTCAATGCGACCAACCTCTTCAACGAAGTCGAGCAGCTTTGCACAACGGGCTTCTGCTACTTCGACGAAGGCCGCAAGGTGGTCGCCAGCCTGCGTTACCGCTTCTGATGGCGTCGGAAAAGGCAGTCCAGCCAAGGCCGTCGCCCGCCGCGATCTTCTTCGCGGTCGGTGGGCTCTATGTCGCGCAGAGCGTGATCGGCGGGCTGACGATGCTCGGCCTGCCGGCGGTCTTGCGGACGCAGGGCCTCCCGCTCGACCAGATCGGCCTCGTCTATCTGACGGTGCTGCCCTGGGCGCTGAAGTTCCTCTGGTCGCCGCAGGTGGAGCGTTTCCGCCTGCCGGTGGTCGGTCGCAACCGCTCGGCGGTCATCATTGTCGTCGGCGGCACGCTGTCGGCGCTGATGCTTACGGTTCTCGGGTTCATCGGCCCGGAGCGGCTCTTCCCCGTTCTCGCCTGCCTCGTGTTCATCGCGCTCTTCACCTCGACCGTCGACATCGCCTGCGACGGTTTTGCGGTCGAGACGCTCGCCGAAGAGCATCACGGTTGGGGCAATGCCGCCCAGGTCGGCGGCTCCTATGTCGGCTCGGCGATCGGTGCCGGCCTGTTCCTCGTGCTCGTCGATCGGCTCGGCTGGGCCCCGGCGGTGTGGATCATGGCCGCCGTCGTGCTGGGGCTCGGTCTGCCTTTCCTGCTCGGGCCCGGTTCGCGCCCGACGAACGAGGCGCGCAGCCACACTCCGTCGCTCAAGGCTGCGCTCGCCCGGCCGGAGGTGCGCAAAGGCCTTCTGCTCGCAGCGATCTATGTGTCCGCGCAGAAATGGGGCCTTGCCATGCTCGGCCCTTTCCTGATCGACTACGGGTTCGACCTCGCCTCTGTCGGTATGCTCAATGGTGTCGGCAGCATGCTCGTCGGCTTCGGTGGGGCCTTGTTCGGCGGTCTGCTCGTGCGCCTGTGCGGTGCCGGTGCCGTGCTGATCGGCGCGCTGCTCCTGCAGGTGACGATGCTGGTCGCGTTCGCCTATGTCGGCGCCTCCGGCGATGTCTCGCGACCGCTGGTGATGACGCTTGCGGTCGCCAGTTCCTCCGGCGTCATGGCGATCGGCTTCGTCGCGCTCTATGCACAGTTCATGGGCTGGGCCGATCCGCGCCAGGCGGGCGTCGATTTCACTCTGTTCCAATGCATGGACAGCCTTGTCAGCATGGCCGGGGGCTTGGGCGCCGGCTGGATCGCCGAACGGTTCGGCTATTCCGCCTTCTTTATTTGCGCGGCAGGGGTTTCAACGGTTGCGGTGCCGTTGCTGGCGTTCCTCGTGCGGCCGCCGATGCGGCCGACGCGCAGCGCGCCTTGCCCTGACGCCGGCGCTCCCTGATGTACACGGGCAAGGGACCGGTCAGGGCGCGGATGCACGTGCTGGCCGGTTGCGGAACTGTCGGCGATAGCTGGCTGGCGAGAGGGAGAGGGCGCGGGTGAAATGCTGGCGGAAGGAGACGGTGGAGCCAAAACCCGCCATCTGCGCTACGTGATCGACCGAACAGGAGCCGGTCTCCAGCAGGCGCTGCGCCACCGCCAACCGCTGCGCCAGAACCCATTGCGTGAACGTCGTTCCCGTCTTCTTGCGGAAATGTCGGGTGAAGCTGCGGAGACTCATGCCGGCGTGATCGGCCAGCCGTTCGAGCGACAGTGGCTCGTCGAGATGTTCGATCGCCCAGGTAATCGTCGCTGAGAGCGGGTCGCCGCTGCCGGGGGCAGGGAGCGGCGCTTCGATATATTGCGCCTGGTCGCCGTGACGATGAGGTGCGACGACCAGCCGGCGGGCGATGCGGTTGGCGATCTCGGCGCCGTGGTCGCTGCGCACGATGTGCAGGCAGCAGTCGATCGCCGCGGCCGTTCCGGCGGACGTCAGGATATCGCCCTCGTCGAGATAGAGCGCGTTCCGGTTCAGCGCGACCTGCGGGTAGGCGCGCTCGAATTCGTCCGCCCAGGCCCAGTGCGTCGAGGCCGCCCGGCCGTCGAGCAGCCCGGCTTCGGCGAGCACGAAGGTGCCGAGGCAGAGGCCGACGAGCCGGGCGCCACGCGCGTGGGCGTCGCGCAAGGCCCCAAGCAGGCTTTCCGACGGACGGCTGCCCGCATCGTTCCAGGCCGGCACGATGATCGTGTCCGCTTCCGTCAGGCTCGCGAGATCGTGCTCCACCTCGATGCTGAAACCGGACATGGTGCGAACGGTACCCGTCTTTTCTCCGGCAACCACAAGCCGGTAACGTGGCGCGCCGAGCTTCAACAGGTCGTCGCCGAAGACGATGCAGGGCACCGAGAGGTGAAAGGGGCTGATGCCCTCGAAGGCGACGATGGCGACGGTGTGCATGTGCTGGCCGATACTCAAGCAATGAAGTTGGCCGGAACCTATCACATATTGTCATTCAGGCCACTTTCGTGATGAGGCCGCTTTGACGATCTTCGCGGGCGTCGAAACGCGAAAGGAACCTCCGATGACACAACACCCGACCATCCGTACGATTGCCGGTGCCGCTGCCCCCGCCAGCCTCGATCCCAGGAAGACGGCGCTGCTGGCGATCGACTTCCAGAACGAATATTTTGGCGGCCGCATGCCGATCCCCGATGGCGAAAAGGCGCTCGCCAATGCCAAGCGGTTGATACAGCGCGCCGATTCCGATGGGATGAAGGTCTATCACGTCAAGCATGTCACGCCGGCTGGCAGCCCGGTGTTTGCCGAGGACAGCGAGACTTCGGCGTTTCACCGGGACATTCAGCCCGCCGCCAACCATTCGGTGGTGCGCAAATCCTCCGTCAGCGTCTTTGCCAGCACGGATCTCGGCACCCAGTTGAGGCAGGCTGGCGTCGATACGCTCGTCATGTCAGGGCTGATGACCCATGCCTGCGTTGCCGGTGCAGCGCGCGATGCCGTGCCGCTCGGCTTCAACGTCATCGTCGCTTCGGATGCCTGCGCCACACGCGATCTCGATACGGGGGAAGGTGACGTCGTTCCGCATGCGCTGCTGCATCGCGCATCGTTGGCGACGATCGATGACACCTTCGGCGATATCCTGACGACCGATCAGGTGCTGGCGCTGGCGCGCCGGTCCTGATTGAGCAGCGCAACCGGGCCTGTCTGGAGCGCGCTCTTCTGAGACGTCGCATTCGGACAGAACGGGTCGCCCGACCTTGCTAGGCGGAACCGCGCAGCATGATCTCGGCGCTCAAGAGAATGCGCTCGTCCTCGGGGAAGGCGCCGCCGTCGTCGGTGGTTTCCCCGAGCTTGAACAAAAGCAGTTCGATCGCCAGACGACCGATCTCGTTGTAGTTCTGCGCCACCGTCGTCAGCGGCGGGCAGGTGTAGCGCGACAGCGGATGGTCGTCGTGGCCGGCGACGCGCAGATCCGCATCGGCATCGCGTCCGACCTTGAGACCCGACTGGAAGGCGGCGGCAATGACGCCGAAGGCGACGCGGTCGTTGGCGCAAAGCACCGTCCTGGTTGGAAAGCCGCCGGAGCCGAGGATGCGCAGCGTCTCGTCGAAGCCGAATTTTTCGAAATCCCAGGCGGCATTCGGCGTGGTTTCGACCAGTGCCGGCTCCATCTTCAGCTGCTGCATCGCTTCCAGATAGGCGTCGCGCCGGGCCATCGCGTTGTTGTTGACCGGCGGCATGCCGAAGTAGCAGGGCGGGCTGCCGGAGCGGCAAAGATAGTCGACCATCAGACGGAAGCTCTGGCGGTTGTCGGTGCCGACGAAGGACGAGCTGTCGTCGAGTGGCGAGTCCACATAGATCAGCGGAATGCTGGCGCCGAGCGCCGTCAGCGTCCGGTGATGCGACTGCACGCCGAGCGGCGCGATGATGGCGCCGGCGACGTTCATCGACTTGAAGGTCTCGATCGCCCGCTCTTCCATTTCCGGCCGCCCGTCGGAGGAGAGCACGAAGGCAAGGAACCCTGCCTGGTTGGCGATGTGTTCGATCCGGCGCGTCAGCGCCATGTAAAAGGGATCGGTCGAGTTCGGGACGATGACGCCGAGGATATTGGTGCGGCGGCGGTTCAGGTTGACGGCGAAGATGTTCGGGCGAAAACCCGACTGCTTGATCGCAGCCTCGATGGCATCGCGGGTCTTCTTGCGGACCGAGCCTGGATCATTGAAGTATTTCGAGACCGTCGGGCGCGACAAGCCGACGAACTCCGAAAAATCCTCCATGGTCTTGATCTGTCTGTCCACGGTCGCTGTGCCCCATATTGTTTTGATTTCGTTTATAGGTTCATTTCGAGGGGATAGGCAGTACCGGCTCGCAAATATTCACCGAACAGAGGGCCGGGCGCTAAGCGCGGCAGGCCCTGAAGTAATCCTCGAGAACCCGATCGACGGCAGCAAGTGCCAGCGGTTTTGCTTGAGCCGCGACTTCACCGTCGCGCACGCGCTCGTAATTGCCGGGGAGATACTGGCTGATCAGCGTTTCCGCGATGACGACGCCGTCAAGCAGTGCCAGAAGTTCTTCGACGGCTGCCGCGACCTTCGGATGCGGCCAGTAATAGCGGATGCGGTCGCTATAGGAGAAGTGCCGCTGCAGCCGCTGGGCCTCCGCCGAGCCGTGGTAATACTTGCCCCAGTTGGCCGGCTCCTCGCGCATCACTTCCTCGGTGACGGCCGCCAGCGTCTGCTTGCGCGCCTCGGGGAAAAGGAAGGCGGCGATCTGGTCGAGGCCGTAGAGTGCCTCGCGCAAAGCGAAGGTCAGGCCCGGGCCGACCTTGAGAATGGCAAAGCCGTCGGAAACGAGATCGCGCAGCGCCTCTGGTGTCTGGTAGTCGGTCGAATGCGCTTCGAAGACGACGCCGTCGAGCTGTTTCAGGGTGGCGCTAAGCTTCGCCGCTTTCGCCCGGTCATAGGCGATCACGTTCTCGTTGCCGAACTCGACGCCCGGCTGGACCACCGCGCCCACGACACGTCCGAAGGCGTCGGCAGCGCCGGCCTTTTCAAACGCCTGGCGATGAATGGAGACAGTCTCGACCGCCGCCTCGGGTGCGGTGACTTCCAGCGTGTCGAGCTCTTCCAGTGCGCCGCCCGGAACCGGCACTTCGGTGCCGATGATGTAGACGGGAGCGGCGTGGTTTTCGCCGCGAATAGCGGCTTCGGCGGCAGCCGCCAGCCGCGCGGCGCGCTCCGCCGTCACCGCATCGGGCAGAGCCACCGGCTCGCCGGCGCAGCCCATGCTGGTATCGAGATGCAGCTTGGTGAAGCCGGCCTTGGCATAGGCTTCGATCATCGTCTCGGCCTTGGCCATGGCCTCTTCGGCCGCAAGGTGTTTCCACGGGTTGGGGCCGAGATGGTCGCCGCCAAGAATGATCTTGTCCTTCGGGAAGGCGACACGATCGGCGATCCCGGCGACGAAGCGGGTGAAATCGGCGGGCGTCATGCCGGTATAGCCGCCGTCCTGGTTGACCTGGTTGCAGGTCGCCTCGATCAAAAGCGCGGCATCTTCCTTCAGCGCCCGAAGCATGGCGGCTTCGATCACCAGCGGGTGGGCCGAGCAGACGGAGGGTATGCCGCGGGGGCCGGGGCGTTCGGACCAGCGGGCGATGTCGATCAGAAGGTTCTGTTGCATGGCGGTCAGCCCTTTTTCGCGGTGATGAAGGTTTCGAGATCGGCGCGCGTCGATGCGCCTTCCATCGGGCCGGAAATCATGACGGCGCGCGCGCCCGAGGCATTGGCGAATTCCAGTGCTTCAGCGGGCTTGGCTCCGTTCAGCCAGAAGGTGACGAAGGTCGCGCCGAAGCAGTCGCCGGCGCCGGTCGGGTCGATTTCCTCGACCGCAAAACCCGGATGCGAGAGCGTCGTTTCACGATCGAAATAGCTGGCGCCTTCGGCGCCGCGCTTGACGACGACCACCTTGATGCCGGTGGCGAGCAGCTCGGCAATGGCTTCCGCTTCGGTCTTTGCCTGCGTGAACAGGAAGAGTTCCTGTCCGCTCGGCAGGAAGACGTCGGTCTTGGCGAGCACCGCCTGCAGCGCCTCGCGCATGCCGGGACTGTCGAGGATTTCCGGCCGCAGGTTCGGGTCGAAGGAGACGGTGCCGCCGGCTGATTTGATGATCTCGATCGCGGCGATGATGCTCTCGACCACGCTTGGAGCGTAGAGCGACGAGCCCATCACGTGCAGGTGGCTGCAAGTTCCGACCAGCGCCCGGGTCGCCTCGTCGAGCCGGATCGTGCCGCAGGCACTGTGGCGGATGTTGAAGACGAAGGCGCGGCTGCCGTCGGCGCGGTAGCGCACGAAGGCGCTGCCGGTGGTGCCGAGCGGATCGACCGCGATACCCGAGATGTCGACGCCATCGGCCTTGAGCCGATCAAGGTTGACGTGGCCGAAATCGTCGTTGCCGACGCGCGAGATCATTGCCGCTGCCTGGCCGAGCTTGCCGACCTGGTCAATGAAGATCGCCGGCGCACCCGAGGGGTAGGGGCCGATCAAAGGGGTCGCCTGGCGAAAGCCGTCGCCCTTTTCCGTGGCGATGATCTCCACGAGAATTTCGCCGATCGTCAGTATCTTGTGCATGGGTATGTTCTCTTCGGAAAGATCAGCGCTTTGCCTGCTTGGCGCGTACGTCGAGCCAGACGGCGATCAGGATCACCAGGCCCTTGACGATGAGCTGGTAGAAGTAGGGGACCGACAGCATGTTCATGCCGTTGTTCATGACGCCGATGATGAGCGCGCCGATCAGCGTGCCGACCATGGTGCCGACGCCGCCGGCGAGCGAGGTGCCGCCGAGGACTGCCGCCGCGATCGCGTCGAGCTCGTAGCTCATGCCGGCATTGGTCTGGGCGGAGAACAGGCGGGAGGAGAGAAGCACGCCGCTGATCGCCGCCATCACGCCCGAGATCATGAAGATGGTGATCTTCAGCCGGTCGACCTTGATGCCGGAATAGACCGCTGCCTCGCGATTGCCGCCCGTCAGATAGGCGCGGCGGCCGAAGCTCGTCTTGCTCAAAAGGATGTGGTTGACGAGGAAGAGCACGGCGACGACCCAGATGATGATCGGCAGGCCGAGGAAGCTTTCGGTACCGATGGCGGTCCAGGTCGAGTTCTCGATCATCGCCGGCGCGCCGTTGGTCGGCAGGCTGACCATGCCGCGGTAGATGCCCATGGTCGCGACGGTGACGATGAAGGAGGGAAGCAGCAGTTTTGCCGTCAGCACGCCGTTCAGCATGCCCATCAGGGCGCCGGCAAGAAGCGTGACGACGAGCGCCGGCGCGAAGCCGAGACCGAAGGCGAAACATTGCGCCCCGACCATGCCCGCAACCGCGATGATCGAGCCGACCGAAAGGTCGATCTCGCCGAGCAGGATCACCCAGGTCATGCCGAAGGCGGCGATCGCCACCACGGCCACCTGCTGCAGGATGTTCATGAAGTTGACGACCGACATGAAGCGCGGGTTGAGGAAGGAGAAGATGACGCAGAGCATCACCAACGACAAAAGGATGCCGCCATACTGTTTCAGGGCGCGCAGGAAGGCGGCCTGGAGTTCGGATTGCTGCGTCATGATTTAAATCCCGTTGCGTGCGCCATGATCGTTTCCGGGTTGAGTTCGGCGCCGGAAAGCGTTGCGCCGATGACGCCCTCGTGCATGACGACGACGCGGTCGCTCATTCCCAGCACTTCCGGCAGCTCGGAGGAGATCAGCAGGATCGCCGTTCCCTCGGCCGCCAGCTGGCGGATGATCTTGTAGATTTCGAACTTGGCGCCGACATCGACGCCGCGAGTGGGCTCGTCGAGGATCAGCACCTTGGGCCGGGTCAGCAGCCACTTGGCGAGCACGATCTTCTGCTGGTTGCCGCCGCTGAGCGAACCCGAGGGCGTGTCGAGCGAATGGGTCTTGATCGCCAGCCGGCCGACTTCCTGGGCTGCCGCCGTGCGTTCGGCGCGGCTGCGGGTGAAGCCGAGCGGGCCGGTGAAATCGGAGAGCGCCGCCATCGAGATGTTCCAGCCGACGCTGTGGCTGAGGACCAGGCCCTCTTCCTTGCGGTTTTCGGTGACGAAGCCGATGCCGCGGGCGATTGCCTCTGCCGGCGAGCGGAAGCGGACCGGTTTCCCCTCGAAGTGCACAGTTCCGGTCGCAGCCTTCATGCCAAAGAGCGCGTTCATCACCTCGGAGCGGCCGGAGCCGACGAGGCCGAAGAAGCCGAGGATTTCACCGGGCCGGATGTCAAAGGAGATGTTCTCGAACTCGCCGTCGCGGGTGAGGTCGTCGACGGAGAGAACCGGCGTGGCATCCGGCTTCTGCTCGTGTGCCGCTGGCGGATAAATTTCGTCCATGCGGCGGCCGACCATCAGCGCGATCAGCGTCTCGATGGTGACGTCGTCGCGATCATGGGTGGAGACATATTCACCGTCGCGGATGACCGTGATGTCGTCGCTGAGCCGCATGATCTCTTCCATGCGGTGCGAGATGTAGATGACCGCGACGCCACGGCTCTTCAGCCGCGCGATGATGTCGAAGAGGATCTCGGCTTCGCTGTCGCTGAGCGACGACGTCGGCTCGTCGAGAATGACGACTTTGGCCTCGTGGCTTAAGCCCTTGGCGATCTCGACCAGCTGGCGCTGGGCAATCGAGAGATTGCCGACCTTCTCGCTGACGTCGATCGGCAGGCCGAGATCGGCGACGATCGCGCGGGCCCTGGCGACCAGTTCCTTGTCGTTGATGAAGCCGAAGCGGCGTGGCTCGCGGGTGGCGAGAATGTTTTCGGCCACCGTCAGATTGCTGCAGAGGCTGAGTTCCTGGAAGACGATGGCAAGACCGAGTGCGGCGGCATCCTGCGGATTGCGCGGCTGGTAGGGGCGCCCATCGAGGGCGATTTCCCCCGAGGTCGCCTCGTGAACCCCTGCGAGGATCTTCATCAGCGTCGATTTGCCGGCGCCGTTTTCGCCGAGCAGCGTGTGCACCCGGCCGCGGCGAACCTTGAGGCGCATGCCCTTCAGCGCCGCGACCTGGCCGAAGGATTTGGTGACGTTGTCGATTTCGAGAATGGTATCGCTGGTCGAACCAAACATGGCGGCCTCCTTCAGGTCAGCCGAGAGCAGCGCCTCCGGCCAGAGGACGGAAACGGACCCTGATGGGTTGCCGCCGCCCCTGAGGTGAGGCGGCGGCTGTCCTGGGAGGACTTACTTCGCGGTGTAGACGCCGGGGACGATCGGCTGTTCGGCCGGCACGGTCTCGCCGGCGGCAACCTTGACGGCGGTGTCGACCGCCTGCTTGCCCATCTGGTCCGGGAACTGTTGGATGACGCCGACCATGACAGGGTTCGTGTCGACGGCGTCGCGCGCTTCCTTCATGCCGTCGAAGCCGATGACCTTGACCTGGGATTCGAGACCCGCAGCCTTGACCGCAACGGCAGCGGCAAGGGCGGCATCGTCGCCGAAGCCGAAGATGCCGGTGATATCAGGATTGGCCTGCAGCATGTTCTGGGCGGCGGCCAATGCTTCGGCGCGGGTGATGCCGGTCTGGATCGCGACGATTTCCATGTCCGGATGCTTGGCGATCGCTTCCTTGAAGCCGTTGACACGGTTTACCACCGACTGGACCGTCGGATAGTCGATGACGGCGACCTTGCCCTTGTTGTCGAGAACCTTGGCCATCAGCTCGCCGGCCTTGACGCCGCCGGTGAAGTTGTCGGTGCCGATATGCGAGGTGACGGTCGCGCCATTTGCCGGAACGTCGACGGTGATCACCTTGATGCCGGCCTTCTCGGCTTTTTCGATCGCAGCGCGCACGCCCTGGCTGTCGACCGGCGAGATGACGATGACGTCGACGCCCTTGACGATGAAGTCTTCGACATCGGCGAGCTGCTTGTTCAGATCCTGGTTGGCGATCGAGACCTCGAGCTTGACGTTCTTGGCTTCAGCCTCGGCTTTCATCGCGTCGGCGAGCTCGATGTAGAACGGGTGCTGCTGGGTCAGAAGCGACGCGCCGATGCCGTCGGCAAAAGCCGAGGAGGCAAGGAGCGACAGCGCCGTGCCGGCGACGAGAGATTTCAGAATGCGGGACATGTTCATGGTTTCCTCCCTGGAAACGGCGCGGGCCTTCTTGTGTCTCAGCCAAGCTGGCGAGGCCCTCCCGCCGCCGTCTTGGTGAGGCCGTAAAAATCATAAAAGTTTTCGCGCGTCAACTTTTAAAAATACACGAACAAAATATTTGGAGCGCAGTGTGGAAATTTCTACGTTGCAGCGGTCGTCCTTTCAGTCCTTTTGCGGGTGGCTTGTCTTTCCGGAGCCTTGCGCCAGATTTCATGACAAACGGCAAAGGAGACGAGCCATGGCTGAGACCGGCAAGACGGCGTTGGTCCGCATTCTTGGGCGGGTGCAAGGCGTCAGCTTCAGGGTCTGGACGCGTGACGAGGCGCGCAAGCTCGGTCTGGTGGGATGGGTTCGAAACGAGGCGGACGGGTCGGTGGCCGCCTTGATCAGCGGCCCGGAGGACGCGGTCACCCTCATGCTCGAGCGCCTGCATGACGGGCCGCCGGCGGCATGGGTTTCGAAGGTCGTTGCCGAATTTGTCGAGCCGCCCGGGCACATCGGTGACTTTCGCATCACCAAATAGGCCGGGATTGGTTTTTAGCGCCGGTTGGCGTTAGGCTTCCGAAACCGTTGACGGCCGGCCATAGGCGCGCAGGAACGTCTTCACCGCCCTGCGGGCGCTGATCTCCAGCTCTGCTTCGCTCGGCGTTTCACCGAAGAGCCCACCCATCTGCAGGTCGGCCTTGATCAGTGCGATGAACTGGCGCGCCGCGAGGTCGAAATCGTCGATGTCGAGCGGTGCGATGTGGGCAAGGCGCGCAAACAGCGCCGCCAGCGCCCGATCGGTCTTGCCCGGTCCCTGCTCCCGCCAGAACTGGAAGAGATGCGGATAGCGGTTGCCCTCGGTCGAGATCAGCTTCTGGATGAACTTGGCGTCCTGGTTGCAATTGCAGTTCTTGTTGAGGCGCACGGCAAATTCGGCCAGGTCTTCCTCGAGGTTATCGCCGTTTTCAGGAAAGGTCGCGAGGATGGAGAAAAGCACGCCGTTCACGCGATCCATGATGTCCTGGATCACCGCCATGAACAGCGTCTCTTTCTCGCGGTAGTGATTGTAGATGGTCTGACGCGAGACACCGGCCTCAATGGCGATTTCGTCGATGCTGGCGCCGGAAAAGCCTTCCCGACAGAAAACATCGGCCGCGGCCTCCAGGATCGAGAGGCGTTTCGCGAATTGCCCTTTCTGGGGGCGAGCGTCAGACGAGGCCAAATCAAATTTCTTCATGGACCGAAGATAGGCGCCATTGACGATTTAGACAATGCTGTCTAATTTGACACGTATGTCCAAATTAATGGACGGAATAGTCAGCGCAGGATGCGTATCCCCAACGTTCGATCCTGGCACGACGATGTCTTTGAGTTTCAATCCGGGCGGCAGCGATTTCGGCGCCGCGATTTCTGAAAGTTCATTGCCATGACAACGTCCTTCCTCCGCACGGCGATCGTGCTCGGCCTGATCTCGGCGATCGGCCCCTTTGCAATCGACATGTATCTGCCGGCCTTGCCGTCGATCGGCAAGGACCTGACGGCCGAAAACGGCGTGGTGCAGTTCAGCCTGCTGGCGTTCTTCATCTCCTTTGCCATCTCGCAGCTTGTCTATGGCCCCCTCTCCGATATTTGGGGCCGCAAGGCTCCGCTCTATCTCGGCATCGGCCTCTTCACCGTCGCCAGCATCGGCTGCGCGCTTTCGACCGACATCGAAACCCTGATCGCCTTCCGCTTCCTGCAAGGGATCGGCGGTGCCGCCGGCATGGTCATTCCGCGCGCCGTGGTGCGCGACATGCACACGGGCGTCCAGGCTGCGCGGCTGATGTCGATGCTGATGCTGGTCTTCAGCATTTCGCCGATCCTGGCGCCGCTTGCCGGCAGCGCCGTCATCGGCTTCTACGGTTGGCGCGGCGTGTTCTATGCGGTGACCATCGCCGCCTTCATCGGCCTGATCCTGCTGTCGACGCAATTGCAGGAAACCCGGCCGAAGAAGGATCGCGCCGACAGCAGTATCGCAAGTGCGCTTGCCGCCTATCGCCTGCTTCTCTCCGACCGCAATTTCCTGACGCTCACCTTCATCGGCGGCCTCGGCATTTCCGGGTTCCTGGTCTATCTCGCCAATTCGCCCTTCGTGCTGATCGACCATTATGGGCTGACGCCGACTGAGTACAGCATCGCCTTTTCGATCAATGCCGTGTCGTTCTTCGCTGTGTCGCAGGCGACCGGCTGGCTCGGCGAGCGCTTCGGTCTGGTGCGGGTCATGCATCTTGCCGTCGGCGCGTTCGCGCTGACCATGGTCACGATGTTTATCGTCATGAGCCTCGGCTTCAACCAGTTGCCTGTCATGGCCGCGTTCCTCTTCGTCGGCTATGGCGTGCTCGGCCTGGTTATCCCGACCTCGGCGGTGCTGGCGCTTGAAGACCACGGCGAGATCGCCGGCACGGCCTCGGCACTGATGGGTACGCTGCACTTCGTCACCGCCGCCGTCGCCATGGTGGTTGCGACTATCTTCTTCGACGGAACGGCCCTGCCGATGGCCGGCGCGATCGCCGCTTGCGCCCTTGCCGCCTTCCTGCTGACGCAAGCAACGATCGGCCGCAGCCGGGTGGTCGCGGCAGAGTAGGCGCTGCTATTGCTGAACAAAGGCCGGCGAGGGCGTCCTCGCCGGCCTTTGTTGTCAGGTATGACCGAATGGACCGTCCTTAAAAATTCCAGTCCTCGTCCTCGGTCGCCACAGCCTTGCCGATAACGTAGGACGAACCGGAACCGGAGAAGAAGTCGTGGTTCTCGTCGGCATTCGGCGAAAGCGCCGAGAGAATGGCCGGGTTGACCTTGCAGGCTTCCGCCGGAAACAGCGCCTCGTAGCCGAGGTTCATCAGTGCCTTGTTGGCGTTGTAGTGCAGGAACTTCTTCACGTCTTCGGTCAGGCCGACGCCGTCATAGAGCGCCTCGGTGTATTTCGCTTCGTTGTCGTAGAGGTCGAGCAGCAAGTCGAAGGCGAAATCCTTGATCTCCTGGCGGCGTTCCTCGCTCAAGCGCTCCAGCGCGCGCTGGAACTTGTAGCCGATGTAATAGCCGTGCACCGCCTCGTCGCGAATGATCAGCCGGATCATGTCGGCGGTGTTGGTGAGCTTGGCGCGGCTCGACCAGTACATCGGCAGATAGAAGCCGGAATAGAACAGGAAGCTTTCGAGAAAGACGCTCGCGACCTTCTTCTTCAGGGGATCGCCGGAGGCATACTCCGCCATGATCAGCGCTGACTTCTTCTGCAGGAACTCGTTCTCTTCCGACCAGCGATAGGCGTCATCGACATCGGGTGTCAGGCAGAGCGTCGAGAAGATCGAGGAATAGGAGCGGGCATGCACCGCCTCCATGAAGGAGATGTTGGAAAGCACCGCCTCCTCATGTGGGGTGGCCGCATCTTCCATCAGTCGGACGGCGCCGACGCCGTTCTGGATCGTGTCGAGCAAGGTGAGGCCGGTGAAGACGCGGATGGTGAGTGTCTGCTCCTCCGGCTTCAGCGTTGCCCAGGAGGGAATGTCGTTGGAAAGCGGCACCTTCTCCGGCAGCCAGAAATTGCCGGTCAGACGGTTCCAGACCTCCAGGTCCTTGTCGTCTTCGATGCGGTTCCAGTTGATGGCGCGGATGCGGCTTGCGGGTTTGGTGTGCATGTTCATGTCGTTGAACCTTTGTGATCGTGTATGCCTCATCGCGCGGTGAGGGGGTGCCCCTCATCCGCCTGCCGGGACCTCTCCCCGCTTGCGGGGAGAGGGCTAGGGTGAGGGGCCGTTACTGGAATGCGAGGTTACAGCGCGCAGGAAACGCAGCCCTGGACCTGCGTACCCTCGAGCGCCATCTGCCGAAGGCGGATGTAGTAGATGGTCTTGATGCCCCTCTTCCAGGCATGGATCTGAGCACGGTTGATGTCGCGGGTCGTTGCCGTGTCGCGAAAGAACAGGGTCAGCGACAGGCCCTGGTCGACGTGCTGGGTGGCGGCCGCATAGGTGTCGATGATCTTCTCCGGCCCGATCTCGTAGGCGTCCTGGTAATATTCGAGATTGTCGTTGGTCATGAAGGCGGCCGGATAGTAGACGCGGCCGATCTTGCCTTCCTTGCGGATCTCGATCTTCGAGACGATCGGGTGGATCGAGGAAGTGGAGTGGTTGATGTAGGAGATCGAACCGGTCGGCGGCACGGCCTGGAGGTTCTGGTTGTAAAGGCCGCCTTCCATCACTGCCCGTTTCAGCTCCAGCCAGTCCTCCTGAGTCGGGATCGAGATGCCGGCTTCCTCGAACAGGCCCTTCACCTTTTCGGTCGCCGGCAGCCATTCGGCTTCGGTGTATTTGTCGAAATAGTCACCCGACGCGTATTTCGAGTTTTCGAAGCCGGCGAAGTTCTTGCCCTTTTCGACCGCCAGCCGGTTCGACGCGCGGATGGCGTGATAGGTCACCGTGTAGAAATAGATGTTGGTGAAATCGATGCCTTCCTCGGAGCCATAATAAATGCGCTCGCGGGCGAGATAGCCGTGCAGGTTCATCTGCCCGAGGCCGATCGCGTGGCTGTCGTCGTTGCCCTTTTCGATCGAGGGCACGGACGAGATGTGGCTCATTTCGGAGACGGCGGTGAGGGCGCGGATCGAGGTCTCGATCGTCTGGCCGAAATCCGGGCTGTCCATCGCAGCCGCAATGTTCAGCGAACCGAGATTGCAGGAGATGTCCTTGCCCATGTGCTTGTAGGAGAGGTCGTCGTTGAACGCGCTCGCTTCGCTCACCTGCAGGATTTCCGAGCAGAGATTGCTCATGGTGATGCGCCCGGCGATCGGGTTTGCCCGGTTCACCGTGTCCTCGAACATGATGTAGGGATAACCGCTCTCGAACTGGATCTCGGCGATGATCTGGAAGAAGTCGCGCGCCTTGATCTTGCGCTTGCGGATGCGGGCATCCTCGACCATCTCGCGGTACTTCTCGGTCACCGAAATCTCGGTGAGGGGCACGCCATAGACCTGCTCCACGTCATAGGGTGAGAACAGATACATGTCCTCGTTGTTGCGGGCGAGCTCGAAGGTGATGTCGGGGATGACGACGCCGAGCGACAGCGTCTTGATGCGGATCTTCTCGTCGGCGTTTTCGCGCTTGGTATCGAGGAAGCGCATGATGTCGGGGTGGTGGGCGTGCAGGTAGACAGCACCGGCTCCCTGGCGCGCGCCGAGTTGGTTGGCGTAAGAGAAACTGTCTTCGAGCAGCTTCATGACCGGGATGACGCCGGATGACTGGTTCTCGATCTGCTTGATCGGCGCGCCCATCTCGCGGATGTTGGTGAGCGACAGCGCCACGCCGCCACCGCGCTTGGAAAGCTGCAGCGCCGAATTGATGGCGCGGCCGATACTCTCCATGTTGTCCTCGATCCGGAGCAGAAAGCAGGAGACGAGCTCGCCGCGGCTCTTCTTGCCGGCGTTGAGGAAAGTCGGCGTTGCCGGCTGGAAGCGGCCGGAGATGATCTCGTCGACGAGATCGCGGGCAAGCCCCTCGTTGCCGCGCGCCAAGGCCATCGCCACCATGCAGACACGGTCTTCGTAGCGTTCCAGGTAGCGCTTTCCGTCGAAGGTCTTCAGCGTATAGGACGTGTAGTATTTGAACGCCCCGAGGAAGGTCGGAAAGCGGAACTTCTTTGAATAGGCATGATCGTAGAGATCGCGCACGAAGTTGAAGGAATACTGGTCCAGCACTTCCTGCTCGTAATAGCCCTCGGTCACCAGATAATCGAGTTTTTCCCGGAGGTTATGGAAGAACACCGTGTTCTGGTTGACGTGCTGGAGGAAGTACTGTTTCGCCGCCTGCCGGTCCTTGTCGAGCTGGATCCGTCCCTCTTCGTCATAGAGGTTCAGCATTGCGTTCAGCGCATGATAGTCGAGCGCTGCTTCCGTCGCCTTCAAGGGGCGTTCGAGTGTCGTGACGTCCAAAATCGTTCCATCCCGTTTTTGACATTGGCGACGTCCTCGTCGGTCCCGAGCAGCTCGAACCGGTAGAGATAGGGTACCCGGCACTTGGCCGAAATCACGTCGCCGGCGATCCCGTAGGTCGCGCCGAAATTGCTGTTGCCCGCTGCGATCACGCCGCGGATGTGAGAGCGGTTGCCCGCGTCGTTCAAGAAGCGGATGACCTGCTTCGGCACCGCCCCGCGGCCATCGTCGCCGCAATAGGTCGGCACGATCAGCACGTAGGGCTCTGCGACCGTAAGTGCGTCCTTACCTTCCCTGAGCGGTATGCGGGCGGCGCGAAGGCCGAGCTTTTCGACGAAGCGATGGGTGTTTTCCGAGCGACTGGAAAAATAGACGATCAGGCCCATCGCCCGCGTCCTTCAGGAAAGCGCGCTGATCATGTCCGGGCGGAAACCCGCCCAATGCCGCTCGCCGGCGACGACGACCGGGACCTGCCGATAGCCAAGACCCTGCACCAGCGCGAATGCATCGGAATCCTCGGAGATATCGACGATGCGATAATCGATGCCTTGGCGGTCGAGCGCACGGGTTGTGGCGGTGCATTGGACGCAGGCTGGTTTGCTGTAGACGGTGATCGACATGGGTTCCTCGTGAGGGTCTGGCAAATGGGCGCAAAAAATCGTCGGATCGCGCGAACGCGAACCGTGGTGTTGGCGATTGGACACGAAACATCGCTCCCCGGTCGACTCGACCGGAGTTGACGTCGTCAAGCTGGCCCAAGGTCGGTTACGCAACCGGGCCGGCTCGTTTTGGTCGGGCGCTCAGGAATTCCGCGGATGCGGGTTTTCAAGGCGCGGCCTTTCGATCAGGCGCGCAACAACGCGCACCCGTCCGCAGAAGGTGGATCTGAACTGGAAGAAACTGGCATGACTTCACCCCGAAGCTTTCGACGGGCTGCCGGGGAGACGTCGAGACGATCGGGCAGGCTCATCCTGCCACGCACTCAACCCCTCCGGACACCCCGCCCGTGGACGTTTGGTGATCGAGGCAGGTCTCCTGGCTTACGGGTCAAAGCTTCCATCCCGACCTTCCCGAGGCCTCATGCCTCAGTGGTCCAAATCCGGACAGTCGCTCGCCGTCTACAGTTGCGGGGGCAGCTACGGCATAGCCTCAGCGGAAACCCGCCGGCGCACCGTATTCCCGTCTTAGCTCCCAATCCTTGCGAATCGGAAGAACCTCGAACACTAGATATAGTAGTTCATCGCAAATCTGCGTCAATAGGTTCCGTATGTGGAAGGCGGGGGTAGGAGGGTGGTTTCTTTTGCAGTGTGGATAACGGGGAGTAAACAGCCGGTTGGCACCAAGGTTGTGGATAGGGCGCCCCTGGTGCGGACGCCCCATTCCATCAAGCAGCGAAAGCGGCCACGGGCCGGTTGTCATCGTCGACGGCGACCATAGCGAACGTTCCGGTAACAGTCCGCTGTCGCAGACCGGTGAGGAGCTCTTCCGACCAGAGTTCGACCTCGACGGTGGCTGAACTGCGACCCGTCCGCACAATGCGGGCGATGGGTTCGATGATCGAACCGATCATGATCCGGTGCTTGAAGTCCATACCGGTGCAGGAGGCAAGGACGGTCGCCCGGCGGCTCCGGCGCGTCGCGACGACGAATGCGGCCTTCGTCATATGCGCGAGGGCGTTGCCACCGCATATGGCGCCGAAGCTGTTGGCCTGGCCGGGAAAGACGATGTCGACCATGCGTAGGGTGCCCGCCTCTTCGGGCGTGTCCGTTGCCACATCGAGCGGCGGCAGCATCCAATCCGTTTCATCGGCACAGGGCATCGCGACCATGGTGAAGGTGCCCCTGCTGCAAAGGGCGCGGCTGCCGGTGGCGATATCTTCCGCGATCATCTCGACCTCGACCACCACCGAGCGGCGCCCGACACGAACCGGACGGCCGCTGAAGCAGACGATCTGACCGATGCGCGCAGGCGCACGAAAATCGATGCGGTCGCAGGATGCGGTGACGAAGGGAACGCGCCCGTGACGGGTGGCGACGATGAAAGCGATCCGGTCCATCGACGCGAGGGCGGCGCCACCAAAGAGCGTGCCATGGTGATTGGTATCGCCTGGAAAAACGATGTCGATCAGGGTTTGTGGCGCCGGGGTTTCCCCCGGCGCCGTCGTGACTTCGTGCTGCCCCGTCATGCTTTGACGGCTTCGCGCGTATCGGCGGCAAAAGCCGCTCGAAGCGAGCGGGCGGCGGCGACCATGTTGACGAGCGCCGGCCGCGTCTCTTCCCAGCGCCTGGTCTTCAGTCCGCAATCGGGATTGACCCAGATCTGGTCCGGCGTGAGGCCCTCGGTCGCTTTTTCGATGAGATGCACCATTTCCTCGACGCTGGGCACGCGTGGCGAATGGATGTCGTAGACGCCCGGGCCGATCTCGTTCGGATAGGCCTTGTCGGCGAAGGCGCCGAGCAGTTCCATTTTCGATCGCGACGTCTCGATCGACATGACGTCGGCGTCCATCGCCGCGATTGCGGCCATGATGTCGTTGAACTCGGAGTAGCACATATGGGTGTGGATCTGGGTCGCATCGCCCACCCCGGCTGCACTGAGACGGAAGCACTCCACCGCCCAGTCGAGATAGGTCTTGCGATCGGCATTTCGCAGCGGCAGGCCTTCGCGCAGTGCCGGTTCGTCGATCTGGATGATGGCGATGCCGGCCGCCTCGAGATCCGACACTTCATCGCGCAGTGCTAGCGCGATCTGCCGGCACACCACGGAACGTGGCAGGTCGTCACGAACGAAGGACCATAGCAGCATGGTGACCGGACCCGTCAGCATGCCCTTGACCGGGCGATCGGTCAGCGACTGCGCGAAGGTCGCCCACTCGACCGTCATCGGGTTTGGTCGCGAAACGTCGCCGAAGATAACAGGCGGACGCACGCAGCGCGATCCGTAGCTCTGCACCCAGCCGCTCTGGGTGAAGGCGTAGCCCGAGAGCTGCTCGCCAAAATACTGCACCATGTCGTTGCGCTCGAACTCGCCGTGAACGACTACGTCGATGCCGACCTCTTCCTGCCAGCGCACCGCCACTTCGGTCTCTCGGCGAAGATAGGCGGTGTAGTCGACATAGCTGAGTTCGCCCTTCGCATGCAGTGAACGGGCCTGCCGAACCTCCGATGTCTGCGGGAAGGATCCGATCGTCGTTGTCGGGAAGAGCGGCAATGACAGCTTCTTCGCCTGCAGTGCCCGGCGGCCCGCGAACGGGGATTGCCGCTTGCTGTCCGCATCCGTCAGCGCTTTCAAGCGCCCGGCGACCAGAGGATCATGGATCCTGAGTGAGGTGAGCCTCGCCTGGGCGGACGCGATCGAGGCGGCGAAAACGTGCTCGGAAATGGCAAGCCCCGGCTCGAAGGCGCTGGCAAGCAGGCTGAGTTCGTCGAGTTTCTGCGTACCGAAGGCGAGCCAGGAGGAAAGTTCCGGATCAAGCGCACGCTCCAGCTCGAGATCGATAGGCACGTGCAGGAGTGAGCATGAAGGTGCGAGTTCGATGCGGTCGCGGCCGTGGGCCGAAGTCAGAGGCTGCAGCCGGCGGAACAGGCCGGCCAGATCGGTCCGCCAGATGTTGCGGCCGTCGATGACCCCGAGCGATAGGACCCGGTCCGCCGGAGCCGATTGGATGAGCGTGTCGATCTGCTGCGGCGCGCGCACGAGATCGACATGCAGTCCATCGACCGGCAGCGCCAACGCCGTTGCCGTGTTGTCGCCGATCGAGCCGAAATAGGTCGCCAGCATGATCTTGAGTCCGGGCACGTCGGTGTCGAACGTGCGATAGGCGAGGTCGAGAGCGCGACGATCCTTGTCCGCGAGATCGAGCGCCAGGCAAGGCTCGTCGATCTGGACCCAATCGGCGCCGGCGTCAGCAAGCTCCGCCAGGACCCTCACGTAAACGGGCAGGAGCCGTTCGATCAGATCGACCGGATCGAAGTCGCCGCCCTTCGATTTGCCGAGCTTCAGCAGTGTCACCGGGCCGATGAGCACCGGGCGTGTGCGATAGCCGAGGGCCTGAGCTTCCTGGAAGGCTTCCAGCGGCCGATTGTGGGTGAGCTCGAAGCGCTGATCCCTGTCGAACTCGGGCACCATGTAGTGATAGTTGGTGTCGAACCACTTTGTCATTTCGAGCGCGGGAGTGCCGCTGCTGCTTCCCGAATGGGTGCAGCCGGCGGCGCAGGGCGTTCCGGCCGAGCCGCGCGCCATGGCAAAATAGGTGTCGAGATCGACCGGGCCGCCCGTCCAGCCATAGGCCGGCGGGATTGCGCCGACAAGCACGGCGGTATCGAGCACGTGGTCGTAGAAGGAGAAGTCGTTGGAGGGGATGATGTCGATGCCGCGCGTTTTCTGCGCGGCCCAGTTTTCAGCGCGGAGCTTGGCTCCGGTATCGAGAAGTTCGCCGCGGCTGGCCTTTCCGGCCCAATAGCGTTCGAGCGCGAATTTCAATTCGCGACGGCGGCCGATGCGCGGGAAACCGAGATTGGCAGTCTTGATGGTCATTTCCTTACCCCGAAGGTTATGGGCAAGGCTTGAATGCGACGCAGCCGCGGCGCGAGAGCGATCCCGCGTCCTCAACGCGCCTCATCGGACACCCCGCCCGTGGACGTTGTTCATCGCGGCAGGTCTCCTGGCTTGCGGGTCGTCACGGACCGTTCCGTCTTCCCGAGGCGTCTCCCTCAGTGACATCTTCGAACGGCCGCTCTCCGCTTACAGTTGCGGGGGCAGCTCCGGCATGGGCGCTTGTCTGGCGCCGCACCGAATTCCCTCTTAGCTCCGTCCCTCCAAAGGCGGGCGAAGAACCACGATGGGGCGACAATGCCCTGTCCCGAGCTCTTCGTCAATCGCATAAAGAAATGCTTATGTCTTTATTCTCTCCCGCCGCCGCCCGCGGCGAGACAATGGCAGGACGAGGTCTTTCCATTGCTTTCCGCTCACGGGACGGTTGCGGTTTGGTCGAAGCGTCCTCCTCCGGCCACTGCCACGGATCCGCCGCGTCGCCAACGCGCGCGCGGATATGCTCTTGATCTCGCGTCAGGCCGATATCCCGGAGTTGGAACTCGTTGAACGTGTCGATGGCAACCGGAGGGTTGAGGGTCTTATCGGCCCAGTTCAGGACATGGTAAATCGTTGATCGCACTGCGCTAAGCATTGCTATCCTCACTTCTTTCAAGGGCGTGTGTTCGCGAAAAAAAGTGAGGGTTTTTGCCGTTTCGCGCAAAGCGATTTCTCGCATGCTGGCATAAAGAATGCTTATCTCAGTTCCATGAGCAAGATTCCTCCCATGAGTGCGGTGCGCGCCTTTGAGGCCGCCGCCAGGCACCTGAGTTTCACCCGCGCCGCCGAAGAGCTCGGCATGACGCAGGCGGCCGTCAGCTATCAGATCCGGCTGTTGGAAGATCGCATCGGCGCGCCGCTGTTCGTTCGGCTTCCGCGCGAGGTGCGATTGACCGGCGCCGGGCGGCAGCTAGCGCCGAAGGTGACCGAAGCGATCGATCTCTTAGGGGCGGCTTTCTCGGAGATCGCCGACAAGACCGAACATCACCTGCACATCTCGGTGCTGCCAACCGTCGTGTCGAGCTGGCTCGGTCAGCGCCTCGCGTCGTTTCAGACCGCGCATCCCAACATCAGCATCAGGGTGCACATGTCGACCGAGTTGGTCGATTTCAAACGTGACGCCATCGATCTCGCGGTGCGCAGCGGCGCCGGCGACTGGCCGGGCAACGATGTCTTTCCCTTGTTTCCGCTCGATTACGTGCCTGTCTGCACGCCATCCTTCCTGGAAAAGTACCAGCTCAAGGAGCCCGCGGACGTTCTGAGAGTCCGGCGTTTCGGCAACGCCAGCTGGTGGCGGCGGTGGATGATCGAAACCGGCGTCGAGCCGCCGGCAAGCAATGGCACCGAATTGATCTTCGACGTGCAGGCGATGGATGTCGCCACAATCCTTGCGGATCACGGCATTGCGATTGCCGTCTCGACCTTCCTGATGGATGAACTGAAGAGCGGCAGGCTCATCCGGCCGTTCGAGCATGTGGTGCGCGACGGCCGCGCCTATTGGCTCGTCTATCCGCAAAGCACCAGGCGGCAGAAGAAGATCCAGGCCTTTCGCGACTGGGTCGTCGCCGAGGCCGATGCGTCGAACGCCATGCTTTCGACCGTGATGGAGCAATCCTGTCCGGCGTCGCGTCGGACCGACCGCGGCGCAATGTAGAGACACAACGGGGCCTACTCGGCCCGTCGGTCTTCTGAAGATGACGCTTTCATGGAGAAACTGAAAATCAGCTGAGAACGGCTGTTACCAAACTGACATGGCGGCTCCCTAAAGACTGCGGCCAACCGCAGAGAAGGAAAGTATCAGCCCTCCGACGCGGATACCGCAAGCCATCGTCGGAGGCCCGTTTCCATGAAAATCGTCCAGATCAGCGACACCCATCTCAGCCCCGCCAAAAGCCACTTCAATGGCAATTGGGAACCGGTTCGCGCCTGGATCGAGGCGGTAAAACCCGATCTCGTCATCCACACCGGCGACGTCACCATCGATGGTGCCGACCACGAGGACGACATCACCTTCTCGCTCGATCTGATCGGCCAGCTCTCGATGCCGGTGCTGATCGTTCCCGGCAATCACGATGTCGGCCATCTGCCGGGTTCGCACCAGCCGGTGGATCCGGTTCGGCTTGCCCGCTGGCGCCGGCTCGCCGGTCCGGACTACTGGGGCCGCGACCATGGCGACTGGCGGCTGCTCGGCCTCAACAGCCTGCTGATCGGCTTCGAGGACGAAGAAGAAGACAGGCAGTTTAATTGGCTGGAGGAACAGTTGCTCAGCCGCGACGGCCGCCGGGTGGCCGTCTTTGCCCACAAGCCGCTTTTCGTTGACGATCCGCAGGAGGGCGACACCGGCTACTGGGGCATCCGTCCGCGCCAGCGCCAACGCCTGTTTGATCTTTTCGCCGAAGCCGAGGTGGCGCTGCATGCAAGCGGCCACCTGCACTGGGCCTGGACGGGCAAGCACGCCGGGACGTCGCTCGTCTGGGCGCCGCCGACCTCCTTCATCATTGATACGCTGGAACGGCCGATGCCGGGCGAGCGGCTGGTCGGCGCCGTCGTACACGAGTTTAGCGACGTCAACGTCAAAAGCGAGATCATCGCGGTGCCGGGACTGACCAGCCACCTGCTCGATCCGATCGTCGAAGAGGTCTACCCGCTGGCGGCCAAGAAGACGGTCCGTGTGGAGGCCGCGCAATGAGCGTGCTTTCGCTAGAGGGTATCACCAAGTCCTATGGCGGCAACGCGATCCTGAAGGGGGTTAGCCTGCAGGCGGAGGCGGGTGAGTTCATCGCGCTCGTTGGTCCTTCCGGCTGCGGCAAGAGCACGCTGTTGCGCATCGTCGCCGGTCTCGATCATGGCGACGGCGGCGAGATCGTCATCGGCGGCCGCAGTGTCGCGCGCATGGCCGCGGCCGATCGCAATGTCGCGATGGTCTTCCAGTCCTATGCCCTCTATCCGCACCTGACGGCGGGCGAGAACATCGCCGTGCCGCTTGCGATGCGGCGGCTGACAGCGGCGCAGCGCCTGCCTGTGATCGGCAATCTGATGCCGGGGCAGAAGCAGATCCGCAGCGATATCCAGCGCCAGGTCAAGGAAATGGCGCTGGCGCTGAAGATCGATCACCTGCTCGACCGCAAGCCCGGCCAGATGTCCGGCGGCCAGCGCCAGCGCGTGGCGCTCGCCCGCGCCATGGTGCGCCGCCCGGCCGTCTTCCTGATGGACGAGCCGCTCTCCAATCTTGATGCCAACCTGCGCGTCCACGCCCGCGGCGAGATCGTCGATCTCCACCGCCGCGCCGGCGTGCCGACGCTCTATGTCACCCACGACCAGTCGGAAGCGCTGTCGATGGCGGATCGAGTGGCAGTGATGATCGGCGGCAATCTCTTGCAACTGGCGACCCCGAAGGAGATCTACGACAACCCCTCCCATATCGAGGTCGCACGCTTCCTCGGCCAGCCGAAGATCAACGTGCTGGAGACCCGCACGGATACGGCGAGCATCGTGCGCTTCGGCGATCTGGTGCTTCTGGCAAGCCGCGGACAGGCGCCGGATGCTTCAGTGAAGCTCGCAATCCGCCCGGAATTCGTGCGCTTCCATGCGGCAAGCGCCGGCCGATTGAGCGCGCGGGTCGAGCGTATGGAGTTCCTCGGCTCTGAGGTGATCGTCCATGCCCGCCTCGATGCGATCGGCGAGGTGGTCACTGCCAAGTCAGCACCTGCCGAGGCCGCGGCGCTCGCGATCGGTCAGCCCGTTGACGTCGAGTTCATGCCGGAACGGGCGATGCTGTTCGACGGCGAGGGCACCCGGCTGCCGGCCGAGCGGGTCGCTATCGCCGCGACGCTGGAGAAGATCCATGGCTAAGGCGGGTTCCAATCGGGATACGGCGGCAGGGGCGGCGGATTGCGTGGATACCGCCCTCTGCCCTGCCGGGCATCTCCCCCACAAGGGGGGAGATCGGCTGGAGGCAATGCCTCAGCATTCATCTCTGCGAGACGGTGCCCAGCCGGCGCAGCGGCTGCGGACCCAGACGGCGATCGGTGCCGCGGCCACCGATCCCGATCGCCGCGAGGCCCGCATTGCCTGGCTGTTAGCGCTGCCGGCCATCACGCTGCTCGTCCTCTTCATCCTTTTACCGACCGCGGCGGTGATCGTTCTCGGTTTCACCGATTTCGAGCTCGGCTACGGCAGCTTCCGCTTTGTCGGCTTCGAGAACTATGCCGAACTCTTCAGCGACCGCACCTTCCGGCGCTCGCTCTGGAATACCACCATCTACACCGCGATCGTCACGCCGGTTTCGATCGTGCTGGCGCTGGCGATCGCCATGCTGATCGAGGCGGAAACCAAGGGCCGGGCGTTCTTCCGCACGGTCTATTTCCTGCCGGTGGCCTCGCTGCTCGTCGCCATGGCGACGGTCTGGCAATTCCTGTTTCACCCAACCATCGGCCCGATCAACACCTTCTTGGCCGTTTTCGGCATTGCCGGCCCCAACTGGCTCGGCGCCTCCGGCACGGTGCTCTACGGCCTGTCGATCATCGGCATCTGGCAGTCGGTCGGCTTCAACATGGTGCTGTTCCTCGCCGGTCTCACCGCCATCCCGCGCGAGCTCTATGCCGCAGCGGAAGTCGACGGCGCCAAGACCTGGTTCGATCGTTTCCGGCTGGTGACCTGGCCGATGCTCGGGCCGACGACGCTGTTCGTCACCACCATCAGCATCATCAACTCGGTTAAGGTGTTCGAGACGGTGAAGACGCTGACCGAGGGCGGTCCGAACAAGGCGTCGGAGGTGCTGCTCTTCACCATCTACCAGGAGGGCTTCGTCTATCTGCGCGTCGGCTATGCCTCGGCCATGACCGTCGTCTTCCTCGCCATCCTCGTCGTCCTGATGTTCCTGCAGTACCGCGTGCTCGACCGGAAGGTGCACTACGCATGACCAACACCATCTCCGTCACCCGCCTCATTCGCCTCGCCGTTCTCTCGTTTGGCGCGCTCATCTTCCTCGCGCCCTACATCTTCATGGTCTCGACCGCCGGCAAGGCTCAGAGCGAGATCTTCTCCTCGTCGCTGTCGCTGATCCCTGAGCAGTGGTCCTATGTCGAGAACTTTTCCAAGGCGCTGTCGCGCGTCTCGATGACGACCCTGCTCTTCAACGGCGTTGTCGTCTGCGCGCTGATCTTCGTCATCCAGATCGTCGTCGCCATCCCTTGCGCCTATGCCATGGCGAAGCTGAAGTTTCGGGCGTCCCGCACCATGATGGTGCTGGTCATGCTCGGCCTCCTGGTACCGATCCACGCAACCGCGCTGCCCATTTACGTGGCCTTCGACAGGTTGTCGGTGCTGAACAGCTACGCAGCGCTAGTGGCGCCGTTCTCGATCTCGGTATTCGCGATCTTCCTCTTCCTGCAGTTTTTCCGCGCCATGCCCGACGATCTGATCCATGCGGCACGCCTCGACGGTATGTCTGAAGCCGGCATCGTCGCGCGCGTCATCGTGCCAAACGCCTGGCCGGCGATCACCGCCTTTGCAATCTTCTCCGTCGTCGCCCACTGGAACGATCTCTTCTGGCCGCTGATCGTCGTCACCAACCAGGACTATGCGACCCCGCCACTCGGCCTTCTCTACTTCCGCGCCGCGGAAGCCGGCGACGACTACGGCGCGCTGATGGCCGCGACCCTCATCATCACCCTTCCCCTCGTGACCGCGTTTTTGCTGGCGCAGAAGCGTTTTGTCGAGGGCATCACCATGACCGGTCTCAAAGGCTGAACGGTCCAACCTGGAGCGCAACCCATGACACATCTGAGACAGCTTTTCACCGCGGCTGCCGCATCGCTGATGCTCGCAGCCCCCGCCGACGCCGAGACCCAGCTGACGGTGCATTATCCGATGCCCGGCTTCTTCAAGGACGTGATGGATACGATCTCGAAGAAGTTCATGGAAGAAAACCCGGATATCAAGATCACCTTCGCCAATCCGTCGGCGACTTATGAGGAAGGCATCCAGACGATCATGCGTCAGGCCGGAACGGCCGAGATGCCCGATCTCACCTTCATCGGCCTCAACCGCCTGCGCATGGTCAACGAGCGCGACGTCCCCGTTGATCTCGGCCCGTTCATCGCCAAGGACGGCAACATGGCCGAGCAGGGCTTTTCCGAAAACATCCTGAAGCTCGCCCAGGTGGGCGGCAAGCAGGTGGGCCTTGCCTTCGCCACCTCCAACCCGATCATGTATTACAACGCCGATCTCGTGCGCAAAGCCGGCGGCGACCCGGAAAACCCGCCGAAGACCTGGGACGAGGTCATTGCGCTCGGCGGCAAGATCAAGGCGCTTGGCGACGGCAACGAGGGCATCGATTTCCGCTGGCAGGGCGATGACTGGATGTTCTCCGCGCTGCTCTTCGGCGCCGGCGGCGAGATGCTGAGCGAAGACGAAAGCAAGGTTGCCTTCAACGGTCCCGAAGGTGAGAAGGCCGTCGAAGTGCTGGACCGCATGGTCAAGGAAGGCGGTCTGCCGGTTTTGACCAAGCAGGCCGGCGAGCAGGCCTTCGTTGCCGGCAAGGTCGGTTTCGCCTTCCAGACGACGGGCGCGCTGCGCAACACCATCAAGAATGTCGGCGACAAGTTCGACCTGCGCACTGCCCATATCCCGCTCATTGACCCGGCAAAGGGCAAGCTGCCGACCGGCGGCAACGCCGTCGTTATCCTGACGCGCGACGTCGAAAAGCAGGAAGCCGCCTGGAAGTTCGCGAAGTTCGCAGCCGGCCCCTATGGCGCCTCGGTTGTCGTTCCCGGCACCGGCTATGTGCCGAACAACGAGCTGGCCGCCAAGTCGCCTGAGTATCTCGCCAACTTCTACAAGGAAAACCCGCTGTTCCGCGCTGGTCTCGAGCAGATGGCGCTGATGCGCCCCTGGTATGCCTTCCCCGGTAGCAACGGGGTGAAGGTGACGCAGACGATCGTCGAGAACCTGTCGCGCATCGTCGAGCAGCAGGCCTCGCCGAAGGAAGCGCTGGACGAGGCCGCGGCCGAAGTCGAAAGCCTGCTGCCGCGCAGCTGATCCTGTAACCAAATCGATCGACGCCGCCCCGAAGGAAACTTCGAGGCGGTGTTTTCGTGTTTGCTCACGCGAGGTGGCGAACAGTCCCGCCTGCGTAGAGTCGGCAGTCGAGATTGAGATGGCGGCAGCCCGACGCATTCTCGGCCATATCGAGCAGCAGCGCCGCCGCTGCGAGCCCCATGTCGCCGTCGGGCATCGAGATGGTGGTGAGTGTTGGCGTCATCAGCCGGCCAAGCGCGATGCCGTCGAAGCCGGCGACGGAGACATCGTCAGGCACGGAAAGGCCTTCACGCCGCAGCGCTGCTATCACGCCGAGCGCCAGCAGATCGTTGGAAGCAATGATTGCGGTCGGGCGGTGCTGCGCAAGAACCGTCGCGAGGTCGAGGTTTTCATAGCCGTCGACGAAGGGGATCTCGACCGCCTCCATCGGCCGGGCGCCGGCTTCCTGCATAGCGGCCAAATAGCCGTCATAGCGCAGGCGCGCCCGGTCGGATGAACGGAAGTGGCCGGAGACGACGAGGATGCGGCGGTGACCGTGGTCGAGGATGTGGCGGGTGAGATCGAAACCGGCCCGGTAATTGTCGACGGTGACGGCGGCAGCGAAGCGTGCAACCGGCCGGTTGTTGAGAAGCACCGTCGGCGGCAGCGCCGCCGAAAGCGCCTCGCTGGTCTTGGCGTCGCAGAGCGTCAGGATCAGACCGGTCGGCCGCTGTTCGAGCAGCGAGCGCACGGCGCGCGCCTCGAGTGCGGGATCATAATTGGATTGGGCGATCAGCACGCCATGGTTCGCCGCCTGCAAACGGTGCTGGATGCCGCCGAGCGAGGCGGCAAACACCGGGTTGGTGACGCTTGGCACCAGCACGCCGACGACGGGCTGGCTGCGGTTGGTGGCGCGTCCCGTGGCCGGCGACGGCCGGTAGCCGAGTTCGGCCGCCGCCCGGCGCACGCGACGCACCATCTCGTCGCTGACGGGACCTTCGCCCTTGAGCGCCCGCGATACGGTTGCCAGCGAGCAGCCGGCATGAAAGGCGATCTGTTGCAGGGTAACCATGATCGCGCTCTAACGGGTCTGCGTGACAGCTGATTGAAGGACCGGACCCGAGGTTTTCCACGTCGCGCGTGAATTATTATTCATGCTGTGAATTATATTGACATAAGCCGAGTCCGCGGCTTAAATCGCAATCGTCGGAAGTCGAGGAGGAGTTCCGGCGAACTCATACATTCAGCGGCCGCAAACAAACGGCCCTATCGGTTTTTGGGAGGGGCTTCGGCCTCGAGGAGGACGCGTGCGCAAATTTCTCAGCACGACCGCTCTGGCGGTCATTGCAGCTTCGTTTTGGGCAGGTTCGGCAAGCGCCGAAACGGCGAACCCGTTTCGCTGCCAGCCCGGCGAAAAATACGTCATGAACGTCATGGTATCCGGCGTCGAATACTGGTTCCCGGTCTATGAAATGTTCAAGCAGGCCGGCCAGCAGTTCGGCTGCGAGACCGAATATACCGGCACGCCGGAATATGACGTCAACAAGCAGATCGCCACTTTCGACCAGGCGCTTGCCCAGAACCCGGCCGGCATTCTGGTGCACCCGATGAACTCCGATCCGTTCATCGAGCCGATCAACCGGGCGATCGATCAGGGCACGGCAGTCGTCACCTTCGCTGCGGACTCGCCGCTGTCGAAGCGCGTCTCCTTCATCACCTCGGACAACACCCGCGAAGGCATCTATGCCGCCGACGCGATCGCCGAGAAGATGGGCGGCAAGGGCGAATATGCCGTTCTTGAAAACCCCGGCCAGGACAACCACGACAAGCGCATTACCGCCTTCGTCAATCGCATGGCCGAGAAGTGGCCCGACATGAAACTCGTCGGTCGCGCCGCCTCGAACCAGGATCCGAACAAGGCCTATCAGGGTCTGATGAGCCTCATCCAGGCCAATCCGAACCTCGGCGCCGTGTTCATGCCGGAAGCCAACTCCGCGATCGGTGCGGCCCAGGCCAGCAAGGAAAGCGGCGGCAAGGTCCTCGTCATGTGCGCCGACGTGAACGCCAACATCCTCGACATGATCAAGGCCGGCGAAGTCTTCGGTTCGATCAACCCGAACCAGGGCATGCAGGGCTATATGGGCTTCATGCTCCTGTGGATGGCCAAGCACCCGGAACTGATCGACCCGATGAACGACGCCAAGCGTTCCGGCTTCAACCCGATGAGCATCCCCTTCGTCGACAACGGCCTTTCGATCGTTACCGCCGAAAATGCCGATGACTTCTACTGGGACAAGTACCTGAAGCGTCGTGGCACCAAGGGCATCGACGAGTAAGATTGTGAATTGGCTGCCCGGTCGTTTCCGGGCAGCCAGGACTGCGGGTGGAGGACAGCATGACAGCACAACCGGTTCTGGAGGTCCGGCGCGTCACCAAGCATTTCGGTGCGGTGAAGGCGCTGACGGAGGTGGATTTTCGCCTCGAGCGGGGAGAGATCCACGCACTCTGCGGCGAAAACGGCGCAGGCAAATCCACGCTGATGAACATCATTGCCGGTGTGCTGCAGCCGAATGACGGCGAGGTGCTGGTGGATGGAGCGCCCGTGAAAATCGCCTCGCCGGCGACCGCCCAGACGCTCGGCATCGGCCTCGTCCACCAGGAAATCGCGCTCTGCCCGGATGCGACGGTGGCGGAAAACATGTTCATGGCGGCCACCAACCGCCGGCGCTCGCCGCTGATGAATTACGGCGCGCTCGAACGCGAAGCCCAGGTAGTGATGAACCGGCTGGCGCCGATCGACGTCCGCCGCAAGGTCGCCGACCTCGCCATTTCCAGCCAGCAGCTGGTCGAGATTGCCAAGGCGCTGACGCTCGACTGCCGCGTACTGATCCTCGATGAGCCGACCGCGGCGCTGACGGAAGCAGAAGCGCAGGCGCTGTTCGCCATCATCCGCGACCTGAAGGCCGCGGGCATATCGATCATCTATATCAGCCACCGCATGGCCGAGATTTTTTCGCTCTGCGACCGCGTCACCGTGTTTCGTGATGGCCGCCATGTGGTCACCGAGAAGATCGCCGACGTGACTGCTGACGATGTCGTGCGCCGCATGGTCGGCCGCGAGATCAGCCAGCTCTATCCGCAAAAGCAGGCGCCGGAGGCGCGGACGGACGAGACCATTCTCTCTGTGCGTGGCTTGAGCGATGACGACCGCATCGACACCGTTTCCTTCGATCTGAAGCGGGGCGAAATTCTTGGCATCGGCGGTCTGATCGGCTCCGGTCGTACCGAGATCGCCGAAGCGATCTGCGGTCTGAGGGCCAAGTCGAAGGGCGACATTACGCTGCGCGGAAAGCCGCAGCGCATCGGCAACTACCGCGACGCGGTCGATGCCGGCATCGTCTATCTCTCGGAGGATCGCAAGGGCTCCGGCGTCTTCGTCGACCTGTCGATCGCGCAGAATATTTCGGTGCTTGATCTGAAGACGCTGACCGGGCCGCTCGGATTGCTGAATTCCAGGGCCGAGGCCGATCTCGCCCGCGATTTCGTCCGCCGGCTCGGCGTGCGCATGGGCGGCATCGATATGCCGGTCTCGTCGCTCTCGGGCGGCAACCAGCAGAAGGTGGCGATTGCCAAGCAGCTCGCCGTTCGCCCGCAAGTGATCCTGATGGACGAGCCGACGCGCGGCATCGATGTCGGCGCCAAATCCGAAATCCACCGGCTGCTGCGCGAGCTTGCAGAAACCGGCATCGGCATTGTCGTGATCTCGTCGGAACTGCCGGAGCTGCTCGGGCTTTGCGACCGGGTTCTGGTCGTGCGCGAAGGCGCGATCGCCGGCGAGCTTGATGACAGAGAAATGAGCGAGGAGGCGGTGATCCGCCTGGCCTCAGGGGTGACGCAAACGGCCGAGGCTGGCCGGATGGTGGATCATGTCGCCTGAAAGAACTGATAGAGCCGGGGAGGCGGAAATGGCTGTTGATACGATGGTTGCAACGCATGCGCAGGCGCCCGCCTGGAAACGCATCGGCACGATGCGTGAGGCGGGGCTGATCGCGATCATCCTGGCGCTCGGTATCATCATGAGCTTTGCCTCGCCGCATTTTCTCACCTTCGGCAACATGCGCGCCATGCTGATGAGCTTTTCGGTCGAAGGCATCGTCGTCGTCGGCATGACGATCCTGCTCATTGTCGGCGGCATCGACCTCGCCGTCGGCTCGGTCGTCTGCTTTGCCATGGTGCTGGCCGGTTCGCTGTTTCTCGCCGGTGTCGATCCCTGGACGGCCTCGCTGGTCGGCATCCTCGCCAGCAGCATGATCGGCATGATCATGGGCTTCTTCGTCACCGTCGTCGGGCTCAATCATTTCATCACGTCGCTGGCGGCGATGGTGATCGTGCGCGGCCTCTGCCTCGTCATCACCAAGGGCACGCCGCTGTCGCTCTTCACGCTGCCGGCGTCGTTCAAGGCGGTCGGGCAGGGCACGTTCCACGGCGTGCCCTATGTCATCCTGATCTTCGTCGCCGTCGTCGTGCTCTTCGACTTCCTGCTGCGCCGGGCGACCGCCTTCCGCAAGGTCTTCTATACCGGCAGCAACGAGAAGGCGGCGCTCTATTCGGGCATCAAGACCAAGCAGGTGAAGTTCTGGGTGACGGTGCTTTGCTCGACGCTCGCAGGTGTCGCCGGCGTCATCTACATGTCGCGCTTCGGCGCCGCGACGCCCACCTTCGGGGTCGGTATGGAGCTCAACATCATCGCTGCGGCGGTCATCGGCGGCGCCTCGCTCAACGGTGGCTCGGGCACCATCCTCGGCGCCATCCTCGGTATCGCTCTTCTCTCGGTCGTCACCAGCTCGTTGATCCTGCTCGACGTCTCCGTCTATTGGCAGGACATGATCAAGGGGTGCATTCTCTTGGCTGCCGTTTCCATCGACCACCTGCTGCACAAGCGGAAGGCAGCCTGACCATGCCGATTGCCAAACCCATTTTGTCCCAGGCCTCAAGTGCGCGAGAAGAACTCGTCGTCGCGCGGCAGATGCACCAGGCGCTCGTCCTGCATTTCCTCGAAGGACTGACCCAGTCGCAGATCGCCGATCGGCTCGGCATCTCGCAGCCGACCGTTAACCGGCTGATCAAGCGCGGCCGTCAGCTTGGCCTGGTAGAGATCAAGATCAAGTCGCCGATCGAGCCCTTGGTCGACATGGAAGAGCAGTTGCTTGCGATCGGCGGCATCCGCCGGGCGATCGTCGTGCCGACCGTTTCCGACAATCAGCAGACCGCACTCCAGGCGGTCGGCGAGGCGGCAGCCCGGCTGCTGCTCGAGGAGATCGGCGATGGCGACACGATCTGCATCACCGGCGGCAAGGGTGTCAGTGCCGTCGTCGCGGGGCTGCAGGCGCCGCGCCGCTTCGATGTCGAGGTTATCCCCGGCACCGGCTGCGTCCAGGGCAAGCACTATACGGATGTGAACCACGTCTCGACGATGATGGCCGACCGGCTCGGCGGGCGGTCTTTCCAGATCCACGCGCCGCTCTTTGCCGACAGTGCCGCCGAGCGGGCGATGCTGATCAACATGCGCTCGGTGGCGGATGTCTTCGGGAGGGCGCGCGAAGCGAAGGTGGCGGTGGTCGGCATCGGTTCGATCCTTTCGGACGATTCGAGCTACTACGACCTGCATCCGTCTTCGAGCACCGACCGAGCGGCAATCGAGCGCTCTGGCGCAAGCTGCGAACTTCTCGCCCATCTGCTCGATGATGAGGGACGTGTCTGTGACTACAGCCTCAACCGGTCGCTGGTGTCACTGACGCTCGAGGAGTTCGCCTCGATCCCGACGAAGATCGGCGTGGCAAGTGGACCGAACAAGGCCGGACCGATCCTCAGCGTCATGCGGGGACACCACCTCGACACGCTGGTGACGGACGAGGCGACCGGCGAGCGCGTGCTCGCCATGGCAAGCGAAAAGGGACTTCTGGCATGAGCGGGGATCAATTGATGCGGGAGATCGGCCGATCGGGCGTGAAGGCTTCGGCCGTCGGGCTCGGCACCTGGGCGATCGGCGGCTGGATGTGGGGCGGCACGGACGAGCGGGAGTCGATTGCCGCGATCCAGGCTTCGCTCGACGCCGGTGTGACGCTGATCGATACGGCGCCGGCCTATGGCCTCGGCCGCTCGGAAGAGATCGTCGGCAAGGCATTGGCCGGACGCCGCGACAAGGCAATCATCGCCACCAAGTGCGGGCTCGTGTGGCATACGGACAAGGGCAAGCACTTCTTCGACCAGGACGGCAAGCCGGTGCACCGCTACCTCGGCCGAGATGCGATCCATCACGAGGTCGAGCAGAGCCTGAAGCGGCTCGACACCGATTACATCGACCTCTACATCACCCATTGGCAGGACCCGACGACGCCAATCGAGGAGACCATGGCCGCGCTCGAAGAGTTGCGCCAGGCGGGCAAGATCCGGGCGATCGGCGCCAGCAATGTCGGCCGTAGCGAACTGGAACAGTGCATCGCGATCGGGGGGCTCGACGCGATCCAGGAACGCTTCAGCATGATCGATCGCGAGATCGAGTCGGAGCTTCTGCCGCTGACGCGGCGCAACGGCGTCGCCACGCTCAGCTACTCTTCGTTGGCGCTCGGCCTTCTCTCCGGCGGCATCGGACCGGAGCGGGTGTTTTCAGGCGACGACCAGCGGCGCGACAATCCGCGCTTCTCGGTCGGCAACCGCGAAAAGGTCGCGGCCTTTGCCAAGGCCATCCAGCCGGTCGCAGAAAAGCATGGCGCGACAATCGCCCAGATCGTCATTGCCTGGACGCTCTGCCAGGAGGGCGTGACTTTCGCGCTCTGCGGCGCACGCAATCCGGCGCAAGCGCTCGACAATGCAAGGGCCGGGACGATCCGGCTCGATCACGATGATCTCGCGGGGATCGACGCGGCCATCGCGGCGACGCTCGTCAACATGGACAGCTAACGGACTGCCATCATGAACCGGGAAGAGATTTTCAACGGGCTCCCCAAGAGCCCGAAGGTGGACGTGTGCGTCCTCGGCGGCGGCATCAACGGCCTCAGCGTCTTTCGTGAACTGGCGCTGCAGGGGGTGAACGTGCTGCTCGTCGAGAAGCACGACTACTGTTCGGGCGCGAGTGCGGCGCTGTCACGCATGGTGCATGGCGGTCTTCGCTATCTCGAAAATGGCGAGTTCAGCCTGGTCAGGGAATCGCTGGTCGAACGCGATCGGCTGCTGAAGAACGCGCCGCATTACGTGGCGCCGCTGCCCACGACCGTGCCGATCTTCGACATCTTCTCGGGCCTTGCCAATGGCGCGGTTCGCTTCCTGGGATTGACGCGGCGGCCAAGCCGCCGTGGCGCCGTCGCCGTCAAGATGGGCCTTGGCATCTATGATTTCCTGACGCGCAAGCGGGCGCTGATGCCGAAGCATGCCTTCCGCGGGCGGCGCACGACGCTTGCACGCTGGCCGGCGCTCAATCCCGACATCAAGAGTTCCGCGACCTATTACGACGCCTGGGTCAGCCAGCCGGAACGTCTCGGAATCGAGCTGTTGAAGGATGGGCTTGCCGCCGGTTCTCACGCGCAGGCGCTGAACTACGCCGAACTGACGCTGGCCGCACCCGGACGCTACGAACTGAAGGACGATGTCACCGGCGCGGTCGCTGCGATCGAGCCCGGCCTCATCATCAACGCCACCGGCGGCTGGATCGATATCGCCAACGGCGCACTGTTTCCCGCAACGTCGAAACCGGCCCCGTTGATGGGCGGCACCAAGGGCTCGCATCTGATCATCGACAATGCCCAACTCATGGAAGCGCTTAACGGCCACATGATCTATTACGAGAACGAGGATGGCCGCATCTGCATCCTCTTTCCATATCTCGGCAAGGTGCTGGTGGGCTCGACGGACATTCGTGTCGATGATCCCGAAACCGTGCGCTGCGAAGCCGACGAGCGCGACTACATCCTGCAGTCGCTCGCCTTCGTCCTGCCAGACATCCGGATCAGGCCGGAAGAGGTGGTGTTCCAGTTCTCGGGCGTACGGCCGCTGCCGGCGAGCCAGGACAGCTTCACCGGTCGCATCCCGCGCGACCATTTCTGCACCTTCGTGGAGGGTGTTGAGGGCGGTCCGCCGGTGCTCTGCATGATCGGCGGCAAATGGACGACGTTCCGCTCCTTCGGCGAAATGGCGGCCGACCTCACCCTGGAACGGCTCGCAAAACAGCGCCATGTCAGCACCGGAGAACGTGCCATCGGTGGCGGGCAAGACTATCCCTCCGATCGCGACCGATGGGTCGATGATGTTGCGGCAGCCACCGGGCTTTCGCGGGAGCGCATGCAAGTGCTTTTCGTCCGCTATGGAACGGGCGCGCGAGACGTTGCCGATCTCATCGCCGCCGGCGCTGACCATGCCTTGCCGCATCCGGATTACTCCGCGCGCGAGCTGCAATACCTGATCCGCAGCGAAGCCGTCGAACATCTCGAGGACCTGCTGCTGCGCCGCACGACGCTTGCAATCACCGGCGAGCTCTCGCTCGACATGGTGGATGCGGTGCTCGCCGTGCTTGCCATCGAAAAGCAATGGTTGCCGCCGCGTGTCGCGGTCGAGCGTAAGCGATTTCTTGCCCTTCTCGTCGAGCGCCATGGCGTCGACGAGGAAACCCTATCCGTACGGAACGAACAAAGGAGTGCATTATGCGAAACAACAGCAAGGTCCGGATGAACCGTCTGTTCGGCGGTGGACGTTGCCTCGACGTCGCGATCGATCATGGCGTCTGCAACGAACCCTCCTTCCTCAATGGTCTTGAAGACATGTCAGCCGTGGTCAAGGCGCTGGTCGCGGCCGCACCGGATGCGATCCAGATGAATTTTGGCCAGGCGGATCTGTTGCAGGAGGTGCCGGGCAAGGACAAGCCGGCGTTGGTCATGCGTCTCGACATGGGCAACCCCTATAACCGCATCCGCCACCGGCACATGTGGGCCGTGTTGCAGAACGAGGCCGAACCGTTGATCGGCGCGCTGGCGATGGACGCGGCCTGCGTCGTCGTCAACCTCTTCATGCTGCCGGACGAGCCCGATCTCTTCCGCCAATGCGTCGCCAACATCTCGCGCGTGCGGGCCGATTGCGACAAGTACGGCATGCCGTTGATGATCGAGCCCTTGGTGATGCAGCCGGTGACCGAGCATGGCGGCTACATGGTCGATGGCGATGCCGAGAAGATCGTGACGCTGACCCGGCTTGCGCGCGAGATGGGCGCTGACATCGTCAAGGCGGACCCGACCACCAATGCCGAGGATTTCCACCGGGTCGTCGAGGCTGCGCGCTGCCCGGTTCTCGTGCGTGGCGGCGGCAAGGAGGACTTGCGCAACGTCTTCGACAAGTCGGCGGCCTTGATGCGTCAGGGCGCAATGGGCATGGTCTATGGGCGCAACATCTACCAGCACGCCAATCCGAGCGCCGTTGTGCGCGGCCTGATGGCGATCATCCATGAGGATGTAAGCGGCGAAGAAGCATACGCGCTCTACCAGCGCGGTTGAAATCGCTCAGCCGGAACCGCTTCACCAGCGATGCTCCGGCGCAAGAGGAACGCTGCCGCTGTGAGGACACCGGCGGCGTTCCGGCAAATGGATTAAGGACCTTGGGGAGGGGTTCGGCAATGGGTAAGTATCTGCTCGGGATCGACGCCGGGAACACCGTGATCAAGACGGTACTTTTCGATCGTGACGGCAACGAGATCGCGATGGCCGCGGAAGAAGGGCACAGCCATGTGCCGATGCCCGGCCATGTCGAGCGTGGGCTTGGCGAACTGTGGAGCCATGCCAAGGTGGTGATCCGCGCCTGCATCGAGCGCGCCGGCATCGATGCCAGCGAGATCGCGGCGATCGGTTGCGCCGGGCACGGCAACGGTCTCTACGCGCTCGATCGAGACGGAGAACCGCTTGTCGGCATACAGTCGCTCGACACTCGCGCCGCCGGCCTCGTCGAGGAGTGGCAGGCCGCAGGCGTCGGCGAGCGAACCTATCCGATCGCCGGGCAGAAGCCCTGGCCATCACAAACGCCGACCCTGCTTGCCTGGCTGAAGCGCCATCGGCCTGAGCAGTTTGAAAAAGTCGGCACGGTGTTTCTCTGCAAGGACTTCGTGATCAATCGCCTGACCGGCGCGCGCGTCAGCGACGTCTCGGACATGAGCGGCGCGGGCCTGCTCGATGTCGCCGGTAGGCGTTACGATGCGGCATTAATGAAGGCCTATGGCCTCGGCGAAGACATGGACCTGCTGCCCGATCTCGCCGAAAGCGCCGATATCGTCGGACGCGTTACCGAGGAAGCGGCGGCGCAGACGGGTCTGGCTGCCGGCACACCCGTTGTCGGTGGGCTCTTCGACGTGGTCGCTTCGGCAATCGGCTCGGGCGTCACCCGCACCGGTGCTGCCTCGATCATCGCCGGCACCTGGAGCATCAACCAGGTGATCATCGACCAGCCTGATCTCTCACGCCCGCTCTTCATGTCCTCGACCTTCGATCGCAAGCGCTACATGGCGATCGAGGCGAGTGCCACGTCGGCGGCCAATCTGGAATGGCTGGTGCGCGAGCTCTTCCCGCACGACGGCAAGGATGGCCGGTCGCCCTTCGATCTCTGCTGCCAGCTGGCAGCCGAGGTCACGCCGGCCTCTGATGACCCGCTCTACCATCCGTTTCTCTATGGCGCTCAGCAGGACGGCAACGCGCGCGCCGGCTTCTACGGCGTCGCCGGCTGGCACGGCAAGGGCCATCTGGTCCGCGCCGTGCTTGAAGGCGTCGCCTTCGGCCATCGCCAACATATCGCGGCGTTGCGCGCGGCTGGGGCTCGCTTCGAGGAGGCGGTGCTTTCGGGTGGCGGATCGCGCAGCCTGATCTGGCCGCAGATCTTCGCTGACGTGCTTGACGTGCCGGTGACGGTCGCCCGTTCACGCGAGACCGGCGCGCTCGGCGCCGCGATTACGGCTGGCGCCGGCATCGGCCTTTTCGCCGATATCTCCGCCGGTGCTGCGGCGATGGTCAAGACCGAGCGCCACTACCGTCCAAACCCTGCACTTGCCGCGCATTATGACAGGCGCTTTGCGCTTTACGGCGAGATCGCCGCTGCCATGGCGCCGATCTGGCGCCGGCTTGCAACGCCCGAGCGATCGGCGCGGGAAGCGGCGGAGTGATCAGGGCAGGGGCATCGGTCTGTCGGGGCGCTGCTGGGAGGAACGTTGCCGCGCCGCCGCAAACCGTCGGACCCGTCAGAAACGCATGTTGATGCCGGCCTTGATGACGTGGCTGTTGATGTCTTTCTCGCTGGAGCCTGAGCTCGTGTGGGTGCGGACATCGGGCGTCGTGATGTAGTTGTATTCGAGCTTGGCGGAGAGGCCGCCGGCAAAGGCCTGTTCCACGCCGGCGCCGAGCAGATAGCCGCCCTTGAAGCCGACGTCGTTACGCACGTCGCCGCCCTTCTTGTAGCTGGTCATGGCGTAACCGGCCGTGCCGTAGACGAGCGTCTGGTCGAAGGTGAGACCCGCCTTCGCCTTGATGGCGCCGCGCCATTTCTCCTTGAGCTTGCCGCCGTTGACCTTGTGCTCGGTGTCGCCGAGATAGGAGCCTTCGATTTCCGCCCCGACGATGCCGGGGCCGGCCTGCATGTTGTAGCCGGCCTGGACGCCGAGCGCGACGCCGTTGCGGTCGGCGAACGGGTTGGGGCTGCCGGTAAAGCCAAGGCCGCCATGGGCACCGACATAGGCGCCGCTCCAGCTGAAGGCCGGCGGGTCCTGATAGGTGGGGGCGGAGAAATCAGCCGCCTGGGACGGCTGTGCGCCGCAGAGGGCGAGAAGGGTAAGACCCGACCAGATGGAAAACTTGCTGGACTGCCGCATTTTCTTGCTCCGTGCATAGGAAACGCGCCTTGATGGCGCTTGCGTCCTCCCATGCGCGCTTCACCTTTGGGGTGGGATGGCGATGTTTGGACGGTACACGGCCTTTGTCGGCCCCACGGATTGCATCAACATTGCGCAACTTATCTAAGTTGCTGATTTTGTTGTTAGTTAACTGTTAACCATACGCCGACTGAGGAAAATCCTAGCCGGCAGGTAAGGTGATGCGGAAGCAGGCGCCGCCCTTGGGATCATCGACCACCGAGATGTGACCCTTGTGGCGGCCGATGATCTCGCTGACCAGATGCAAGCCGAGGCCGGCGCCATGGTCCCGCGGCTGCAGGCGATGGAAGGGCTCGAAGATCCGGGCCCGTTCCCGCTCCGGTATGCCGGGACCTTCGTCGGTAACCTCGATCACGCCACCGCGCTCCACCCGGATCGTGATCAGGCCGCCGGCGTGTTCGATGGCGTTGCGCACGAGGTTGGTGACCGCCCGCTCGATGGCGCCGGTATCGCCGCGCACGACGACGCGCTCCGTGCCCGGAGCGAAGGAAAGGTCGCAGCCGGCCGAAAGCGCAAGCGGGGCGAGGTCGGCCGTCACGTCGCGGCAGAGCGAAACCAGGTCGAGCTGCCCGAAATCCGTGCCGTCGCGATCGATGCGTTCGAGGTCGAGCAACTGTTCGGCAAGCCCGGCAATGCGATTGGAATCGATCAGCAGGCGGTTCCTGAGCGGGCCGGCCTCCATGCTTTCCAGGCGCGTGTGCAGGATCGCAACCGGGGTTCGAAGCTCGTGTGCCGCGTCGAGGATAAAGCGCTGGCGGCGCTCGTACCCCTCATCGAGCCGCTGCAGTGCGCCGTTGAACGCCTCAACGAGCGGTCGCACTTCGCCGGGGATGCGATGATCGGGCAGCCGGGCACCGCGGCGCTCGACATCGATCGTCTTTGCCTGGTCGACAACTTCGGCAAGACCGGCAAAGGCGCGCCTTACGATGATCGGGATCGCGAAGGCCGGGATCAGCACCACGATCAAGACGATCGGCAAAAGCAGAAGGTTTGCCAGGATGAACACCGCGAAGGACGCGCTCCAGAGCCGCCCTCCGCCGGCAAGCACCGTATAGGTGCCGTTGTCCGTGGTTACCGAGCGCACGATCGACGAGAGAGTATAGGGCTCGACGCTGTCACGCATATCGCCAAAGGCGATGCGGTCGAGGTGCTCGCCAATGCTGCGATAGGCGTCCGGCACCGGTCCGCTGCGGATCATGTCACCGCGTTCGTTGCGTGCGACGAACCAGAAATCGGCGGACTCGGCCCGCATGGCAAGCAGTTGCGGCGTCTCAACCAGCGTCAGTCCACCGGCGGGATCCGGCCGGATTGCCCCGGCCGCGATCGACGCGGCGTCGGCGTCGAGGAACTTGCCGCCGAGATCGGCGCGCGTCAGCAAGGCCATGAAGCCGGCGATGACCGCCATCAACAGCAGCACCTGAAAGGTCAGGATCTGCCAGATCAGACGCTTCTTCAGCGAGTTGGTGGAAGCGTTCGTCATGGAGAGGGTCTCAGAAGGTAGCCAACGCCGCGGATGCTGTGAATTTCAACGCCGGCACCGGTTTCCGAGAGCTTGCGGCGCAACCGCGAAACATGCGCGTCGAGAGAATTGGACTGGATCTCGTCGTCATAGCCATAGACGGATTCCTCCAGAGTCGAACGCTGCACCGTGCGCCCCTGCCGGCGCGCCAAAGCCTCCAGCACCAGCAGCTCCCGCCGCGGCAGGTCCAGCACCCGGCCGTCGACACGAGCCTGCCTGCCCTCGAAATCGAAGATCAGCTGGCCGATGCGGGCGGTGATCGGCGCAATATCAGGTGAACGTCGCATCAGGGCACGGATGCGCGCCAGCAATTCCTCCACGGCGAACGGCTTGGCGAGATAGTCGTCGGCGCCCATGTCGAGCCCCCTGACCCGTTCGTCGATGGCGCTGCGCGCCGTCAGCACGATTACCGGGATTCCCGATCGTAGCGCACGCACCCGCGGGATCAGCGACAGGCCATCGCCGTCGGGCAGTTGCCGGTCGAGGATGATGCCGTCGTGAACCTGGTTGGCCAGCGCCGCCATCGCATGGTCGATCGACGGTGCATGGTCGAGGATCATGTCATAGCGGCTGAGTGCGGCACTGAGTGCTGCCGCCATTTCCAGCTCATCCTCGACAAGGAGCAGGCGCATTGAATATCTCCGAATCCGATAGGCGTGTCTCGTTCACGTCTGGTGGACGAGGATTGCAACAACGTTGCGGCCTTTCGCTGCCTTTCTAGCGGCGAGAACGGGAGCCCGGCAATGCAGAGCGGCCGGGGCTTACCGTATTCGGATGGGACGGAGAGAATAGCCGCGCATTTGCGGGGCGAGCGATCGGACAAGAGCCCTCAAAAATCGCCTTGCGCGGCAGCGCCGGGCGGGCGCTGCCGCGCAAGGCGCAGACCGTCAAACGATGTGTCGCTGCGCAAGGGTACGCAGCGGCACGGACCGGCCAAATGACGGAGGTCAGGCGACGGCCATGATCCGCTGGAACGCATCATAGGCCGCAAGCACCGTTTCCTTCTGAGCCTCATGGCCGGCAATGAAGGCATCGCCGTAGATTGTCTCATCCGGGTACTCGGTGATCAGCGTCAGCGGTGCCGTGTGGCGGTCGTCGACGGAGATCATGCAGGGGAAGCCGTTGATGATGCGGAAACCGGTCTCGCCGGCATGCGTCTCGTAAAGCGCGATCTGGGCGTCGTTGTAGGCGAGCAGGCCCGGAACGGCCGCAAGCCGCTCGGTGACTTCCGCGATCAGCTGTTCGGCGCGCGCTTCCCATTCGGCGTGGTGGCGCATGATCAGGAAGAAGCCCTTGGGCAGGGTCCACATGGCAAAACCGCGCGGCACGTAGCCCGAAAGCGGCCGCGTCCACTCATGCGAGGGATAGCCGTGCAGGTTGACGTGCAGCTGCGCGCCGGTCAGCCGCTCGGCCTCCTTACGGATCTCGCGCTCGTTGAGTGCTGCACCGGTGCGGTATTCGAGATCGTCGCCAAGGGCGGTGTAGCGGGCGGCATGGTGCATGTGCAGCGGGTTGTCGACGCGCAGCCGCTGGTGCACGGCATAGCCGTCGGGGTTTTCGAGCGGCGAGATGGTGAAGTGGCTACCGGTGCGGGCGGCGAGCGCCTGGGCGGCGCGGAGCACGCCGACGATGCCGGTCGTCTCGTTCGGATGCTGTCCGCCGCTGATCATGACCGGCGCATCGCTTCCCTTGTGATAGCGGGCCTTCACCGGCCGGCCGGCACGCGACCTGGCCTCGAAGGGCTGGCCGTCGATCGCGGCGAGTTCGGCATGGATCTGCGCCACCGCCAGCGGTGCCTCGGCGGTGTCGAGCGGCAGGGTTTCGCCTTCGACATCCGTCGCCTGCAGCGGCCGCGCCTTGACGACGACGGTGGGCTTGCCGACGCCGAAGACGATCTCCGGCACGATCTGGCCGGGCTTCAGGCCGCGGTCGCCGAGCGGGCGACCGGACTTCTTCTGGAAGACTTCGAGCAGCGAGAAATAGAAGTCCTCGTGCAGCGCTTCGCGAAGGCTGATGACTTCCTCGCCGACGGGCAGGCGGAAGTCGGTGATCGGCAGGGTCACGCGGATGTTGAGCTCTTCGAAATAGGGCTCGCTGTCACCCCAGGCATGATCGGAGATCGCCTGCATCGTGCCGGCAAAAAGCCGCTCATAGTCGGTATCGAGGTGGCATTCGCGATGCTTGTCGCAGCCCTCGTCGAGGCGGATCCAGCCGGTCGGCGACAAAAGCGTCTCGCCGATGAAATCGGTGTGGATGCGGTTCGGTGCGAATACGGCGTGGTTTTCCTGGCGCCCGTCACGGAAGGTCAGCGCGACATCATAGGTGAATGCCTTGGCGCTGCCGGCCTCGAAGCGGATCTCGGCATCGCCGACGAGGGCTGCGAGCGGATAGGCTTCGAGCAGGAAACGGTTCTGAGGCGCGCCCTCATGCTGGGGATAGCGGACGACGACGCTTGCGAGGGCTGCGCGATCCACTTCTTCCAGGAAGAAATGCAGCAGCGGCTTGTAGGCGCTCCTGAGCGCCGCCTTGACGCCGAAGCTTGCCAGTTTCTGTTCGGCGGCCTTACGGCTGGCGGCATCGTCGAACAGCCAGGCTTCGAGCTTGGTTCCGCGGGCGGCCTCCTTGCCGTAGGTGGTCAGAAGCGTGTCGAGGGTGCGCTCGAAGGCGCCTTCGAAAATCGTCGTCATCGTGAAGTTCTACCGGTTGGGTCGAGGCTGTCACGCAGCCAGTCGCCGAGAAGATTGAGGCCGAGAACGGTGAGCAGGATCGCAAGGCCCGGGAAGACGCTGACCCACCAGGCGTTCTGCAGGTAGGTGCGGCCGTCGGCCAGCATGCCGCCCCAGCTCGGGATCAGCGGATCGACGCCGAGGCCGAGGAAGGTGAGGCTGCTTTCGAGCAGGATGTTGTTGGCGACGTTGAGCGTCATCAGCACGATCACCGGGCCGATCAGGTTCGGCAACAGGTGCTGGAACAGGATCCTGTAATCGCGAACGCCGATGGCTCGGGCCGACTGGATGAACTCGCGCTCGCGCAGAGACAGGACCGAGCCGCGCACGAGACGCGCATATTGCACCCACTGCGAGACGATCAGCAGGATGATGGTATTGCCGAGCCCGCCGCCGACGATGGCGATGAAGGTGATCGCCAGCAGGATGAAGGGGAGCGCCAGCTGCACATCGGCAAAGCGCATGACGAGCATGTCCCAGAAGCCGCGATAGTAGCCGGAGACAAGCCCCATGACCACGCCGACGACGACGGCGCCGGCAACCGACGTCAGGCCGACGAGCAGCGAGATCTTGCCGCCGGCAACCACGCGAGCCAGCACGTCGCGGCCAAGCGGGTCGGTGCCGAGCGGATGGGCCCAATTGACGAAGGGCGGCGTCAGCCGCGCCATCAGGTCGATCTTGTCGACGCCGCCGGGAAAGAGCACGCCAGAGAAGAGAACGGCGAGGCAGATGCCCCCGGTGAGCAGCGCTCCGAGGATGAATTCGAGGTTGCGGAAGCGGGCGAAGCGGGTGCTGGAAGCCTTTGACGACATCGGCTCACTCCGTCCGGATGCGCGGATCGACGAGGCCATAGGCGATGTCGACCAGAAGATTGACGAACACGATCATTAGCGAAAGCACGGTTATGACCGCCTGAAGCACGGGGTAATCGCGTGAGGCGACCGCGTCGAAGGCGAGCGTGCCCATGCCCGGCCAGTTGAACACCAGCTCGACGACGACGATGCCGCCGAGCAGGCCGCCGAACTGCAGGCCGAAATAGGTGATCAGCGGGATCGCGCAGTTACGAAGTGCGTGCTTGTAGAGCACTTTGCTTTCGCTGAGGCCCTTGGCGCGCGCGACCATGATGTATTGCGACTGCAAGGTTTCCAGCATCGCGGTGCGCACCAGGCGCACATTGGTCGCCGTCAGGATGATGCCCATGGTCAGCGCCGGCATGATGAAGCTTGCAAAACCGTCCATGCCGCTTGGCGGCAGCCATTTGAGGACGATCGAGAACAACAGGACCAGCATGATCGCAAGCCAGAAGTTCGGGAAGGAAAGCCCAACGAGCGACAGAATGCGGATTGTCTGGTCGGCCCACTTGCCGCGGGCGACGGCGGCGCGGATGCCGAGCGGAATGGAAATCGCGATCGAGACCATCAGCGAGGCGAAGGCGAGCAGCATGGTCGCCGGCAGCGCAGAGGCGATCAGCTGCGAAACAGGCGTACCGCCCATGAAGGAGCGGCCGAAATCGAGCCTGAACATGCCCGTGATGAAATCGGCATATTGCGCCAGGAACGGCTGGTTGAGGCCGAGCCCCTCGCGGATGCGCACGAGGTCGGCCTCGGTGACGCTGCCAGCGCCCTGCGCCAGCATTAGCGCGGGGTCACCGGTGAACCGGATGGCATAGGAGACGGTCAGTGTCACGACGAACACGACGAAGACCGCCTGCAGAAAACGTTTGATCAGAAATCCGGCCAAGTGACCCGCCCTTTTGGAAAAATGGTCCGCCGCCTCAAGCGTGAGGCGACGGACCGGCCTGTATTACTCGACCGTCACGTCCGTCAGCCGCAGGCGGCTATCCGGCACCGGCGTGAAGTTCTTGACGCGCTTGCTCACGCCGAAGATGGCGTTGAGGTTATAGAGCGGCATTTCGAGCGAACGGTCTGCGGCGTAGTTGGCGATCTGCTTGAGGATCTCCTCGCGCTTTGCCTGGTCGGTGATCGAACGCTGCGATTCGAGCAGCTTGTCGAGTTCCGCGTCCTTGTCGTACGGGTTCCACTTTTCGCCCGAGTGGTACATCGAGTAGGCGGTGTTGTCGTAGTCGAGCGTCCAGCCGCCCCAGGACTGCTGGAACAGCGCGCCGGTCTTGCCGGCCGGGATGATGTCGTTCAAGAGAACGTTGGTTTCATAGGGCTTGATCGTCGCGTTGATGCCGATCAGCTGCAGGTAGCTTGCGATAGCCTGCACGACCTCGTTGAAGGTCGCGTCGTTACCGCGAACGTCGATCTGCACGGAAGCGCCCGGCGCAACGCCGGCTTCCTTCAGAAGCGCTTTTGCCTGTTCCGGATCGTACGGCAGCGGCTTCATCGCCGGGTCGAAGCCGAAGGAGAGCTTGCCCTGGAAACTGGCGATCGGATCCGCCTGGCCGGCGAGGATCGACTGGATGATGGTGTCGCGGTCGACGCCGAGGATCAGCGCCTTGCGGACCTTCGGATCCTTGGTGATGCCGTCGCGCGTGTTGAATCGCAGCGCGTAGACCGTCGGGCCGGCGCTGGAGACGATCTCCAGATTGCTATCGCCCTGGATCGTCGGGATCATGCCGATCGGAATGGTCGGCGGGATGACGAGATCGACGCGGCCGGCCTGCAGCTCGGCAACGGCGGTCGCCGGCTCCGAAATGAAGCGGTAGTTGAGGTTGGAAAGCTTCGGCGCGCCGCCCCAATGATCTGCGAAGGCTTCGAGCTTGATGCCGACCTTCGGCTCGTAGGAGACGAACTTGAACGGGCCGGTGCCAACAGGATGGGCGTTGAAGTAGTCCTCACCCTTTTCCTGGATGTACTTCGGCGGCACGATCATCGCGCCATAGCCGGCGAGCTTGGTGAGAAGCACCGGATCCGGCGTCTTCAGGACGAGGTCGACTGTCTTTTCGTCGACGATCTCGACCTTTTCGATCACGGCATAGTTGGACTTCTGCGGACCCTTGGAGCCTTCTTCGCCGAGCAGGCGGTCGAAGGTGAACTTCACTGCTTCTGCATTGAAGGGCTCACCGTTGTGGAACTTGACGCCCTCGCGCAGCGTGAAGCGCAGGCGCTTGCCGCCGTCGAGCTCTTCCCAAGCAGTAGCAAGGCCGGGCACGAGCTTCAGATCCGGACCGCGATAGGTCAGGCCGTCATAGATGTTGGTGGCAACCGACGCCCAGTTGACGAGGAAGGTGTCGACCGGGTCCCAGCTTCCCGGATCCTGCGGCGAAGATACCGTCAGCGTGCCGGCGGCAAAGGCCGGGGCTGCGGTCATGAAACTACCCGCCATCGCAAGGGCGATGAAAGCGGCGTGGATCCCCTTTTTGTTGATCATTTACTCACTCCTGTTTCGACAGCCTTCCTGAGAAGAGAAAGCGGCTCACGCACCCTTGGCCACGTAATGGCCAGGGGCGATTTCTTTGCGCGGCAGCACCGCGGGTTCGTCGCCGACGCGGCGGATCGGGCTCGGGATCTCGCCCTCCAGCATGGCGCGCTCGCGACCCTTGCCGGGCTCGGCGACGGGCACCGCGGAAAGCAGCCGGCGAGTATAGGGATGGGACGGCGTCTCGAAGACCTGCTGGCGGCTGCCGAACTCCATGACCTGGCCGAGATAGAGCACGGCGACGCGGTGGCTCATGCGTTCGACCACCGCCATGTCATGGCTGATGAAGAGATAGGCGAGACCCTCCTGTTCCTGCAGCTCCATGAACAGGTTGATGATCTGCGCCTGGATCGAGACGTCGAGAGCCGAGAGCGCCTCGTCGGCGATGATCAGCTTGGGACGGGAGGCGAGCGCACGCGCAATGCAGACGCGCTGGCGCTGGCCGCCGGAGAATTCGTGCGGGTAACGCTTGGCGTGCGCGGGCGTCAGTCCGACGCGCTCCAGCAATTCATGCACGCGCTTTTCGATGTCCTTTTCACCGAGGATCAGGCCGTGGGTGCGGATAGGTTCGGCGATCGAGAAGCCCACGGTCTTGCGCGGGTCGAGCGAGGCGAAGGGATCCTGGAAGATGTACTGGATTTCCTGCTTCAGCCGCTGCCGCTCGGCATAGCTCATGGCCGAGACCGGGCGACCGCCAAAGAGGATCTCGCCCGAGGTTGCGTTCTGCAGTTGCTGGATCGTGCGACCGATCGTCGACTTGCCCGAGCCGCTCTCGCCGACCAGCGCCAGCGTTTCACCCGGGAAAATGTCGAAGCTGACGTTTTCGATGGCGTGCACGCGGTGCGTCGCCTTGCCGAAAAGGTTCTTGCGCACGTCGAAGCGGGTGACGAGATCACGCACCGAAAGGATCGGTGCCGCGTCGTAGCGGGCGGTGCGCTGGATATGGGTTTCGCCGACGCGCTTCGGTTCGCCGTCGATCATCATGGTCAGAGGCAGGCGCTTCGGGAATTCCTCGCCGGTCATGCTGCCGAGTTTCGGCACGGCGGAAAGCAGCGTCTGGGTATAGGGGTGCTTGGGGCTTGCGAAGATCTCGCCGACCGGACCTTCCTCGACCTTGCGGCCCTTCCACATGACGACGACGTCGTCGGCCATTTCGGCGACGACACCCATGTCATGGGTGATGAAGATCACCGCCATGCCGAGTTCTTTCTGGAGGTCGCGGATGATCGTCAGGATCTGCGCCTGGATGGTGACGTCGAGCGCCGTCGTCGGCTCGTCGGCGATCAGCAGTTTCGGCCGGCAGGCAAGCGCCATGGCGATCATGACGCGCTGGCGCATGCCGCCGGAAAGCTGGTGCGGATAGCGGCCGATCAGTTCTGCAGAATCAGGAAGGCGCACCATGTCGAGCAGGCGGCGCGTCTCGACGAGCGCTTCGGCCTTGGTCATCTTCTCGTGCAGCATCAACACTTCGGCGACCTGGTCGCCGATGGTAAAGACCGGGTTCAAGGACGTCATCGGCTCCTGGAAGATCATGGCGATCTCCTTGCCGCGGATCGCGCGCATGGTCTTCTGCGGGGCGCTCGTCAGATCGATTTCGCCGTCCTTGCCGCGAAACAGGATGCGGCCGGTCGGAAACTGGCCGCCCATCATGTCCGAGAGCCGCATGATCGACAGCGACGTCACCGATTTGCCGGAGCCGGATTCGCCGACGATTGCGAGCGTCCGGCCGGGCGTCACCGTGAAGCTCAGGTCTTCGACGACAGGATTGCCGTTGAAGGCGACGGAAAGCTTCTCAACGGCGAGCAGGGGCGCAGGCGTATCGACGGTCACGCGGTCTTCCTTGTTACAATGTGGTCGCGGCGCGCGCGGACTGTTCATAGGCGCCCGACATGAAACGCAGGACGGCGGCGATCTCGGAAAGCGTCTCCTCGGAAGGACGCGCTTTGGCGGTGGAGGAGACCAGCAGCCGCTCGCGAATTTTTGCGTAGCGCGTGCAGGCGTCCGACCCCTTGTCGGTGATGAGGATGGTCTTTTCCTTGCCTTCCTTGCCCGTCGTCACGAGGCCTGCGGCTTCGAGCTTGCGGATGGCATAGGTCGCGACATGGGTGTCCTCGATGTCGAGCACGAGACAGATGTCGGCGAGTTTCTTGCCGCGATCGCGGTGGCGGATCGTGTGCAGGATCAGGATCTCGATCGGGGAAAGACCGGGTACGCCGGCGGCCGCCATGCAGCGCATCATCCAGCGGTGAAAGGCATGCGACGCGAGGATCAACCCGTATTCGACCTCGGAGAGGCCGGGAGAGCCGCCTTCAGCAAGGTGCGCGGAGGAAACGATCGGGCCGATGGCCGCGACCGGCTTTAGATGTTCGGGCAGGGCATTTTCGGCCCATTCCCGTCCTTCGAAGCTATCCTCCGACTTCTTCGTCATTCAGCTCTTCCTCATCTTGACGATTTTATGTCATCATTTTATCGACATTTTGTCAACGAACTGCTTTGATGAATTTCCGGGCTTGCACAATGAAGCGGCTCGCGAATGAGAGGGATGGACAATGAGCGCACGCGAAACCGGCAGCTGGGACTTCTGGATCGACCGTGGCGGCACCTTCACCGATGTCATCGGTCGCGACCCGCACGGGAACCTGCATGCCCGCAAGGTGCTGTCCGAAAATCCGGAAGCCTATCGCGACGCCGCTGTGCAAGGCATCCGCCTGCATCTCGGCCTTGCGACCGGTGCACCGATCCCGACCGGCCTCATCGGCGAAGTGCGCATGGGCACGACGGTCGCCACCAACGCGCTGCTCGAGCGCAAGGGCGAGCCCCTGGCTCTCGTGACGACCAAGGGCTTTCGCGATGCGCTGAAGATCGGCTACCAGGAACGCAAGAAGATCTTCGCGACCGAAATCATCAAGCCGGAAGCGCTCTACCAGGATATCGTCGAACTCGACGAGCGCGTGCTGGCCGACGGTATTGTCGAGCAGCCGCTCGACGAGGCGAAGGCGCGCTTTGCCCTCGAAGACCTGAAGGGCAAGGGCTACAAGGCCGTCGCCATCGTCTTCATGCATGCCTACAAGTATCCGGAGCACGAGGCGGCCGTTGCCCGCATCGCCCGCGAACTCGGCTTCGAGCAGGTCTCCGTCAGCCACGAAGTCTCGCCGCTGATCAAATATGTCGGCCGCGGTGATACCACCGTCATCGACGCCTATCTCTCCCCGGTTCTGCGCCGCTACGTCGCCCAGGTCTCCGGCGAACTCGATATTGCCCGTACCGGCGCACGCGTCATGTTCATGATGTCCTCCGGCGGCCTGACGGCGGCTGAAATGTTCCAGGGCAAGGATGCGATCCTCTCCGGCCCGGCCGGCGGTGTCGTCGGCCTCGCCAAGACCGGCGAAGCCGCGGGCTTCGATCGCGTCATCGGCTTTGACATGGGTGGTACCTCGACCGACGTCGCCCATTTCGATGGTGAATATGAGCGGGCGTTCGAGACCGAAGTTGCAGGCGTGCGCGTGCGCGCACCGATGATGCTGATCCACACGGTTGCCGCCGGCGGCGGATCGATCCTGCACTTCGACGGCGAACGTTTCCGCGTCGGCCCGGATTCGGCCGGCGCCAACCCGGGCCCCGCCTGCTACCGCAATGGCGGTCCGCTTGCTGTCACCGATGCGAATGTCATGCTCGGCAAGCTGATGCCGGATTTCTTCCCGGCGCTGTTCGGTCCGAACCAGGACGAACGTCTCGACGTCGAGACCGTGCGCGGCCGTTTTGTTGCCATGGCGACCGAGATCGGCGATGGCCGCAGCCCCGAGGATGTGGCCGACGGCTTCATCCGCATCGCCGTTGCCAACATGGTCGAGGCGATCAAGAAGATTTCCGTGCAGCGCGGTTATGACGTGACGCGCTATGCGCTGAGCTGCTTCGGCGGCGCCGGCGGCCAGCACGCGTGCCTCGTTGCCGACCAGCTCGGCATGAAGAGCATTCTCGTGCATCCGATGTCCGGCCTGCTTTCGGCCTATGGCATGGGACTTGCCGATATCCGCTCGACTCGCCAGAAGGCGCTCGGCGTCGCGCTCGACGACAAGGCGCCGGCAGCCCTCAGCACGCTGGGCGCCGAGCTGGAAGTCGATTGCCTCGGCGAACTGGAAGCACAAGGAATTGCCCGCGACGAAATTCGCACCCATCTGCGCGCCCATATCCGCTATGCCGGCACCGACACGGTGCTTGCGGTCGACGCGACCTTCCCGGCGCATGACGACATCGCCCGCCTGCGCGCCGAGTTCGAAGAGCTGCACAAGCGCCGCTTCGGCTTCGTCGCCGACAACAAGGCGCTGGTGATCGACGCCGTCGAAGTCGAGACGGTCGGCGGCGGTGCTGCCCAGATGGAGCGCGAAGGCGCATCCGTCACCTCGGGCACGCCCGACGTTTCACGCCGCACTCAGTTCTATTCGCAAGGCCAGTTCCACGATGCGCCGGTCCTGCTGCGCGCCGAACTCAGCCCCGGCCAGCGGCTCGACGGTCCGGCGATCATCATCGAACCGAACCAGACCGTCGTCGTCGAGGACGGCTGGCAGGCGGAACTGACGGCGAAAGACCATATCGTGCTGCGCCGCGTGAAGGCGCTGCAGCAGCAGAGCGCGATCGGTACCCATGCCGATCCGGTCATGCTGGAGATCTTCAACAATCTCTTCATGTCGATCGCCGAGCAGATGGGCGTGACGCTGCAGAACACCGCCTATTCGGTCAACATCAAGGAGCGGCTCGACTTCTCCTGCGCCGTCTTCGACAACCGCGGCAACCTCGTCGCCAATGCGCCGCACATGCCGGTGCATCTGGGTTCCATGGACGCCTCGGTCGCAACCGCGATCCGCGAGAACCCGGTGATCAAGCCCGGCGACGTGTTCCTGATCAACGCGCCCTATAACGGCGGCACGCACCTGCCTGACCTCACCGTCTGCACGCCCGTCTTCGACGATGCCGGACAAGAGATCCGCTTCTGGGTCGCCAGCCGCGGCCACCATGCGGATATCGGCGGCATTTCGCCGGGCTCGATGTCACCGCTTGCCACCAACATCGAGGAGGAGGGCGTCTACATCGACAACTTCAAGCTCATCGATGCAGGTCGCTTCTGCGAGGCCGAGCTTGAAGCGCTTCTGAATGGCGCGCGCTATCCGGTGCGCAACATCCTTCAGAACGTCAACGACCTGAAGGCTCAAGTGGCGGCCAACGAAAAGGGCGTCGCCGAACTCAAGAAGATGATCGCCCAGTTCGGCGAAGACGTGGTCGAGGCCTATATGGGCCACGTCCAGGACAATGCTGCTGAGAGCGTGCGCCGTGTGCTTGACCAGTTGCCAGACGGCGAATTCTCCTACGAGATGGACCAGGGCTGCAGCATCGTCGTCAAGATCACGGTCGACCGCGACAAGCGCGAGGCGACCGTCGATTTCACCGGCACGTCGGAGCAGCGCGGCGACAACTTCAATGCGCCGGCGCCTGTCACCCGCGCCGCCGTACTCTATGTCTTCCGCGTGCTGGTCGAGGCCGACATTCCGATGAATGCCGGGTGCCTGCGGCCGATCCACATCGTCATCCCCGAGGGTACGATGCTGACGCCGCGCTATCCGGCGGCCGTCGTTGCCGGCAACGTCGAGGTCAGCCAGGCCGTGACGAACTGCCTGTTCGGCGCGGTCCAGAGCCAGGCCGGCGCGCAAGGGACGATGAACAACCTGACCTTCGGCAACGACAATTATCAGTATTACGAGACGATCTGCTCCGGCGCGCCGGCGGGTCCCGGCTACAACGGTGCCGATGCGGTTCATACGCACATGACCAACTCGCGGCTCACCGATCCGGAAATCCTCGAAACCCGCTTCCCGGTGGTGCTCGAAGACTTCCACATTCGCGTCGGTTCCGGTGGCCGCGGCCAGTGGCACGCCGGAAACGGCACGAAGCGCACGATCCGGGCGCGGGAAACGCTCGACTTCGCGATCCTCTCCGGCCATCGCCGCGTCGCACCCTTCGGCATCAAGGGCGGCAGCCCGGGTGAACTCGGCCGCAACCTCGTGCGCCGCAATGACGGCCGGACGGAGGAACTGTCGGGCTGCGCCCATACGGTTCTCGAAGCTGGCGAAGCCTTTACCGTCGTGACGCCGACCGGCGGTGGATACGGCCGGTCATAGGCCGGAAAGACTGAAATCTCCCAAGACTGCTGCGGTGGTCTGCGGGCGGGCGAGCGATCGTCCGCCCGTTTTTCGTTCCGGCATATGCACAACAACTATTGCTGCATATGCGAAAAGACGCGATCGCTTTTTTAACCCGAATTTAAATTCGAAATTACTAAGTACTTATTGGTCAGTGCGCGCCCCAGTTCCTCCCCTTGCGGGGCCGCAAACATCCGGTCCTCCTCCCGCCGGTTTGGCTGACCATGTCCCCTCCCATCAGCGCGATTGCGACATCACAGGAGTCACGGCAGTGACGTTCAAGAACCTTTCGATTTTGACCAAGGTCGGCCTTGTGGTCGTGGTCATGGGCATATCCTCCATTCTGATCGCGCTTGCCGGTGCGCGTGGTCTTTCCTCGCTCGGTGCGACGATCGTCGATGTCGGCGCGCGTGAGGAAGCAGCGCGCGAGGCAATGGACCTGCGCGTCGACATCATCGCCATCAGCCGCATGACCTATCAGCTCGCCGCCGCCCCGGAGAACGCCGCCGACTTCGGCGCGGAAACCGAAAAGCGTGCGACCGAAATGCTCGGCCGCCTGACCAAGATCGAGGCGGTCGCCGACGATGCCGAAGACAAGCTGCTGAATGACATCCGCCTGACGCTCAACAGCTACTTCGACGAGATCCGCGCCATGGTCGCCGTCGCCGCCGAGAAGGGCGGAGATGCCGGTGCCGTCAAGGCCGCACTCGACAAGGCGCTCGAAGCGCAAAAGACCGTGACGGCAACAGTCAAGACCTACAGCACCTATTCCGGCGAAGCGCTTTCCGCCGCTCGTGAAGAGGCGCTGAATTCCTCGTCCGTCGCCATGACAATCCTCGCCGCGGCCGCTGCGGCCTGCGTGCTCTTCGGCGTCGGCGTCAGCCTCGTCGTTGCCCGCCGCGGCATCGTCATGCCGGTCCGTGACCTGACCTCGACCATGAGCGAACTTGCCGACGGAAAACTGGATGGAGATGCGACGGACGTTTCCCGCCAGGACGAGATCGGCGAGATGGCCCGTGCCGTCGAAGTCTTCCGCAAGAACGGCATCGCCATGCGCGCGATGAAGGCGCAGGAAGCGGCCCTCCATGCGCGCAGCAGCGACCTGCAGTCCAACATCAGCGTCGTCGTCGCCTCTGCCGTTGCCGGCGATTTCACCGGCCGCATCAACAAGGACTATGAAAACGACGACCTCAACCGCTTCGCATGGAGCGTCAACGAGCTCGTCTCCAGCGTCGACCAGACCGTCACCGAAGTCCGCCGCGTGATTGCGGCGCTTGCCGACGCCGACCTGACGCAGAACATGCGCGGCGAATTCCACGGTGCCTTCGCCGAGCTGCAGACGAACGTCAACCAGACGATGGTGACGCTGCGGTCGACCATGCAGAACGTGCGCACCGCGGCCAGCACCATCAACGACAACTCCGCCGAACTGAGCTCGGCTGCCAATGATCTGTCGAAGCGCACGGAACAGCAGGCGGCAGCGCTTGAGGAAACCGCAGCGGCGCTCGACGAAATCACCTCGACCGTGCGCACCGCCTCGGAGCGGGCGAATGAGGCGCATGAGATGGTGCGCGCCACCAAGGAAAGCGCCGGCCGTTCCGGCGCGATCGTGCGCAGCGCCGTCGATGCCATGGGCCGCATCGAGGGTTCGTCCAACCGCATCAACCAGATCATCTCGGTCATCGACGAAATCGCCTTCCAGACGAACCTGCTGGCGCTCAATGCCGGCGTCGAAGCGGCACGCGCGGGCGAAGCCGGCCGCGGTTTTGCCGTCGTCGCCCAGGAAGTGCGCGAGCTGGCGCAACGCTCGGCCAACGCGGCCAAGGAAATCAAGACGCTGATCCACAGCTCGGCGTCGGAAGTCGAAAACGGCGTGGCGCTGGTGCGCTCGACCGGCGAGGCGCTGCTGGAGATCGAGACACTGGTCAACAATGTCAGCGGCCACGTCAACACGATCGCGACGGCGGCGCGCGAGCAGGCGACCGCACTGCAGGAGATCAACACCTCCGTCAACCACATGGACCAGATGACCCAGCAGAACGCGGCGATGGTGGAAGAGACGACAGCCGCCAGCGGCACGCTCGCCGAAGAGAGCCGTCAGTTGCGCACGATGCTGGCGAAGTTCAAGCTGGAAGGTGCTGCAGCCCGCGAAGGCTGGAGCCGCGCCGCCTGATCGAGCGGCGTAATCGCCACGACTTCAAGTGAAGTTCTTGCTGCGGCGGCACTGTCGTTTCTGCACCCCGTGTTGACGGGGACGGGGACAACAGTGCCGCCGAGCATATTGAAGCGCGAGACCGTTTCCCCATCTTTTGCGCCTGAAAATCCAGGCGCTCCTGCGCCTTCTTCCCGATTTGCTGGGAAGCATGCCTGTTAGCCGCTATTCTGGAACGCAGACGTGTGAGTCGTTAATTTGCGGGACAACCGAATGACGCAGCAGTTCGACCTCTTTGTTTCGGACGAGGCAACTTCCAAAAAGGCGGGCGGTGGACCGGCGGTCAAGCGGGCATCGCTGACCGAGGACGATATGGTCCGTCACCTTCAGGCGACGGGTCGCTATCGCCTGTTGCAGCGGCTTGTGCCGCGCGCTGTGGTGCCTGTTGCGCGTCCCGGCTTCCCCCTGCATGGCGTCATTCTCGATACCGAAACCACAGGGCTCAACCATCGCAAGGATGAGATCATCGAGATCGGCCTGATCGCCTTTACCTTCGATGAGAAGGGAAACCTGGGAGACGTGACTGGCGTTTTCGGCGGCTTGCGCCAGCCGTCCAATCCGATCCCTGCGGAAATCACTCGTCTTACCGGCATCACCAACGAGATGGTCGCGGGAAAGACGATCGACCTCGACGAAGTGCGGGCGCTGATGGAAAAGGCCGACCTTGTCATCGCCCACAATGCCGGCTTCGACCGTCCCTTCTGCGAGGCCTTCTCGCCCGTTTTTGCAGGAAAGGCATGGGCCTGTTCCGTCTCCGAGATCGATTGGTCTTCCCGCGGCTTCGAAGGCACCAAGCTCGGTTACCTGATCGGGCAGGCCGGTTACTTCCACGACGGCCACCGGGCGGTCGACGACTGTTTCGCTTTGCTCGAAGTCCTTGCCAAGGATGGCGGCTCCGGCAGCACGCCCTTTGCCGAACTCTACGAGGCGAGCCAGCGATCACGCGTCCGCATTTTTGCGGAAAACAGCCCCTTCGACATGAAGGATCATCTGAAAGCTCGCGGCTACCGCTGGTCTGACGGAAGTGACGGCCGTCCGAAATCCTGGTGGGTCGAAGTCGCCGAAACCGCACTTGAAGACGAACTCGGCTACCTCCGCTCGGAGATCTATCGCTGGAAGGAAGCCGATCCGCCGATCAAGCGCTTGACCGCTTTCGACCGCTTCCGGGCCTGACACGCGAACGAGCCGCTGCGGCCGACAGGGCAAGCCCTTCGGTGACGCGGGCGTCGCTCGATTAAAACATCCTTTTCCCGCCGATCTTTGCATGACGCGGCCCACCGATCGTAGCGCAGGCGCCAGGCTGAGGCTGTCCTGCGCCGGACGCGGGCTGACGGCCCGCTACGCCCCGATTTGCCTGTCTTTCCACATCTGGCAAACAACGCCCGGTTTACCGTTAACCGCTGAATTCACGCACAAAAAGCGTGGACGCCCGACCGAATCCGACTATACGTGCGCAGACTTGACTTAGAAATTCAAGTTTTATGCTATTGTTATAGTTGATGTTTCAATGTCGATGTTCGCAATCTCGTCCAGTTTTGAGAGTGCTCCCAAGCGTGGGATGACCCGCGATCGCCGACACTTTGTCTGGCAGCCAGTCTGCATGGGCGCAACCGAACGCGCCGTGACCGAAGGGCCGGTTACGCACCCGCTTTGCCGAAGCGAGCTGCTGCGCACGAGACCCGTCTGTCGGTCGAAATAGCCGCAACTGAACGCAATGTCCGGGGCTCGCCCTGCACCGTTGTTCAACGGGCAAGGCGCGTGCGTCGCGTTCTGAGCGGCTGGGTTCGGCCGGCGACAGTGGCGGATACGGAATTCACCTTAATCGAAGTTACAGGGGTAAGAGAATGGCAAGGGGCAGGTTCAATTCGGTTTCGCGTCGGCGAGCCAAAGTCGTGCTGGCGGGCGTGTCGCTGCTGGCAATGTCCGCCGTGGCGGCGTCGGCCCAGGAGGCACGCAAGACCAACCGGGTCGAAAGCCTGGCCCAGGCTGAACGCAGTTCGGGCGGCGCGACGCAGCTGGCCCCCATCGTGGCCGTCGGGCAAGCGGGCGGTCAGCCGCCTGAGACCGGCACCATCGGCCAGCCGTCAGCTCCCTATGCGGGCGGTCAGATGGCGACCGGTGCGCGGCTTGGCGCGCTCGGCAACCGTCCTGTCAAGGAAACCCCGTTCAGCGTCACCAGCTACACGGATAAGCTGATCCGCGATCAGCAGGCGCGAACGGTCGCCGATGTCACCCTCAACGATCCCTCGGTACGCATGGATGCGCCGGCGTTCAGCGAGCGTGATTCGTTCTTCATTCGCGGCTTCTCGGTCACCAATCTGGATACGGCCTATGACGGCCTCTTCTACATCACCAACCCGCGCCGCAGCCCCCTTGAGGGTATCGAGCGCGTCGAGGTCCTGAAAGGCCCGAGCGCGCTGGTCAACGGCGGCGTCGGCCGCGTCGGTGGGACTATCAATCTGGTGCCCAAGCGCGCCACCGACGAGCCGCTGACGCGACTGACGACCACCTATATGTCGGACTCGCAATTGTGGTCGCACCTCGATGTCGGTCGCCGTTTCGGGCCCGAGGGCGAATGGGGCGTCCGTTTCAACGGTTCCTATCGTGGCGGCGACACGGCGCTTGACCACAACGAAAACGAGATCGGCGTGCTGTCGCTCGGGCTCGACTATCGCGGCGATCGGGTGCGTGCCTCGCTCGACCTCAATCATTCCAAGCAGAACATCAATGCGCCGGCCTCTCTGTTCAACGCGGCAGCGCCGGGCATCAAGATCCCGGAAGCGCCGGACGGCCGGATCAACACGTCCAACCCGTTCGAATACCATGACAGCGAACACAATATGGTCGCTGGCCGCGTCGAGTTCGACGTGCTGGAGAACACCACTGTTTACGCCGCCGGCGGCATCAGCCGCTACCGCGAGGACTTCCTGAGCACGTCCTACACCATTCAAAATCCCAATGGCGATGCGCTGGCCGAGTTCGGCTACAATCCGCAGGAGATCCAGGGGGTCTCGGGTGAGGTTGGTCTCCGCTCGGAGTTCGATACCGGACCCGTCGGTCATCAGCTCAGCGTTTCTGTGAGCCGAGCGCTCAACGAGAATAACCGCGGCTACTTCCATCCGGGCAGGCTCGGCTTCAGAAGCTACATGACCAACATCTACAATCCGATCTATGTGCCGAGCGATTGGGTCAATACGGGCGGGCTTCCGCGCTCGAACGACCTGCATGCGTTTTCGGACCTGCTCGCGACCAGCGTCGCGATCTCCGATACGCTTTCCTTTGCCGAAGACCGTTTCCAGCTGACGGTCGGCGGGCGCTATCAGGAAATGCGTGTACGAGGGTACAATACGCGTCCCGGCGCCGTGCCGCTCGGTCAACAGACCTACTATTACGAGGAAGGCCGGTTCAGCCCTGCCGTCGCGGCACTCGTAAACGTCACCGACAGCTTCTCTGTCTACGGCAACTACGTGGAAGCCCTAACCGAGGGACCGACGTCGCCGTCCAACGCTCTGAACAGCAACCAGATATTCCCCCCTGTTGTCAGCAAGCAGAAGGAAATCGGCTTCAAATACGACCTCGGCGAAGTAATGCTCGGCGCAGCGCTGTTCGAGATCAGGCAGCCAAACGGTTTGACAACCGGCGGCGTCTTCGCCGTCGACGGCCTGCAGGTGAACCGTGGCATCGAGCTTTCAGCCTATGGCGAACCGGTTGACGGCGTTCGCTTGCTTGGTGGCATCACCTTCATGGACGCCAAGCTCGATAAGGCAGAGAACTCGAGAACAGGAGAGCGGTTCGATGGCAACCGTGTGCCCGGCGTCCCGACGACCGCGATCAGCCTCTATGGTGAATACGACACACCCTGGGTCGAGGACCTGACGCTCACCGGTCGCCTCGTTTATACCGGCAGCACCTACTACGACCAGAGGAACACGCAGAAGGTCTCGGACTGGACGCGGGTCGATCTCGGTGCGCGTTACTCCTTCGAGCGTGAAAACGCTAAGCCGGTGGAAATCCGGGCGACCGTCCAGAACGTGTTCGACGAGAACTACTGGGCCTCGTCCGCCCGTGGCTTCCTTGCCGCCGGCGCGCCGCGCACCTTCATGGTGTCGACTGCGTTTGAATTCTGAGCCAGAGGAGCTTCAGTCACAAAAAGAAACGGCCGGCATTCTGCCGGCCGTTTCTCGTTTCGGGGGGCGTGCCGATCAGGCTTCCGGCGAATAACCGAAGACGACGGCCGGGTTTTCCGCGGTCTCGACCCAGACGCTCTTCGTCTGTGTATAGGCCATCAGTGCATCACGGCCGGAGGAGCGGCCATAGCCGGAGCGGCCGAAGCCGCCGAAGGGCGACATGACACTGATCGTCTTGTAGCCGTTGATCCAGAAGGTCCCGGCCCGCACCCTTGAAGCGACCCGGTGTGCGCGGCCGACATCACGGGTCCAAACGGCGCCTGCCAGGCCGTACGGGTTGTCGTTGGCGAGGGTGACCGCCTCGTCCTCGTCGTCGAAGACGGTGACGCCGACGACCGGGCCGAAGACCTCTTCGCGGGCGATCGTCATGTCCGGCTTGACGTTGTCGAGAATGGTCGGCGCGAAATAGAAGCCGCCGGAGGCTTGAAGAGAAGCCGGCTTGGCGCCGCCGGTTGCAAGCGTTGCACCTTCGGCAACGCCCTGGCGCACCATTTCCGCGATCTTCGCCCATTGTCGTGCATTGTTGATCGGGCCGATCTGCGTGCTGTCGAGATAGGGATCGCCGACGGGGATGCGCGCGGCAGCCTCGGCATAACGCTCGACGAACTGCTGGTGCACCGAGCGATGCACGAGCAGGCGTGAGCCGGCAACGCAGCTCTGGCCGGCGCCAGAGAAGATCGCCGATTGGGCGCCGACGATGGCGCGGTCGATATCGGCATCGGCAAAGACGATGTTGCCGGACTTGCCGCCGAGTTCGAGGATACAGGGCACGACGTTCTTCGCAGCCGCTGCCGCAATGGCCGAACCGGCAAGCGCCGAGCCGACGAAGACGACGAGTGCCGTTTTCGGATGGGCGACCATCGCCTGGCCCGCCGTTACGCCCTGGCCGGCGATGACGTTGACGAGGCCACGGGGCGCGCCGCCCGCCTCGCAGAGCGCACCGAGCACGAGCGTGCTGAGCGGCGTCAGTTCCGACGGCTTGATGACGACGCCGTTGCCGGCGCAGATCGCAGGCGCAATCTGCCATCCGCCGGTAAAGAGCGGCGCGTTCCAAGGGGTGATCTGGGCGACGACGCCAACCGGCTCGTTGCGGGTATAGTTCAGATGCGAGGTCGGGACCGGGATGACCTCGCCGTGCAGCTTGTCGCACCAGCCGGCATAATATTCGAACATCTCGGCGACCCGGACAGCCTCGCCACGGATGTCGCGGATCGGCCGGCCGGCCGAGCGGCTTTCGAGCTCGGCAATCTCGCCGGCGCGCTCGCGGATCTTGCGGGCGATCTCGTTCATCACCCGGCCGCGCGCCGAAGCGGTCATCGAGATCCATTCGCGCTGGGCGCGCGCTGCCGCCTGCATGGCGGCGTCGACGATATCAGCGCCGGCGTCCTTGAAGGTGGCGAAGACTTCGCCGGTCGCCGGATCGGTGAGCGCCTGCTCGTCGCCGGAACCGGGCACCAGCGTGCCGTCGACATAGCTGCCGATCTCGGTGCCGGGAATGATGCCGTGGAACAGCGCCCGGATGCGCTCGGCCTTGGCGGGCATGGTCATGTCGTTCATCGTCGTTCCCTTCAAGTCTCAGTTGTCGTTGGCCACCGGGCGGAAGGCGCCCATGCGGGTGAAGTCCTCGGCGTTTTCGAGCGGGCTCTCGGCCCAGAGCTTGGCGACCGCGCCCGAGAGCGGCAGATCGGCGCCGGTGCGGGCCGCAAGCTCGCTGGCAAGCCGCACGTCCTTGCGCATCAGGCCCATGGTGAAGCCGCTGTCGAAGCGGCCGTTCATCACCCAGGTCGGGAAATGCACTTCGCTGATCATCGATTTGCCGGACGCGGCGTTGAGCACCTTCAGCGCCTCGTCCGCATCGAGCCCGGCGGCAAGCGCCAGCTTCAGCCCTTCGCCCGTCGTCACCATATGGGCGGCGGCGAGCAGGTTGTTGACGAGCTTGGCAACGTTGCCGGCGCCGCTCGGGCCGACATGCAGGGCCTTGGCCGACATCGCGTCGATCACCGGGCCGGCAAGGGCGACGTCCGCATCACTGCCACCGATCATCATCGTCAGCTTGCCGCTTGCGGCACCTGCCGGACCGCCGGAGACCGGCGCGTCGATGAAGCCGTGGCCGAGGCCGGCAAGGGCTGCGGCGAGATCACGCGAGACATCCGGCTCGGAGGTCGAGGTGTCGATGATGACGACGCGGCGGCCGGCCGCCTTCAGCGCTTCGAGATTGGCCTCGACGACGGCTGCCACGTCCTTGGCGGTCGGCAGCGAGAAGACGATGAAGTTGGTGTCGAAGAAGACGTCAGTCAGAGCCTCGACCGGGGTCACCCCGCCTTCGGCGGCAAGCGTGCGCCGGGCCTCGGAGAGGTCGAAGCCCTTGACGGCAAAACCTTTGCCGGCGAGCGTCGTCGCCATGCCGAGACCCATGGCGCCCAAACCCACCACGCCAACTGTCGTTCGTTCCGCCGTCATGATCCGCTTACCCTCGTATGATCAGAATGATCCGGCGAAGGTGGCATGCGGGCTGGCGAGCGGGTAGACGGCGCGCCTGGTACAATGCGTTGCTGGCGTGGCAACGTCTGCTCGACCGCCGGTGATGGGAAAGGCGAGCGTTAGCGCCGCGCGGGTTTCATCGAGCTAGGACGGTCTTCTAAGTCTGGAAGGATTGCATCTCGCGCGCGAGATGCTGGCCGAGTTTTTCGACCGACAGCGGCAGGCGGCGGTGGGCCCGCACCATCAAATGCGCGCTCGCCTCGCTCAGCAGCGGATCGGAGAGGTCGATCGCCTGCATGGACCCGCGCGCGATTTCCACGGTTACGGACGTGCGCGGCAGGAAGGTGACGCCAAGGCTTGCTGCAACGAAGCGGCGGAGCACCTCGATCGAATGGGTTTCGAGCAACGGCGCCAGCGCCAGCCCCGCATCGGCCGCCACCCGCGCCACCAGTTGTGTCACGCCATTGCCCTTGCCGAGCAGCGCGCACGGGAAGGCGAGGCAATCGGCAAGTTTCAGGTCGCTGCGCTCGGACAGGGGATGGCCCGCCGGCACGATGACGCAGAGCGGCTGGCGCGCAATCGCCAGCGCCCGGATGCGCGGTTCGGTCAGGGGATTGTAGGCGATGCCGATGTCGGCGTCGCTGTTGGCGATGGCGTCGACGACGTCTTCGGTGCTGCCGAGTTCGACGATGTAGCGCACATAGGAGTGTGCCTTTGAGAACGACGAGAGCCCGTGCTCCACCAGGTCGGCCATGAAACCTTCGCCGCAGCGAATGCGGATGCGGGTCTGCTGCACGCCGCGGATCTGGTCGAGCTGCTCGGCAAGCAGCCCGTTGTCCTCGAGCACGCGTTTGCCGTGTTCGAGCACCAGTTCACCGGCGTCGGTCAGGACCGTGCCGCGGGCGGTGCGCTCGAAGAGGGACAGGCCGATGTCGCGTTCAGTGTCGGCGATCTGGCGGCTGACGACCGATGGCGCCAGCCCCATATGCTCCGCAGCGCCCCGGATCGAACCGATGCGCGCAACCGCCATAAAGATCCTGAGCGCTTTCGCGTCGAGTACGTCCATGGTGGTCATGGATGCGACGGAATCCCCTTGGGGTCAACGACCAAGCGAGGTCGCGATCAGGCGTGTCCAGAGGTTTACGCCCTGGCCGATGATCGCGTCGTTGAAATCGTAGTGCGGCGAGTGCAGGCCGGGGTTAACGCCCTCGCGTCTTGCGCCGAGCCAGAGATAGCAGCCGGGACGTTCGTCGAGCATGAAGGCGAAGTCCTCGGCCGCCATGCTTGGTGGCGCGTCGATGACCGTCAAGGCCGGGTCTGCCGCGGCGACCGAGCGTGCGAGCGCGGCGGCTGCGGGATCGTTGATCGTCGCCGGATAGCGGCGCTGATAATCGAGCTCGGCCGTGCAGCCGAGCCCTTCGGCAAGGGCCGAAACGAGCGTGCGCATCCGGTTTTCGAGCGTGTCACCGACCGCCTTGTCGAACCAGCGCGTGGTGCCGCGGATCACGGCTTTTTCCGGGATCACGTTCCAGGCGTCGCCGCCGTGGATCTGTGTGACGGAGACGACGGCCGCTTCGAGTGGCGAGACGTTACGGCTGGCAATCGTCTGCAAGGCCGTGACGATCTGGGCGCTAGCGACGAGCGGGTCAGCACCCTCATGCGGCATCGCCCCATGGGCGCCGCGACCGGTGATGGTGATTTCGAAGACCCCGAAGGCGGCCATCATCGCGTCGTCGCGGGCCACCACCGAGCCGACGTCGAGCGCCGGCCAGTTGTGCAGCGCATAGACGGCATCGGCCGGGAAATCACGGAAGAGGCCATCGGCGACCATGACGCGGGCACCGCCCTCGGCCTCTTCGGCCGGCTGGAAGATGAAATGCACGGTGCCGTCGAAGTCCATCTCGCTCGCCTGCCGGGCGGCGGCCAGCAGCATGGCGACGTGGCCGTCGTGGCCGCAGGCGTGCATCTTGCCCGTCGTCTTCGAGGCGTAGGCAGCGCCGCTCGTCTCGATGATCGGCAGCGCGTCCATGTCGGCGCGAATGGCGATCGATCGGTTCGATGTGCCACGCCTGAGCGTGCCGACAAGCCCGGTGCCGCCATAACCGTCCTTCACGGCAATGCCCCATTCGGCAAGCCGGCCGGCGATGAAGGCCGCGGTCTGGCGTTCCTCGAAGGCAAGCTCGGGATGGGCATGCAGGTGATGACGCCAGCGGATCGTTTCCTCGATGCGCTCGGGGCTGATGTCGTGGCGTGTCATGGCGTGCGTCCTGTCGTTTGAGGGGATGGCCGGCCGCAGAGCGGCCGACCTGTTTCTCTTACACAATTCCGGACGGAAAACCGCTTCCTGGAATTGCGTGCCGCGTTACTGGCCGAGACGCAGGAAGAGATCGGCGACGACGACCGAGCCCATATAGGTGCCGACCATCACGCAGATCGCGACGATGACGATCTTCCAGCCCGAGCGGCGGGCGATCGCGAACTCGTTCGCCGTCAAGGCAAGGCCGCCATAGGCAAGCGCCGGGGTCGCCAATGCGAGGAAGTTGAGGTGCTCGACCTGTTCGCTGACCCAGGCTGCACCCGGAACGCCCGGGATGGTGATGAGGATCGCGATCAGCGAAACCCAGGCGACGCTTGGCAGGTAGAAGGGCACGAAGCGGGCGAGCGCCAGGCCGACGATACAGGCGGCATATAGCGTCGCCATGCCCGGCAAAGCGGTGAGCGGCGACGTTCCGGTGCCGACCCAGTTGGCGACAAGGCCGATCGCACAGGCGATGATCAGCAGGCCGGCATGGCCGATCACATCGAGCTTGCGTTCGTCCTCGGGGTTCAGCGGGAGATCGTCGGCGTAGTTGGCGGAGGTGTTCTGGTTGGTCATGGTTCTCTCTCCCGATCAGGCTGCGGTGCGACGCTCGGATGGGCGCGCCTTGTTGTAGAGCCACTCCGTCAACGGCAGCGCCACGAACATGCCGACATAGAGGCCGGTGGCATAGGTCAGGATGTTGCTGGCGGCGGCGAGCGCGAGAATGATGTCCTTCTGGTCCGGCACCGCCGCGACGAGACCGCCGGTGCAGGCCGCCAGCATCGAGCCGGAGCCGACGCCGCAGGACATGGCGAGCGCACGCACGTCGAAGATGCCGAGGCCGTGAACGATCGGCGGCATGATGGCGAAGACGAAGGTGCCGATCAGCGTGCCGGTCGCATAAACGCCCATGGCGCCGGCACCTTCCGGCGAGTTGAGGCCATATTTGTCGGCGATCAGCGCGATGTTCGGCTCGCGGTCGATCGAATAGGTGGCGCCGACGGCTTCACGGCCCATCTTGAGAAGGAACACTGCGACCGGGAAGGCGACGATGATCGTTCCGAGATTGCCGAGTTCCTGCAGAACCAGCGCCGGGCCGGCCTCGATGATCTGCGAAATCTGCGGGCCGACCGTCGTTCCGAACTTGGCGATGAACGGCATGATGGCAACGGTGATCATCGCGCCGGAAAGCTTGACCGCATCGCGCGACAGGAACTTGCCGGTCGCCTTGAAAATGGCCGGATTGAAGGCGATGCCAAGCGCGAAGGCGTAAAGGATCGGCAGGAAGATGACGGTGCCGATACCGATCGGCAGACGCTGAATGCCGATCAGCTCGGAGGCGATGACGATCGCCAGCACAAAGATATGCAGATAGAGCGCGCCCGAGGCGGCTCCGGTTTTCCCGGTCATGATGTTCTCCTCTGGTTGGGAGCCAGTTGTTGTTCTTTGCCCAGCGTTCAGAGTAGGCGGTGAGGGCAAATTGCGGCTAGCCGGCCGGCAAGCAACGAAGTGTTGCGATTTGAGCAACGGGCGGGCCGCTGTTCGGGCGGCCATTGGGATCAATCCCGCAGCGCCTTCATGTCATGGCGTCATTCCTGCAGTTCATTCCAGTTGGCGCAACGACGAATCGTCACCGCCTCTGCCCTTGCTGTCGCACAGCGGGGAGGGGGAACCAAGCACTATTGGCTTCTCTCGGTGAGACACTTTCCGAAGTCTATTCTGCCCGCGCCCGACGCTTTCCGTTATCTCCTTGATCCTCCCGGCGGCGGAAAACGAAACCGCACAAAATTCCCGAAAATGCCCATTGAAATCGATTACATTTTCTGGCTTCATGGTTTTCGCAAGATTTGGGAGGATCTGATGAAGAAATTTATCGCCGCAGCGCTAGGCGCTGTCGCAACCATTGCCATTTCCGCTTCTTTCGCCAATGCCGAGACCTTCAAGATCGGCCTGTCCAACGGCTGGGTCGGCAGCGAATGGCGCACGCAGATGATCGACGAGGCCAAGGAGGCCGCGGCGAAGTGGAAGGAGAAGGGCGTCGACGTCGAAGTCTCCGTCCAGAGTGCCAATGTCGACGTACCCGGGCAGATCGCGCATGTGCGCAACTTCATCGCCGAAGGCGTTAACGCCATCATCATCAACCCCAACAGCCCGACGGCCTTCGATCCGATCTTCGCCCAGGCGAAGGAAGCCGGCATCCTGGTGATCGCGACGGACGCTGAGGTTTCCTCGCCGGATGCGACCTATGTCGGCATCGACCAGACGGCCTGGGGCGCCGCCGGCGCCAAGTGGCTGGCTGACACGCTCGGCGGCAAGGGCAAGGTGGTCGCCATCAACGGCGTCGCCGGCCATCCGGCCAACGAAATGCGCGTTGCCGGCTACAAGAGCGTCTTCAAGGATTATCCAGATCTGCAGGTGGTCAACGAGGTCAACGCCAACTGGGATCAGGCCCAGGGCCAGCAAGCGATGCAGAACATTCTTGCGACCTATCCTGATATCAACGGCGTCGTCGTGCAGGACGGCATGGCGGCTGGCGCCTGGAAGTCGATCATGGATGCGGGCAAGACCAGCCAGATCGCCGCAACCGGCGAAATCCGCAAGGATTTCATCGATCTCTGGGTCAAGGACAAGCTGAATTCCGGCGCGACCGTCAACCCGCCGGGCGTCATGGCAAGCGCGCTCAACGTCGCGGTGCTGATGCTGCAGGGCAAGGAACTGAAGGAGCCGGCGACGGCTGGCCAGTACAAGAACGCCATGTATCTGCCGATCCCGTTCATCGACAGCAAGAACCTCGGCGACGCCGCCAAGCAGCTCGACGGCAAGCCGGGCTACTACTCCTACACCAACGCGCTTTCGATCGAAGACGCCACGGCGTTGTTCAAGTAAGTTCGGGTTTCGCCGGGCGACTCTTGTCTTGAGCCGCCCGGCGACCGATGCCGCCGATGGCCACCGACCAAGGCCGATCGGGCGTGAAAGATTGCTGCAGTGGAGCCGGTGCCGAGCGCGAGCATCCCTGAAGATGCGGCAAGCAACCAAATGGACGACAGCCGATGTCGAAACTGAGACTGAACGGCGTGAGCAAGGCTTACGGCGCAACGCTGGCGCTACGCCGCGGCGACCTTGAGATCGCTGCCGGCGAAGTGCATGTGCTGATGGGCTCCAACGGCTCCGGCAAGAGCACGCTGTGCAAGATCATCGCCGGCAGCGTGCGGCCGGATGGCGGCCAGATCCTGATCAACGACAAGCGCGTGACGATCTCCGGGCCGCAAGCCGCACGCGCCGCCGGCATCGGCATTTTCTACCAGGAACTCAGCCTCGCCAGCCACCGGTCGGTCGAGGAAAACATCTGCCTTTCCGCCCTGCCGGTGAAGGCCGGCCTCTTCATCGACCGGGCGGCAATGAAGGCGCGCGCGGCGCGCTACATCGCCTTGTTCTCGGAGGTCTCCGGCGAAGGTTTCCACGCGGAGGCCCTGGTCGGCAATCTCCGGGCGGACCAGCGGCAACTGGTGGAGATCATGAAGGCGCTCGCCAGCGAAGCGCCGATCCTGATCTTCGACGAGCCGACCTCCGCACTTGACCGCGCCCAGGTCGATCGCTTCTTCGAGATCCTGCGCGATCTCAAAGGCCAGGGTCGCGGCATCATCTTCATCTCGCACCGCATGGACGAAATCACCGCGATCGGCGATCGCGTGACGATCATCCGCGACGGCGAGACCATCGAGACGTTGAAACTCTCCGAGACCGACCCGGCAACGGTCATCCGGCTGATGGTCGGCGGCGCCAGCGACATGCCGGCTGCAAGGTCATCGGCACCAGCGGTGGTGGAAACTGGCGCGCAGACGGCGATCTCCGTACGTAGCCTCTCGGGCAAGGGCTTTCGCGATGTCAGCTTCGAGGTGGCAAAGGGCGAGATCCTCGGGCTCGGCGGGCGGCAATCGGCGCTGCTGCGGGCCATCTTCGGCGCAAGCACCGTTTCATCCGGCGAGGTGACGATCGGCGGCGAACGCTATGATGCCAAAAGCCCGCGCGACGCCATTCGCCGTGGCTGCGCCTATGTCTCCGGCGACCGCGGTCGCGACGGCGTCATCAGCGGCCGTCCGATCATAGAGAACGTCACGCCGATCCATTATCTTCGCGACCGGCTGATGCTCGCGCGGCCCTCGAGCCTCAAAAACAAGGCGATGCCGGCGCTCGAAGCGATGCACACCAAGTTTGCGAGCCTCTTCCATCCGATCAATTCGCTTTCCGGCGGCAACCAGCAGAAAGTGATCATCGCCCGATGGCTGATCGATCGGCCCGACGTGCTGCTGCTCGACGACCCAACCAAGGGCATCGACCTCCAGGCCAAGGCCGATCTCTTTGCGCTCATTCGCCAGCTTGCGGCCGAAGGCCTCGGCATCCTGCTCTATTCGTCCGAGGACGCCGAGCTGCTCGGCAACGCCAACCGTATCCTCGTCTTCAACGGCGGCTCGGTGACACGCGAGCTGATCGGTGACGATCGCACCCGCTACAATCTCTACCAGGCTGCATACGAGGCCGCATGATGACATCGACCGCGACAGACATTTCCTCTCCAAGGAGCGGTGGGCTGCGCTCCTGGCTCGAGCGCTACCCCTTCCTGCCGGCACTGGTCATCCTCATCGTGCTGCTGGCGCTGAACGGCCTCTTTTCGCCCAACAGCCTGAGCTACCGCTCGCTGACGGGTCTGCTCAGCACCTATATGGCGCTGATCATGCTGGCGATCGCGCAGACCTATGTCGTCTCCGCCGGCGATATCGATCTTTCCGCCGGCGCGACGCTGTCGCTGGTCAATGTCGCGATCGTCGTCCTGATGGAGCGCTGGGGCGGCGGCGCCGGTGCCGTGCTGCTCGCACTTGCGCTCGGCGTCCTCATCGGACTTGCCTGCGGGCTGGTCAACGGACTGGTCGTCGCAGCACTTCGGCTGCAGGCGATCGTCGCCACCTTTGCGACCAGCATCTTCTTCACCGGGCTGGCGCTCTATGTCATGCCCGTTGCCGGTACGCCGGCGCCGGCACTGTTCTGGCGCACCTATGGCGGCCGCCTCTTGGGCCTGCCCTTCGTCTTCTACGTGCTCGCGGCGCTGGCTGTCCTGCTTTACTTCCTGTCGCGCACGCGCATCGTCACCGAACTGCTGGCCGTCGGTGACGACCAGCAGGCCGCCTATCAGACCGGGCTTCCGGTCGTCGCCGTCCGCATCAAGGGCTACCTTCTGTGCGGGCTGTTCTCGGCGCTTGCCGCTTTCTGCCTCACGGGTGATACAGCGAGCGGCGATCCGCTGGTCGGCGGCAAGATGACGCTCTACAGCGTCGCCGCCGTCGTGCTTGGCGGCAGTGCGCTTGCCGGCGGCTGGACGACGGTGGTCGGCTCTCTGCTCGGCGCCCTGACGATCGGCCTCGTCAATTCCCTGGTCTTCTTCATGGGCACGCCGTCGGAATGGCAGAACTTCGTCCAGGGCCTCGCCATTCTGATCGTCTTGATGGCCGGCGTGCTCGCCGGTCGGAGGGCACGCGCATGAGCTCGGTTACGTCGTTCTTCAAACAGCCGCTGGTCGTGGCGCTCATCCTCATCGTCGCGCTGCTCTATCTTGGCCAAAGCCTGTCGCCGGGGTTTGCCTCGGCCGATCAGATCCTCCGGCTCTTGATCGTCGCCTCGCTGCTCGGCATCGTCGCCGCCGGCCAGAACGTCGTCATTCTCGGCGGCCGCGAGGGCATCGACCTCTCCGTCGGCGGCGTCGTGTCGCTCTCGGCGATCATCGCCGGCAATGTCATGAACGGTGCCGATGGCGGCATCCTGCCGGCGGTGCTCGCCTGCCTGGCGGCCGGCGCCTTCTTCGGCCTTTTGAACGGCCTCGGCGTCACGCTTCTGCGCATCCCGCCGCTGGTGATGACACTCGGCATGCTGGGCGTGCTGCAGGGCCTGCTGGTGGTCATCCGCCAGGGCATTCCCTCGGGTCGCGCCGCGCCCGGCCTCTCCGCCTTCGTGACCCAGCCGCTGGCGCTCGGCATTCCCGGCATCATCTGGCTCTGGATCGTGATCGGCCTGTTCATGGCCTTCATGCTGAACCGCACCGTCTTCGGTCATCGGATCTACGCGATCGGCTCCAACGAGCACGCGGCCTATATGGCCGGCGTGCCGGTTCGGCTCATGCGCATCGGTCTCTTCATGATCTCGGGCATGTTCGCCGCGATCGCCGGGCTCTGCCTGCTCGGTTATTCCGGATCGTCTTTCGCCAATGTCGGCGAGCAATACATGCTGTCGTCGATCATCGCGGTCGTCTTTGGCGGCACGTCGCTTGCCGGTGGCAAGGGCGGTTACACCGGGACCATGGCCGGCGCGCTGCTGCTTGTCATCCTCCAGGGCATCCTGACGACGGTGAACATCGACGAGTCCGGCCGTCAGATGGTGTTCGGCGCGACGCTGCTGCTGCTCATGCTGTTCTACGGCCGCGGGAGGGCGATGCGCGCATGAGCGAGCGGCCGAAGATCAAGGATATCGCAGAACGCGCCGGTGTCTCGGTTGCGACCGTTTCGCGGGCACTGAGCGGCTCGTCGCTGGTGACGGACGAGACACGCCAGCGCATCAACGCGCTGGCGCGCGAGCTCAACTACCGCCCGAATGTCAGCGCCCGCAACTTGCGAACGCGCCGGTCGATGTCGGTACTGCTTGTCGTGCGCGACGTCGGCAACCCCTTCTACCTCGAGATCCTGAAGGGCGTGGAGGCGACGGCGCGCGAGGCCGGTTACGCCGTCCTCATGGGCAACACCGAGAACGACCCGGACCGCGAGGTCGAGTATTTCAACATGCTGCGCGACGGCCATGCCGACGGCATGATCCTGATGACCGGCAAGCTGCCGCCGCCTGAGCCGGGCGAAAGCGCCGATCTCTCGCATCTGCCTGTCGTTATCGCGCTCGAAATGATCGAGGGGTCCGGCTTCCCGCATGTGCAAATCGACAACGTCGCCGCCGCTGAGGCTGCGGTCGACCATCTGATCGCGCTCGGCCATCGCCGCATCGCCCATATCGCTGGTCCCCTGCCGGAGGTCATGGCGCTCCACCGCCGCGACGGCTACCGGGCCGCCATGAAAGCGGCCGGCCTTGCGGTCCCCGAGGGGTACGAGGTGCGCGGCGACTACCTGCTCGAAAGCGGCGAGGCCTGCGCCTCGGACCTTTTCGCCCTGCCGGAGCCGCCGACCGCGATTTTCGCCGCCAACGACGAGATGGCCTACGGCGCAATCCATGCGCTACGGCGGCTTGGCCGCGAGGTGCCCGGCGACGTCTCGGTCGTCGGCTTCGACGATCTCTATCTCAGCAAGGCCTTCTATCCGCCGCTGACGACCGTCAGCCAGCCGCGCGCCGACATCGGTCGCACGGCGATGTCGCAGCTTCTCAACGTCCTCTCGGATGGTGACGTCGCCGCAGAGCCGGCCATCGTCCTGCCGACCACGCTCAACATCCGTGGCAGCACCGCGCCGCCACGTAAATAGCCGGAGGTGGGACGAGGAAAGCCGCGTGCGGTTTTCCGCCCGCACCCCGCCGTTACCAAAATCGATCAATGGGAGAAGAGAATGACACAGCTACCGAAGCAGACGCTGCGCGTGGGTTTCGTCGGATCGGGCTTCATCGCCCATTTCCATCTGAAATCGATGATCGGCGTGCGTAATGTCGAGGTCACCGGCGTCTTCAGCCGCAAGGCCGAGAACCGCGAGAAATTTGCAAATGAGGTCGAGGCGCTTGGTCTCGGCAGCTGCCGCACGCATGAAAGCCTGGAAGCGCTGCTGACCGCCGATGACGTCGACGCGGTCTGGATCCTTTCGCCCAACTACACCCGCATCGACGTCATGCGTTCGCTGCACAAGGCCGTCAAAGACGGCCGCAGCAAGGTCTTCGCCGTTGCCTGCGAAAAGCCGCTTGCCCGCACGGTTGCCGAAGCCCGCGAGATGCTGTCGCTGGCCGAGGATGCCGGCCTCAACCACGGTTATCTGGAAAACCAGGTTTTCTGCACGCCGGTGCTGCGTGGCAAGGAAATCATCTGGCGGCGCGCGGCGACGACCACCGGGCGCCCCTATCTGGCGCGCGCGGCCGAGGAACATTCCGGCCCGCACGAACCCTGGTTCTGGCAGGGCGACAAGCAGGGCGGCGGCGTGCTTTCGGACATGATGTGCCACAGCGTCGAGGTCGCGCGCTACCTGCTGACGGCGCCCGGTGCGCCGCGCAATTCGCTGAAGATCAAGGCGGTAAACGGCACCGTCGCCAACCTCAAATGGACGCGTCCCCACTATGCCGAACAACTGCGCAATCGCTTCGGCAACGAGGTCGATTATCGCAACCGGCCGTCCGAGGATTTTGCCCGCGCCACGGTGACGCTCGAAGACCAGGACGGCAACGAGCTGATGATCGAGGCGACCACCTCCTGGGCCTATGTCGGCGCCGGCTTGCGCATCCAGCTCGAATTGCTCGGACCGGAATATGCGCTCGAATACAATTCGCTCTCTACCGGCCTGAAGATCTTCATGTCGCGCGAGGTCAAGGGCTCGGAGGGCGAGGATCTCGTCGAAAAGCAGAATGCCGAGCAGGGCCTGATGCCGGTGCTCGAGGACGAGGCCGGCGTCTACGGCTATACCGACGAAAACCGCCACATGGTCGAGTGCTTCCGCAAGGGCGAAAAGCCGCTCGAAACCTTCGAGGACGGCCTTGCTGTCGTCGAGATGCTGATGGGGCTTTACCGGTCGGCAGAAATCAACGCGACGCTCAACTTCCCGGCGCCGGAGCTCGAACATTACGTGCCGGTCGTCGCGCGCCGGGGTGCCTGACGACTGAAGTTCAGGCCCGCGCGGTCGAGGCCGTGAGGCCGAGTTTGCGGAGCAATTGGGCGGCGGAGGCAATGACCGTCTTCGCCGGCCCGCCCGCAACGAGGGCGGTCGGCGTAGACGCCTGCGCGTAGAGCCCCCCATAATTATACGCTTTCCTCCATGATCCCGGTTGACGGGGATCAATGTCGCCGGGTGCGCATTTGCCTAGGCTGACTCAGTTCTTAAGTCCGGTCGCGAGGAGGAAACGCGATGACATACAAGACAATTCTCGCCGTGGTCGGCGTCGATCATTCCGCAGACGATCTGCGTGCCGCGGCACAGGTCTGCGCTTCGGCAAACGCTCACCTCTCCCTGTTGATCGTCAAGCTCGCCGCTTCTCCGCCGATCGGCGATTTTGCCGCCGCCATCTCGATTGACTGGCTGAACGAACGTCAGCGCGAGGTCGACAAGCTCGAATCCTGCGTGGCAAGCGCAACCGACGTTCTCACCCGGGAAGGCATCTCGTTCAGCGTCGAAACGAAATACACCGAGGCTGCCTGGGCCGATGACGAGATCGGCGAGCGCGCACGCTATGCCGACCTGACGCTCGTGGGCGACGGCCTGATGCTGGACCCGGAGCTACGGTCGCGCACCATCGACGGGACGCTGTTCAACTCCGCGCGACCGGTCCTCGTCCTCCCCAAGGGCAAGCCCGCGCGGCTTGATCCGAGGACGGTGGTGCTTGCCTGGAACTCCCGGCTGGAAGCGGCCCGTGCGGTACGCGAAGCGCTCGACCTGCTGAAGGGCGCCAAGATCGTCCACGTGACGATGGTCGACCCGCGTTCCGCCTACGGCAAGAACGGCGAGGAACCCGGTGCCGATATCGCCGGCTACCTTGCCCGGCATGGCGTTTCGGTTTCCGTCGAGCGGCTGCCGAGCGGCGGGCATCGGGTCGATGACGTGATCAATCGCTTCGCTTCCGACGTGGCCGCCGATCTGATCGTCATGGGCGCCTATGGCCACTCCAGAATGCGTGAACGCGTCTTCGGCGGCGTCACCCGCTCGATGCTCGAAAACGCAGTGGTACCCGTGCTGATGGCCCATTGACAGGCACGGCCGAGCGCGCAGCCATCTGACTGCGCGCCGACGGTCATCAACCCACAGTGGCTGCCCGCCCGGTCACCTCATCGATCTCGATTTCGAAGAAGAGATGCGGCGAGGCGCCGGTAATTGCCTGATCGCCGGGCTTCAGACCGCCCGGTTCCCACCAGTTCACGCGCTGTTCGAGAAGCGACCAGGCGTTCATGCGCTCGCGATGCCATTGTTTCGTATCCGGCAGTTCCTGATAGCGGCCGTAGATGACGACGCTTCGCCAGTCCTTCCGGTCCGTTGCCGTGTCCATTTGAATGCAGACGCGGGGAGTGGCCCGCATCCAGTCGATCTTCTGCCCGGGCATCGAAAAGCCGTAGAGCCTGTTGGCGGCAAAAGCATATTGGATGGGCACGACATAGGGCTGGCCATCCCGGACGCACCCGAGGCGGGCGATGTGGTTCTCGGCGACGAGGTCGATGCATTCCTGCCGCGACATTTCCCTGATCAACATGAAACTCTCCTTTTGAAAGAGGTCATCTGGCACCAGTCTCTGCCTGTCAGGAGAACAGGCATTGATCTCGCTCAATTCGGGCTTTCGGGCCTCCAGCGCCGAAAATTGTCGGGCACGAGCGGAATAAACCGCCCGACACCCCGTTTGCCCTCCCACGAAATCAGCCCGGTGGCTTTCGTGCGGCGCGGTTGCCGCGCGAGCCTGGGCCAGCAAAAAGGGAGCGTAGCTATGACCATCAGCCCGGTGATCGCTTCGGAAAAAGACCTCGTCACCCTGAACGCGGCGGTAGCCGAACGCATTGACGGCCATATGCCGGTGAGTCAGGTGCGCCTGCTCGTCGGCGCAATGCTCGTCGCCTTTGCCGCCGTCCTGATCTTTCTCGCGGCCGACGGCCTGGTGCTGCCGATGCGCCTTTCGCTGATGGTGTTTGCGACGACGCTGATCTGCTGGACGATCTTCGACCTGCCGGAAACGCCGGTGGCGCTTGCCGGGGCGGCGGCTTTGGCCGTGACCGGCGCCGTCGGCGAAGAGGCGGTTTATGCCGCGCTTGGCAACGACATCGTCTGGCTGATGATGGCGGCATCGGTGATCGCGGCGGTGCTGCAGGCATCTGGTCTCGTTGAGCGGCTCGCCTTCCGGCTGCTTGCCCGTTTCCGCGATGTCAGCCGGCTGTTCTGGGTGGTGACGCTGACGATCTTCGTGACTGCCTTCGTCATCCCCTCGACCTCGGCGCGGGCGGCGATCTTCATGCCGGTCTTCCTGGGGCTTGCCTCGACCATCGGCCGCCCTGGCGTCACCCGCGCGCTGGCCCTCCTGTTCCCGTCGGTGATCCTGCTTTCGGCGGCCGCCTCGCTGACCGGCGCTGGCGCCCATCTCGTTGCCGTCGATTTCATTCGCCGCAGCGGCGGTGAGGCGCCGGGTTTTCTCGGCTGGGCCTTGCTTGCCGCGCCCTTCGCGCTGCTGACGAGCCTCCTTGCCTGCGGCCTGATCCTGCGCTTCTTCCTCGACGATGCCGACCGGAACTCGCGCTTCGACCTGCCGGCCGCGCCTACGGAGAAACCTCCGTTTTCGGCGCGCGACAAGGCAATCCTTGCCGTGACCGCTGCGATCGTCGCAGCACTCGCGACCTCGGACCTGCACGGCATCGCGCTGCCGGTGGTGGCACTCGTCGGCGCTCTTGTCCTTGCGTCGGAAAAGATCTCCGGCATGCCGTTTCGCAAGGCGCTGAAGGGTGTCGAGTGGAACCTGCTTCTGTTTCTTGCCGGCACGCTCGTCATCGGCGAAGCGCTGCTGTCGACCGGCACGGCGACGGAACTTGCCGATCGCCTGATCGGTGCCTTCGGCCAGATCGGCAAGCCGCCGGCGTGGCTGGTCGTGCTTCTCGCCATTGCGGTCGCGACCTTTGCCCATATCGTCCTTGCCTCGCGAACGGCTCGCGCGACAGTGCTCATTCCGGCCGTTGCGCTGCCACTGGCGGGCTTCGGGGTCAGCCCCGCCAGCCTCATCATGGTCACAGCCATAGGTAGTGGCTTTTGCCAGACGCTGATGGTTTCGGCGAAGCCCGTAGCGCTGTTCGGAGGTATGGAACCACCCGCTTTCAGCCCTTCCGATCTCCTGCGCTTGGCCTTGATGCTGGCGCTCCCGTTCATCGCGTTGCTTGCCCTGTTCGCGCTTGTGATCTGGCCTGCAGTCGGGTTGGAAACATGACGATAAGCATCTGATATAATGTCATTTTAAGAGCCGAAGCGTCTGTCGCTTCGGCTCTTTTCTTTTTCTTTTCGTAAAAGAAAGAATTCTGCATTTCGGCCGGAATAAACGTGGCGAGCTGCCGTTTCTCCCCTGCATCCGCATTGTCACAAAAGTGCAAGGAGATTGTCACATGTCACTTACCATTCTGGTTGCACCGTCCGGTTTCAAGGAAAGCCTGTCGGCGGAAGAAGCTGCCAACTGCATCGAGAAGGGCGTGCTGCGCGCCTGCCCGAGCGCCGAGGTCCTCAAGGTGCCCATGGTCGACGGCGGTGAAGGCTTCACCAAGGCGCTCGTCGCTATCACCGGCGGCAGCCTGCACGAACTGACCGTGACCGGCCCGCTCGGCGAACCCGTCGCCTCGCATTTCGGTTTCCTCGGCGGGCAGTCCGAACGCACGGCCGTCATCGAAATGGCCGCGGCCGCCGGTTTGCGACTGGTCCCGCGCGATCGGCGCAACCCCTGCCTCACCACCAGCTACGGCGTCGGTGAGCTGATCCGGGCGGCCCTCGACGCCGGCGCCCGCCGTATCCTGCTTGGCTGCGGCGACAGCGGCATCAACGATGGCGGCGCCGGCATGGCCGCAGCCTTGGGCGTGAAGCTGCTCGACCGGAAGGGCAAACCGCTTGCGCCCGGCGGTGCGGCACTGGCGTCGCTGGCGCGCATCGACATTTCGGGCCGCGATCCGCGCCTCGCCGAGGTTCGCATCGACGCGGCCGTCAACTGGCACAATGTGCTGCTCGGCGCACGCGGCGTTGCCCGTGTCTTCGGGCCGCAGAAGGGCGCAACGCCGGAGCAGGTGGAACTGCTCGCGGCTGCGATGGAGACCTATGCCGCAGCCATCGAGACGGCAACCGGTATCGCGGTCGGCGACGTAGCGGGAGCGGGCGCGTCCGGTGGTCTCGGGGCGGCGGTCATGGGGCTGCTCGGCGGCGCGCTGCATCCGCGCTACGACATCGTGATGCGCTATCTCGATCTCGACAGCATGATCGCCAGGGCCGATCTGGTGATCACCGCCGAAGGCAGCCTCGACGGGCAGACGCCGTTCGGCAAGGTGCCGGCCGAGGTCGGGCACAGGGCGAAGGAGGCGGGCCGCCCCGTGATCGCTCTCGCCGGTACGATTGGCAAGGGCGTGACCCTCAATTTCGAGCACGGCATCGACGCTTTCGCCTCGATCCTGAAGGCGCCCTGCACCCTCGACGATGCCATCAACGCCGCGCCGAAACTGCTCGTTCGTGCGGCTGAAGATGCCGTGCGCATGGTGCGCGTCGGAATGCTGCTCAACGAACGCGGACTGGCTGCCTGACAAAACGGCCACACTCTGGCGGGACGGCGGCGCTGCCGTCTCCCGCCGGAGCCGCGCGGCGGCTACGTCATGCAATCGCCAAGGTTGTCCTCGCAGTCTTCGTAAACGCAGGACGGATCACGAGGACCAAACGCAAAATGTCAAATGGATGGGAGGAGTCGGCGGCTGCCTGGATTTCCGGGCTGGGCGCCGAGGGGGATTTTGCGCGGCGCTTCGTCCTCGATGCGCCCATGCTCGAAAGGGCGCGGCAAAGCGGGGCAAGGGCTGTCCTCGATGTCGGGTGCGGCGAGGGGCGGTTCTGCCGGCTGCTTACGGCGGAGGGGCTGAGCACCGTCGGCATCGATCCCGCCGGGTCGCTCGTTAGTCAGGCGAGGCGTCTGCATCCCGATGGTGACTATCGCATCGCACAGGCCGAAGGACTGCCTTTCGCGGAGAAGACTTTCGATCTGGTCGTTGCCTATCTCAGCCTCATCGACATCGCCGATCTGGATGCGGCGGTTGGCGAGATGAACCGGGTTCTCCGCCCGGGCGGTCATCTGCTGATCGCGAACCTGACCAGCTTTTACAGCGCCAGCAACCCGACCGGCTGGCGCGATGGCGGCGATGGCAAGCGCAGTTTCATGATCGACCACTACATGGATGAACGGTCCGATTGGATCGGCTGGGGCGATCTTCGGGTCATGAACTGGCACCGGCCGCTCAGCACCTACATGTCGCTGTTGCTGGGAGCGGGCCTGCAGTTGCGCTATTTCGACGAACCATTGCCGCGTGGCGGCGAACCGGAACAAAGGGACCTCTTTAGAAGGGTCCCCTCGTTCCTGGTCATGGATTGGCAAAAGCCGTAGTTCAGTGCTGCCCGCTCGACGCTGCTACGAGCGGCAGAGCTCGCGGGCATTGAGAACGCCCCAGCCGAACACGGGATCCTTGCCCGGCGCGCCGAGGTCCTGCGCCGTCTCCGTGACGAGTTTTGCAACTTCCTGGGCCGACAGCGACGGATGCGAGGCCCTGAGAATGGCGGAGGCAGCCGTGACGAAGGGGGCGGCAAAGGATGTGCCGGTCTTGGGCGCTGCCCCCTCGATCGAGGCTGCCGTCCAGACACTCGTGCCGAGTGCTGCGACATCGATATGGTCGCCGCGCCCGGCGCGGCGATAGGGCTTGAAGTTGCGGTCGACCGCGGTGACCGCGATCATCGCCGGATAGGCGGCGGGATAGACGGGTTTAGCCCGCGGGCCGTCATTGCCTGCCGCCGCCACCTGGATGATGTTTCGCTCGGCTACGAGCGCGACGGTCTTTTCGAGCAGCAGATTGTGTGGCCCGGAGAGGCTCATGTTGATGACCGCGACCTTGCGCGAGGCCAGGAGATCGATGGCGCGTACCAGATCGTAGGTCTCGGCGATATCGCTCTCGCCGCCCTTACGCTGGAAGGCGTCGACGGCGATCAGGTGGGCATTGCCGAGCAGGCCCGGCGCGCGACTGTCCTTCCGCCCGGCAATGAGAGCTGCGACTGCGGTTCCGTGCTGGCGGCCGGATTCCGGTGCCTCTTCCTCCGCCAGCCTGACGATGTCGAGCCTGACGTCTTTCAGTGAGGGATGGGCGGGGTTGATCGCCGTGTCGATCAGCCCGATCGGACCGGCAGCCGGGCACGCGGCGCCGGCGTCGGGCCAGCCGATGGCGGTGCGAACGAGCGCGCAACCGCCGTCGGCACAGGGAGCCGGTGAGGCGGTGCCTTCGTTCGGCTCGAAATAGTGGTTGAGATCGGCGATTGCTCCGGGCGTCGCATCCGCGACCTGCCGGCGGGCATCCTCGAGCGTCATGCCGCGGGGGGCGCCGAGCTTGACGATCTCTGTCGTCGAAAGCCCGAGCGGCTCTCGTGCACGCACTGTGAAGCCGCTTTCCGCAAGGCGCTGGATAGCGGCATCGTTGAGACCGAGCGCGATGATTTCACCGGGAACATGCGTTGCCCGGCGCGCTGCCGGACGCTGGCGCACGACGCGGCGCTCCGACGTCCCGCGGAAGAGATCGAGCAGATTGCCGCCTCCCCGCCAGGTGTTGCTTGAGTCGCGATCGCCTGAGCCGCGGGACGAACCGCCACCGCCACCATCGTCATCGTCGTCGTCCGCCTGGGCCTGACTGATTGAGGCAAAGCGAACGGTTGAATTGCCATCGTTACTACCGCCAAAGGAGAGATCCCCAGCACCGGTTGCCAGGCCGCACAACGACAGGACGGTCAGTCGAAACAGGCGTTTTTTCAAGGTTTTCTCCTTGTGTAGCGGCATCCGAAAACGAAAGCTTACCGTGAACGGACGGACCATAAGTGGTGACTTTCGGGTGTAGTTCCCATAACGCTCAACGGATGAATGGACAAATTATTCCACCGGTGACGAAGGGTAGCGCCAAAAGGAACGCCCGATGACGGATCCGACCATCGTCTTCGGCGAGCGCCTGGTCGCGTTTCTGCCGAACCTGCGCCGCTTTGCCATTTCGCTTTGCCGGTCGCGCGACGTGGCCGACGATCTGGTGCAGGCGGCCTGCGAAAAGGCGCTAGCCGGTTCGGACCGCTTCGAGGAAGGCACGCGCTTTGACGCCTGGATGTTCCGCATCCTGCGCAACCTCTGGATCGACCAGCTGCGCCGGCAGAAGACCGCCGGCCCGACGGAGGAGATCGAGGCGCAGGCCGAACTCGCCGTTCCTTCGGGCGAGGCCGGGAGCGAGGCGCGCATGGCGCTGAAGAGCGTGGCGGCTGCGATCGACGGCCTGGTGCTCGAACAGCGCGAGGTACTGATCCTCACCTGCGTCGAGGAGCTTTCCTACAAGGAGGCAGCCGAAGTTCTCGGCATTCCGATCGGAACCGTCATGAGCAGGCTCGCCCGGGCGCGTAAAAATCTTGCGGAGGCAACGGGAATAGAACCGCCGGTCGCGCGTTCACAGGACATGAGAGGCGGGACAAGATGAGCGACACGGAATTCAGCGATGAGATCTTGATGGCGTTCGCCGACGGCGAACTCGACGAGGCGACAATGCGCCGTGTCGAGGCGGCGCTGGAAACGGACGACGAATTGATGGCGCGCGTGGCGATGTTCATGGAAACGCGCGCCGCCGCAAGCGAGGCGCTGAAGCCGGTGCTCGACGAGCCGGTGCCGGACGAACTGGTCGCTAAGGTGCGGGCCATGGCGGCGGCCGCGGGCGACGCAGCGCGCGCGGCGGACGCACCGGCTGCAGCCGGCGATAATGTCGTGGCCTTCCGGCGCCCTGCGGATCAGCCGGCGTCGCCGAACGGTAGCCCCTCGCGGTTTCTGATGGCGCTGGCAGCGTCGCTGCTGGTGGTCGTCGGCGGCGCTGGCGGCTACCTGCTTCGCGGCGGTGGGCTGGCGGATCCAGGCGGGGTGCCGGGCGCGATGCAGGTGGCCGGCACTGTCGGCCCGGCGCTCTCCGCCATCCTTGACAAGGCGGCTTCGGGAGACGAAGTCGCCGTTGGAGAAGGGCAGGGGACGGTCCGGCTGGTATCGGCCTTCGAGCTCGGCTCGGGGCAGCTCTGCCGCGAATACGAACTCGCCCAGCCCGGTGAGCCCGGTCTGGTGTCGGTCGCCTGCCGCAAGGCGTCGACCTGGCAGACGCGGCTCGCCGTCGCCAAGCCGGAAGGCGGAGACGGCTACGCGCCGGCCTCGTCACTTGAGACCGTCGATGCCTTCCTGACCTCGATCGGCGCCGGGCAGCCGCTCGATGCGGACGCCGAGAAGAAGGCGCTCTCCGGCAGGAAATAGACCGTGAATTCCAACGTCCGTCGGGCAATCGCTGCGCGCTTCCGGCTTTATCCTAGAGCGGAACCGAAAGCCCGACCTTCACCGGGTCCATCGTCACGAAGGTGCGGAAGCGCTTGATGTTCGCATTGCCGAAGAACATGCGCCGGGTGAAGGCCTCGTAGTCGGCCATGGTCGGCACGATGACGACGAGCATGAAGTCGACGTCACCGGTGACATAGTAGCATTGCTGCACCTCGGGTGCCGCCGTGAATGCCGCCTTGGCCGCATCGAGCAGGGCGATCTGCTCGCTTTCGACCTCCACCTCCACCAGGATCGTCAGCGCCTGATTGACGCTGACCGGATCGATCAGCGCGACATTGGCGCGGATGACGCCGGTTTCTTCCATGCGCTTGATCCGCCGCTGGACGGCGGGCGCCGACAGATTGACCGCCTCGCCGATCTGGCGCTGCGGCGTCGTATTGTCCTTCTGCAGGATGGCGAGAATCGCAAGATCGAAGCGATCCAGTTCGACCTGTGGCTTTTTCGACGGTGCCATCCAGTGCCTTTCGGTTCCTGCTCTCCGGGCCCTGAAGGTGGAACCCCACGCCACGGCACCCCATCAATTTTTACAAACTTGCATTCTCGACGGCCATTTAGAGCGCATTTCTCGGCAACGATGAAATAGATTTTCGTGGTCTACGGAGATTGCACCATGTTTCTCGCCAATTCCCATGCCGATTTCGGCCACTCGCTACTGCCCGCGGATGCCGACATGCTGTCGCTTGCCGCCGCCGCCCGTGTCGAGCAGCAGCTTGCGCGCCGCCCCGACCATCGGCCGACGCCGCTTCATGCCTTGCCCGCATTGGCGGACGAACTCGGTATTGCGGGCGTCTTCGTCAAGGACGAAGGCCATCGCCTGGGTCTCGGCAGTTTCAAGGCGCTTGGCGGTTCCTATGCGGTGATCCGGCTGGTGGTCGAGGAGGCGGAACGGCGTCTCGGTCGCAGCATCGATCTCGACGATCTCGACCGGCCAGAGGTTCGGGCAATTGCCGCCGCCCAGACCTTCGGCTGCGCCACCGATGGCAATCACGGCCGCTCGGTTGCCATGGGCGCCCGGCTTGTCGGCGCGAAAGCGGTGATCTTCGTGCACGGAGGCGTCAGCGAAACGCGCATCGAGGCGATCGCGGCCTATGGCGCGGAGATCGTCCGCGTTGCCGGGACCTACGACGATTCCGTCCGGGAGGCCGCGCGGGTCTGTGACGAAAATGGCTGGACCGTCGTCTCGGACACCACCTGGCCGGGCTACGAATACATTCCCGGCCTGGTGATGCAGGGCTACACGGCGCTGCTGAGCGAGGCGCTGCGGCAGATGGAAGAGCCTCCGACGCATGTGTTCGTGCAGGCGGGCGTTGGCGGCATTGCGGCGGCGACCGCGGGGCATCTGGCGCTACGTTATGGCGCGGAGCGTCCACGTTTCGTCGTCGTCGATCCGGCGCGCGCCGCCTGCCTCTACGAAAGCGCCAGAGCCGGACATCCGGTCAAGGTGGCGCATGGCGAGCCGACGATCATGGCGATGCTCGAATGCTACGAGCCGTCGCTTGTCGCCTGGCGTATCCTGTCCCGCGTCGCCGATGCCTTCATGACCGTCGACGAGGAGGATGCCGTTTCGGTGATGAACCGGCTTGCGCGGCCGACAGGCTCTGACCCGGCGATCGTGTCCGGCGAAAGCGGCGGCGTCGGCCTGGCCGGGCTGCTTTCGGTTGCCCGCGATCCAGCGCTGCGGGAAACGCTCGGACTGACCGCGCAGTCGCGCGTCTTCGTCATCAATACCGAGGGTGCGACGGACCCAGAGCGTTATGCTGCCTTGGTCGGCCTGTCGCCCGAGACCGTCGCCAACACATCGAACGAAAGAGGATGACCATGGCGGGAATGGATTTTGACCGGCTTGTGAAGGACATGACCGCCTGGCGCCGCGACCTGCACGCGCACCCGGAATTCGGTTTCGAGGAACAACGCACCTCATCCTTCGTTGCGGCAAAGCTCAGGGAATTCGGGCTCGACGAGGTGGTGGAAGGTGTCGGTGGTACCGGCGTCGTCGGTCGGCTGAAACGCGGCAGCGGCAACCGCGCCATAGCGCTTCGGGCCGACATGGATGCGCTGCGGATACCGGAACAGGGAGAGCTTCCCTATCGCTCGACGAAGCCCGGCACCATGCATGCCTGCGGCCATGACGGTCACACGGCCATGCTGCTTGGCGCCGCCAAGATGCTCGCCGAAGACGGCGGCTTCGATGGTACCGCATGCTTTATCTTCCAGCCGGCCGAGGAGTGGGGCAAGGGCGCGCTGGCGATGCTCGACGACGGACTGATGGAACGTTTTCCCTTCGACGAAATCTACGGCCTGCACAACATGCCGGGGCTGCCGGTCGGCCGTTTCGAAACCCGCGTCGGCGCCATCATGTCGGCGGAGGACAATTTCGAGATCGTGCTCAAAGGCGTCGGCGGGCACGCGGCGCGGCCGCACTGGGGCAACGAGACGCTGGTCGCCGCCTGCGCCACCGTCGTCAATCTGCAGACGATCGTGTCGCGCCGCCTCTCGCCGACGGATATCGGTGTCGTTTCGGTCACCGAGCTTTTGACCGACGGCACGCGCAACGCGCTGCCCGGTCTCGCCCGCATCCTCGGCGATGCCCGCAGCTTCCGCCCGGAGGTCAGCGCCAAGATCGAAGCGGAGATGCGGGTGATCGCCAAGGGTACGGCGGATGCCTATGGCTGCGAGGTCGAGGTCAACTACACGCGCGAGTTCGTGCCACTGATCAATGACCCGGCCTTGACCGGCCACGCCTTTGCCGCAGCAGAAACGGTGTTCGGGACCGGGAATGTCGCAACGGCCGCCGAGCCGATGACCGGCTCGGAGGATTTCGCACGCTTCCTTGAGCACGTTCCGGGCTGCTTCGTCTTCATCGGCAATGGCGAGACATCGGCGCCGCTGCACAATCCGCGTTACGACTTCAACGACGACGCCCTGATCTTCGGCGCGCGTTATCACGCCGAGATTATCCGGCAGAGACTGGCGTTGGCTGATAGCCGGCCATGAACCAAAATCCGCATGAAAGCAGGAATAACATGTCATTTCCTTCCATCGACGCCGCGCGCCTCTTCGGGCGCATCCGCGAGCTTGGCGAAATCGGTCGCGATGCAGAAGGGCGACTGACCCGGCTGGCCGGCTCCGACAACGACAAGGCCGGCCGCAACCGCCTCGTCGCCTGGATCGAGGCGGCGGGCCTCGATGTGGCCGTGGATCAGATTGGTAACATCTTCGGCATCTGGCGCAGCGAGGAAAACAGCGGCGAAGCGCCGATCATGCTCGGCTCGCACATCGATACGGTCATCAATGCCGGCATCTATGACGGATGTTACGGCGTACTCGCCGCGCTCGAAGTAATCGAGACGCTGAAGGACCGTGGCGTGACGCCGGCCCGACCGATCGTCGTTGCCGCCTTTACCAATGAGGAGGGCGTGCGTTTTGCGCCCGACATGCTCGGCTCGCTCGTCTATGCCGGCGGCCTGCCGCTGGACGCAGCGCTCGCGACCATCGGCACGGATGGCTCGTCGCTGGGCGAGGAACTCGAGCGGATTGGCTATGCCGGCAACATCGAGCCGGGGTTCCTCAAGCCCCACGCCTATGTCGAGCTCCATATCGAGCAGGGGCCGGTGCTGCAGCGCGAGGGCTTTTCGATCGGTGCCGTCGAGAACCTGCAGGGCATTTCCTGGCAGCGCGTGACGATCGATGGCGTCGCCAACCATGCCGGCACCACGCCGATGGCAATGCGTTCCGACGCCGGTCTCGCGGCCGCGCGTGTCGGCCTCTTCCTGCGCGAGCATATTGCCCGGTCGAACGCGCCGAGTGTCGCGACCATTGGCACCATGCGTTTCGAGCCCGACGCGATCAACGTCATCCCATCGCGTGCCGCCTTCACCGTCGATCTGCGCGATCCGGACGAGGATCGGCTGCAGGCGCTCGAAGCGGCGCTTGCGGACTTTCTGGTGCGCATCGGCGCGGAAGAGGGGGTAACGATCTCGGTCGAGCGGCTGGCACGCTTCCAGCCCGTCGCCTTCGATCAGGGCATCGTCGCAGCGGTCGAGGCTTCGGCGAAGGCGCGAGGCCTCAAGAGCCGGCGCATGACTTCGGGCGCCGGTCATGACGCCCAGATGATCGCCCGCATCGCGCCGACGGCGATGATCTTCGTTCCGAGCCGCGACGGCATCAGCCATAATCCGCGCGAACACACGGAGCCGGATGATCTGGTCGCCGGCGCCAACGTGCTGCTCGATGTGGTCGAGCGGATGGTGAGTGGTCGCTAGAGGGCTATAGGGCTATAGGGACGTTGCGCGTTCGTTGATCGAACGGGATCGATAGCGCGCCTCCCGCTGCTCCGTCATGCCAGGGCTTGGCCCAAGCATCCAGGCGCAGACGCTTCTATGTCTGCGATAAACAGCACACGGCATCCTTCGGCGCGACGAAGCAGACATCTCTTCAGGGCTCTGTTCTGGTGTGACCCGCGCTTTTGCGGGATCCCGCATCGCTCTTCTGCCGGGTGGAAGACTCTGGCCCGCTCCCCTCGGGAGGCTCTTCCGGTGTCCGGCGAAAAAGATTGAGGAAACTGCTGCCGCCGTACCATACGCTGCCGGTTGGTCCGTAATCCCGCCCGTCGCGCGAAGAGGATGAGTGGCGCTCGCTGTCTCCGCCGCTCAGGCCGCTTCCGTCGATGACGCCGCCTCCACCGCCAGCCCCGGTCCCGCCGGGCTCGCCGCCCACGCCGCTACCATCGCCGGAGCCCCAATCGCCGCCACCCTCTGTGCCGTTGCTTCCGCCGCTCCCGACGTTTTCGCTACCTTGGTCGCTGCCGCCCGCGGCACCTTCACCATTCGTGCCGCCGGCATCGGCGTCGTCCGCATGGGCAGCGGAAATCCAGGAAAGGCCCCCGGCAAAGCCCCGGTCACCGTTGAGGCGCGGCAGATCTCCGCCGAATGCTGCAAGGGCTCCTATGGACAAGGCCGTCAGTCTCAACAGGCATGTCCTCAAGTCATTCTCCTTGTGCAAACGGCGTTCTTGCGTCGTCCTGCAGGACTTTTGCGCGGGTACAGTTCGGCTGCCCGCTGCGAATGAATTTCGCCGACAGCGACTTTTGCGTGCGCCTTGCATATCGTTCAATCGATGTGGGGACAAGCAATTGGGGGGACGGGCGACACGGAGCGCAAGGTGCGGGCCTCTGGCGGCGGCCACGACATACAGATGATCGCCCTCATCGCTGAGGCGTCGCGAGAGGGACAGAGGACGTTGCATGTTTGTTGATTGAACGGGGTCGTTGGCGCGCCTCCCACCCTCCGTCATGCTCGGCTCAAGCCCAAGCATGACGGAGGAGGAGAGCCTTGGCGATCGCCGCTTCCGCTTCCGAGGCGGGAGGCGGAGCCCTGAGTGAACTGAAGGGGCCGTGACTGGCCCCTTCAACGAGTCTCTGTCGTCTACTCGGCCGCGCCAGCCGCCCCTTCCACCGGCATATAGAGGTCGCCGCCCTCGCGGTATTTCGCGGCCATTGCCTCCAGGCCTTCCTTCTGCGCTTCTGCGCGGATGTCGTGCGAGATCCGCATCGAGCAGAATTTCGGGCCGCACATGGAGCAGAAATGCGCGACCTTGTGCGCTTCCTTCGGCAGTGTCTCGTCGTGGAAGTTACGGGCCGTCTCCGGGTCGAGTGAGAGGTTGAACTGGTCCTCCCAGCGGAATTCGAAGCGCGCGCGCGATAGCGCGTCGTCGCGCACCTGGGCGGCCGGATGGCCCTTGGCGAGATCGGCGGCATGGGCGGCGATCTTGTAGGTGATGACGCCGACCTTGACGTCGTTGCGATCGGGAAGACCGAGATGCTCCTTCGGCGTGACGTAGCAGAGCATGGCGGTGCCGAACCAGCCGATCATCGCCGCGCCGATGCCCGACGTGATGTGGTCGTAGCCGGGCGCAATGTCCGTCGTCAGCGGTCCGAGTGTGTAGAACGGCGCCTCGCCGCAGACGGCGAGTTGCTTGTCCATGTTCTCCTTGATCTTGTGCATCGGCACGTGGCCGGGGCCTTCGATCATCACCTGACAATCCTTGGCCCAGGCGATCTTGGTGAGCTCGCCGAGCGTTTCGAGTTCGGCGAATTGTGCCGCGTCGTTGGCATCGGCGATCGAGCCGGGGCGCAGGCCGTCGCCGAGCGAGAAGGAGACGTCATAGGCGCGGCAGATGTCGCAGATTTCCTCGAAATGCTCGTAAAGGAAGCTCTCGCGATGGTGATGCAGACACCACTTGGCCATGATCGAGCCGCCGCGCGAAACGATGCCGGTGACGCGATCGACGGTGAGCGGGATGTAGTGCAGCCGGACGCCGGCATGGATGGTGAAATAGTCGACGCCCTGTTCAGCCTGCTCGATCAGCGTGTCGCGATAGACTTCCCAGGTGAGGTCCTCGGCAATGCCGTTGACCTTTTCCAGCGCCTGGTAAAGCGGCACGGTGCCGATCGGAACCGGTGAGTTGCGGATGATCCATTCGCGGATGTTGTGGATGTTGCGGCCGGTCGAAAGGTCCATGACGGTGTCGGCGCCCCAGCGCGTCGCCCAGACCATCTTTTCGACCTCTTCCGCCATCGACGAGGTGACGGCGGAGTTGCCGATATTGGCGTTGATCTTCACCAGAAAGTTCCGGCCGATGATCATCGGCTCGGATTCCGGGTGGTTGATGTTGGCAGGCAGGATCGCCCGGCCGCTGGCGATTTCCTGGCGCACGAATTCGGGTGTCACGTGATCGGGGATGTGGGCGCCGAAGCTTTCGCCGTCCCGGACCTTCGCACGCGCCGCGTCGCGGCCGAGATTTTCGCGGATCGCCACGAACTCCATTTCCGGCGTGATGATGCCGGCGCGGGCATAGGCAAGCTGGGTCACCGCGCGGCCGCCCGTGGCCTTCAGCGGCGCATGCTGGAACGGGAAGGTCGGTGTCAGCCTGTCGCCGCTCACAAAGCCGTTGTCCTCGGGGCGGACCACGCGTCCCTCATAGGTTTCGACATCGCCGCGGTCGACGATCCAGTTGCGGCGCAGCCGCGGCAGGCCGTCCTCGATGCGGATCTCGGCGTCGTCGGCGGTGTAGGCGCCGGAGGAATCATAGACCGTAACCGGTTGCTCGCCCGACGTCGGGTGGAGCGCAATCTCGCGCATCGGCACGCGGATATCCGGATGAAGCACGCCCGGCTTGTGGATCTTGCGGGAGGCGGGAAGCGGTCCTTGCGTGACCGTGAGGGCTGCGGGTTTGGTGGCAATATTCATGACAAGGCTCCAAGTTTGCAATTGGAGACCCAGTTCTGATGCCGGAAGGATGAAAGACGCTCCGCCAGATGCTGGACGCACGGAATCCTGGCTTCGATATCTGCACCGTCCCTACGCCAGTATGAACTGGATCAGGTTCAACGGGTCACTGCGCCACAGCCGGCAATCCGGCCATCCAGCAGAATCTCAGCCCCTTGCGGGACCCCCCTGGTGAATGCCTAGATCATAGCCATCGATCGGCCCGGGTCGTCAAGCGTGAATTCGCCTGCCGACAAAGATGCACCTATTGCATGTGTTTGCGGATTCGGATTTGACGCTAGCGGCCGGCCTTTTCCGGTGCGGCCCGCTCGGCGTAATCGGCACGGTTGATGCCGTGGCGCTGGAGCTTATCGTAGAAGGTCTTGCGCGGAATGCCGAGCGCCTCGATCGTCGCCTTGACGTCGCCGCGCTGAGCCCGCAACACCTCTTTCAGGATCTCCGCCTCGTAGCGTTCGAGCCGTTCCGGGAGCGCAAATCCAGACTGTTCGGCGGGCGCAATCGGCTGTCCCAGCGGACCTTCGACACCAAGCGCCACGCGTTCTGCAAAGTGCGAGAGCTCGCGCACATTGCCCGGCCAGGCATGCGTCATCAGATGTCTCTGCACGGCCGATGTGACCACAGGCGCGTCGCGCTTGAAGCGCTCGGCCGCCCGGGTCAGGAAGTGCGAGAAGAGCAGCGGGATATCGTCTCGGCGTTCGCGCAGCGGCGGGATCGACAGCGTTACGACATTCAATCTAAAGTAGAGGTCTTCCCGGAAATCGCCGCGCTGCGCCGGGTCGCCAAGATCGATTTTGGCAGCCGCGATGACGCGGATATCGACCGGACGAACCTGGTTGGTGCCAAGCGGCGTGATTTCGCGCGCTTCCAGAACGCGCAGCATCTTCACCTGAGTCGCCGGTGGCATCGCCTCGATCTCGTCGAGGAACAGCGTGCCGCCGCTCGCATGCTCGATCCGGCCGATGCGCTTCTTCAAGGCGCCGGTGAAGGCGCCCTGTTCGTGGCCGAAGAGTTCGCTTTCGATCACCGTTTCGGGCAGCGCCCCGCAATTCAGCGCCACGAAGTTGCCGTTGCGGCGTCGGCTCCAATTGTGGAGCAGCGTCGCCACCACCTCCTTGCCGCTGCCCGTCTCGCCGGCGACGAGCACGTCGACATCGGTATCGGCAATGTGCCGGATCGTCTGGCGCAAACGTTCCATGACCGGCGTCTGGCCGATCAGCGGCAGGTTGTCGCCGGCCGTCTCGGCGGCCCGTTTCAGCGCGCGGTTTTCCATCACGAGCCGGCGTTTTTCCAGCGCGCGATGCACGCTCTGCACCAGCCGGTCGGCGGCAAAGGGTTTGGGGATGAAGTCGTAGACGCCATCCTGCAGCGCCTGCACTGCCATCGGGATATCGCCATGGCCGGTCACCAGGATCACCGGCAGATCCGCGTCGAAAGCTTCGATGCGGCGGAAGAAGGCGAGGCCGTCGATGCCCGGCATGCGGATATCGCTGACGACGACGCCGTCGAAATTCGCATCCAGCGTCTTCAACGCTTCGGCAGCGCTGGCAAAAGGGGTAACGGCGAGGCCGGCGAGTTCCAGCGTCTGCGTCATCGCCTTTCGCAGATGGTTGTCGTCGTCGACGAGATAGACGGTCGGCTGCATCGCTCAGGCCCTCTTCAGGCGAACCGTGAAGACGGTGCCCCTGTCGCTGGTTTCGACGGTGATATCGCCGCCATAGTCGGCGACGATCTCCTTGGAGATGGCAAGGCCGAGGCCGAGCCCTTCATCCTTCGAGGTGTTGAACGGCGTGAACAGATCCTCGTGGATGTGCAGGGGAATGCCTGGGCCGTTATCGGCAACGACGAGCAAAACCGTCCCGGAGGGACCGTCCTCGCAGCGCACGCGGATCTCGGCGCCGCTGCGCGTGCCGAGCGCTTCCAGGGCATTTTGCAAAAGGTTGATCAGCACCTGCTCGAGCCGGATGCGGCTGCCGAGGACGCTGAGGCCATTTTCCGGCAGGTCGATGACGATCGCATCCATGCGGCCGGCAAAGCGGCTGCGCAGCAACATCATCGCCCCCTCGATCACGTCGCGCATGGGCGTCGGCTCGGCGACGAAGCGGCCCTTGCGAGCGAAGCTTCTGAGTTCGTCGGTGATGGTGCCGACCCGATCGGTCAGTTCGGCGATGCTGACAAGGTTCTCGACCGCGGTCTGCTGCTGGCCGCGTTCGAGGAAGGTGCGGGCGTTGTCGGCATAGGCGCGGATGGTCGCGACCGGCTGGTTGATCTCGTGGGCGACGCCGGCCGCCACCTGGCCAAGGATCGCCAGCCGGTTCGCCTGAACCAGTTCCTGCTGCACCGCCTGCAGCTTCTCGCCAGTACGCCGGTGGTCGGCGATCTCCGTTTCGAGATGATCGCGGGCAAGGCTGAGGTCATGTGTGCGCTCCGCCACGCGGGTCTCCAGCTCGTCGCGCGCGGCGCGATCGCGCGCAGACACCAGTGCCAGCGTCTGGCGGCGGCGCAGGAGGACCGCGGTAAAAGCGAGCAGCGGTGCGAGGAGGGCCAGGGCAATCAGCCGGGCCTCGCGGGTTGCCGCCGAGATCGCGCCATCGAGCGGTGCTAGCTGCTCCAGCCGCCAGCTGGTGGTCGGAACCATGGTTTCGACCCGGAGGAACCGACGTTCGCTTTCGCCCGGCAACAGTGCGCGCAACTCGCTGGAGCCATCGCTGGTCGGCTCGATGTCGCGGAAGGGCAGCGGCAGCAGCGAGGCATCGCCAAATTGCAGGCTGTCGCGGATGGCGGCGACGCGGTCGCGTGGAATTGTTCTGGTCGTCATGAAGCGCCAGGAGGGGAAGCTGGTGATCAGCACGATGCCGCGCCGGTCGGTGACGTAGACCGGCTTGCCGGAGGCGAGCCATTCGGCTTCCACATCGTCGAATTCGAGCTTGGCGACGACGACGCCGATCGGGCCGTCAGGACCCTGGACCCGACGCGAAATGTAGAGGCCCGGCCGCTTGCTGACGTTGCCCATGGCGAAATGCTCGGCCTTGCCGTCGCGCATCGCCATGCGGAAATATTCGCGGAAGGCATAGTCGTTGCCAACGAAACTCGTCGGCTCGCGCCAGTTGCTGGCAGCGACGGCGACGCCATCGGGGCCGATCACGTAGATGACAGCGGCGTCCGTGTTGGTCGCCAGCGCCTGCAGCTTCTCGTTCAGCCGTTGCAGCGCCTCTGTGCCGCGGGTCGAAAGGGCTGCCATCACCTCGACATCGTCGGCCAGCACCAGCGGCGTCGAGCGTTGGCGTTCGAGTACGGCGCGCAGCAGCGAGGCCTTCAGATTGGCATCGATCCGGCTTTGGGCATCGACAGTTTCGAGCGCCTGGCTTCGGCCGTACTCGCCGGCAAGCAGGAGCGCGGCGACAAGCAGCGCGACGGCAAGGCCGGCAAAGACCAGCCAGGTGCGGCGCATCGACTGGTCGAGATCTGCCAGATTGAGGGGGGCGGACAGGGCGTTGAACATGGCCCAATTGTGCATTTTTTCGCTCAGTCTTCCAGATGGCTTGTGCGGAAATCCGCTCAACTCTTTGTGCGCACCGAGCCGCCTGCACAAAACATCCTCATCAATTCAAAGGCTTGGTTCCTGCCGCGGCCAACTGGCACGACCGTTGCAAATGACATCCTCATGACAGCCCGCGCTGTCGCGCATCGGAAATTGACCCGGGAGGCCCGGCATGACGCCGGACTGGGTCCAGTGGAGGATCTCATGATTATCGAACAATCCGCGGAACCGCGCGGCAAGACACCTTTCTATCGCCATCTCTATGTCCAGGTTCTGGTGGCGATCGCCGCCGGCATCCTGCTCGGCCATTTCTATCCGTCGCTCGGCACCGAGCTGAAGCCGCTCGGCGACGCCTTCATCCGTCTCGTCAAGATGATCATCGCGCCGGTCATCTTCCTGACAGTCGCGACCGGCATCGCCGGCATGACCGATCTTGCCAAGGTCGGCCGCGTCGCCGGCAAGGCGATGATCTATTTCCTGACCTTCTCGACGCTCGCGCTGATCATCGGCCTGATCGTCGCCAATGTCGTCCAGCCGGGCGCCGGCATGCACATCGATCCGGCCTCGCTCGACGTCAAGGCGGTGACCACCTATGCCGAAAAGGCGCATGAGCAGACGATCACCGGCTTCCTGATGGGCATCATCCCGACGACGCTCGTCGGCGCCTTTGCCGATGGCGACATCCTGCAGGTGTTGTTCATCTCCGTGCTCTTCGGTCTGTCGCTTGCCATGGTCGGCAAGAAGGCAGAGCCCGTCGTCGACTTCCTGCACGCGCTGACGCTGCCGGTCTTCAAGCTCGTCGGCATCCTGATGAAGGCCGCCCCGATCGGCGCCTTTGGCGCGATGGCGTTTACCATCGGCAAATACGGCGTCGGCTCGATCGCCAACCTGGCGATGCTGATCGGCACCTTCTACATCACGTCCTTCCTCTTCGTGTTCGTCGTTCTTGGCGCGGTCGCCCGCTACAATGGCTTCTCGATCGTTGCGCTGATCCGTTACATCAAGGAAGAACTGCTCCTGGTGCTCGGCACGTCCTCGTCGGAAGCCGCTCTTCCGGGTCTGATGAGCAAGATGGAAAAGGCCGGCTGCAAGCGCTCGGTCGTTGGTCTGGTCATCCCGACCGGCTATTCCTTCAACCTCGACGGCACCAACATCTACATGACGCTGGCCGCGCTCTTCATCGCCCAGGCGATGGATATCCCGCTGTCGCTCGGCGATCAGGTGCTGCTGCTTCTCGTCGCGATGTTGAGCTCCAAGGGTGCTGCCGGCATCACCGGCGCCGGTTTCATCACGCTGGCTGCGACGCTTTCGGTCGTCCCGGCGGTGCCGGTCGCCGGCATGGCGCTGATCCTCGGCATCGACCGCTTCATGTCGGAATGCCGCGCGCTCACCAACTTCGTCGGCAATGCGGTCGCCACGATCGTCGTTGCGAAGTGGGAAGGCGAACTGGATGAAGCGCAGATGGCCGCGGTCCTTGGCGGCCGTGCGCCGGAGGCGCTGCCGCAGCCGGCCTTGCAGCCGGCGGAATGAGTTTGCCTCCCAAGGCATGACTGCAAAAAAGCAGTCCGAACGCGGTCCGTGGCAACACGGGCCGCGTCGTCGTTTGCGGCTATTGGCCGCTCAGCGTCATCTTCGATGTGTCCGGCGCGCCAGCGTTCAAGAAGCCGATGAACTCCCGGAGCATCGGCACCCGACGCGGACGGAAGCTCTCCTCCGTCGTGCTGATATCGACGATGCGGTCGACGCGGAACTTGCGGTAACCTTCTCGAAGGCAGCACCAGGCGAGAAGCACCAGAACCCGTTCCAGATAGACGATGGCAAGCGGCAAAACCTGCCGGTCGGTCCGCTGCCCCAAGGCATCCACATAGCCGATGATGACGGCGCGTTCCTGCCAGGAGGCTTCGCGCAGCAGGGAGACATCGACGGTTGGCGGCCCTCTCCTGTCGAAGCGATAGACCTGCGAGACTGCATGAAGCGCCTGGCGTTGCAACCGATCGGGCAGTGTCGCCGTTATCTTGGAAAGGACGGCGCGTGCCGCCGCGGCAAGATCCGGCTCGCCCATGTGCTGCACCTCGGCAAGGCCGAGCACCAGCGCCTCGATCTCCAGGCGGGTAAAGGTTTGCGGCGGCAAGGCGATATCCTCCGTCAGCCGGTAGCCGAAGCCGCGCTCGCCATCGATGACGGCGCCGGCGGCGCGCAGGCTGTCGATGTCCCGATAGAGCGAGCGCAACGACACGCCGGTTTCCTCGGCAAGGCGGGCCGCCGTTACCGGGGAGGGGAGTGTGCGCAGCGCCTGGAGCAGGCAGAACAGACGATCACTACGGGCCATGGATGAAAGATAGACGAACCCTACTGACGAAAACTGGCAGTTGGCCGACTGTATAAGATCCGCATCGCCAAACGCAACCGAGGATCCAGACTATGCTGACACTCTTTCACGCCCCGCGCTCGCGCTCGTCGCGCATCATCACCCTGCTTCGCGAACTCGATGCTCTCGACAAGGTGGAAGTCGAGATCGTCGACATCACTCGCGGTGACGGCAGCGGTCGAAAGGATCCGGCGAACCCGCACCCGGAGGGTAAGGTGCCGCTGCTCGTTCATGACGGTGTGGTGCTCTGGGAAACCATTGCGATCATCCAATACCTGACCGACCTCTTCCCGGAAAAGGGGATGGCGCCGCATGCTGGCGATCCGCAGCGTGGCCGTTATCTCAGCTGGCTTGCCTGGTATGCCGGTGTGGTCGAGCCGGTGCTGATCGCGCAAGCCGCGGGGGTTTCGCATCCCTATTTCGACGCCACCTTCCGCGGCCCGACAGAGATGGCGGCACGCCTGGAAGACGCGTTGAAGGACAGTCCGTATCTGATGGGCGAGCACTACTCGGCGGCCGACCTGCTCTTGCATTCGCCCTTCGCCTGGTATCCCGCGGCAACGCCGGATAGCGCCGTCATCAAGGACTGGGTCGAGCGCTGTGGCGCGCGGCCGTCGCTACAATGGACCGCGGATTTCGATGCCCGGGTGGCAGCGGTAGCCTGACGGCGCCGGCAACGCGCCAACTCCGCCCCGGTTCCGGTCCGAAGGGGGCATGGTGGCCCAAGGCTATTTTCGCTTGAGATTGATCTCGCTCGTGACGATCCGCTTGCCGGAAGCGGGATCGACGTCGATCGTCTTCAACTGCATCCCGTTGGTGCCGACCTTGCGTAAGGTCAGGTCGGCACTGCGGTCGCCATTGACTTCCTTCGCCCATCGAATGGTGAGGTTGATCGCATCGCCGCGTCGTGTGCCGTTGAGCCCGGCGCGGCCGCCGCGGGGGCCGAGATAGGAGCCGCTATAGGTGGACCCGGTAAAGCGCAGCTTCGCGTCGATGGATCGCGAGATCAGCAGCATGCCGCGGCAGACGCCCTCCATCGATAGAGCGGCGTCGCTCGCCTTGGAACTGAAGTTGCAGGAAATGTTCATCGGAGACATGTGGGCACGGATGCGCACCGTTCCGGTGCCTGCCCAGTTGCCGCCGAGGGTCTTCAAGAACGCGCCCTCGTCTGCCCGTGAGGCACTCGTGGACGGCAAGATGAGTGCGGCCATCAGGAGCCATCGCCACATGCCTTGCACCTCCCATTTGCGTGGATGCTGCAACACCCCGTTGCCGCACATGAGCGTCAACGCAACATGTGGCGGCGAAGTTCCTCATTGGCTTCATTATCTGGCCGGATCTTACGATCGATCAACAATCGGGCACGCATCCGGGTAGCCATCAAAATGTGATCGCTGGCGCTGTTTTATCAGATTTGCCTGCACGTGCGCTGCTGTTTTCAATTTCCCGTATTAACGTTGATCTCTGAAACAGCGTCTCGTCGTCCCCATCCGTAAAAACGGGTAAAGACTTCGTTACCTTGTAAGTATAGACCTCGATCTGCGCTGTCTGTCCGATTTAGTTATTGGCCACCGGGGCGGGAGGGGGACTGGTTTATGTTCGGTGCTACGCGCTTTTTGCCTTTTTCAACCGATCCGGGTGCCCGGGTCCGCCTAAAGGCACCCGTCAGCCACCGGTTCATTTCACGCGGTCGCAAGCAACGAACAGCGGTTACGCTGTCTGGAGACTGCCCGTGACGGCGCGATCCGAATGTGTCCGATCCCCGGACGGCGAAATGCCGTTCACGCCTGCGCGGCTCGTCGGCGATCCGCTCTTTGGGGAGGCGTTGCGTCAGGCGGCCCTTCATATGGTTGCGATCCATGACGCCGCTCCGCGCATCGTGCGCTACACCGCCAGCCTGAGAAAATGGCTGCTCACCCAGGCCATCCTGACGCTGCATTTCGAGCGTCTGACCGACCCATCCCGCCCCGAACTGACGGCGGCAAGGCTGATCGACTTTATCGCCGGCAACAACGTAGCCAGCAAGAACACGGCAGCGGCGCACCTGGCCGAGATGCGCAACTATCGACTGCTTCTCGATGCGGAACAGGGCGGTGACAAGCGGATCAGGCCCCTGATCCTTTCCGATGTCGCCGAGGGCCTGATCCGGCAGTGGTTCGAGGGGCACCTTTCGTCGCTCGACAGGCTCGACGAGGGGACAAGGCTGGCGCAGTCGCAAACCGAGCCGACCTTGATGCATCATGCGCTCCCGCGTGCGATGCGGCGGCTCATCGCGGATCGCGCCTGGTGCGAGCCACCCGAAAGCATCGCCGCTTTCGTCTCGACGGAGTCAGGCAGCAACATCCTGCACGACCTGGTGGCGCGGCTGCCGACGGGCGTCCTGCCCGATCAGCGGATTTGGATCGGGCCCCTGAAGCCAGGTGAGATCTCCAGCCGCTACATCATCTCGCGCACCCATGCGCAGAGGGTTTTCGCGCGTGCCGGTGATCTCGGCGTTCTCGGCTGGGAGAGTTCCGGCAGCCGCGGTCCGCTCTGGATTTCGCGTGACCTGGTCGACGATTACCGCCATTGGCAAGCGGTCAAGTTTGCCGCACTCGATGAAGCCTTCGCCTGGGCAGCGTTGCAGGCAAGGTGAACGGCGGGCGCGGCCTGAGCGCGTGCAGATTGCTGCTTGCGACGCGTGCCGGTCGGCTGTCGCTTTCAGCAGGTGCTGACCCGCCCATGACGCTGGACGTGCGGCAGCAAGAAGCGGGACGGAAATCGGACCGCAGCCTGCCTACAGACTGTGCAGAACCTGCGTCGCCTTCACCGCGGCAGACGCCCGGTTCTCGACGCCGAGCTTCACATAGATCTGCTCCAGATGCTTGGTGACCGTGCGCGCGCTCAAGCCGAGGATCTCGCCGATGTCGCGGTTCGCCTTGCCCTTGGCGATCCACAGCAGCACCTCCGATTCCCTTGGGGTCAATGCGAAGTGCTGGCGCAACACCGCATCGTCGGAGCGGCGGTTTTCGGCGGTGAGGCGGAAGAGATGTTCATTCGGGCCGATCGAGCCGAGGAAGGATATCTGCAGGGACGACTGCTCGGGCTGGTCGAGCGTGAAGGTGCCGTCGTCGGGCGCTCCGGTGCGCAGGCGGTTTGCCATCCAGCCCGCGATGCGCCGGGTGACGATCGCCATGCCATCGTCGCGGCCGGTTGCGGCGTTGACGAGACGCGTCGCCTGCGGCGTCGACCAGCAGACGCTTCCGTCGCTGCGCACCGCGAGCAGATGGCGGCCGGCCGCGTCAAGTGCGACCCGTGCGCTCTGGGCCGAACGCGCGTTCGAGAGATGGACGCGAATGCGCGCCCTCAGCTCATCGATGTTGATCGGCTTGGTCAGATAGTCGACGCCGCCGGCCTCGAGCGCACGCACCACATGTTCGGTCTCGGTCAGCCCGGTCATGAACAGCACCGGCGTCTGGCCGACGGCGGCGTTGCCCTTGAGGCGTCGGCAGGTCTCGAAGCCATCGATCCCGGGCATGACGGCATCGAGCAGAATGACGTCGGGCGTGATGCGCTCGGCGATCGAAAGGGCGGCGCTGCCGGAGGTCGCGATCAGCACGGAAAAGCCGGATTGCTCCAGCGCTTCCGTCAAGAAACCAAGCGCCTCCGGGGAATCGTCGACGAGAAGCACGATGTCGCGGCGGTCGTTGGCCTCAGCCATGGGCGTCGTCTCCGTTGGCTGCGTTGTTCTTGAGGAAAGCGTCGTAGCCCGAGAGGTCGAAGGCCTGCACATAGGCGCGGGCGGCCTCAGCGAAGGGCTGGTGTTCGGGCTGCAGGGCAATCTCCGTCAGTTTGGCTTCGATGCCCCTGACATAGCCGATCTCTCCAAGGCGGATCAGCTCTTCCACGTGATAGGCGTCGGGGCGCGTCAACGGTTCGGCCGCCGGCGACGGGTGTGCTTGCTTCTCCTCTCCCTCGTGAACCCAAGTGAGGCCAAGGTGCACGGCGAGCTTGTCGGCGAGTTGCCCGACGGGGAAGGGCTTGGCGAGCGTGTCGTTGTGGCCGCGGAATGCTCCGGTCGCCGAGCCATCGCCGATATTGGCCGAAAGCATGATGATCGGCGCGATCTGCCCGCCCTGGCGCAGCCGCTCGACAAGCTCCCAGCCGCTCATGCCCGGCATCGAGATATCGATCAGGAAGAGGTCGGCGCCGAGGTCTTGAAGCAGCGCCAGACAATCGGCTCCGGACGCGGCCGTCAGCACCGTGAAGTCCATCGGCACGAGGATCTCGCGCATGAGGTCGCGATGGTCGGCATTGTCGTCGACGATGACGATGGTGCGGCGCGGGCCGAGATAGGAGGTGATACGGCGCGGGGCTGCGGGAGGTAGCGGACGATCTACCGCCGACAGCATCAGCCGGACGCGGAAGGTGGTGCCTTGCCCAGGCGTGCTGGTGACTGCGATTTCGCCGCCGAGCGTCTGCGTCAGGAGCCGCGTGATCGTCAGGCCGAGGCCGAGGCCCGGCATACTACCGAGATGTTCGGCCTCGCCGCGCTGGAACGGATCGAAGATGCGCGGCAAATCCTTGTCGGCAATGCCGCGGCCGCTGTCGGCAATCGTGAAGGTCGCCACCTGGCTGCGATAGGCGACATCCAGGCGGATGCCGCCACGCTCGGTGAACTTCAATGCGTTGGATAGGAGATTGACGAGGATCTGCCGCAGGCGCTTTTCGTCGGTCTTCACATGGCGTGGCAGGCCGCTAGCGCGCTCGTGCTCGAAGCTGATGCCCTTGGCCAATGCCTGCGGCCGAAACATTTCGACGATCTGGTCGAGGAAATCGTGAATGTTGATCTCATTGGAATAGACCTGCAGCTTGCCGGCCTCGATCTTCGAGATATCCAAGAGGCCGTCAATCAGGCCGGAAAGATGGTCGGCGCTGCGCTTGATCACCTTGATCGCGCCCTGACGCGCCGGGGGGATCGTCTCGTCGCGCTCCAGAACCTGGGCGTAGCCGAGCACGGCGTTGAGAGGCGTGCGAAGCTCATGGCTGAGGCCGACGACATAGCGGCTCTTGGCGCGGTTGGCTGCTTCCGCTGTTTCCTTTGCCTGCTGGAGTGCGGCGTCGGTCTTCTTGTGGGCGGCGATTTCCTTCAGAAGCAGGGTGTTCTGGCGCGAGGATTCTTCTTCGGCGACGACGCGGCTGTCATGGGCGAGCACGTAAAACCAGGAGACGATACCAGCGAGCACGGCAAAGACGAAGAAGACGACGGCGACCGTGCGCTCGACGACCGCAGCGATCTCGGGAGATGTGCCGGCGGTCTGGTGGGCGATCATCGCGAGGATGAGGCCGATGCCGGCGATCGACAGCACCGCAGAGATCGCGTAGCGGCCGAGCCGCGTCGCGAGCTTTTCCGTGACGGTGCGTGGAAGCAACGTGGTCGCGACGGTCGCGACCTGGGCGTTGAAGCGGGCCTTCGGCTTGCACATGTCGTGGCAGCGGCTGTCGAGCGAGCAGCAGAGCGAGCAGATCGGCGCTGCATAGGCGGGGCACCAGGCCATGTCCTCCGGCTCGAACGGATGCTCGCAGATCGAGCAGGTGATGTCCATCCGGTTGGCCCAGCTCCTGCGCGGCTTGCGCGCGAGATAGAACTTGCCGTCGGTGCCCCAGGCAATCAGCGGCGAGGCGATGAAGGCGACGACCAGCGCGATGTATGGCGCGAGCGAGGCGGCAATCTCGCCGAAGGCACCGAAATGCGCTGTCAGCGCCACGGTCGCCGAGATCGCCATCGCGCCGAGACCCACAGGGTTGATGTCGTAGAGATGGGCGCGCTTGAACTCGATGCCGGGAGGCGACAGGCCGAGCGGCTTGTTGACGAAAAGATCGGCCGAAATCGTGCAAAGCCAGGCCATGGCGATAATCGAGAAGACGCCAAGCGTTTCTTCAAGCAGCCGATAGATGCCGAGCTCCATCAAAAGGAGCGCGATCGCTACGTTGAAGACCAGCCAGACGACGCGGCCCGGGTGGCTGTGGGTCAATCGTGAAAAGAAGTTCGACCAGGCGAGCGACCCGGCATAGGCGTTCATGACGTTGATCTTCAACTGCGACACGACGACGAAGGCGACCATCAGGAGAAGTGCTGCCGTATCGGAGGGGATCATGTAGCCGAAGGCGGTGTAGTACATCTGCGCCGGATCGGCGGCTTTGGTCGAAGGCACACCGGCAGAAAGCGCCAGCACCACCAGGAACGAGCCGGCGAGCAGTTTGGGCGCGCCGACGATCACCCAGCCGGAACCGGCGAGAAAGACGGCGATGCGGTGGTGCAGCTTGCGCTGTCCGTCCGGCGGCAGGAAGCGCAGGAAGTCGACCTGTTCGCCGATCTGCGCCATCAGCGCGAAGATGACGGCAGAGGCCGCACCGAATTCGACGAGGTCAAAAGGCGCGAAGGTACCCGGAGGACCCGAGGCGTGATGCATGCCCGCATAGGCGAGCCAGGCGCCGACCTTCTCCCAATCGGCAAAGGCGATGAAGACGAAGGGCAGGACGTTGAGCACGATCCAGAACGGCTGCGTGATCAACTGGAACTTGCTGATCAGCCGCACGCCATGGGTGACGAGCGGGATCACGACGACGGCGCTCAGGATGTAGCCGATCCAGAGCGGTATGCCGAGCGCCAGTTCGAGTGCGCCCGACATGATCGAGGCCTCGATCGCAAAGAGGATGAAGGTGAAGCTGGCATAAATCAGCGAGGTCACCGTCGAGCCGATATAGCCGAAGCTGGCGCCGCGGGTGAGCAGATCGATGTCGACACCGTGGCGGATCGCATAGCGGCTGATCGGCAGGCCCACGGTCAGGATCATCAGGCTGGCGACGACGATCGCAACGATCGCATTGGTGGTGCCATAGGACATGGTGATGGCGCCACCGATCGCTTCCAGCGCCAGAAAGGAGATCGCGCCGATGGCGGTCTGGGAAATGCGTTCGGAAGAGAAGCGCCGGGCGCTCTTGGCGGTGAAGCGCAGCGCATAGTCTTCAAGCGTCTGGTTGGCGACCCAACGATTGTATTCCCGCCGGACGGGAATGATGCGCTGGCGTGCCGCCATGGGGGTCCTAACGTGCTGTCGCGGTAGTCTCTGCCTTTTTTCTTAGCACGGAAATTTTCTGCTTAAAATTGCTGCAATCGTAAAATGTGTCGGTAAAGCGGAAAATATGAGCGTGCCAAAATCGGATGCCCCATACTTTGAGAATGAGATCAGTTGCGGAGTGCAGCGGCCGTCAGTTGGGCCGGCAATAGATCGGATTGCTGATGGCCCGGCGGATCGTCTGTTTCGAGAGATCGTCCTCCGAGAGCGCCCAGGGCAAATTTTTGCCGTGGAGGGCCTCCCGGAATGTCTCGACGATCGCGCTCCGGTTGGCGGCCGCGGCGATTTCGGTCCGCAGGAACCGATCGGGCGAACCGGCATAGTGGGCGGTCCAGTCGTCAGCTTCGATGGTCTCTTCACCGACGATGCCGGAAGCGTCTAGCCACAGCAGCCGGTCGCCCTGGGCGCCGCGAGCCAAGGCCTCTGCGGTCACTGGGCCAACCACGGTCGATCCCATCGGTTGGCCGTTGGCGATCAGTTCGAGATGCGGGCCGGTGGGGCTTTCCGTCACGTAGCCGTGGCCCGATCTCATCGTGGCGAGCACGGCGTCTTCGGAGAGTTCATTGAGCCAGAGCACCGTCGTCGGGCGGGCGAGCACCAGCGGTCCCTCCGGCAATAGCCGCGCCGGTTGGTGGAAGTCGCTGCCGCCGATGGCGGAGATCTTCAGGCCCGAGGCGAGGCGCTGCTGGTAGCGCTCGAGCGACACCCAGTTCCAGGCGAGCCAATGGGATTGCCAGACCTCCATGCAGTCGATCTCAGGCAGTTCGTAGTCCCAGGGGATGGTCGGCTTGTCGTGGTTGACCGAGAGCAGGCCGCCGCGCTCATGCACCATGCTCGCGAGCGTGCGGGCATGCTCCGGCTTCGTCATGCGAAAATCGACCCAATCGTCGACGCCGAAGACATTGGCGTGGCCGACGGCGGTGGTGATTTCCATGGCGCGGATGAAGATGAGGTCGGCGGAGGAATGCGGATGGAAGTAGCGCCGCTGGGTGATGGTGTTGTGGTCGGCGACCGCAAGAAAATCGAGACCCGCCTGTTTGGCGGCGGCGTGCAGCAGTTCGGGCGAGCCAGCCGCATCCGAGTGGAAGGTGTGGCAGTGCAGATCGCCGCGATACCATCCGGACTGTTTGCGCACGGGGAACGTTCTTTCCGGCTGCGGCACGATGGAGCGCGGGCTTCTGTCGAAATCGACCGTCACGCTGACCTCGGCGCCTTCTTCGGGGATCTTGTAGAGGCCGAGCATCACCTTCCACTGGCCGGGCGGCATCTCGCCGTGAATGTAGCCGGGCGTGGCGTCGTCGGTAGCGATGAAGAAACGGTCACGCGCGCCACCGCTCCAGCCGCGAAAACCCTGGGCGGTCGGATACTCGGTCGCCCGCGGATCAAGCGCGCCGAGATCGATGATGCATGCCTCTGACTTCGGATAGCTGAGCGTCGCGTCGATGCGCGTTACACCTTCGGGCACCTCGAAGGGCAGATAGAAATAGGGATCGGCCGCCTGATGCTTACGGGTGATGCGCACGGCAAATTCCTGCATGGCGGCCTCAGCGTTCGTCTGCCGCGGGAATGCGGGCGCTGCTGTCATCGAAGAGGGTGATGTGCCTGGCGTCGAAGGCGAGATGGACTGAGGTTCCGACCTTGATCTCGTCGTCGGTGAAGATGCGCGCGGTGACGCGACCGTTGTCGCCGCGCTCCAACGTGACGAGGCTCTCCGGCCCCATGTTCTCGTTGGCGAAGAGTTCGCCGGAAACCACGTTCAGGTCGCCTGCGGCCGCGATACGCAAATGTTCGGGGCGGACACCGAGTGTCATCCTGGCTGATTTCGCCGCCTTGGCGATGGCGTCGGTGAGCGCGATCGGTGCGAGCTTCAGGCCATCGGCGCGCAGGTGCAGGGCGCCATCGCCGATGGATGCTTCGACGGGGACGAGGTTCATCGGCGGATTGCCGACGAAGTTGGCGACGAAGGTCGTTGCGGGCCGGCGGTAAATCTCGATCGGCGGCGCGAACTGCACGATCCGGCCCTTGTCCATGACGGCGATGCGGGTTGCGAGCGCCATGGCTTCGGCCTGGTCGTGCGTGACATAGACGGCGGTCATGCCCATGTCGCGCTGCAGGTGGTTGAGGAAGCCGCGCGCTTCGAGCCGCAGCTTGGCATCGAGGTTCGAAAGCGGTTCGTCGAAAAGATAGACCTCGCTCGGATAGACGAGCGCACGTGCCAGCGACGTGCGCTGCTGCTGGCCGCCGGAGATCTGGCTCGGCAGCCGCTTCATCAGGTCGCCGATCTTGAGGACGTCGGCCACTTCCTTGGCGCGGGCGTGGCGCTTGGTCTCCTGCTCGCCGCGCACCTTCAAGGGATAGGCGATGTTGTCGGCGATGTTCATGTGCGGGTAGAGCGCATAGTCCTGAAAGACCATGGAGATGCCGCGGTCCTTCGGATGCAGGTAGGTGACGTCGCGACCGCCGATCATCACCCGGCCAGAGGTTGGCGTTTCGAGACCCGCGATCATGCGCAGGCTCGTCGTCTTGCCGCAGCCCGACGGGCCGAGCAGGCAGATGAATTCGCCGTCGGCGATCTGGAAGCTGATGTCGGGCACGGCGACGAACGCGCCGAAGGTCTTGGAAATGTTCTGGAATTCGACAGAGGCCATGACGGGTTTCCGATTACGACTTGATGCCACCAAAGAACCGGAAACCGAATTTCCAATTCACGAAGAGATAGAGGGCGATGACCGGCAGCGAATAGATCAGCGAATAGGCGGCCAGCAGCGTGACGATCGGCGTGCCGGCCTCCGAATAGAAGGAGTAGATCGCGACGGATGCCGGCATCAGCTTGTCGCTGCGCAACAGGATGAAGGGGATGAGGAAGCTGCCCCAGATGTTGACGAAGGCCCAGACGACAACCACGACGATGCCCGGCCGGATGACCGGCAGCGCCACATCGAAGAACGCCTGGAGCGGAGAGGCGCCGGCGACCATCGCGCTCTCCTCATAGGAGCGCGGGATGGCGTCGATGAAATCACGAAGAATGAACATCGCCGTCGGCAACAGCCCGCCGGCAAAGACGAGAATGACGGCAAGATGGGTGTCGATCAGGCCTGCCGCGGAGATGATGAGGAAAATCGGCACCATCGCCGCCGAGCCTGAAACGACCGACGAGAAGAGCAGCAGGATATAGGTGACGGCGCCTTTGCCCGGGATCGGCGAGCGCGAGAGGGCATAGGCCGCAAGCGTCGCCGCCGCGCCGACCAGCACCACGCCGCCCGCCGCCTGGATGAGGCTGTTCAGCAGCGCCTGCATCGCGAAGGTGTTCTGGAAGACGGTGGCAAAATTAGAAAGCGTGAAGGGTGAGGGGATGGCAAGGCCGAGTTCGGCACGGGCATTGAAGGGCGCAAAGATGAACCAGACGAGCGGCAGTGCGAAGATCGTGCCGAGGAAGGTGGCGGCGGCGGCAAAGATCGCGCGCCGCACGAAGATGTTCTGAGTCTTCTGCATCATTCCGCCTCCACCGGCTTCTTGTGGGCAAGGCGAAGATAGACGAGCGCGAAGGCGAGATTGATCAGCATGATGACCACGCCGACGGCAGCGCCCTTGCCGAACTCGAAATCCTTGAACGCGATGCGGTAGGTGTAAATCGACAGGATCTCGGTGCGATAGGACGGCCCGCCATGGGTGAGCAGGAACGGCGTGAAGACGTTGAAGGTCCACATGGTGATGAGGATGAGGTCGGTGACGACATGGCCGCGGATCAGCGGCAGCGCGATGTCGCGCAGCTTCTGCCACGAGGTGGCGCCGGCGACATCGGCTGCCTGGAAGTAACTCGGCGGGATCGACTGGAAGGCCGAGTTGAACAGCATCATCGAGAAGGCGGCGCCCCGCCAGGTGTTGAAAGACACGATCACCCAGAACGGTTGTTGCAGCAGCCAGTCGCCCGGCGGCAGACCGAGGCCGCGCAGGATCATGTTGAGCGTGCCGTTGTCATAGTCGAGGAAGGCGAACCAGGCAAAGCCGATCACCACCTCCGGCAGGATCCAGGCGGCGATGACCGCGGTCTGCAGGAAGGATTTGAGCGTCGGCGTGACCGTCTGGCTGAGCCAGGCGAGCAGCAGCCCGAGCAGCGCCTGGCCGATCAGCGCCGAGAGCAGCACGAACTGGATCGTCAGGATCAGCGAAAACCCGAACTGGCCGCGGGTAAAGAAGGTCGCCGGATTGAAGAGCGCGAAATAGTTCTGCAGGCCGACGAAATCGGGGTCGACGGCCGTGCGGCCGAGCAGTGTGCGGTTGGTGAAGGAAACGAAAATCACCCAGAAGAAGGGAACGATGACGAAGACCCCGACGAGGGCCGTGGCCGGTGCCAGAAAAAGCGCGCCGGCGCGCGTCGAAAGCAGGGAGAATTTCTTCATGCGCGTTTCATGCCCATATCCTGGATCGGGAGCCCGGCCACGGATGGCAGCCGGGCGCTCTGTCGTTGGATCGAAGCGGGATGAGGGCACCGTTGCGGCCACATCCCGCATTGGCTTTAGAGCGTGCTGACGGTGTTTTCTTCGCCGACGATGGCGATGACGGCCGCCTTGTACTGGGCCATCGCGTCCTCAGGCGAGAGCTCGCCGGAAACGACGCTTTCGGTCATGCGCTGGATCTCGGTCGAGACCTTGTTGTAATTGGCGTCGTTCGGACGGGCCGTGGTGATCGGCAGCAGCGTCGTTGCCGTTTCCGTCAGGAACGGCGAGTTCGGGATCGCCACGTCGTCGCGGATGCGGATGGCGGGCTGGATTTCCTGGAACGCGTCGAGCTGCTCCTTGCTGTTCATGAACGAGAGCAGCGCCCAGGATTCGGCAGGCGCGTCCGTATGCGGATTGATGACGAAGCCGGTGCCGCCGGACATCGTGACGAAATCCTGGCCGCGTAAGCCCTTTCCGGGTGCTGCGGCGGGCATCTTCTTCCAGGTCATGGTGTTGTCGCGATCGGCGACGGCGAATTCGGCGCCGGGCGCTGTGACCGAGCGATAGAACCAGTCGCCCTCGACGAGCATCGCCGTCTTGCCATCGCGGAAATTGGCGAAGGTGCGGTTGCGGCCGTCGGCAAGCAGCTGCGCGCGCTGGTCGCCGAGCTTGTCGTCGACATAGATGGTCTTGTAGAGCTTCAGCGTGTCGAGGATGCCCTGGCTCGAAACGATATATTTGCCGCTGTCGTCGGTGACCTGTTCGCCGGTGCCGAGCAGCGCCATCCAGTAGCCCTGCATCGTGGTCGCCTCGCCCATGGAGACGCCGGCGTTGAGCTGCAACGGGAAGCTGTCGGGGGCGGCCGCCTTGATCTTGCGGGCGGCGTCGAGCAACTCATCCCAGGACTTCGGCTGCCAGCTGTCGGCATCGAGCCCAGCCGATTTGAAGAGGTCCTTGCGCACGAAGATCATGCGGGCGTCGGTGCCGAGCGCGATGCCATAGGGCTTGCCCTGGTAGCTCATCAGCGCCTTGGTGCCGTCGGAGATATGCTGCCAGCCCTCCCACTTCGGAACGTCTGGGCCGGCCACTTCCTCGAGCGACTTCAGGAGATTGCCCTGGACGAAGCTCGGGATCAGGAAGCCGTCGAAGCCGGAGACATCAGGGCCGGCGCCGGTGGAGAAATCGAGCGCGAGCTGCTGCGTCAGCTGCTCGTCCTCGCCGCCAAACTGGGTGAGCTTGACGGTGACGTCCTTGCCTTCGGCCTTCATCTTCTCGGTAAAGGCCGGAATGACCTTCTTTTCGATCCACTCGGCCATGCCGCTGTTTACGCCGCCGATGATGCAGCGGCAGGTGATGTTGAGTTCGGTGGCGCTCACTGGTGCTGCAAAGGCGATGGCCGCGGCTGCGCCGAGCAATAGGGAATGAAACCTGGTACGCATGTTTTCTCCTCCCGGTCAATCCACTCAAGGACCTATGTGTCTGGCTGCGACAGTCCGTCCCTCCTCCAGGTCCGGCGTCTCGACGACGGTCAAGAATGAACACGCTTTCATCTTTGTCAACATGGATCATGTGTTCCGTTGGTAAAAATCGGCGGAATACCTATTCCGCTTGACGAAATCGTCGCGTTGCTCTCTTTTGTGAATGAACACGTTTTCATTTTGTGACGGATAGATGAACGAGCGCGCCGACAAGAAAGCTGCCCGAGCCACCGCAGACCAGGTGGCGCGCGAGGCCAATGTTTCCCGTGTGGCGGTCTCGCGGGCCTTCAATCCGAATGCGTCGCTGAAGCCGGAAAAGCGCGACCGCATTCTGCAGGTGGCGCGGGAGCTGAACTACACGCCCGACATGGCGGCACGCTCGCTGGTGACCGGTCGCTCGCATCTCGTCGGCATGATCGTGCCCGACGTTTGCAGCCCCTGGGAGAGCCAGGAGATCGACGCGTTGACGACGGCGCTGCAGGCGGAGGGCTTCGCGACGCTGCTCTTCAAGGCCAAGGCTGATTTCAGCATGGATCCGCGCCTGCTCACCTACATGCGCGGCTTCAATCCGGATTCCGTGATCGCCTTTACCGAGAACATCCTGCCCGATGTGCTCTGCGGCTTTCTCGACCGCGCGGTGCCGATCTACGTGATCTACGACGACGTGAAGCAGTTTGCAGGCGCCGCATCCGGTACGCTCTATGACCGCCTGCTCGTCCGGCAGAAAAACGGCATCGAGCAGGCGGTGGCCCTGCTTCAGGGCTATGGCGCGCGCCGCATCGCCTATCTCGGCGGCAAGGCGCAGTCGCTCGCCAATGCCGAGCGCGAGCGCACACTGAAGGAGACGCTCGCGGAGCGCGGCATGGATGCGCCGATCGTGCTTGCCGGCGATTACACCTACGACACCGCCTACCAGGCGACGCTCGATCTGTTCCGCATCGGCGAAGGTGCCGATGCGATCTTTGCGGCCAATGACGTCGGCGCCTTCGGCGCGATCGACGCGCTGCGCCACGAGCTCGGGCTTTCCGTGCCTGAGGACGTCAAGGTCGTCGGTTTCGACGACATCCCGCAGGCGCACTGGAAGAGCTACAACCTCACCACCGTGCGCATCGACCTCGAAGAGCGCGTGCGTGCGCTCGTCCGCCTCATCCTGATGCGGCTTCGTGCGCCCGATGCCGAGCCGTTTACCGAGACACTCAACACCCGCCTGATCGTGCGGGGCACCGTCGGCTGAAGGTAGCGAACATGACCGAAAAACGCATCCACGTCGTCTTCAAGACCCATCTCGACATCGGCTTTACCGATCACGCCGAGAAGATCCGAAAGCAGTATCACGAGCGCTTCATCCCGCAGGCGATCGAGACCGGCGCGCACTTCTACAACGAGAACCCGCACGAGCCGCTGTTCGTCTGGACGACGGGCGCCTGGCTGATCTGGGATCACCTGAATTCTCGCTCGAAGGAAGAGGTCGCCCGCCTTGAGCAGGCGATCGAGCGCGGCCTGATCCGCTGGCACGCGCTGCCCTTCACCACCCATACGGAGCTGATGTCGCCGGATCTTTTCAAGGCGGGGCTTTCCTATGCGCAGGAGCTGGACCATCGCTTCGGTCTGAAGACGATCGCCGCCAAGATGACCGATGTGCCCGGCCATACGCTCGGCATGGTGCCGCTGCTGGCCGAAGCCGGCGTGCGCTTCCTGCATATCGGCGTGAACTCCGCTTCGCCGCCGCCGGAAATCCCGGATATTTTTCGCTGGCGAGCGGCGGGCGGCGAGGAAATCGTCGTCATGTACCAGCGCTCCTATGGCGAGACCTATTTCCCCGAGGGTCTCTCCGACGGCTTGAGCTTCGCCCATACCAGCGACAACATCGGCCCGCAGAGCGTGTCGCAGACGGCCGAAGCCTATCGCGAGATCCTGAAACACGAGCCAGGTGCCGCCGTGCGCGCGGCGACACTGGAGGACTACGGCAAGCTTATTTGGGAGGCGCGCGAGCGTTTCCCGGTGGTGGAAAAGGAACTCGGCGACAGCTGGATCCACGGCAGCGGCACCGATCCGGAAAAGATCGCCCGCTATCTGGCGCTGCAGCGGCTTTACGACCAATTTGCCGGCGAGCGGATGACCACAAGCCGCCAGGCCTTCGGCCGCAAGCTGGCGCTGGTCGCCGAACACACCTGCGGCGTCGACATCAAATCCTTCCTGCGCGACGAGAAGGCCTGGGCACGCCCCGCCTTCGAGGCGGCGCGAAAGACTGATCCTCGCTTCCACTATACCGAAGCGTCCTGGGCGGAGCAGCGGGCCTATCTCGACCAGGCGGTTGCAGAGCTGGACGGCGAGGATGCGGTCCGCGCCGAGGCGGCCCTTGCCGAGATTGCCGTTCCATCACGGCCCGAGGCGACCGAGGCTGCTACGCGGCTCGATGTCGGCGGCTGGATCATCGAGCTTGATCCGGTAACCGGCGACGTTTCCGCGCTGACTGCGCCCGACGGTCGGACGGTCCGTGGCGCCAACGGTTCGCTGATCGCCTATCGCTACGAAAGCTATGACGCCGGCGACGTTCGCCGCCACATGGATACGTACCTTACACATTGGATGGATTGGGCGGTGCTCGACCACGACAAGCCCGGGCTTGCGAAGGTTGCGGAAGCGCGCTCGCAGGCCTACGCGCCCAAGCTCTACGGCACGACCGCAACATCCGTCCTTGCAGTCATGCCGGCAGAAGCGGTGGAGCAATTGGGCGCGCCTGCCGAAATCGCCATCGAATTTTCCGCCGGCAAGGACGGGCTCGATGTCCGGCTGTCCCTCTATGGCAAGAACGCCAACCGTATGCCGGAAGCGAGCTTTCTGTCGTTCACGCCCGAGGGACGTTCCGCCTGGGATGTGTGCAAGATGGGGCACTGGCACGCCACCGACAATTTCGCCCGCGCGGGCGGTGCACAGCTGCAGGCGGTCACGGCGGTGAGGGGGCGCTCGGAACCGGGCGTCGAGCTGATGGTCGAAAACCTCGACACGCCGCTGGTGGCGCCGCAGTCCTGGCCGTTCATGGCCTTCTGCAAGGACCTGCCTGACTATTCCGCCGGTGTCCGCTTCAACATCCACAACAACAAATGGGGCACCAACTTCCCCATGTGGTGGGGCGGTGATTTCACCACGCGCTTCAAGCTTAGCTTCAGCGGTCGGTGATCGTCAGCGACTGCGGAGCGACGGAAGGCTCATCCTCGTTCGGGTGGGCTGAGCCGGTCTCCCGGTGAAGACACCAGATGTCGACCGGAAGGCGACGACCTGGCAGCACGACCGCCTCGTGCGATACCCATGCGGCTTCCGGTGCTGGTGCTTGGAGCCGGCACATCAACGAAGCGGAGACGACGAGCGGCACCTGCAGCGTCTTGGTCATGGATTCCAGGCGCTGGGCCACGTTGACGGCGTCGCCGATGACGGTGAACTCGCTGTGGCAGCCGCTGTCGAGAACGCCGCCGACGACCGTGCCATAGTGCAGGCCGATGCCGGCATCGAGGGCCGGGTGGTTGTTGCACGCGTTGTGGTTCTTCCAATCCGTGAGGATGTCGACGAGATCGAGCGCGCAGGCAAGTGCCCTGTCGGCGTCGTCTTCCTTCGGTCTCGGCTGGCCGAAGACCGCCATCACCCCATCGCCGATGAATTTGTCGACGGTGCCGCCGTGTTCGAAGATCGTCTGCGAGACGAGTTGGCGATATTCGGCGAGCACGAAGGCGAGCTCAGGCGCCGGTGCCGCCTCGGCAAAACGGGTGAAATCACGCAGGTCCACGAACATGATCGCGGCGCTGCGTCGCTCCAGCCCGAGCACATCGCCTTTCTCCTGCAGGGCGGAAACGACTAGCGGCGAGAAGAAGCGCGAGAGATTTTGTCGCCGCTGGTCGGCCTTCAAGGCTTCCTTGCGCGTCCGGTCGTGGTCGCGCGCAAGAAGATAGATGGCAAAGGCGGTGAAGCCGAAGCTCACGGTCAGGCCGAGATCCTGGTTGAAGAATGCCCCGAGCAGCGAAAGCGGTCCGGAGGCATCGTGCCTTGCAGCCGTCATCGCCAGCATCGTCACCCAGGCTATGAGCACGATGGCGGAAAAGAGGAGGACCAGGCGTCGCTCCAGCTTGAGTCCGACATGGACGAGCAGGATGAAGGCGACGACGAGGCTGGTCGTCGTCAGATTGTGGTTCGCTGTCACCGGGCCGGCCAGAATATGGGCGTAGAGCAGCAGCGCGACCAAGAGCGCATCGAGAACGACGAAGAGGGTCGTCAGCCAGGAGCGGCCGGGCAGATAGCGCGCCGTTGCCACCGACGCCACGCTGATGGCGAGATAGCTGACGACGACGACCGCGTGCATGCGTTCCGCGCCCGCGTTGCCGCCGAGCAGCAGACTTGCCAGCAGGATTGCGAAAGCAACGAAGCGCAGGGTGAGCGAACGCTTCTCCCGGGCCGTATCCCAATGCGGATGAAGTGAGGACGTCATGTCTTTCGGCATTCCCCCTGCGTCGACGGCCGGCGATAGCCGCTCTGCTACCAGTCGATTCGCGTCGAATATGTGGCGTGGCCGCAAGCCCGCTGACCTGCGGCCAGATTAGGTTCTAGGGCTTCCAACGATGGGAAGGTCAAGAAAGATACCATCGCTGCGCTGCAGCCGCCCGCGACCAGGTTATCAATCGCGTTCCTCTTTGCCCCCGGCGCCTACGTAGAATGACGTATGTGCAGTGCAGCGTGGCTGTCCGATGATCCCCTTAAGCAGCGGCTAGAAGCACCGAAGGGCCAGTTGCTCCAGAACGAGAGGGGTTCCATCAGATGACTATCAAGACAAGCGTGACCGGCGCATTCCTGGCCGCCATCCTGTCGACGACGGCTTTCAGCAGCGCTTTCGCCGCTGACGACACGATCAAGGTCGGCATCCTGCATTCGCTTTCCGGCACCATGGCGATCTCCGAGACGACGCTGAAGGACGCCATGCTGATGCTGATCGACGAGCAGAACAAGAAGGGCGGCCTGCTCGGCAAGAAGCTCGAGGCCGTCGTCGTCGATCCCGCGTCCGACTGGCCGCTCTTTGCTGAAAAGGCGCGCGAACTGGTCTCGGTCGACAAGGTCTCGGCGGTCTTCGGCTGCTGGACCTCGGTATCGCGCAAGTCGGTTCTGCCGGTGTTCGAGGAGTTGAACTCGATCCTTTTCTATCCCGTCCAGTATGAGGGCGAGGAAAGCCAGCGCAACGTCTTCTACACCGGGGCGGCGCCGAACCAGCAGGCGATCCCGGCCGTCGACTATCTGATGGAAAACGAGAGCGTCGAGCGTTGGGTGCTCGCGGGCACCGACTATGTCTATCCGCGCACGACCAACAAGATCCTCGAAGCTTATCTGATCTCCAAGGGCGTGAAGCCCGAGGACATCATGATCAACTACACGCCCTTCGGTCATTCCGATTGGCAGACCATCGTTTCTGACATCAAGAAGTTCGGCTCGGCCGGCAAGAAGACCGCCGTGGTCTCGACCATCAATGGCGACGCCAACGTGCCGTTCTACAAGGAACTGGCGAACCAGGGCGTCAAGGCGGAGGATATTCCGGTCGTCGCCTTCTCGGTCGGCGAAGAGGAACTCGCCGGGCTCGATACCACGCCGCTCGTGGGGCATCTGGCAGCCTGGAACTATTTCCAGTCGGTCGACACACCCGCCAATGCCGAGTTCATCAAGACCTGGAAGGCCTATACCAAGAACGACAAGCGCGTGACAAACGATCCGATGGAAGCGCATTACATCGGCTTCAACATGTGGCTGAAGGCGGTCGAAAAGGCCGGCACGACCGATACGGACGCCGTTCTCGACGCGATGATCGGCGTCTCCGTCCCCAATCTTTCGGGCGGCTACTCGACGATGATGCCGAACCACCACATTACCAAGCCGGTGCTGATCGGCGAGATCCAGGGCGACGGCCAGTTCGAGACCGTCTGGGAAACACCCGGCCTCGTCGTCGGCGACGAATGGTCCGATTATCTGCCGGACTCCAAAGACCTGATCTCCGATTGGCGCGCGCCGATGTCCTGCGGCAACTTCAACGTCGCCACCGGCAAGTGCGGCGGCAAGGGCTCCTGATTTCATCACCTAGTCATAGACCGGGCGGCGTGCCACCCGGACAGTGATTGCATGACGAAAACTTGAGGCAAGCATGCCCTTCGTTCGGCGGCGCGCACGAGCGAAGGGAGCTTGCTTGGGCTATGACGGGTTTGTGCATGCGCCGCATGACAGGACCCGCATGAGGGGGCCATGTACCGAATTCTGCAGATCCTGTTCGTTGCGCTGTGTCTGGTGATATCGGCCCATGTGGTCGGTTCTCGCGCAGCCGAAGACCTCGGCCCGCTGATCGATCAGCTGGGCAGCGCTAAGCTTTCCGACATGGACGACCACATAACGGCGCTGGCCGAGACCGGCGACGCGAAGGTCGTTCCGGTGCTTGAGGCGCTGGGCGAGGGGGAACTTTATCAGCGCAAGTCCGACGGCAGGGTCTTTCTGGTCAAGGCGCAGGGCGCAGACCTGCTGCTCGTCGATCCCGTGACCGGGGCTGACGCCGGAGCGGCACCGAAGGCGGCGATGCAGAAGGTCAAGGTCAACAATGCGGTGCGTCGCGCGGTTCGCAGCGCGCTCGGAGGTCTCACGCTCTTCAGCGACGATACCAGTGCGCGCATAAAGGCGGCGCAATCCATGCTGCAGACGCCGAATGCCGATGCGCTCGAGGCGATCGAAACGGCGATCGCGGCCGAGAAAGACGGGACCGTGCGCAAGGTTCTCGATGAGGCCCGCGCGGTGACGCTGCTCGTCTCGGATCGCCCGGACGATCAGAAGCGTCAGGCGATCGCGCTGCTTGCCGAAGGTAACGGGCGAAACGGCCTTGCCGTTCTGACCTCCGCTCTGGCCACAGCCGATGCTTCCCTTAAACCCGATATCGAGGCGGCGATCGCCCGGATCGAGCAGACCCAGGCCTTCTGGAGCGCCGGCCAGAACATTTGGTACGGCCTGTCGCTCGGCTCGGTCCTCTTGCTGGCGGCGATCGGCCTTGCCATCACCTTCGGCGTCATGGGCATCATCAACATGGCCCATGGCGAGATGGTCATGCTCGGCGCCTACACGACCTTCCTGGTGCAGGAGGTGGTGCGCAATTCCTATCCTGACCTCTTCGACTGGTCGCTGGCGATCGCGCTGCCGCTCGCCTTTCTCGTGACCGGCGCGGTTGGCCTTGCAATCGAGCGCGGCGTCATCCGCTTTCTCTACGGGCGACCGCTCGAAACGCTGCTTGCCACCTGGGGCATCTCGCTGATCCTGCAGCAGGCGGTGCGCTCGATCTTCGGGCCGACCAATCGAGAGGTCGGCAATCCCTCGTGGATGTCCGGCGCCTTCGAGTTTGGCGGGCTGACCATCACCTGGAACCGCCTGTGGATCATCGTTTTCGCGCTGGCGGTATTTGCGGCGCTGCTGTTCCTGCTCAAGAGGACGTCGATGGGCCTTAAGATGCGGGCCGTAACCCAGAACCGGCGCATGGCGTCGTCGATGGGCATCCGCACCCCCTGGGTGGACGCGCTCACCTTCGCGCTCGGCTCCGGCATCGCCGGCATGGCGGGCGTGGCGCTCTCGCAGATCGACAACGTCTCGCCCAATCTCGGCCAGGGCTACATCATCGACAGCTTCATGGTCGTCGTCTTCGGCGGCGTCGGCAATCTCTGGGGGACGCTCGTCGGCGCCTTCTCGCTCGGCATCCTCAACAAGTTCCTGGAACCCTATGCCGGCGCGGTGCTCGGCAAAATCCTCGTGCTGGTGCTGATCATCCTCTTCATCCAGAAGAAACCGCGCGGCCTCTTCGCACTCAAGGGAAGGGCGGTGGAAGCATGATCACGTCATTTCTGATGCGGTCGTTCGACCGCAGCATTCTGATCGCCGTTGCGATCCTTGTCGGCCTCGCGATGCTTGTCCCGGCGCTCAACCTTTTGACCGCGCCCGATCATCCACTGCACGTGCCGACCTATCTTGTGTCGCTGTTCGGCAAGTACCTGACCTATGCGCTGCTGGCGCTGGCGCTCGATCTCGTCTGGGGTTTCTGCGGCATCCTTTCTCTCGGGCATGCGGCTTTCTTCGCGCTCGGCGGTTACGCCATGGGCATGTACCTGATGCGCCAGATCGGGGCGCGCGGCTCCTACGGCAACCCGCTGCTGCCGGATTTCATGGTGTTCCTCAACTGGAAGGAGCTGCCGTGGTTCTGGCATGGCTTCGACATGTTCTGGTTTGCCGCGCTCATGGTGGTCCTTGTCCCGGGGCTGCTCGCCTTCGTCTTCGGCTGGTTCGCCTTCCGCTCGCGGGTCAACGGCGTCTATCTCTCGATCATCACTCAGGCGATGACCTACGCACTGCTGCTTGCGTTCTTCCGCAACGACATGGGCTTCGGCGGCAACAACGGCCTCACCGACTTCAAGGACATCCTCGGCTTCAACATCCAGGCTAACGGCACGCGCGCCGCCTTGTTCGCTGCCTCGGCGCTGATGCTGGCGCTCTGCCTGATCCTGACGTCGGCGATCGTACGTTCCAAGTACGGCAAGGTGCTCGTGGCAGTCCGCGACGCGGAAAGCCGGACGCGCTTCCTCGGCTACCGCGTCGAGCACATCAAGCTCTTTGCCTTCACCCTATCGGCGATGATGGCCGGCATTGCCGGCGCGCTCTATGTGCCCCAGGTCGGCATCATCAATCCCGGCGAGTTCGAGCCCGGCAATTCGATCGAAGTGGTGATCTGGACGGCGGTCGGCGGGCGCGGCACGCTGATTGGCCCGATCGTCGGCGCCATTCTCGTCAATGGCGGCAAGAGCATCTTCACCGCAGCGTTCCCGGAATTCTGGCTCTTTGCGCTTGGCGGCCTCTTCGTGCTCGTCACCCTGTTCCTGCCGAAGGGCGTCGTCGGAACGGCTGGCGCGTACTTCGCCCGCCGGCGTGCGGAGCGTCAGACGCGGGCGGCTGAAACACCGGACAATCTGGCCGTTGAACCCATGGCGGCGGAGTAACGACATGAACCAGACAATCGGGCAGACCAAGCCGACCAGCCTTCTCTATCTCGACGGCGTCTCCGTCTCCTTCGACGGCTTCAAGGCGTTGAATGCGCTCTCCTTCGTCATCGAACCCGGCGAGCTACGAGCGATCATCGGCCCGAACGGCGCCGGCAAGACGACGATGATGGACATCATCACCGGCAAGACGCGGCCGGACGAGGGGCAGGTGTTCTTCAAGGGCGAGATCGATCTCACGAAGAAGGACGAGGCGGAGATCGCTTCGCTCGGCATCGGCCGCAAATTCCAGAAGCCGACGGTGTTTGAAAGCCACACGGTCTGGGACAATCTCGAGCTGGCGCTCAACCGCAAGCGCGGCGTGTTTCCGACACTCTTTTACCGACTGACGGCAGAGGACAAGGCTCGGATCGAGGAGATCCTTGCGACCATCCGCATGTCGTCGCGCAGCAGCGATCTCGCCGCCAACCTTTCGCACGGGCAGAAGCAATGGCTGGAGATCGGCATGCTGCTTGCCCAGGAGCCGGAACTGCTGCTGGTCGACGAACCGGTCGCCGGCATGACCGACGCGGAAACTGCCGAGACAGCCATCCTGCTGAAGGAGATCGCCAAGACCCGATCGGTCGTGGTTGTCGAGCACGACATGGGCTTCATCCGTGAACTCGGCGTCAAGGTCACCTGCCTTGCTGAAGGGGCGGTGCTGGCGGAAGGCTCGATCGACTTTGTCAGCAGCGATCCGAAGGTGATCGAGAACTACCTTGGCCGGTGATGACCCACACCGAAAATCCAAAAGGAGGGCGCGCCATGCTCAGCGTCGAAAACGTCAATCTTCACTACGGCGCCGCGCAGGCGCTGCGAAACGTGTCGATCACGGCCGAGATGGGCAAGATCACCTGCGTGCTCGGGCGCAATGGCGTCGGCAAGTCGAGCCTGCTTCGGGCGATCACCGGTCAGCATCCGGTCAGCGCCGGCGCGATCGACTTCAACGGCGCAGCACTCGCCGGCATGGCGCCCTATCGGCGGGCAAAAGAAGGCATCGGCTACGTCCCCCAGGGGCGTGAAATCTTCCCGCTGCTGACGGTCAAGGAGAACCTGGAGACCGGCTATGCGCCCCTGAAGCGCGGCGACCGCTCGATACCCGAGGACGTCTTCAACCTCTTTCCGGTGTTGCGCTCGATGCTTGGTCGCCGTGGCGGCGACCTCTCCGGCGGTCAGCAGCAGCAACTGGCGATCGGCCGAGCGCTGGTGACGCGACCGAAGATCCTTGTGCTCGACGAGCCGACCGAAGGCATCCAGCCCTCGATCATCAAGGATATCGGCCGGGCTATCCGCTATCTCAGGGATTCGACCGGCATGGCGATCCTCTTGGTCGAGCAGTATCTCGATTTCTGTCGCGAACTCGCCGACCACGTCTACATCCTCGATCGGGGCGCTGTGGTCCACGAGGGCGCAGCCGAAACGCTGGACACATCAGAGGCGCGCCGCCATCTGACGGTGTGATCGCATCCTGAACAGTTACACCTGCGGTGCTCCGGCGTCGGGTTTCGCGGCGTCCGAGGCAAGCGACTGCTGGCTCTTGAGGCAAAGCCACCTTCTCAAGGGAGCGGAAGTTCTCCCCCCTGCCATAAAAGCGCCTTCTAAAATCACTAAATCTATGCAGTAACTGACGTATTTTATTGAGAATGGTGCAGTTTGGGTGTAGGACATCCTAAGCGAAAGAGTGCGGCCGTCACAACCCGTTACCCCCGGTAAATGCCGCGGGAAGGGGCGTTGTGGCGGCTTTCCTTGTTCAGGAAAGTGAAGTGACATGTTGACCAAAAAAGGAAAATACGGGCTCAAGGCCCTTGTCGACCTGGCTCAACTGGAGCCCGGAGAGACCGCCTTCATCACCGAGATCGCCACGCGGAACAATATTCCGAAAAAGTTCCTGGACGCGATCCTGCTCGAACTGCGCAATGCCGGCATCCTGCGCTCGAAGAAGGGCCCGGGCGGCGGCTATTCGCTCTCCCGGCCAGCCTCCGACATCCGCATCGGCCAGGTCATCCGCACGCTCGACGGTCCCCTGGCACCGATCCGCTGCGCCAGCCGCACCGCGTTCGAGGCCTGCGACGACTGTGCCGATCCGGTCAACTGTCATGTGCGCAAGTCGATGAGCAACGTTCGCGACGCGATCGCCTCGATCCTCGACAACATGACGTTGGAGCAGTTCGCCGCCAACGACAACGCGTCCGAGATCGTCGCCTTGAGGGACGCGGAGGCTGGCTAACCTTCACGCAAAGGCCCGCTGTGGGGCCTGCGATCGCAAGATGCCGCTTGAGAACTGCAGCGTCACAGCTTTCTGATGATCGCGGCGGCTGCAGGCGGCGCTATGATTTCGAGCAGGCGCAGCAATCGCGCCTTGCCGACATGGATGCGGGTTGCGCCCGGCTCGAGCGCACGCAGGATTTCCTTCGCCGCATAGGCCGCGCTGACCTTGTCCTTTCCCCGCCCTGATGTCATCGGGGTATCGACGAGCGGCAGCACCACATCAACCACTTTGACTGCGCCTGCCTGGTGCTGGACGGAAAGTGCTTCCGAAAACATGCGCAGCCCCGCCTTGGTGGCGCTGTAGACCGCCGCCGTCGTTTTCGGATAACGGGCGAGTGCTGAGCCGACATTGACGATGACGAAGGGGCGCCCGGGCGTCTTCGGCAGAAGCAGCCGCGACAACAGCATCGGCGCGACGAGATTGGTATCGACTTCGTCCGCGATTTGTCCGGCGTCGTAATGCGGGTCGTCGAACCGGACATTGTGCTGGATGGCCGCGTTGTTGATGAGACCGTCGATCGGATCGCCCGCCATCTTGGCTCCGCAGGCGATGGTTGCGGCCCGATCGCAGAGATCGAGCACCCGCGTTTCGATCCTCCGGTTTCGCAGCGTCAAGTCCTCCAGTCGCTCCCGGTCGCGGCCAAGTGCTAAGACATCGTGCCCTCTCGCGGCCAGTTGCAGTGCGATCTCCCTGCCGATTCCCGAGCTTGCCCCGGTGACGACGTAGCGTGCCATGTGATCTATTTCCCGTTGTTGCGCAGTCGAATCTGCAACGGGAGGACGGGGATGGCATTAACCGAAGTTAAGCGCGCAGAGGGCGCTGCGATTTCGCTGTTCGAGCGCATCGCCCGGCATCCGCTGGCGCAGGCGGAGCGCCTGGCCGAGGCGATGCAGGTGCGCAGCGTGAGGGCTGGCGAAACGGTCTTCCATCAGGATGAGCCGCATCCCTATGTCTATGTGATCGAGCGCGGCCTGGTGAAGCTCACCTATCTGCGTGCCAATGGCGAGGAGTGGATCAAGTCCTTCGCCATCGAAGGGCGGTTCTTTGCGAGCCTCTCGGCGCTGGTGCCCGCCGGGCGGGCGAGCTTTTCGGCAATTGCGGTCGAGGAGAGCCGCCTCGAGAGAATTCCGTTCGTGACGCTGCAGGCGCTGGCCGACACCGACCTTGGCTGGTCGCGGATGATCCGAAGTGCGCTGATGATGCTTGCCGAGCGCAAGGAGCGCCGTGAACGCCAGTTCCTGACGCTTGATCCCGAGGAGCGCTATCGCGCACTGCTCGTCGAGGAACCGGAGGTGGTCGCACGGGTGCCGCAGAAGGACCTCGCCGGCTATCTCGGCATCACCCCGGTCGGCCTCAGCCGCATCGCCAAGCGAGTGCGGGCGGAGGCCGACACCAGGCTTAACCCGGGTTAATGCGCGGCATCCGACAAGGAGCGATACCAGGCACCGTTGCAACAACGGAGGCGCGACTTGACCAAACAGAAAACGGCATCGGATTTCCTGCTCTTCCTCAGATCCTGGGCGGCGAGACCGCTGGAGGTCGCGGCGATCGCGCCTTCGAGCAGACGGCTGGCGGTCGCCATGACCACCGAGATCGGACCGCTCTCCGGCAATGTGCTCGAACTTGGGCCTGGCACCGGAGCCTTCACGCGGGCACTGCTTCGCAACGGCGTTTACGAGGACAATCTCATCCTGGTGGAGCGCAATCCGGCTTTCGCCATGCTGTTGCGGGAGCGGTTCCCGAGCGCGACGCTGATCGAGGGCGACGCCCAGCACCTGGCCCTGCCGGCGGTGAAGTCCGTCGGGGCGGCGATCAGCGGCCTGCCACTTCTGTCCATGCCGGCGCAGACCGTGCGGGCGATCCTCGCCTCGGTCTTTCATCACCTTGCCGAGGATGGAAGCCTGTTCCAGTTCACCTATGGACCGCGATGCCCGATCTCGCTCCAGGTTCTGCGCGAGCTTGGGCTCAAGGCCTCCTTTCGGCGCTGGGTGCCGCTCAACTTGCCGCCTGCCAGCGTCTATCGCATTTCCCGGAATAGTGCCTGAGCGCGATGGCCCCGTTTCCCGCCGGCGCGTGGGCGGCACCGGGTGACAGGTAAGACTTTCTCGGGCTTCCGCCCAAGTCAAAATCCATTTGCTGTCATTGTCTATAGAATAAGTTCATTATTACGCCTCAACCAAGGAGAGGCGGATGAGCAACGTACACTTCCTCAGAGAACCGGCGCCGGTGAACGCCGAACATGACGAAAGGCGACGGGAGCTTTTTGCCCGTGCCGAGGCGCTGTCAACCGATCTTGCCCGTCGGGGCGCCGAACTCGACCGGGTGGGCGCGCCGCCGCGCGAGGAGATCGAGGCGCTCCGCCAGGCTGGTCTGTTGACGGCGTTGCATTCGCCGGAGATCGGTGGGGCCGGCTTGAGCTGGATCGACGGGCTGCGGCTGGTGCGCATCGTCGCGCGCGGCGAAAGCTCGATCGGGCAATTGCTGGGCTACCACTACGTCAACAGCCAATACGTCTATTGGGCCGCCGCCGATCCCCGGCAAGCCTGGGTGCTGGGCGCCGAAACGGTCGAGCGGCAGCTCTACTGGGGTGCAGCCGTCAACCCGCGCGACCCCGGCCTGACGCTCGAGCGGCGCGGCGCGCACTACGTCTTGAACGGCCGCAAGACGTTTTCGACCGGCGCGCATGTCTCCGACCGCATCAACGTCAATGCCACGCTCGACGGCAAGATCGCCAATTTCGTCGTGCCCACCGACCGTCCCGGCTATATCGCGAACGACGACTGGGACAATATCGGCCAGCGCCTGTCGGACAGCGGCAGCGTCGAGTTCCGCGACTTTCCGGTTTATGGGCGAGACTTCATCCAGGCGCTTGCCGAACCCTTAGATCCGCCACCGGTGCAAGCGACCTTCAACACGCCGCTGATCCAGCTCGTCTTCGTCAATTTCTATCTCGGCACGGCGCAGGGGGCGCTGGCAGCAGCGCTCGACTACGTCCGCAGCACAACGCGTCCCTGGGTGACGTCCGGCGTCGAGCGTGCCGGCGACGACCCCTATATCCTTGAGGCGATCGGCGAGCTCCAGACGAACCTGAAGGCGTCGGTCGCGCTGGCTGATGCGGCTGCGGCAGCGGTCGAAGCGGCCTTGTCCGAGGGCAGCTCGGTAACGGCCGAGGCGCGGGGCGCGGCGGCGATCGAGGCCTATGCGGCCAAGGTGCATTCCACCCACGTGGCGCTCGACGTGACGGCAAGGGTGTTCGAATTGATGGGCGCGCGCGCCACGGCTGGGCACTATCGCTTCGACCGCTACTGGCGCAATGTCCGCACCCACACGCTGCATGACCCGGTCGCCTACAAGGCGCGCGAGGTCGGCGACTTTGCGCTCAACGGTCGGATCCCGCCGATAAGCCTTTACAGCTGAACCTGACGCACAGGGTGACTGTGCGTGGAAAAACGCCGCCTGAACAAAGGTTCCGGCGGCGTTTCTTTGATGTCTTCGCTTAAGCGGAGGCCGCGATCGTCTGCCGCTGGCCGGCGAGGTCGCGATAGCCGGCGCCCGGATGCGGCGCTGCAAGCCTCGGACCGGCGCCGAAGAGCTTTTCGCGGAGCGTGCCTTCGCGGTAGCCGGTCTTGTAGACGTCGCGTCTTTGCAGTTCCGGCACCAGCAGGTCGACGGCGTCTTCGAAGGTCCCGGGCGTGATGGCATAGGCAAGGTTGAAGCCGTCGACATCGGTGTCCTCGACCCATTCCTGCAGGAGATCGGCGACCGTCGAGGGCGAGCCGACGAAGACGGGGCCGAAGCCGCCGATACCCACCCAGTCGGCCATTTCGCGCACGGTCCACACCCGATCCGGGTCGATGGTCGTAAAGGTCTCGACGGCCGATTGCACCGCGTTGGTGTAACGGTGGCGAAGCGGCTCGTCCGGGGCGAACTGGCCGAAATCGATGCCTGTCCAGCCGGAGATCAGCGCCAGGGCACCCTCGTAGGACACGTGGCTGCGGTATTCGTCGAACTTCTTCTTCGCCTCCGCGTCGGTTTCGCCGAGGATCACCGTCTGCAGATTGAAGGCGAGGATTTCGCGTGGGTTGCGGCCGGCGCGCGCGGCTGCCTCGCGGACATTGGCGACATAGCGCTTCAATACGGTTTTGGATGGCGCGGCGACGAAGATGCATTCGGCGTGCGCCCCGGCAAAGTCCTTGCCGCGGCTCGAAGAGCCGGCCTGGTAGAGCACGGGCGTGCGCTGCGGCGACGGTTCGCTCAGGTGAATGCCGGGAACCGTGAAGTGGCGGCCGTGATGGTTGATCGGATGCACCTTTTCCGGATGGGTGAAGATACCGCTTGCCCGATCGCGCACGACGGCGCCGTCCTCCCAGCTTCCTTCCCAGAGCTTGTAGCAGACCTCCAGATATTCCTCGGCGAGATCATAGCGGTCGTCGTGGCGCGCCTGCTGCGCCTGGCCGATGTTGAGCGCGCCGCTGTTGAGGTAGGAGGTGACGATGTTCCAGCCGACACGCCCCCGGGTCAGATGGTCGAGCGTCGAGATGCGGCGGGCGAAGGTATAGGGATGCTCGAAGGAGAGCGACGCCGTCAGCCCGAAGCCGAGATGCTCGGTCTCGTAGGCCATGGTCGGCACCAGTTGCAGCGGGTCGTTGACCGGGACCTGGGCCGAATGCCGAAGGGCTGCATCCGCATTGCCGTTCAGCACGTCATAGACGCCCAGCACGTCGGCGATGAACAGGCCGTCGAACTTGCCGCGCTCGAGCGTTTTTGCCAGATGCACCCAGTAATCGAGATCCTTGTAGCGCCAGGACTGGTCGCGCGGATGGGTCCAGAGCCCTGGCGACTGGTGGCCGACGCAGTTCATGTCAAAGGCATTCAGCCGGATTTCGCGGCTCATGGGGCTCTCCTTCGGGCAAGGTTGGGCGTTGCCCAAAGCGCCGGTCACGCCTCGGGACGATCGCGCGCGGTCGATGGGCTCAGAGTGCGCCGTTCTTCGGCGGCTTGATGCCGTTCAGGTGGTAGTTGCCGACAACGTGATGCTTCCAGCGCACCGGGTCGTGCAGCGTGTGGGTGCGGGCGTTTCGCCAATGGCGGTCGAGGTTGAGGCCGATCTTCGTCGATGCGGTGCCGGCGAGTTCGAAGAGCGTGTTGCTCGCTTCCAAGGCGATTTCGGTCGTCAGGACCTTTGCCGCGGCAACGGCAAGCGTCGCTTCGATCACGCTTTCCTCGGTACCGTTGATCTGGGCGACGTCGACCTTTTTGCCGGCACGCTCCAGCGTGGCCGTTGCCGCCTCCAGGCGGATGGCAAGCTGGCCGATGCGGGCGATCGTCAACGGATCGTCGGCCGCCCGTTCGGCGCCACTGTCCATCCAGGGGCGCGCATGATTGCGGACAAAGTCGAGGGTTTCGGCAAAGGCTGCCCGGGCAATGCCGAGATCGATGCCGGCATGGATGATCTGGCCGACGCTACCGATCGTCGTCGGCCTTTCGAAGCCGCGGTGATGGCGCACCACCGCATCGGCGGCCACATAGACGTTCTGCAGCACGGTCGTGCCGCTGCCGGTCGTGCGCTGGCCGAAGCCGTCCCAGTCGTCGATGATCTGCAAGCCCTCCGCGCCGCGCGGCACGAAGGCCATGGTCAGCTTGTCGTTCGGATCAAGGGCGAAGATGACGATCCATTCGGCAAACAACACGCCGGTCGAATAATATTTGCGCCCGTTCAGACGGAAGCCGGGGCCGTCGGAGGAAAGCCGGGTCTCATAGTCGCCGACGGTTTTCGTGCCACGCTCCGAAAGGGCGTTGCCGAAACGGTCGCCGGCAAGCGCCCGGCCGAAGAAAAAGGCCTTTTGCTCCTCGGTGCCATCGGTGCGCAGCGCCTCGAGAATGTAGAAATGGTTCTGCGGGATCTGGCCGATCGAGGAATCCGCTTCCGAAAGGATGGCGGTGACTTCGGCAAGAACGGCATTGGAGACGTCTATGCCGTCATACTCCGGCGGCACGGTGATCGCCAGCAGGCCGGATTGGGCGAGCGCATCGAGCTCGTCGAAGGGCAGAATGCGATCCGTGTCCCGCTCGTTGGCACTCCCTGCAAATTCCGCCGCCAGCTCACGCGCGATCGACAGCGCTTCCTCTTCGCTTTCGATCCGGTGCGCCGGGGCTCTAGTTTTCTCGGAAAGCCGCGAGATCGTTCCCATGTGACTGCTCCCTGTCGATTGAGGTGCATATCAGTGAATTATCTGGCCTGATCGGGTAAGATAGTATATTCTATAGAAATTATCGATTTGAGTATTTCGTTTCGGCCTTGATGGCGACTTGGTGTTTACCTTCGGGTCGGGATGGGTAAGATCGATTCGGGGGAAGGCCAGGGAAGAGGACCCTGGTGATGCTCGGCGGCGTGTATGCTCACCGATTTCCCGCCAAAATTGACTGCGGCTCAGGGAACCAGCGCCCGATTTGTGCATTTGCCTCATCGCCTGCAGTTTGACCCGTCGTGTGGCCCCAGAGTATCGGCCACCCGGCACGAACACAAACATATGCTGACAGAATTGGCCATTCGCGTTTCCCGGCCTTAACCACTGAAGGAGACACAAATGACGAATTTCCTGCCTGCTCTCCATGAAGGGCACGCCTCCATCACGCTGCAGAACCTGTTTCGTGATGCTCTGGAGGCCTATGATGACTGGGGCGCCAACATGCCCGAGCCCATCGTTGCGTTCGAAGGCAAGCGCATTCCCATCAGCGAGGTCTTCGACTGGATGAAACCTTGCAGCGACATCATGCCGGCAAACCTCATCGGCATCGTAACCGACCGACTGAACAAGCCGTGGAGCGGTGAAGGGCCGCTCGACGCCATGACCGTCTCGACGGCCGCGCGTGTCATGTCGGTGCTGACGCGGCGGCAGCTGCGCAGCTTCGGTCGCGGCTCGATCGAGATCTTCGCCGACCGCTTCAACCATCCGGTCCACGCCAGCGCGTGAGACCGGTGACCTCAGAGGAGCGCGCGTGCGCGCTCCTCGTTCCCGGCGGGTATCCGTCACGGATTTCCCCGCACCTTGCCGACCCCTTCCTTGAAGCATCGCCTTCCCGTAAACACGAGGGGAGAGCAAGCGGATGTTCGAGCGGACCGGGGGCGGCGTGAATTTTCGACAATTGGAAGTGCTGCGCACGCTGTTGGCGACCGGATCGACGATTGCGGCCGCCAAGACGATGGGGCTCAGCCAGTCCGGCGTCAGCCGGCTGTTGCAGCAGCTCGAGGAAGAGCTGTCGCTGACGCTTTTTGCCCGTGACAAGGGCCGGCTGATTGCGACGCCCGAGGCGATGAAGCTCGCCGAGGATGCGGAGCATATCTTGCTCGGCATCGACCGGTTCACCAATCTGGCGCAGGACCTGCGCAGCGGCGCAGTCGGCCCAGAGGTCGTGCGCATCGGCCTGCCGAACAGCATGTCCGAGACCTTCGCCCCGGCGATGCTCGCCGACTATGCCAAGGATTTTCCCGGCGTGCGCGTCGAAACCTTCTTCGACACGACCGTTGCGATCGCCCGCCTCGTCGAGCAGCGCATCATCGATTTCGGCTTCCTGCGTTATGAGGGGCAGCTGAGCGCCGGTCTCGAAATGCAGCCGGTCGCAACCGGCCTCAGCGTCTGCGTCATGGAAAAGGGGCACACGCTTTCGCAGCACGAAACCGTGACGCCGAAGGAACTGCGCGGCGTGCCCTTGATCCTGATCGGCCGCCGCCGGCCGACGCGGGTCATGCTCGACGAGATCTTCCGCAAGGCCGGCGTGCCGCAAAAGGTCAAGATCGAGACCCACAGCAACAGCTCGGCCTGCGCCTACGCGGCCTACGGCCTTGGGGTCGCGATCATCAGCAGCTTCTTTGCCAATCTGCACCGGCACCTACCGATCGAGATCCGTCCGTTTTCGCCGCACCTCACCCAGGATTTCGGCGTCGCGACGGCGGCTGGCGTACCGCTGTCGCTTGCAGCCCAAGCCATGATTGACTGCCTCAAAAGGCAGGTCGCCGCTTCGCAGCAGCCGTGAGACAATGGCCTCAAGGTTGCGGCCATTGGCAATGGGACGGGCGCGACACTACATTGCCGGCCGATACGAACATTAGAGCGGATAAGATCATGTTTCAGGCAGCCACCATCGACACAGGCGACAAGCGCGCTTTCTATGCGGAGTTGGCCCAGCAGCTCGAATCGCTGCTTCATGGCGAGCCGAACCTGATCGCCAACGCGGCCAATACGTCGGCGCTGATGTTCCAGACCATGCCGAGCCTCAATTGGGCGGGGTTTTATTTCCTCGAAACCGACGACGAACTCGTGCTGGGACCGTTCCAGGGCAAGCCTGCCTGTGTGCGCATCGCCGTCGGCCGCGGGGTCTGCGGAACGGCCGTCAAGGAAGACCGCTCGATCCTTGTGGAAGACGTCCATGCCTTTCCGGGGCACATCGCCTGCGATGCGGCCTCGCGCTCGGAACTCGTGGTTCCGGTGCGGCGTGACGGCCGGGTGATCGGCGTCATCGATCTCGACAGCCCGGAGCCTGCACGCTTCGACCGCGACGACCAGATCGGCATCGAAAAACTTGCGGCGATCTTCGCAGCGGCAATTGCATAGGGCCGCCGCCGTGGATGATCTGGCAAGGACTGACAGGCTTTTGCTTCGGGCCGCACCATGACGGATGCGGCTCAGCCTGTCGATGTCGAAACGCATGCGCGCGTGGCCCGCAAGATCGACATCGTCGTCATCGGCGCCGGGCAGGCGGGATTGTCTTCGGCCTATCACCTGGGCCGGCTCGGGCTGGCGCCTCACAGGCAATATGTCGTCATCGACCGGTCGCCGCAGCCGGGCGGGGCCTGGCAGTTTCGCTGGCCGTCGCTGACCTTGAATACGGTCAACGGTATTCACGATCTTCCCGGCATGAGATTTTCCGAAGCGGTCGATACCAGCAAGGGCGAGGTTCACGCGGCCGTCGCCGTGCCGCAGTATTACGGCGCCTATGAGAAGGCATTCGGTCTGCCGGTCCGCCGGGCGGTGGCCGTCAAGGTCGTGTGTGACCGGGGCGAGCGCTTCAGGGTCGAGACGGACGACGGGGCTTATGCTGCCCGCGGCATCATCAACGCGACCGGCACCTGGGAGGCCCCCTATATCCCGCCCTATCCGGGAGCGGAGCGCTTCAAGGGGCACCAGCTGCACACGAAGGATTATCAGTCGGCAGCGCAATTCGCGGGGCAGCATGTGCTGGTCGTCGGCGGCGGCATCTCCGCCATCCAGCTGCTCGATGAAATATCGCAGGTGACATCGACCACGTGGGTAACGCGGGAGGAGCCGGCCTTCCGCGACGAACCGTTTACGCCAGAGGTTGGACGCGCCGCCGTAGCCATGGTCGAGGACCGGGTTCGCCGCGGCCTGCCGCCGGGCTCGGTCGTCTCGGTGACGGGCATTCCGGTGACACCTGCGATCATGGCCGCACGTGCACGCGGCGCGCTCGAGCGCCAGCCGATGTTTGCCGAAATGACCGAAAACGGCGTGCGCTGGTCCGACGGGCGCGAACTGGCCGTCGACGTCATCCTCTGGAGCACCGGCTTCAGAAGCGCGCTCGATCACCTGGCGCCGCTGCAACTGCGCAATGCTGACGGCGGTATCCTGATGACCGGTCGGCTGGCGACTCAGGTGGCAAAAGACCCGCGCATCCATCTCGTCGGCTACGGGCCGTCGGCTTCCACCATCGGTGCGAACCGGGCAGGAGGCGCTGCCGCCCGCGAACTGGCCGATTTTCTTCATCTGACCTGAGGAAGCCGGCGCGATCGCGCCGGCTTCCTCGCCAGCGAGCAGCCGGGCAGCGCCCACCCGGTCGCGATGAAGTTGCATGCCCTTTTCATAGATGTATGACATTTACTCATAATATTGCGCGATTTTTTCCAATCGATCATAGTCCCTGCAACAAGAGAGCCGACGGGCAGGAGAATCGCGGTAACGCGTGCGGCCTGCCTCAGTACGGGGAACCCATGATCAAATTCATTCTCAATCGTCTCGTGATGGCGATACCGACGATCGTGATCGTCTCGGTTGCCGTCTTCACGCTTATCCGCCTCATTCCCGGTGATCCGGCAGCGCTGATGCTCGGCGATATGGCCGAACCGCAGCAGATTGCCGCGTTGCGCGCGGAGCTCGGTCTCGACCGCAGCATCCCGGAGCAATTCGTCATCTGGGCCGGCAACATCCTCTCCGGCGATTTCGGCACCTCGATCGTCACCGGCGAGCCGGTGCTGCATCTGGTCGTCAGCCGCTTCTTCGTCAGCGCCGAAATCGTCGTCATCGCCGTGCTTCTCGCGAGCCTGATCGCGGTTCCGGCCGGCGTCATCGCCGCCTGGCGGCAGAACAGCCTGACCGACCTGGCGCTTGTCGGTTCGGCGACCGTGCTTCTGTCGATCCCAACCTTCTGGCTCGGTCTTCTCTTGCTGCTCGCCTTCGGCCTGAAGCTCGGCTGGCTGCCGGTGCTTGGCTACGTGCCGATCTCGGAGAACTGGAAGGCCGGCCTTCTCTATCTGGTGCTGCCGGTCATGACGCTTGTCATCCACGAGATGGGCGTGATCATCCGCATGGCCCGCGCCTCTACGCTCGAAGTGCTGCGGCTCGATTACATCACCCATGCCCGTGCCAAGGGGCTTTCGGAAAGTGCCGTTCTCTGGCGCCACGCCTTCAAGAACGCCTTCGGCCCGACCTGGACGATGATTGGCCTGATCCTCGGCAACCTGCTCGGCGGCATCGCCGTCATCGAGACGGTGTTCACCATTCCGGGTCTTGGCCGTCTAATGGTCGATGCGATCTTCCAGCGCGACTATCCGGTGATCCAGGGCTGCCTGCTGCTCGTCGCCTTCTCCTATGTCGTCGTCAATCTGGTGGTCGACCTCCTCTATCCTCTCTTCGATCCGCGGGTGGTGGCAGAATGAGAAAGCTCACTTTCAACGGCGCCATCGGCGGCGGCCTGATCGGCCTGCTGGTCATCACCGCCCTCATCGGCCTTTTCTGGACGCCTTATGATCCGATGGCGCTCGGCTTCACCGCGCGGCTTGCCGCACCCGGTGCAGCGCACTGGCTCGGCACCGACGAGTTCGGCCGCGATGTCGCCAGCCGCCTGATGGTCGGCGCCCGTGCCAGCGTCTGGATCGGCTTCCTGACCGTCACCTTCGCCGTCGTCTTCGGCACCTTCATCGGCATCGTCAGCGGCTATGCGCGCGGCTGGGTCGATGGCGTGATCATGGCGATCAACAACGCGCTCCTGGCCTTCCCCGGCATCCTGCTGGCGCTCGGCCTGCTCGCCGTCTTCGGCGCCAACCAGTACGGCATCATCTTCGCGCTCGGCATCGCCTATACGCCGTCAATGGCCCGCGTGGTGCGCGGAGCGGTGCTGTCGCTGCGCGAACGCGAGTTCATCGAGGCGTCGCGGGTGATGGGCAATGGCGAGATATATACGATGCTGCGCCATATCCTGCCGAACTGCGTCGCGCCGATCACGGTGCTTGCCACCTCGATGTTCGGCTGGGCGATCCTCTCGGAAAGCGCGCTTTCCTTCCTCGGTCTCGGCGTGCCGCCACCGGCACCCACCTGGGGAAACATGCTCGCCGCCGGCCGCCCCTTCATAGAACAGGCCGTCTGGCTCGGTTTCTTCCCTGGTCTCTGCATCGCTCTCACTTTGCTCGGCATCAACCTTCTGGGCGACGCGCTACGCGACCGTCTCGACCCCCGCATGCGAGGCCTGAAATGACCGGCAATCCTCTTCTCAGTGTCCAGCGCCTTTCGCTTGCCGTCACTCACTCCGGCAACCAGGTAGTGAAGAACGTCAGCTTTGACGTCGCGCCCGGCGAAATCGTCGGCATCGTCGGCGAAAGCGGCTCCGGCAAGACACTGGCGACACGCGCGATCATCGGGCTCATTCCGCCGGCCGTCCGCCGTATCGGCGGCACGATCCTCTACCGGGGTAAGGATGTGCTCGGCATGAAGGACCGGGATCTCCGCCAGCTTCGCGGCGGGGAGGTCGGCGTCGTCTTCCAGGAGCCGATGACCTCGCTCAACCCGTCGATGACCATCGGCCGGCAGCTCGAGGAAGGGCTGATCCTGCACACAAAGATGTCGGTCGAGGAGCGCCGCACGGCGATCCTTTCAATGCTGCAGCGTGTCGGCATACGCGAGCCGGAGCGGGCGTTGACCGCCTATCCGCACGAGTTCTCCGGCGGCATGCGCCAGCGCATCATGCTCGCCTCGGTGATGCTGTTGAAGCCAGCCTTGCTGATCGCAGACGAGCCTACGACCGCGCTCGATGCCGTCGTCCAGCGCGACGTCATGGAGCTGATGGTCGAGTTGACCCAGGCCGAGGGCACTGCAGTGCTGCTCATCAGCCACGACCTGCCGATGGTCGCCCGCTACACCAACCGTTTCGTGGTGATGGAAAAGGGCGTCGTCGTCGAGCAAGGGCTGACCGAAGAGATACTACAGGCGCCGCAGCATCCCTATACCCGCAAGCTGCTTTCGTCGCTGCCGTTCCGTGGTGCTGCGCGTGAGCTCGACATGACCCGCACGCCGATGGTTTCGGCGCGCAATATTGTCGTCGAGTATCCCGGCCGCAAGGGTCTCTTCCGCAGGCACGAGCCGAAGCGCGCGCTGCACGGCGTCAGCGTCGATATCCATGTCGGCGAGGTCGTGGCACTGGTCGGCGGTTCCGGCTCTGGCAAGACGACGCTCGGCCGCACCATCGCAGGCCTCGTCCAGCAGGCCGAAGGCGACATCCTGTTCCAGGGCCGCGAGCGCAGCGCCGACTGGCGCGATTATAGGCTGAACTGCCAGATGGTCTTCCAGGATCCCTATTCGTCGCTCGATCCGCGCATGACCATTCAGGCGCTCGTCGAGGAAGCGCTGCGGCTGGTGCCGGACCTCGATACGCCGGCCAAGCGTCGCCGTGCGCTCGAAACGCTTGAGGAAGTCGGGCTCAGCGCCGATTTCGCCAATCGCTATCCGCATGAGCTCTCGGGCGGCCAGCGCCAGCGTGTGGCTATCGCCCGCGCCATCGCACGGCGGCCAAAATTCCTGATCGCCGACGAGCCGGTGTCGGCGCTCGACGTAACCGTTCGCTCTCAGGTGCTGGAACTCTTCTCGAACCTGCAGAAGCGCTACGGCTTCTCGTGCCTGTTCATCAGCCACGACCTCGGCGTCGTCGAGCAGGTCGCCGACCGCGTCATCGTCATGCAGGACGGGCGCATCATCGAAGAAGGCGACCGCGACCGGATCTTCGATGCGCCGAAGGATGCCTATACCCGCAAGCTGCTTTCGGCGATCCCGGCGCTCGATCTCAACCAGACCGGTGGCGTCACCCTCAAATGGCGGCTGGAGGCCTGAGATGAGCACGGAAATCAAGACCGGTGCGATCGCGGCCGAACTCCACGCGATCGCCGACGCGGAGCCCTTCGTCACCCGCTTCCTCGTGCGCAATCTCCAGACCGGTGAAACCATCGGCCGTGGCGAGGGTGAGGAAACACCATCTGCCAGCACCCGCAAAACCTCGATCATGATGGCGGCGCTGAAGGCGGTGGCAGAAGGCCGGCTTCATCTTGACGAGCGCATCACCTACGAAGCACGGCTCGCCCAGGAAGTGGCGAGCGGCATGTTCCGCTACCTGACGCCTGGAATCGTCATTTCGCTGCGCGACGCGATCGTCGGCATGATGGTTCTGAGCGACAATGTCTGCACCAAGATGGTGTTCGAGCGGCTGACGCTTGAAGAGGTCGACGGCTATTGCAAGGCGCTCGGCATGGTGGGCACGCACCATCGCTTCCTCATTCCGCCGCTGGCGCTCAAACCCGATCATTCGCTGGCCGACGTCACGACGACGACGGCTGCCGACCAGGTGATGCTGCTGGAACTGATCCTCGCCGCCGAGCACGATGCCGCTGCCGCCGCCAGGCTTGGCATCACGGTCGAGCTCGCCGCCTTCGCTGTGCAGACGCTGAAGAACCAGGTTTTGCGCTATGGCATCCGCTCGCGGCTGCCCTTCGATACGGTCGTCGCCTGCAAGGGGGGTCGCGGCAAACGCGGCCGCATGGATGCCGGCGTCGTCTATCGCGACGGCAAGCCGCTCTATGCGATCGCCGCCTTCACCGACGGCGTACCCGCGCTGATGCCCGACGGCACGCCCGGCTACACCATCGCGCTCGAAACCATCGGCAAGCTGTCACAGGTCTGCTGGCGCGCCTTTTGAACCGACAACACCAACAATCAGAAAAGAGAGAGGAACCATGAAAACCATACTTCTTGCCGGAACCATGCTGATGAGCGCGATCGCGCTCGGCCATGCGCGTGACCTGACGGTCGCCCAGAGCTCGGACATCCGCAGCAACGAGCCCGGCGTCAACCGCGACGGCAACACCGACTCGGTGATCTTCCACATCGTCGAAGGTCTGGTCGGCTACGCCGAGAACGGCGAAGTGAAGCCGCTGCTCGCGAAAAGCTTCGAGGTTTCGCCCGATGGCCTGACCTATACGTTCAAGCTGCGAGACGACGTGAAGTTCCACAACGGTAAGGCGCTGACCGCGGAAGACGTGGTCTGGAACTGGAACCGCTACATGAAGCCGGAGACCAAGTGGACCTGCGCCGGCGACTTCGACGGCAGCAAGTCGATCAAGGTGACGAGCGTCGCCGCAGCCGACGCCTCCACCGTCACCATGAGTATCGAGAAGCCTTCGGCCGTCTTTCTCGGCCTGATGGCCCGGCCGGAATGCGGCTACACCGGCATCGTCTCCCAAGATTCCGTCGGCGCAGACGGCGCTTACACTGCGCCCATCGGCACCGGCCCGTTCAAGTGGGCGGAATGGAAGAAGGGCGAATATGTCCGGCTCGAAAAGAACGCCGACTACGTCTCACCCGCCAATGACGGCAAGCCCGATGGCATGGTCGGCTCGAAGCGGCCGCTCGTCGACGGCATCAAGTTCATGGTGATCCCGGACGCCTCGACCGTGAAGACCGGCCTGCTTTCGGGCGCGCTCGACACCGCCGAAGTCTCGGCCGATCTCATTGCCGAGTTCAAGGACAGCGACACGATGCAACTCATCGTCAAGCGCAACAACGGCAAAAACCTGCTTTACTTCCAGACCCGCGACAAGATCCTGAGCAACGTTGCGGTTCGTCGCGCGATGGCCGAAGCGCTCGACCTCGACCAGCTCGTCGCCGCTGTTTCCAACGGCACCGGCGAAGCCAACGCATCGATGGTCTCGGCCGACTCGATCTTCTACTCCGACGTCCAGAAGAAGAAGATCCCGATGGATCTCGAAAAAGCGAAGAAGAACCTGGCTGATGCCGGCTACAACGGCGAGCCGATCACCATCATCGCCAACAAGCGCGGCAACGTGCCGAGCTTCCCCGCTGCCGTCGTCGCCCAGGCGATGATGCAGCAGGTGGGCCTCAACGTGCAGATCGAAGTGCTCGACTATGCGACCCAGGTCGATCGCCGCCGCTCCGGCAACTATCAGGTGATCTCGCAGTCGGTGTCGCCGCGTCTCGATCCGGCGCTGATGTACAGCTTCTATGTCGGCAACAAGGACAAGAACGCCTCGCTGATGTGGGACAACCCGAAGGCGGTTGAACTGATGAAGGCAGCCTATGTCGAGGCCGACCAGGCCAAGCGCCAGGCGATCTTCGACGAGTTCCACCGGCTGATGCTCGACGAGGTCCCCGGCATCTTCATGTACGACATGGTCGACATCTGGGGCGCCACCAAGAAGCTGCACGGCCAGCCGGTCTGGCAGTCCAACACCCGCCTCTGGGAAGTGACGCTCGACGACTGATGCGGGCGTAGTCCTTTCTCTCCAGCGGATGGCGGCCGTTTGTCGCCCTCCGCACCTCCTTAAACAAAACTGCTGATGCGACCGCGCCCCGCGCCGTCGCAAAAGGATGATTGATGCCAAATCCAGCCGCCCGGACCGCCCTTGTCGACACGATCGAAGCGCTGAAGCCCGAATTCGCCGAAATGAGCGACGCGATCTGGGACCATGCGGAACTGAGTTTTCATGAGGAAAAGTCGGTAGCGACGCAGATCGCCATGCTGGAGAAGCATGGGTTTCGCGTGTCGCGCGGACTGGCGGACATCGATACCGCCTTCGTCGGCGAGAGCGGGCAGGGCCTGCCGGTGATCGCCTTTCTTGGTGAGTTCGACGCGCTTGCGGGTCTGAGCCAGGTGGCCGGCGTCGCCGAGGCGAAAGCGCTCACTGAGGGCGGTACGGGCCATGGTTGCGGTCACAATCTGCTCGGCACGGGTTCGCTGCTCGCTGCCGTCGCGCTTGCCCGCTACCTCAAGGAAAACGACTTGCCGGGTACGGTGCGCTATTACGGCTGCCCCGGCGAGGAGGGCGGTTCCGGCAAGACCTTCATGGCACGCGCCGGCATCTTCGCGGATGTCGATACGGCGCTGACCTGGCACCCGGCACCCTTCAACGGCGTACGCTCGACCAACAATCTCGCCGTTCTTGAAATCTATTACCGCTTCAAGGGCGTCGCCGCGCACGCATCGAACGGTGCCCATCTCGGCCGCAGCGCGCTCGACGCGCTGGAACTGATGAATGTCGGCGTCAACTTCCTGAGGGAGCATATGCCGCAGGATTGCCGCGTGCACTATGCGATCACCGATGCCGGCGGCAAGGCGGCAAACGTCGTCCAGGCCCGCGCCGAGGCGCTCTATCTCGTGCGGGCGCCGCAGATGCCGGAGGCCTTAGCGCTCGCTGCCCGCATCGACAAGATCGCCAAGGGGGCGGCGATGATGACCGAAACCGAGGTCGAGATCGTCTTTGACCGGGCGGCGACCAACCTGCTGCCCAACATCGCGCTGGAAACGGCGATCCACGACAACATGGTGGCGCTCGGGCCGGTTCCCTTCGACGAGGCCGATATCGCCTTTGCCAAGGACATCCAGAAGACGCTGACGCAGGAAGCAATCTCGAGCAGCATCCGGCTTTACCAAATCAAGGGCGATGTTTTTGCGAACAGCCGCATGGACGGTTCGACCGGTCTGCATCTCGGCCTTCGCGATTTCGAGGGCCAGTCGCATTTCCGCGCCGGCTCGACCGATGTCGGCGACGTCAGCTGGATCACGCCGACCGCGCAATGCTGGGCGCCCGCCTGGGCGATCGGCACGGCGCCGCACACCTGGCAGGTGGTGGCGCAGGGCAAGAGCCCGGCCGCCCACAAGGCTTTCGCCCACGCGGCAAAATCACTGGCCACGACCGGCCTCGACCTGATCCTCGATGCCGATCTTTTGGCACGGGCAAAGGCCGAGTGGCGTGAAAAGACCGAGGGCAAGCCCTACCAATGCCCGATCCCGGATCATATCGGTCCGAAACTCTGAAATCATTTTTTCGATGCCTGCAAACGCCCGCGCCACCCCGCGGGCGTTTCGTTTTGTCGGCGTCCGGAACGTCTGCCCGGCGAGTGCACGCGCCTTTGAATGGCGCCAGACTCTTGACGCGAATCGCAGGCTCCGGCATCTCTGTTACGGAGTTTTCCGAATAAGTGCCGATTGGCCGTATTTGAATTGAATCTCTGTTAGCGTGATGTGGCGCCGTTGGGCCGCTGACACGCGCAAGGAGTATGGCAGAATGAATATGACGGCAACCCAGGCAAGACAGGACGCGGGTCACTCCCAGGCACGCCGTCCGGCCGACGAAGCGATCGCGGCCGATGCCCGCGCGCTTTCCGAACAGTTGAAGGCGATGCGCGAGCGCCTGTTCGCGCCGACGGCGATGAAGACATTGCGCAGCTTCACCTCGGGCGAGGCGGCCAAGCTGATCGGCGTTTCTGACGGCTATCTGCGCCAGCTCTCGCTTGCCGGTGAAGGCCCGCAGCCCGATACCGGGCTTGGCGGCCGCCGCTCCTATTCACTCTCCGACATCAATGCGCTTCGCCGGCACTTGGCCGAACAGGCGCTTGCCAAGGGCAACGCCGCCAAGGCGCGCAGCTATCTCAAGTGGCGCGATGCGGAAGCAGGCGAACACCTGCAGGTGATCTCGGTCACCAACTTCAAGGGCGGCTCCGGCAAGACCACATCGTCGGTGCATATCGCGCAATATCTGGCGTTGACCGGCCACCGCGTGCTCGCCGTCGACCTCGACCCGCAGGCCTCGCTGTCCGCACTCTTCGGTTACCAGCCGGAACTCGACCTTACCGGCAACGACACGCTCTATGGCGCGATCCGCTACGACGCCGAGGCGCGGCCGTTGAAGGACATCATCCGCAAGACCTATTTCGACGGCCTCGATCTCGTGCCGGGAAATCTCGAACTGCAGGAGTTCGAGCACACGACGCCGCAGGCACTGAGCGCCCGTCACAATGGCACGGACGCTGGCCCGCTGTTCTTCGCCCGCGTGCAGGCCGCCCTTGCGAGCGTCGCCGACGACTATGACGTCGTCATCATCGACTGCCCGCCGCAGCTCGGCTATCTGACGCTGTCAGCGCTCTGCGCCTCGACGTCCGTCGTCGTCACCGTGCATCCGCAGATGCTCGACGTCGCCTCGATGAACCAGTTTCTCTACATGACGTCGGACCTCCTGAGCGTCGTGCGCGAGGCCGGTGGCGAACTCAACTTCGACTTCCTGCGCTACCTCGTCACCCGCTTCGAGCCGAACGACGGGCCGCAGGCCCAGATTGTCGGCTTCATGCGTTCGCTCTTCGGCGACCGGGTGTTGACCTCGGCCATGGTGAAGTCCACCGCGGTTTCCGATGCCGGCCTGACGAAGCAGACGCTCTACGAGGTCGGACGCGAGAATTTTACCCGCGCCACCTATGACCGCGCGATCGAATCGCTGAACGCCGTCAACGGCGAGATCGAAACGCTCATTCACGCGGCCTGGGGGCGCTGACCGACATGGCTGGCAACCGCAAGAACGAACTGCGCGCACTCTTTTCCGGCAATGTCGCCCCGGCGGCGCCTGCCGCGGAAGCGGATGACAAGGCGCCCGCCGCACCAAGCGTGCAGCCGGCAAAGCCAGTCGTGGTCCCCGCCGCCCAGGCCGACGTGCCGCGGGCCGCCTCCGGCGCGATCAAGGCCATGGGGCTTTCGCTTGGGAGTATCACCCGCGAGGCGGAAGAGGCCCGCGCGCTGCGCGAGGCCCTGCATCAGGGCGAGCGCGTCGTCGAGCTTGATCCGGAGCTGATCGATGCGTCTTTCGTCGGCGACCGCCTGACCGACGGCGAGACCGACGATCCGGAATTCCTGGCGCTCGCCGACAGTATCCGCGACAGCGGCCAGCAGTCGCCGATCCTCGTGCGCCCGCACCCGCAGAAGCAAGGCCGCTACCAGACCGCCTACGGCCATCGTCGTCTCAATGCCGTGCGCAGCCTCGGCACCAAGGTCAAGGCCATCGTCCGGCCGCTGACTGACGACGAGCTGGTGCTGGCGCAGGGCAAGGAAAACGCCGAGCGGCGCAACCTGTCCTTCATCGAGCGTGCCATGTTTGCGTCGGCGCTCGCCGACCGCGGCTTCGACCGGAAGGTGATCGGCGAGGCGCTCGCCGTGCAGAAGAGCGAGCTGTCGCGCCTCCTGCAGGTGGCCGAAGGCGTGCCGCCGGCGATTGCCCGCGCGATCGGCCCGGCACCGAAGGTCGGCCGCGAACGCTGGATGGCCTTCGGCGCGCTGCTTGAGGACATGGTGACCGTCGAACTGGCGCAGGAGGAGTGCCGCTCGCGCCGCTTCCTCGAAGCCGAAAGCGACCAGCGGTTCCAGATCGTCTTCGCGCGCCTGTCGCGCAAACCGAAGCCGGACGCAGCGGCCAAGCCGGAGACGCTGGTCGACGCCGGCGGACGCGCCTTTGCCAAGCTCAAGCGCGACGGCAAGAATGCCCGCATCGAGTTCTCAGTCGATGTCGATCCAGCCTTCATCGACGAGGTCGTCGAACTGCTTTCCAAGCAGCATGCGGTGTTCGCGGCGGGCCGCGAAGGCTGAACGAAGTCTGCCCTTCTGAAAGTTCCAATCGGGCCTGCGTGACGCTCTCACGCAGGCCCGATTCGTTTTCCCGGCGGAGCCGATGGTAGGCCGCCGCGAGCATCCCCGTGCGATCGCCGCTGTCGCCCCCATCCAAGAAATATTTTCGGCCGTGTGAGGCCGGCGACGGGATGTCGCGGCGGCCTTGGGGCGTCGGGCATTGCCGTTGCATGGAGCCCACAGAAAGGCAGCAATCGACCACGGATCCCGGTTCGAAACGGGGCGTTGGAAGGGACTTGTTAACCTTCATTTCCTATCGCTTAGAAGGCCCCGCGGCGATGTCTCTAGCTCTTCCAGGACCCATGCGTATTCCCAGGACAAACTTCTCACAGGCTGCTTTGCATGATGCAAACCAGGCGGATTATTTCGATGGTCCGCAGGATGATGCGTTGAGCGGTATGCCCACCCATGAGGCGGAACCCGCCGACCCCTATCAGTTGTACGAGGCGCCGGCGGCGCCTCGCCGGCCGGCGAACCAGCAGGCTGAAACCACGAGCCGTGCGACCCGCCTCTATGGGCAGGGTTCCGCCTACGCTCCTGCACAGGTGACGTCGACGATGAGCGAACCCTTGCCGACCCTTTCGGAGATTGCCGGCCACTACGGCGATTCCACCTGGGAGAGCCATTTCTTCCTGGCGCCGAACGTGCGCTTCACCCGCACGCCCGAGCGCGAATTCATGAAGCGACGCGCGCCGCAGGTCGAAGAAGGCGAAACGGCAACCGAAGTCGAAGAGGCGATCGTCGCGGTGGCGGCGGAGCCTCCTCCGGTCTTGGTGGAAACCGTTGAGCCCGTCGCGACGGCCACGGTCGAGCCGGTACAGACGGAAGCTTCGGCCGTTGCTGCTGACGAGGCGCCGCTGGCCGAGGTCGCGCTGCCGTCCTACAGCCCGTCCGAACTGTTGCGCATGCTGACCAACCAGTTGCCCACTTGGACCGCCGCGCAAAACACGATCGAGCCGGCCATGCTCGCGCGTGTCGAAGCTCCGGCCGACGAGGGCGTAGCCCTTGCGCCCGTTCTGACGACGCAGATCGCCGTTTCCGCGCCGGTCGCCGAAGTCCAACCCGCGCCCGCTCAGGCAGGCGACGCTTCCGTCGATCAGGGCGCTGCGCATTCTGTCTTCCTGTCGGATTTCGCCTTCTTCGAATTCGGCCCGGCCGACGATGCTGAGGTTGCCGGCACGGAAGCCACCCATCCGAAGCCCTTTGTCGAGACGCCAGCCCCGGTTGCGATGACGCCCGCCATCGCTCCCGTCGCCGTTGCGCCTATTGCGGTCACGCCGCCAGCGCCCGTGCGCCCGGTTGAAATCCGCCGTATGCCGCCGACGGCGATCACTTCGCTGTTCCGTGTTGTCGATGTCCGCGGCGCAAAGCCGGAGGATGTGCCAGCCCAGCAACCGCCCGCCGCCGCTGAGGCCGTTGCCGACGCTGCGCCGGCACCCGTTGCCGCGGCTGAAGAACCGGTGACTGTAGCCGCCGCTGAAATCATTGACGCCGAACCGGTCGAAATCGAACAGCCGGCGCCGGTTGCCACGAAGGCGGCCATCACCATGCCGGCGCAGGTCACCCGCGCGCCCAGCAACATGCCGGCGATCGGCTCGACCGACCGCGCGCCGAGCGCCGACGGCTACGAGTTCCCATCCGAGGAACTGCTGCAGGAAGCGCCCGTCGGTCAGGGCTTCTTCATGACGCAGGAGCAGCTGGAACAGAATGCCGGCCTGCTTGAAAGCGTGCTCGAAGATTTCGGCGTCAAGGGTGAAATCATCCATGTTCGCCCCGGCCCGGTCGTCACGCTCTATGAATTCGAGCCGGCGCCCGGTGTGAAATCGTCGCGCGTCATCAACCTTGCCGACGATATCGCCCGCTCCATGTCGGCGCTTTCGGCCCGCGTCGCGGTCGTGCCCGGCCGCAACGTCATCGGTATCGAACTGCCGAATGCCACCCGCGAGACCGTCTATTTCCGCGAGCTGATCGAATCTGTCGATTTCCGCAAGACCGGCTACAAGCTGGCGCTTTGCCTGGGCAAGACGATCGGCGGCGAGCCTGTCATCGCAGAGCTTGCGAAGATGCCGCATCTGCTCGTCGCCGGCACCACCGGCTCGGGCAAGTCGGTCGCGATCAACACCATGATCCTGTCGCTGCTCTATCGGTTGAGCCCGGATCAGTGCCGCCTGATCATGGTCGATCCGAAGATGCTCGAACTCTCCGTCTATGACGGCATCCCGCATCTGCTCACCCCCGTCGTTACCGACCCCAAGAAGGCGGTCATGGCGCTGAAGTGGGCCGTTCGCGAGATGGAAGACCGCTACCGCAAGATGTCGCGGCTCGGTGTGCGCAATATCGACGGCTACAACCAGCGCGCCGCCGCTGCCCGTGAAAAGGGCGAACCGGTGATGTGCACGGTGCAGACCGGTTTCGAAAAGGGCACCGGCGAGCCGCTGTTCGAACAGCAGGAAATGGACCTGGCGCCGATGCCTTACATCGTCGTCATCGTCGACGAGATGGCCGACCTGATGATGGTCGCCGGCAAGGAAATCGAAGGCGCGATCCAGCGGCTGGCGCAGATGGCGCGTGCTGCCGGTATCCACCTGATCATGGCGACGCAGCGTCCTTCGGTCGATGTCATCACCGGCACGATCAAGGCGAACTTCCCGACCCGCATCTCGTTCCAGGTGACGTCGAAGATCGACAGCCGCACGATCCTTGGCGAGCAGGGGGCCGAGCAGCTGCTCGGCCAGGGCGACATGCTGCACATGCAGGGCGGCGGACGTATAGCCCGTGTCCATGGCCCGTTCGTTTCGGATCTTGAGGTTGAACACGTCGTCGCACATCTGAAGACGCAGGGACGCCCGGAATATCTCGACACCGTCACGGCGGAAGAAGAGGAAGAAGAGCCGCAGGAAGAGACCCCGGTCTTCGACAAGAGCGCGCTTGCGTCGGAAGACGGCAACGAACTCTACGACCAGGCCGTCAAGGTGGTCCTGCGCGACAAGAAGTGCTCGACCTCCTACATCCAGCGCCGCCTTGGCGTCGGCTACAACCGTGCGGCCTCGCTGGTCGAGCGCATGGAAAAGGAAGGCCTCGTCGGGTCGGCGAACCACGTCGGCAAGCGCGAGATCATCTACGGCAACCGCGACCATATGAGCTCGCCCGACAACGACGACATGGATTGATACCGGGCGTAGCCCCAGGCCAGGATTTCGAGCCGTCGCTGACAGGTTGTTGGCGACGGCTTTTCTATCTTCAAGTTGCTGGTAGTGTCGCCTGCACCAGGAGCGGTCGTGACCCTTCCGGCCCTAATGTCGCGCATGGGATGATCTGATCGGTGCAAGCAGTAAAGCATCGTCGCAATGAGACACCGATCTGGCCAAGCCTGACGCTTGCTCTCATCCTTCATGCGCTCGTCGTGTTGGCGCTTTTCCTCCTCCCGTCACCGCGGCCACCTGTTCCGAGCCCGGACGAGGGGATCGCCGTTCAGATACTGGAATTGCCGCTCCCACGCCCTGAGGTGGTGCAGCCCGTGCTCGGACCGCAAGATGCGCCGCCCGTCGCGCATTCCGTCCCGGAGACGGCGCCTGCCGCGGAAACAGCCACGCTGCCGCCAGCTGCCCAGCCGATGGTGCAAGCGAAGCGGTTCTTCTCGGCGGCGATACTGGCTGATCCACGCAGCAGACAGGCGCTGGAAGGGCTGTCACAGCTCGCCGCCGATGAACAGATTGTCCAGCTCTGCAATCTCGAGGCGATGGAGCAGGTTCATCGCTGGCGCGTTGACTTTACCCCCGACCTGCTCGTCGCCTACGCCACGTCGGATATCGTTTTGGCTGGGCGGAACCTCCGTGCGGATGGCGCCGCCTTTCGCAGCAAGGGTCGCTGGTTCAATATCAAGTTTGGCTGCGCCGTGGCGCCGGATATCAAAAGCGTCGCCGCATTTGAGTTTCAGGTTGGTGACGAAATTCCGGAAAGTGAGTGGGAGGCAAATTTCCTCTCCGCTGGCGCCGCAGCCCACTGATCGTGGCCATCGATCGAAGTCCGTTCCCTGCGCCCTTTGGCGAAGGACGTGACGAGAAGCAGGCTGCGGAGCCGGATCACGCCGGGGCCGTTCCGCCTTTGGCGTGGCCTGCGCGGCAGCAGTGCTTCAGTTGCTTGCCAGATCCGCAGGGGCAGGGGTCGTTGCCGCGCAGTTGCAGACGACCAACAAGCGGCAAGAGCGCTGCGGAGGGAAGGAGGCCCGCCATCAGGATTGCCAGCCTGGCGGAAATGCCGGGAATGACCAGCCGCCGCCGGGCCTTGAAGCCGTGCCAGGCACTTCTTGCCACGTATTCCGGAGTGGCTTTCGGGAGCGCTTTGAACAAGGCAGCCCTGTTGGCGCCGGATTTTTCGAGGAACTCGGTCGATACCGGTCCCGGCGCAACGCAGGTCACGGTTACGCCCGTCCTTCGCGTCTCCTGGTATAGCGCCTCGGAGAACGAACGAACGAAGGCTTTGCTCGCATAATACATTGCCATGTACGGGCCGGGCGTAAAACTCGCGACCGAGGCTAGATTGATGACGCCGCCGCGGCCGCGCGCGACCATGCCCGGCAACAGGTGCAAAGTCAGGGCCGCAAGCGCACGCACATTGACGTCGATCATACCAATCTGGTCGGCAATCGGCAAAGCGGTCGCCGCGCCCCGCAGGCCATAGCCGGCACTGTTGACAAGAACGTCGCAGACGAGGCCTTCGCGCGAAAGAAATTCGTCGAGAATGCGCGTGGCATCGGGCGCGGCAAGATCGACCGGCAGGGAGAATGCCTCGCCGCCCGCCTGTTCGATCGCGGCTTGCACGACGTGCAAGCTTTCGATGGATCGCGCGACCAGAACGACCGGCGCGCCGTCTCGTGCGGCAAGCTCTGCAATTGCCCTGCCTATGCCCCGGGACGCTCCGATAACGACAATGGCGGGTCGTGGTGACTGCTGCGATGTCATGCCGATGGCTCCGGCGTAGCGATTGGCGGCTGGTCGAGTTCGGAAAGCTCTGCCACCTCGTCGGCGATTTCGCCGTTCAATATTTCCTCGAAACGAGCCAGGGCTCGCGCGACATTGGCGCCGTCCATGACACGGTGGTCATAGTGGATCCTGACCGTGACCGATCCGTCGTCACCGATCGGCCCATAGTTGAAGATGGTCGTCAAAGGCGTCAGCGGATTGAGCGACTCCGCACCCAGGCCGGAATAGACCGACAATTGGAAGGTGCCGAAGCGGTGGCCGCGCTGGCGCCCCATGTTCAGGCTGAGCCACATCAGCAGCCGCCGCAACGGCGCGGGCAGGCGTGCAATCTTCAACGCCCGCCGGAATTCCCTGATCTCGAGCACGGGGCGGGACCGGGCCTCCTGGAGCAGGGCGCTCAATTCGGCAAGGGACCGCCTCTCGGGTTGCTTGATCGTGCTGAGAAGGACGACCCGTTCGCCTTCGTGCTCGCGCTCGTGCGCCACGGACGCGATGCTTCCGGGATACTCATAGAGTTGCGGTCTCGGAAGCTTGACATAAGCCCGGCGAAACTCGGGTGTCTCCATCGAGAGTAACCCGTAACCCTTGAGAAACAACACCATCCACGATGGCCGGTCGGATCGGCTTGCACGGGCTTTGTGCAACGCGCGGATATCCATCTGCCGCTGCACCGTGACCCGCGGCACGCCGATGGAAAATCGCATCAGATCGCCGACGAGGCGTCGTGCGGCGGAAAGCTTGATCGGTCGGCCCCGCATAGTGCCACCTCTAATAGATAAAGGGGATAATTCGCTTCGTCCTGTCCATGTAAGCGCGATATTCGGGCCCGAAGAATTCCAGCATCAGGCGCTCCTCCTTGCCCACACGCAGGAAGAAAAGAACAGCGAATCCAAGAAGCCCTGCAAGTCCAACCACCCAGTTCGACAGCAACAGCATCTGACCGATCCCCATAAGCAGGAAGCTCGTATACATCGGGTGCCGGACGGCGGCGTAAGGGCCTGTACTAATCAGCTTGTGTTTTTCGCGGATTTCCAGCGAGATGGACCAGTTGCGGCCGAGTTCCTTGTGCGTTCGACGGAAGGTCCAGAGCGCTGCGGCGAAGACAAGCGCCCCAAGTCCGACCAGCCATAGATGGGCGCCATAGTCGGCAAATCGCGGGATTCCTGTCGCAACATAAAGCGCGGGCACAATCGCAAGGCCCAGCGAAGCAGCAGCAAGGCCAATCGTATCGGTCGTCGATCGTCGGTTGCTCATCACCCGCACACGCTTTGCACGGCGTTCGAACGGGTAACGCACCACATACCAGGCAATTATGCCCACGACCCAGACGATTTCGCCGATGGAAGCGGCAGATATGTTCACGTTGGCTCACCCAAGCTTTTCTGTGCGGCTGCTGGTCCGCAAAACGGCAATCACGCACGAGACTGCCATGCGTCGCTCGGACCTGACAAGGCAATAAAACTGCAGCGGTCGAGAAGGCGGTTGGCGGCCGATGGAAGTGTTTCTCTGGCGCCTGATCAGGTGTGGCGTGGTGCGCTCGTCCGCCTAGCCGCCGTTCATCTCACGTAGCCTCGTGATGAACTGCTGCGGCCTCAGCCAGATGCCAGGTGTCTTGTACCCCATGGAACGCGCGATGTCGGCGACGAAAGCGTTGCAGTTGTAGATTGACGCCTGCCAGAAACGGGCTTCGGACTTGAGCTTTCGGATCTTGGCAACGACGTCGCGATATTGCGTCTCCGTCAACATGACGCGCCAGCTCGCGGACCTGTATTGTTCCTCCAGATCACCGTCGCTGGCGCCAGTTTCGGCCGGAACCGGCAAAAGGTGGCCAATAACATAGGGAGCAGTGTCGCTTGTCGCGGGTGCAAGCCCCGCAACTTCTGGACTGATCATCGCTCCAGACTTGCTGAGCCGGCCAAAAATTACGTAGGAGTGACCGTAACTGAGCGCATAACGAGAGCGGAATTCAATGAAATAGCCCTGATCGCGCTGTTGTGACGTGGTGCCCGCATAGCTTGAGACGAATCGCGGCTGAGGGCCCTTGTCCTGCGATTGACACGCCGTAACCGCGATTGCGGCTAGGACGGCGAACGAAATACGACCTCGTGAACGAGTCATTTCTGCGCCATCTCTCCCAAATTCTGATCAGGCTGCGAATGCGCCACTGGTGGCTTTCGATCCGCGTCGCGAAATGTGGCCAGCCGGCCACGGTCAGACAGGGCGGGAAGGACCGTGAGGTCCTCCCCGAACTAAGGTCGGTAGTTATTTGTAAACGGGCGCTGGCTCTTCAGCCACCGGTGGTGGCGCCTTGCCTTTGCCTTTACCGATTGTTCCACAAGCGGCGAGGCTGGCAACGGAAAGCAACGCAACTGTCACGATTAGAATTCTGCTCATCAATATTTCCTTTCCTCTGTTGTCGGAATGGTTATTCGAAGGCAACATTCACAGTATTACCGGCAATTCGAGATTCGTCCTAGTGCAGAAATAACACGCTCGTCGGTCGGTTTATCGTTACCGAAGGTTAAATAATCCATCAAAGCGTGCTGACCCTACTCCAATGTGAAACTCAGATAGAGTAGGGCTTCAAATGATCAATACCGGAGTTCCAATTGGCGTGCGGGCGTAAAGATCGACGACGTCATCGTTGGTGAGTCGGATGCAGCCGTTGGAAACTGCCTGGCCTATAGTCCAGGGTGCATTTGTGCCGTGGAGCCGGAACTTGGTGTCCTGTCCGTTGCGATAAAGGTATAGAGCCGACGCCCCTAGCGGGTTGTGAGGGCCGCCTGTAACGCCACCGGCGTATTGCGCCAATTCCGGTTTGCGCCGGATCATGCTTGCGGTCGGCGTCCATGACGGCCACTCGGCCTTTCTGCCGACGACGGCTCGCCCTTTGAGTGTAAGCCCTTCCTCTCCGACGCCGATCCCATAACGCATCGCCCACCCGCCATTTTCGATCGAATAGAGATAGCGTTGCGATGTATCGACGAGAATCGTTCCGGCCGGTTCCTTGCCGTCATACCGGACGTGTCTCTTTCGGTAGCGTGGATCCACGCCCGGTGTACCACCGTACAGCGATGGGAATGAAATGCCCTGCCAGCTTGAACTGCACCCGGCCAGCAAGCCAAGGCTGCTGATAACCAGGGCCCTCCGAGTAATGCGCTGATTGTCCATCTTTACCTGCTGAGAAAAATGGTACACCCCGACTCGCTTTTAGCATTACAATATTTGCCGACAAAGTTCCGATCAGTCAAACTAAACCATGCGTCATCGTACGCGACCGGAACAGGAGATATTTATGCACGCTCCGCGGGAAAGTCCGCGGAAGAATTATGTATTTGTGAGGACGAATCTGAATGGTGCATCGGAACTTCGTTAAAATTGCTGGCGATTTTCGCGACTTTCTGTGGACGGTTGATCGATAAATCTGTGCCGCGCGTCAAATGCATGAAATGATTTGCGATGTCGTGCACGCTCGATTGGTCGAGCGTGACAATTGGAAATAACGGTATGAATTTAGGCTTCACTGGCAAAGTCGCTCTGGTGACAGGCGCCGGTTCAGGAATCGGCGCGGCCGTATGTCGACAACTCGCAGCCGAGGGCGCGGAAGTCATTGCTACCGATGTTGATGCTGACGCAGTGCGTCTTGTCGTCGAAGACATTTGCACGAATGGAGGCAAGGCTCATCACGCCGCGTTGGACGTTGCGGATTCAGGCGCCGTTGAAAGGCTGGTGGCGTTCGCCGTTCAGACTTGTGGCGGCCTCCATCTCGCAGTCAACAATGCCGGGATCGACGGCGTGCGCAAGGCGACTGCCGACTATCCAATCGACAACTGGCACGCGCTGATGGACGTCAACCTTCACGGCGTTTTCTATTGTATGAAGTATGAGATCGCGGCCATGGCGGCGCAGGGTGGAGGGGCGATCGTAAACACGACGTCCATTCTCGGTTCCGTCGCTCTGCCGACAGCCGCCGCTTACACGGCGGCCAAGCACGCAGTGGTCGGGCTGACGAAGGCCGCTGCGATCGAGTACGCCCGCAGCGGTATTCGCATCAATGCCGTTGCGCCCGGCTGGATCGACACGCCGCTATCGACCGAAAATGCCGACGTGGCGAGCAGCAGGCGCATGATGTCGCTGCAGCCGATGGGACGTCGCGGCACCCCGCAGGAAGTCGCGGCTCTGATCTGTTTCCTGTTGTCGGAACAGGCAAGCTTCATCACGGGAAGCGTTCACCTCGTTGATGGCGCCTACACTGCTCACTAGCAGCCGCCGTATTCACCCTTCCAATCATCTCCCCATGGTTCTGGGCACGTAGATGCGCGCGGCCGGCTTCGCGCAAGGCTTGCCGCAAAAGAAGAAATAAAAACGTTTTTATTTTTCTTGAAAACGTTTTTATTGGCTGCTACCTCTATGTTCAGGAGAGGTCGACGCCTGGGAGGGTGCATGGCGACTGAGATGCACAGGGCGCGGCGCGCGCCGACGCCGACGATCAAGACCCTGGCCGAGATGACGGGCTATTCCATCGCAACGATCTCGAAGGCCTTGCGCGAATCTCCCGTGGTCGCGCCGGCGACCAGAGACATCATCTACAAGGCAGCCCGTGAGGTCGGCTATCAGGCCAACGCCCGCGGCATGGCGCTTCGCACCGGCAAGAGCTTTCAGGCCGCCGTACTGATGCCGGTGACCGCGGCACGCGACTATGAATGGGACGGCGTCGAATACACCCAGACCCTGAGTGGCATCAGCCAGGCACTCGATGGCACCGACTACCGCATGTCGGTGCACGTGATCCGCGACGCGGCCGATGGCGCGGACGCGGCGCGCCGCATCGTCGATCAGGGGCTAGCCGATGGCCTGATCTTCTCCGGTATTCTCGCCGATGACCCGCGCATCGACCTGCTCGTCGCTGAGGATTTCCCCTTCGTCTCGATGGGGCGTTGCCGCGGGGATCTCGACTATGCCCATGTCGACATCGACAACGAATGGGCAGCGCATGCGGCGACCGCGCGGCTGATCGCCGGCGGCCACCGGCGGATCGCGCTCGTCAATCCGGAGCGGCGGCTTTCCTACGCGCTCGACAGGATCGACGGTTTCGTCCGGGCGTTTCGCGAGGCCGGCCTGGAAGCCCCGATGGATCTGATTGCCGAAGGCGACCTCTCGACCCATTTCGGCCGGCAGACGGTGATCGATTTCCTGCAGCTCGACGACGCTCCGACCGCCTTCGTCTGCATCAACGAATCCACCACGCTCGGCGTGCTCTCGGGGCTCGGCAGCCTCGGACGCCAGGTCGGCGTCGATGTTGACGTCATCGCCTATGACGACATCAACGTCAGCGCCTACTTCACGCCGCCGATCACGACTTTCTATCAACCGATCGAGGTGCTCGGTCGCACGCTCGGGCAATTCCTGCTGCGCCGTATGGAGGGGGAGGACCCTGGGGTGTTGCGGCAGGTCTTCAGGCCGACACTGATCGCGCGCCAGCCCGATAATCTCGGTGGCCGCCTGATCCAAAGTTAATCATCCAAGGAGGAGAACCATGAAGAAACTGATGATTGCCCTGGCTGTAGCAGCCCTTGCTTCGAGCGTGTCCCACGCCGCCGATCTCGGCGGCAAACTGCTGAAGGTCGGATCCGACACGACCTCGCCGCCGATGGAGAGCATCGATCCGGCAACCGGACAGGTGGTCGGTTTCGATGTCGACGTGGTCAATGCCGTCTGCGCCAAGATCAACTGCCAGGCCGAATTCATCACGACCGGCTGGGACGGCATCTTCGCAGCCCTCGACCAGGGCAGCTTCGACCTCGTCGCCTCCGGCGTCTCGATCACCGAGGAACGCAAGAAGGCGATGGACTTCTCCGATCCGTACATCGTCAACAGCCAGGCTGTGCTGATGCGCGCTGACGACCAGGGCATCACACTCGACGCCTTCAAGGACGCCGGCAGAAAGCTCTCCGCCCAGGCAAACACGACGGACGCCCAGGTCGCCGAAAGCGTCGTCGGCAAAGAGAACGTCGCCGCTTACGACACGTTCAGTGCCGCCATCATCGCGTTGAAAAACAAGGATGTCGACGGCGTCGTCATCAACGGCGCCAATGCGGCTGCCTACGAGCGCGAGTTCGCCGGCGAGCTCGTCGTTGCAATCAAGGACCTCGAATCCGATCCGCTCGGCCTCGTCTTCCGCAAGGGCGACGAGAATGTTGCGGCTTTCAACGAAGGCCTGAAGATGATCAAGGACGACGGCACGCTCGACCAGCTGATCAGCAAATACTGGGGCCTTAAGTAAGCCCAGAGTGCCGATCGGGCCCGGAGCATGCTCCGGGTCCTCCGTCTGTCTAATCTATGCCCCCGGAGGAATGAATGTCGTTCCTGAGAAGCGTGCGTCCGAGCAATCTGATCATCCTGACCGCGCTGCCCTTCATCATCTATCTGTTTATTTCCTCCGGCGACTATCAGCGCTCGCTGCGGGCGATCCTCGGTGTCGAAAACGGTTCGTCGGCCTTCGTGCCTGGCTTTCTGGCGCTGGCGATCGCATTTACTTCGGGCATCGCGGTGCTCGTATTCTCGCGCGCCAAGGCGCCGCGTCCGCGCCTCGCCAATGTGGCGGCGCTGCTCAATCTCGCTGCCGCCGCCGTTCTCGTTATCGGCCACAGTATCCATCCCTTCATCGCGTCCGTCGTCGCCAATGGCGTCGATCCGTTCAAGTCGACATTGATCGCAAAGGGCGTGACGCCGCGGCAATTGACCGAGGCTGCGGATCTCATGGTGCAGGGCGTCGAGGCCTGGCTGTTTCCCGCCTATCTGGGGGTCACGCTGATTGGTCTTGGTCTTCATTTCTGGAGCAGACGTCCCGATGCTCCTCCTGACGGAAGGTCGCGCCGCATCGCGCGCTGGATCATCGGCCTCGTCAACGGTGCGGGTCTCGTCTTCATCTTCTTCTTCGCCCATATCGCCTTTGCGGCCGGTGTGGCGACCACCATCCGCGCGGCGATCGCAGCTTATATCCTGGCGGCGCTCATGGGCCTTGTCTGGGTTGGGCTGTTGCAACTGCACTCGACGGTGAGGACCAGCCTCTATTTTGCGATCGCCACCCTGGTGCTGGCGGTTGCGGCCGGCTGGTTCCTCATGCAGCCGCGCGACACCTACGTGCTCGCCGGCACGCTGGACGGCAAGGTCGGCATCATCACCAATACGCCGGCGGGGCTCATCAGCGCCGTGCGTTTCGGTCAGTATGACGGCGCGCCGCAGACGGAAACGCCGGTCCGCACCTTCGTCGGCCCGACCGAGGCGCTGGCGTCGATCGCCAAGGGCGAGGGCGTTTCCGGGGCCTTGCTGCCGGCTGCCTCCGCTCCGGCAGACATGCCGGTCCTGTGGAAGACCGAGGCGCTCAACGACCGCGACCGTGCCGCCGGTGTCACCGTCGCCGTGCTTGCGATCATCCTTGGCCTTCTCACTTTCGGCGGCTATCTGCACCAGCGCCATCCTCTGGCGATCGGCTCGGAGTTCATCGTCGATACGATCCGCGGCATTCCGATGCTGGTGATCGTGCTTTATGTCGGCCTGCCCTTGAGCGGGGCGTTGAAGGACGCGACGCAAGGGGTGCTCGACCCGCCAAACCTGATGCGCGGCATCGTCGCGATGGCACTCGCCTATTCGGCCTATCTCGCCGAAATCTTCCGCTCGGGCATCAATGCGATCCCGGTCGGCCAGGTCGAAGCGGCGCGCAGCATCGGCCTCAACCGTTGGCAGACGGCGCGTCTCGTCGTGCTGCCGCAGGCTTTCCGCATCATCATCCCGCCGCTTGGCAACGAACTGATCGCGATCCTCAAGGACACGTCGCTGCTGTCGATCCTGTCGATCCGCGACATCACCCAGCGCATGCGGGAGTTCCAGTCGGCAAGCTTCCTGCCGTTCGCGCCCTATAACTCGGCGGCGATCTTCTACATCTTCCTGACGTTGGCGGCGGCCAGCCTCGTCAACATGATCGAGCGGAAATATGACATCAAGCACCGCTAAATCTCGCACGGTGCTGATATCAGGTACCTCCCGCGGCCTCGGCTCGGAACTCGCGCGGCTTTACGCCGAAGACGGCTGGCGGGTGATCGCCTGCCAGCGGGGACCGGTCGCGAGCGAAGGTTCGGCGGATCGGTTGGTGCTGGACGTTGCCGATCCCGCATCGATCGAGGCTCTCGGTCAGTCGCTGCAAGGCGTCGCGATCGATCTGCTGATCAACAATGCGGCCGTGCGCGGCGATACCGGCGGCCTCGCGACGCTTGAACCGGGCGAGTTTCTCGATGTTATGCGCGTCAATGCGCTGGCGCCGCTGCTGGTGACGCGGGCGCTCCTTGCGAACCTGCGCGCCGGCGAACATCGCGTCGTCGCCAATATCAGCAGCCGCGCCGGCTCCCTTGCCGAAGGCACGCTCGACGATGATGACGGCGACTATGCCTATCGCTGCTCCAAGGCGGCCCTGAACATGGCGACGGTCAAGCTGGCGCAGGATCTGAAGGGCGACGGGATTTCCGTCGTCTCGCTGCATCCTGGTTGGGTGCAGACGGATATGGGCGGCAGCGAAGCCGTCGTTTCGGTGGCGACAAGTGCTGCCGGGCTGAAGGCGATCATCGACGGCACAGGTTTGGCCGATAGCGGCAGTTTCCGCGCCTATGACGGGCGCCGGGTTTCGTGGTGACAGGACAGTGAAATGGCAGACAGAGATTTGAGAACCGAGCAGGAATTGGCAACGATCCGGATCTGGCTCATTGAGACCTACGGCATCGAGGCAAGCCTCTCGCCGCTGCAGGGCGAGCACGATCTCAACTATCGTGTCTCGGCTGCCGATGGCCAGGAGTATCTGTTGAAGCTGCACGCTGCCGGCGATGCGGACGAACTCGAGATGCAGATTGCGGTGCTCGAACACATCGCCGCCAAGGATTCGGGGCTGCCGATCTCACGGACGTTTCGCGATCGCTCGGGTGGCGTCACCAGCAAGATCGAACTTCGAGGCCCGCGCACCGCACGGCTGCTCGCCTGGCTGCCCGGCGATATCTGGGCGAAGGCGCCGCTTCGCCACATGGCGAGCGCCGAAAGCCTCGGGCGCCTGCTCGCCGGTCTTGACCGCGGCCTCGAAGATTTCTCCCATGCGGGCGCCAAGCGGCTCTATGCCTGGGACATCGGCCGCGCCGACATGCACGCTTGCCATGTGGAACTGATCGACGGCGCCGACAAGCGGGAAGCGGTTCAGGCGATCCTCGAGCACTTTTCTTCGACGGTCCTTCCGCGTCTTGCCTCCTGCCCGAAGCAGGTCATTCACAACGACGCCAACGACTACAACGTGCTGCTCGACAAGGATGGCGTTGTCAGCGGCTTGCTCGACTTCGGTGATATGGTCGAGACCTGGCGCGTGATCGAGATCGCCGTCGCCTCTGCCTATGCGCTGATCGGGTCTCCCAATCCGGTCGGCACGGTTGCAGCCCTTGCCGGCGCCTACCATCAGGTCAATCCGTTAAGCGAGGCGGAAGTCGACCTGGTCTTCGATCTGGTCAAGACCCGCTATGCCGTCAGCATGTGCATGGCGCCAAAGCAGATCCGGGACAATCCTGAGAATACCTATCTGCTCGTCAGCCAGGAGGATGTCTGGCGCGAGCTCAATCGTCTGCAGGGCGAAAACCGCGCAATCGCCATCGCGCGCATCCGCGATGCATGCGGCTTTGCGCCGATCCCGCATGCCGCTGCCGTGGTTCGCTGGCTCGAAAAGAACGCGCATGACTTCGCGCCGATCGTTCGGCCCTCGGTCAAAAAACCGAAGGTGACGGTGTTCGATTTCTCCGCCGCCGGCCCGGAGGCCGCGCGATGGTCAAGCCTCGATGCGGCGGAAGCTGAAGCCCGCATCATGGCCCAGATCGGCAGCGAAGGCGCCGCCTTCGGCATCGGCCTCTACGGCGAGGATCGCGGGATCTACCAGGGCGACGCCTATGAGACCGCGATCGAAGGCGCGCGGCGCTCGGTGCATCTCGGCGTCGACATCTTCGCGCCGGCGGGCGAGCCGGTCTCGGCACCCTTCGCCGGCAAGGTCGCCTACATACACGACGACGCGGTTGCCTTTGGTTTCGGTCCGACCGTACTTCTCGAGCACGAGGTCGAAGGCGGTCTGCGCTTCTGGACGCTCTACGGTCATCTTTCGCGCAACAGCGTTGCCAAGCTCGCCAAGGGGCAGGCGATCGCCAAGGGCGAGGTTTTTGCCGCCTTCGGTTCCGCTGACGAAAACGGCAACTGGGCGCCGCATCTGCATTTCCAGATCGTCACCGATCATCTCGGTCTCGCCGGACAGATGCTTGGCGTCGGCGTGCGCGATCAATGGCAGGTCTGGCGCGAAGTGAGCCCGGACCCGAGCGTCGTGCTTGGCCTTTCGGTGCCGGTCTCTGTGATCGTCCCGCGCGACAAGGCCTTTCTTGTGCGTGAACGCCATCGTCGCATTGGTCGGTCGCTGAGCATCGCCTATAGCGCGACACCCTTGAAGATCGTCGGTGGCGAGGGCGCGCATCTGATCGACGAGGACGGCACGCGCTGGCTCGACATGGTCAACAATGTCTGCCACGTCGGCCATTGCCACCCGCGCGTCGTCAAGGCCGCACAGGCGCAGATGCAGCGGCTGAACACCAATTCGCGCTACCTGCACGATTCGCTGGTCGAATATTCCCGCAGGCTCGCCGCGCAGTTTCCCGATCCGCTCAACGTCTGCTTCTTCGTCAATTCCGGCAGCGAGGCGAACGACCTCGCGATCCGGCTCGCGCGTGCCTATACCGGCAATCGCGACATCATCACCGTCGACCACGCCTATCACGGCCACCTGTCGAGCCTGATCGACGTCAGCCCCTACAAGTTCGCCGGCAAGGGCGGGGAGGGGCAGGCGTTGCATGTGAGGGTCGCCGAGATGCCGGACCTCTATCGCGGGCGCTATCGCTATGGTGACGCGGATGCGGGCCGGAAATATGCCGAGGATGTGCGCAACCAGGTTGCGGCTCTTGCTGCCGATGGTCGCCGCCCGGCGCTTTTCTTCAGCGAAGGCATTCTTGGGACCGGTGGGCAATTGTCGCTTCCGGAAAGGTATCTGCGCGAAGCCTATGCGCATGTTCGCGCCGCCGGCGGCCTCTGCCTCGCCGACGAGGTGCAGGTGGGCTTCGGCCGCGTGGGCAGCCACATGTGGGCGCATGAACTCCAGGGCGTCGTGCCTGACATCGTCACCATGGGCAAGCCGATAGGCAACGGCCACCCGATGGCGGCCGTCGTCACGACCGAAGCGATCGCGGCCTCCTTTGCCAACGGCATGGAGTATTTCAACACCTTCGGCGGCAATCCGGTCTCGGCCGAGATCGGCCTTGCCGTGCTCGATGTCATCCGCGACGAGCGGCTAATGAACCATTGCCGCGTCGTCGGTGACAGGCTGATGGACGGGGCGCGGACGCTCGCCGGCAAACACGCGATCATCGGTGATGTCAGAGGCCACGGCCTCTTCAACGGCATCGAACTGGTGCGCAACCGCGAGACGCTGGAGCCGGCAGCGCGCGAGCTTGATTTCGTCATTGCCGAGATGAAGCGCAAGCACCGCATTCTCTTGAGCAGCGAGGGACCGCACCACAATGTGCTGAAGGTGAAGCCGCCGGCGCCCTTCAGCGCCGAGGATTGCGACCGCTTCCTCGATGCGCTGGACGATACGCTTCAGCGTCTAAGCGTCTGAGACAAAAGACCAAAAACGGCCGCCTCCGGGCGGCCGTTTTGTCATTGCTCTCTGCTCTCAACAGCAAAATCGGATCGATGCGATTTTCCGCTTTACAAGAAAGTTAAACGTTTTTATCGTGCATATAAACGTTTAACTTGGTGCTGCAACTCGGCCGTTGGCCGCAGCAGTGCTCCGCCGGCAGGGAGGGCCCGTTGGCAGCGATCCGCATCGACAATTTGCGCAAAGGCTTTGGTTCGCTCGAAGTCTTGAAGGGTATCAACCTCGATATCGCCGACGGCGAGTTCGTCTGCTTCCTCGGTCCGTCCGGCTGCGGCAAGAGCACGCTGCTGCGCTCGATCGCCGGCCTCGAGGATCTCGACGGCGGCTCGATCCATCTCGGCGATCGCGATATCACCGACGTCGCTTCGGCCAAGCGCGACATCGCCATGGTCTTCCAGAACTACGCGCTTTATCCGCACATGAACGTGCGCAAGAACCTGTCCTTCGGTCTGGCGCTGAACGGCATGAAACGCGACGAGATCGACCGCCGCGTCGAGAGCGCTGCCGACATCCTGCGCATCAAGGAACTGCTGGCCCGCAAGCCGCGCCAGCTTTCCGGCGGCCAGCGCCAGCGGGTGGCGATCGGCCGCGCGATCGTGCGTGAGCCAAAGCTCTTCCTGCTCGACGAGCCGCTGTCGAACCTCGACGCGGGCCTGCGCGTCACCATGCGCGTCGAACTTGCGGCGCTGCATGAACGTCTCGGCGTGACGATGATCTATGTGACCCACGACCAGGTGGAAGCGATGACGCTGTCCGATCGTGTCGTTGTGCTCGACAAGGGCAAGGTCAGCCAGTTCGGTACGCCGCTCGAACTCTTCTATCAGCCGGCCAACCTGTTCGTCGCCGGCTTCATCGGCTCGCCGCGCATGAACTTCGTGACCACCGAAGTGACGTCGCAGGTCGATACGGCGGTGACGCTCAACGGCGGTGGTCTCGCCCATCCGCTCACGCTCGAAATGCTCTCGGCCGCACCGGTCGCCAAGCCCAAGTCGGTGACGCTCGGCATTCGCCCGGACAAGATCGAGCTGGTTTCGGCCGAGGAGGGTCACCTCGTCGGCGACGTGCGCCTCGTCGAGCGGCTCGGCACGGAAAGCCACGTCCATATCAGCCTTCAGAATGGTGGCGACATGACCGCGGTCGTGCGCGGCACGCATCCGGTTTCCGCCCGCGAGCGCGTGCATCTGCGTCTGCCGGCCGAGCATTGCCATCTGTTCGACGGCGATGGCCAGGCGGTTGCCCGACGTCTCGATGGCGAGACGCAGGCGCTCATCAATCAGGAAAAGGCAAAGCGGGTCGCGTAACCCGAAGGAGGAGGAGAAACATGCTCAACAGGAAGTCGATCATCGGCTCGCTGATGGTTCTGGCGATCGCCGGAACCGCCACGGCTCGCGCAGAAGAGACCTTGCGTTTTGCGACCTGGGATACGGACGAAAGCCTGGCGATCCAGCAGGAAATCGCCAAGAAGTTCGAGGAAAAGCATCCAGGCGTGAAGGTTCAGGTCGAACCCTACGCCGATGGCTACGATCAGAAGCTGATCGCCGCCTTCGGTGCCGGCAACCCGCCTGATGTCATGTATATGTGGAACTTCCCGCAATACTACACGTCGCTGAAGCCGCTCGACGATCTGATCGCCAAGGATGCGGCCGAGATCAAGCCGGACGATTTCCCGAAGGGCCTGATGAACACGGTTCGTGTCGAGGGCAAGACCTACGGCATGCCGTCGGGCTTCACCACCCAGGTGGTGTTCTACAACAAGGACATGTTCGCCAGGGCCGGCGTCGAGGAACCGAAGGACGGCTGGACCTGGGACGACCTGCGCGCCAAGGCTGCCAAGTTCCGCGACGAGCCAAACAAGGTCTATGGCTTTGCCGTCGACGCCAAGCCCGACCCTTATGATTTCGAGCAGTTCCTCTGGTCGAACGGCACCAAGTACATTTCCGACGATGGCAAAAAGATCAACGGCTACATGAACAGCGACGCCGCCGCCCAAGTCCTCGACATGTTCGGCGACATGGCCAAGAAGCAGGAAGCCATCACGCTGAACCTCGGCGACGACACGTCGGGCAGCACGCTGTTCAAGGGCGGCAAGATCGCGATGTTCCAGAGCGCCATGTGGTCGAAGTCCGGCATCGATGCATCCGGCATCAAGTATGGCGTAGCACCACTGCCGAAGTTCGGCGACAAGACCGCCCACTCGGCGCTCGGCGTTTCGGCGATCTCGATCGCCAAGGATGCGGCCCATCCGGACCTCGCCTGGGAATTCGTCAAGTTCTTCTCCTCGCCGGAAGCGGTTGCCATGCGCATCAACGACCTGCCGGTGCGCACCAGCGTTGCGGAAGAAAAGGGCATGACCAAGGACCCGATCTACAAGCCGTTCTTCGACATTCTCGCGACCTCCAACACCGAAACCCATGCGTTCCTGAAGAACGCCAACTGGGGCAAGGTCCAGGACAATCTCGCTCGCGCCATCGAGGCGACGATGATCGACCAGGGCAATGCCAAGCAGCATCTCGACGAGGCGGTTGCCCGCTCGAAGCGGCTGATCAAGTAAGACAAGGGAGCCCGGGGAGATGGACATGACCTATGCAACAGCCGCAGTGCCGGCCGCGGCCAAGCGCAAGCGCTCGGCCTTCGCCCGCCACATCGCGGCCTATCTGTTCATTTCCCCGTGGATCCTCGGGTTTCTGTTCTTCACGCTTGGCCCGCTCGTCTTCTCGTTGACAATGAGCTTCTACGACTGGCCCGTCGTCGGTGAACGCACGTTCGTCGGGCTCGAAAACTATCGTTCCATGCTGTTCGAGGATCCGCAGTTCTGGGAAAGCCTCTGGATTACCGTCAAGTTTGCGGCAATCTATGTGCCCTTCAACATCGTCATGTCGTTCCTGCTGGCGCTGATGTTGCATAACATTACCTTCGCCAGCGGCTTCTTCCGCACCGCCTTCTACCTGCCGAGCGTCATTTCCGGCGTCGCGCTGGTGACGATCTGGAGCTGGATCTACAGCCGGGAATACGGGCTTTTGAACTTCATGCTCTCCTTCGTCGGCATCGACGGGCCGAACTGGCTCGGCGATCCCAACCTCGCGATCGTCGCCATCATCATCGCCAGCCTCTGGGGGCTCGGCGGCACGATGCTGATCCTCTTGACGGGCCTGAAAGCCATCCCGAAGGAGCTCTACGAGGCCGCAACCGTTTCGGGCGTTCCCGGCTGGGCGCAGATGGTCTTCATCACCCTGCCGATGCTCGGGCCGATGCTGCTCTTCACCTTCATCACCTCGATCATCTCGGCCTTCCAGCAGCTGACGATCGCGCTGCTTCTGACCAAGGGCGGACCGCTCGGCTCCACCTATTTCTTCGCCATGTACATCTACGACAACGCCTTCAAGTATTTCGACATGGGCTATGCCGCCGCCGGCTCCTGGGTGATGTTCATCATCGTGCTCCTGCTCAGCCTCGGCGTCATGCGCTGGTCGGCTGCCTGGGTCTATTACGAAGGCGAAGTCCGCCAGAACGATGGAGAGCACAATGCGTAAGACGCTGCTCTATTCCGCGCTCATCCTGCTCTCGGCGCTGTTCATCGCGCCGTTCTACTGGACCTTCATGACGGCGATCAAAAGCTCCGCCGAGCTCTACCAGTTCCCGCCAGTCTTCTGGCCGTCGGAATGGCACTGGGAGAACTTTGCCGCCGCCTGGAACAAGCAGCCCTTCGGCACCTACCTCACCAATTCGGTGATCGTCGTGGTGCTGTCGACGATCGGCCAGCTGATCTCGTCGTCGCTGGTTGCCTATGGCTTTGCCCGCTTCCGCTTCCCCGGCCGCGACCCGCTGTTCATCCTGCTGCTCGCCACCATGATGATCCCGTGGGACGTGAAGATGATCCCGCTCTACATGGAGTTCAACCTGCTCGGCTGGATCAACACGCTGAAGCCCTTGATCGTGCCCGCCTATTTCGCCGATGCTTTCTTCGTCTTCCTTTTGCGCCAGTACATCATGACTGTGCCCATGGAGATCGACGAGGCGGCCCGCATGGATGGCGCCAACGCTTTCGACATCTACTGGCGCATCCATCTGCCGCTGATGATGCCGGCCCTGGTGCTGGTCGGCACCTTCCACTTCATGAATGCCTGGAACGACTATCTCGGCCCGTTGATCTTCCTCAACGACCAGTCGAAATACACCCTCACGCTCGGCCTCTCCATGTTCAAGGGCCTGCACGAGGTGGACGTGACCTCGATCGCCGCGATCACGGTCATCCTCTGCCTGCCGCCGCTCGCCCTCTTCTTCGTCGCCCAGCGCTACATCATGGATGGCGCAGTCGGCTCGTCGGTGAAGGGATAACGGCATGCTGTTCGACATCGATACCGTGCCCTTCAGCCGCAGGGGCCGGTTCCTGACGCTCTCGATGATGCGCGTGCCGGGCCGCGACGGCGAGCGGGCACTTTATCTCCGCCACGTGGCAGGCGGCGACGAGCGGCCATCGCTCGGTCGCCTCTGCCGCGTGGAATTTCTCGATGCGGAAGGCAGGGCCGTGGCCCCGGTGCTCGTGCTTTCACCCGAACGACTCGACGCACGCGTCGGTGACGGCGAAGTCACCTTCGTCATCGGCGAAGGGGAGCGGCTGCACATATCCGGCAGACAAGCCGGCGTACGCTTTCATCTCGAAGGCTCGCGTTACGATTATGTCTACCGCACGCCGAACGGAGAGGATTGCCTCGTCGCTGCGGTCGAAAACGTCAAGTTCATCCCGCGGGCGATCACCGGCGACCTGAAGGTCACCGGCGCCTGGCAGCGCGATCATTCCGAAGACGTGTCCTTCGCCTTTTCGGGGACCGGTGCCTTCGAGGGCAATGTCGACTTCTTCCGCACCGTGCCGCCGGCTGATCGGCCCGGTCGGTTCGCCGAGGCGCTTTCGGATGCGAAGGCAGAATTCTCTGTGTGGCACGCGCGCGTTCCCGGAGGTGTTGACGGCCAGGGCGAGGCGCATCGGCTGGCAAGCTATCTGCTCTGGGCGAACGGCGTGCCGGCCGGTGGCGCGTTGACGCGGCCGGCGATCTACATGTCCAAGAACCACATGATCAACATCTGGAGCTGGGACAACGCCTTTTCGGCGCTGGGCGTTGCGGCCTTCGATCAGGATCTCGCCTTCGATCAGTTCGCAGCAATCTTCGACCACCAGGACGCCTCCGGCCTGCTGCCGGATTACATCAACGACCGCGACGTGCTCTTTGCCTTCACCAAGCCGCCGGTGCACGGTTGGGCGGTGTCGCTGATCGCAGCTGCCAATCCGGGCTTCCTGACAGCGGAGCGCAAGTCCTACCTGCGCGACGCCATCGGCCGACAGGTCGATTACTGGCTGACCCATGGACGCAAAGATGCCACGAGCCTGCCGTCCTATTTCCACGGCAACGACAGCGGCTGGGACAACGCCACCTTCTTTGCCGAAGGCGGCCCGGTGATCTCGCCGGATCTGCCGGTTTTCCTGATCCTTGCCTGCGAGGCATTGGCCGAGCTTCTTGAAGACGATCGAGAACGCCGGGCGGTGTGGCGGCAGAAGGCAGACGACCTGCAGGTGCTGCTGTTCGAGCGCCTCTGGACCGGCGACACCTTTGGCGCCCGGCTCGCTGCGGATCCGGAGCGGATACTGCCGGGCGAAAACCTCATCCAGTTCATGCCGCTGCTGCTCGGTTCGCGGCTGACGCCCGACATGCGCGAGAAGCTGGCCGCGCGGCTCGTCGCTGGCGGCTTCATCACCGAATGGGGCCCGGCGACGGAAAGCCCGAAGAGTTCCTTCTACGAAGACGACGGTTACTGGCGCGGGCCGATTTGGGCGCCGACCACACTGCTTCTCTGGGATGGACTGCGCCGGCAAGGGAAGATTGAGCTCGCGCGCGAAGTCGCGGAAAAGTTCTGTTCACTTGCGAGCAAAAGCGGTATGGCCGAAAACTTCGACGCGCGCTCGGGGAGGGGCCTTCGCGATCGCGCATTCGCCTGGACATCCGCAGTCTATCTTGTGCTGGCAGCATCGCTCAGCGCTGACAACCCGTGACGAGCAGAACCGCCATGCAGAGACCGACGATCAAGACCATTGCGCAGGAGACGGGGCTTTCCATCGCCACCGTTTCCAAGGCCCTGAAGCATTCGCCTCAGGTTCGTCCGGAGACGCGCGCGATCGTGATCGAAGCGGCGGAACGCGTCGGCTACGAACTGAACATGCATGGCGTGCAGTTACGCACCGGCAAGACCTATCAGGTCGCAGCCATCATGACCGCGCCGGGTCCGAAGCAGAACGAATGGGAAGGCGTCGAATACGCCCAGCTCCTGAGCGGCATTTCCTGGGCGCTGGAAGACAGTCCCTATCGCGTCTCGCTCTATGCGGTCCGCAATTTCGAGGAGAGCCAGGCGGTCATCAAGCAGATCGTTTCGCTGAAGAAGGCCGATGGCATCATCATCTCGGGCACCCGCGCCGACGATCCCCGCATCCGCACGATGCAGGCGGCCGATTTCCCCTTCGTCACCTATGGCACCAGCATTCACAATGCGCCGCATGCCTATGTCGATGCCGACAACGAGCAGATGATCCGGGTGTCGATGGCGCGGCTCACCGAGCGCGGTCATCGCCGCATCGCGCTGCTCAACCCGCTCTCGGACTTAAGCTACGGCATCACCCGGCACGAAGCCTACAGGCATGCGCTTGATGTCGCGGGGCTTCCCTATGATCCGGCGCTCGTCGCCCATGGCCGTCTGACGCCGGCTTTCGGCCGCGAGAACGTGCTGACCATGTCGGAGCTCGGCAACCCGCCGACCGCCTATATCTGCGCCAATGAAGCCTCCGCGCTCGGCGCCTTCTCGGGCTTCCACGAGCGCGGGCTGGTGCATGGCCGCGATGCGGTGATCAACGCCACCGACGATCTCAACGTCAGCCAGTATTTCGCGCCGCCGATCACCACCTATTACCTGCCGATCAGCGAGCCGAGCAGCCTGCTCGGCGCCTATATCCTCAGGCGCATGGAGGGTGAGCCGCCGGAAGCGCTGCAGACGCTGCTCATGCCGAACCTGATCGAGCGTTGCGACGACCGCTTGAACCCGAACCGTTGACGAATTTCACGCCCGCTCAGGGCGCTCATTCATGCCCTTGAATATAAACGTTTATATTCGAGGGCGCACAGACAAAACCCGAGGTCGGACCCAACCGGCCGTAAGACATGACGAAGGACCGGAACCCGTGCACATGCCCCTGACGAGATCGAACCGCTTCAACGCCAAAGAACAGCAGACGGACATGCTGGAACTCGGCGTCTGCTACTATCCGGAGCAGTGGCCGCGCGAAAAATGGGAAGAGGATGCCCGCCGCATGGTCGAGCTCGGCCTTGCCTGGGTGCGCATCGGCGAATTCGCCTGGGCGAAGATCGAGCCCCGCTCGGGCGAATTCCACTGGGAGTGGCTGGACGACGCGATCAAGGTGCTCGGCAAGGCCGGTCTTAAGGTCATTCTGGGAACACCGACCGCCGCACCTCCGAAGTGGCTGATCGACCGCTACCCGGACATCCTGCCCGTCGACGTCAAGGGTGTGGTGCGCAAGTTCGGCGCCCGCCGTCACTACTGCTTCTCCAGCCGCCGCTACCGCATCGAGGCGGCGCGGATTTCCGAAGCCATGGCCGAGCGCTACGGCAAAAACGCCTTCGTCCATGCCTGGCAAACCGATAACGAGTACGGCGACCACGACACGATCTACAGCTATTCCGACGAGGCGCTGCGCGCCTTCCGCGAATGGCTTGAGGCCCGCTATGGCACGGTCGACGAGCTGAACCGCGCCTGGGGTACGGCCTTCTGGGCGATGAACTATCTGAGCTTCGACGAGGTCGAGCTTCCGAACAACCTCGTCGAAGAGCCGAGCCCGACCCATATCGTCGACTACATCCGCTTCTCCTCAGACCAGGTGAAGAGCTTCAACAAGGCGCAGGTCGACATCATCCGCAAGCACTCGCCGGGCCGTCCGGTGACGCACAACTTCATGTCGCAGAACACCGACTTCGACCATTACAAGGTCGGCGAGGACATCGATATCGCGTCGTGGGACGTCTATCCGATGGGTGGCCTGCTCAATGGTCGTCTCTCGTCGGAAGACAAGGGCCGGTATCTGCGCGTCGGCGATCCCGACCAACCGGCCTTCAACCACGATCTCTACCGCGCCGTCGGCAACGGCCGCGTCTGGGTGATGGAGCAGCAGCCGGGCCCGGTAAACTGGGCCTCGCACAATCAGTCGCCGGCCGACGGCATGGTGCGGCTCTGGACCTGGCTCGCCTATGCCCACGGCGTCGACATGGTCTCCTATTTCCGCTGGCGCCAGGTGCCGTTTGCGCAGGAACAGTTCCATGCGGGTCTGCTGCTTCCGAACAGCGAGGCTGACCAGGGCTATCTCGAAGTCGCGCAGGTTGCCGAGGAAATGAAGCGTCTGCCGAAGGGTGAGCGCCGCGAGAAGGCGAAAGTCGCGATCCTGCTCGACTACAATTCGCGCTGGGCGACCCGGGCGCTGCCGCAGGGCCGCACCTATCTGGCTTCGCAGATCGCGCTCGACTGGTATTCGACCGTCGCCCGCCTCGGCGTCGATGTCGACATCATCGGCCAGCACTCGGACCTCGAAGGCTACCAGCTGGTGCTGGCACCCGACCTCGTGATCCCCGAACAGGCCTTTGTCGAAAAGCTTGCGGCGTCGGGTGCCAAGGTGCTTTTCGGACCGCGCAGTGGCAGCAAGACCGAGGACATGCATATTCCGGAGGGCCTGCCGCCGGGTCCGCTCGCCGCGCTGATCGACGTCAGCGTCGCGCGTGTCGAGTCGCTGCCGGAATTCCACGGCGAGAGTGTGCTTTACGGCAACGAGACCTATCCGGCCGGCGTCTGGCGCGAGACGGTTCGCACCAACGAAACCGTGCTTGCGACCTTCGAGGGCGACTATCGCAATGGCGCTCCGGCGCTCGTCGGCAACGACAAGGCACGCTACATGGCAACGGGTGCACGCGGCGAGCTCTTGGACAAGGTGATTGGCGATGCGCTCGGCTGGGCTTCGGTCGAGGCGCTCGCCGATCTTGGCGATCTGCGCATCACCCGCCGCGGCAAGCTCACTTTCGCCTTCAACTACGGCAAGACGGCCGTGGACGTGCCGGCGTCTGCGGGCGCAACCTTCCATGTCGGTGGCCGCAAGCTCGGCCCGGTCGACGTCGCGATCTGGTCGGAGTGACCGGAAGGCAGATTATCGCCCGCCGACCGACGCAGCACCCAAAAGCAAAGAGCCCGGCCTTGGAAACAGGCCGGGCTCTTTGCGTTTCATACGGTACTTTTTCCGTGGTCAGACCCGTTCCAGCGCTACGGCGATGCCCTGGCCGACGCCGATGCACATGGTCGACAGCGAATAGCGCCCACCGGTCTCGTGCAGTTCGAGTGCCGCCGTGCCGGTGACGCGGGCGCCAGACATGCCGAGGGGGTGGCCGAGTGCGATCGCGCCGCCGTTGCGGTTAACGCGCGGGTCGTCGTCGGCAATGCCGAGGTCGCGAAGCGTGGCGAGCCCTTGCGAGGCGAAGGCCTCGTTGAGTTCGATCACGTCGAATTGCGCCTGCGTGAGACCGAGGCGGGCCATCAGCTTCTTCGATGCCGGAGCCGGGCCGAAGCCCATGATGCGCGGCGGTACGCCGGCGGTAGCCCCACCGAGGATGCGGGCGATCGGCCTGAGGCCGTATTTCTTCGCTGCCGCTTCCGAGGCGATGATCAGGGCCGTTGCGCCATCGTTGACGCCGGAGGCGTTGCCGGCGGTCACCGTGCCGCCTTCTTGTCTGAAGGGCGTGCCGAGCTTGGCAAGCACCTCCATCGTCGTCGCGCGCGGGTGCTCGTCGCGATCGACAATAACGGGCTCGCCCTTGCGCTGCGGGATCGTCACCGAAACGATCTCTTTCGCCAGCCGGCCATTGGCCTGCGCAGCCGCTGCCTTTGCCTGGCTGCGCACAGCAAACGCATCCTGGTCTTCGCGGCTGACGTGAAAGTCAGCCGCGACGTTCTCGCCCGTCTCTGGCATCGAATCGACGCCATATTGCTTCTTCATCAGGGGATTGATGAAGCGCCAGCCGATGGTCGTGTCGTAGATTTCGGCGTTGCGGGAGAAGGCGGCATCGGCCTTCGGCATCACGAAGGGCGCGCGTGACATGCTCTCGACGCCACCGGCGATCATCAGCTCGGCTTCGCCCGATTTGATGGCGCGGGCTGCCGTGATGACCGCATCCATGCCGGAGCCGCAAAGCCGGTTGATCGTCGTGCCGGTGACGCCGACCGGCAGGCCGGCCAGGAGCAGTGACATGCGGGCGACGTTGCGGTTGTCCTCGCCCGCCTGGTTGGCACAGCCGAAGATCACGTCGTTGACGGCGTCCCAGTCGACATCGGCATTACGCTCCATCAGGGCGCGAAGTGGGACCGCGCCGAGATCGTCGGCCCTGACCGATGAGAGTGAGCCGCCGAACCGGCCGATCGGGGTGCGGATGTAGTCGCAGATGAAAGCCTCGGCCATCACGCAGCCTCCTTGTCGCCCTGATGCGCCTTCTTGGTGCGAGCGTTGATGTCACGAAGGGTCTTGAGTTCGAGTTCGGACGGGGCCGGCGTCTCGATCACTTCCTCGGCGAACCTGATCGCCCAGCCGCAATTCTCGACGATCTGCTCGCGCGTGACGCCGGGATGGATCGAAACGACGGTCAGTTCCTTGGTTTGCGGATGCGGCTCCAGGATGCAGAGGTCGGTGATGACGCGCGTCGGTCCCTTGGTCTTCATGCCCAACCGTTCGCGGTGGTCGCCGCCGTCGCCGTGGCCCATGGAGGTAATGAAGGGCAGCTTCTCGACGAAGCCGCGCCTGGAGAGCGCCATGGTGATGAAGATGCGGCCGCAATTGGAGGCAATCTCCGGAGCGCCGCCACCACCGGGCAGACGCACCTTCGGGTGGTCATAGGGGCCGACGACCGTGGTGTTGAGGTTCGCGAACTTGTCGATCTGGGCGCCACCGAGGAAGCCTGTCGTGATACGCCCGCCCTGCAGCCAGTAGCGGAACATCTCCGGCACCGACACGGTGAAAAGGGCCGTGTCGCAGAGTTCGCCATCGCCGATCGAAAGCGGCAGCACATCCGGCTTGGTGCCGACCGTGCCGCTCTCGTAGATCAGCGTGATATCGGGTGCATGCGTCAGCCGCGCGACGTTGCAGGCGGCCGAGGGCGCGCCGATGCCAACGAAGCAGACGTCGTCGTTGGAGAGCGCCCGGGAAGCGGCGATGGTCATCATTTCGGTGGGGGTAAAATCGCTCATCCTATCCTCCCTCAGGCCGCTTTTGCCGGTTTGTTGCCGGCATGCTTGGCGAAATCTTCCGGCCCGGCGTCGAGCACGTTTTCCTTGATCCAGGCGGTGAAGCTATCGCGGTCGCGGGCGATCTCGTCCCAGCCGATGTAGAAGGCGTTGGAGCGCGGAAAGTAACCGTGCGCATAGGACGGGAAGGCGCCACCCGGAACGTGGGCAACCGATGTGACGGCCCAGCTCGGCAGTACGAGGGAATTGGGCGACGGAGGGTCGAGTTCGTCGACGATCTCCTCGACCGTGACGATCGAGCGCTTGGCGGCAAGAACCGCCTCCTTCTGCACGCCGACGATGCCTTCGATCAGCACGTTGCCCTTCCTGTCGGCGCGCTGGGCGTGGATGATCGTGACGTCAGGGCGGATCGCCGGTACGGCCGCAAGCACTTCGCCGGTAAACGGGCAGGTGACCGACTTGATGTTGGGGTTTACCTTCGGCAGGTCGGCGCCGATGTAACCACGCAGCGTCGCAAACGGCAGGTTGGCGGCACCCGCCTCATAGGCGTTGGCCATCGCCGCGTGGGAATGCTCTTCGATCTCGAGCGGCCGCGGCCACTGGTTTTCGACGGCGTCGCGGAAGCGATGTAGCGAGCCGACGCCGGGATTGCCGCCCCAGGAAAACTTCATGCCACGCGCCGCACCCACGCCGATCAGCTGGTCATAGAGAATGTCCGGCGTCATGCGCACCAGATAGAGGTCCTTGCGACCCTGGCGGATCACCTCATGCCCCGCGGCATAGGGGATCAGATGGGTGAAGCCTTCCATGGCGACGGTGTCGCCATCCCTGACATTGTCGCCGACAGCCTCGGCGAGCGAAACGATCTTCGCCATGTTTCCTCTCTTGGTCTCAGTGATCTGTTCGTGGCCTTCGTCGCCCCACGGGCAGCCGGCGCCTTCCTCTTCCGGATGCCAATAAGCGCCGATCGAAACGCTCGGTCAAATATTTTGTGCGATATTTGACTTTTGTTCGTATATCGCACAAAATCGTTGGCGATGATTTGGGAGGCAAGGATGCGTGAAACGGACTTCGTCAGCGGCTTTGCGCGCGGGTTGGCAGTGATCGAAGCCTTCGATGAAACCCGGCCGAAACTGTCGATCGCCGAGGCGTCAAAGATTACCGGGCTTGACCGGGCGACGGTGCGCCGGTCGCTGCTGACCCTCTCCGAGCTCGGCTATGCAGACTATGACGGCAAGTTCTTCGCGCTGACGCCGAAGATCCTGCGCGTTGGCCATGCCTATCTCTCGGCAACGCCGCTGCCGACGATCATCCAACCTTATCTCGACCAATTGTCCGACCGCGCCGGGCAGAGCGCCTCGGCCTCGGTCTTGGATGGAACCGAGATCGTCTACATCGCCCGCGCCTCGCAAAAGCGGGTGATGTCGATCAACCTGACGACGGGGTCGCGCCTGCCGGCCTATTGCGCCTCCATGGGGCGGGTATGGCTCGCGGCACTGCCGGAGCATGAGGCACGAGAGATCCTTTCCCGATCGAACCTCAAGACAAACACGCCCTATACGAAGACCGATCCGGAGGACCTGATCGCCGAGTTTCGCCGTGTGCGCGACCAGGGCTATGCGCTGATTGATCAGGAACTGGAACTCGGTCTCTGTTCGATCGCAGTGCCGCTCGAAAACGACCGCGGCCGGATCGTTGCGGCGCTGAACATCGGCGCGCCGGCAGCCCACGTGGCCGCAGCGGAGATGGTCGAGCGTTACCTGCCGCTGCTCAAGGAAACGCAAGCGGCGCTCCGGCTGGTGCTGAGATAACAACTTTTGAAGCTGCGCTTGACCTTCCGCCGTCGCGCCCTTCTTACTTTCGCTTGGCGAGTGAATTCGGGGTTGGGGAGGAGAGCATCATGACCGACGACGCGCATCCGCCGGAAACCAAGCTCACGACGACGAAGCGGCGCTGGGCCGCCGATGGCAAGTTCCTGACGGGGCGGATCGTGCGCCCCGAGGACGAGCGCCTTCCGCCCGGGCAACATCTGGTCAAGGACTGGCCGGTGCTCGACCTCGGCCAGCAGCCGATCATCCGGACGGAAAGCTGGCGGCTCGATATCACCGGTCACGTCGAGCATCCCCTGTCGCTCGACTGGGCCGCCTTCAAGGCTTTGCCGCAGAGCGACCGTCTCTCCGACATGCATTGCGTGACGACGTGGTCGCGCTACGACAACCGCTGGCAAGGCGTGACCACACGTGATCTGCTCGACCAGGTGATGCCGAAGGCTGAGGCGAGCCATGTCATGCTGACGAGTTATGACGGCTACACCACGAACATGCCACTTGCGGATTTCGCCTCCGAAGACGCGATCCTTGCGACCGACTGGGAGGGCCAACCGATCGGCCGCACCCATGGCGGACCGATGCGGCTCGTCGTTCCACATCTTTATCTGTGGAAGAGTGCCAAGTGGCTGACGCGTATCGATTTTCGCGAAGGCGACATGCCCGGCTTCTGGGAGCGGAACGGCTACCACATGCGCGGCGACCCGTGGCGCGAAGAGCGCTATTCGGACGACTGATCGGGGCCTGTGAAGGCTTGACGATCACCGCCCAACGCGTCCGGGTCCAGAAGCGATTGCAGCCCCGCAAGCTGGTAGCGCCAGAAGAGGGAAATGGCCGACTGGATAGACGGGGCGTCGCTGTATTCGCTGAGCGTATCGGCAATGGTGTCCAGCGTTCGAGTGAAGGTTCGCTCGAGCATGAAACCCATCAAAGGCGTCAGGGCTTGCTCGCCGCCCTTGTCGGTCAGGTAGCCGGAAGCCAGCCGCACCATCTCCCGGATCATCAGCTTGCGGACATGGGCGTAGCGCGTCCCATCGGCCCCGCGAAGCAGGATCAGCACCACGAGCCGCTGGTCGATCCAGAAGGACAGCAGCGCCCGGGCACGTTCGGATCCGGAAGCATCGGCCTGCAGCCAATCGCCGATCGATCGCAGTTCTCGTACACGGGCGCGCAGCAAGCGCAACAATCGCCCGGCGAGCGCCGGTGTCACGATCTCATAAAACAGCGCTTCCTTGTCGGCGACGTACTTGTAGATGTTGCTCGAACTCGTACCCGCCCGTTCCGCCACATCGGCCAGCCGGGCCTTTTCGAACCCTTGCTCGGCAAACACCGCTGCCGCTGCCGCAAGCAGACGCTCGCGCACTTCCTGCTTCAGGCGCTGGGGCATGCGAGCCTTTCTGCAAGCTCGGTGAGCCTTGGTTGCCAGGGGGCAGCTTCTTCCAGCTGGAAGGCGAGTGAGAAGAGCAGCGCGTCCTCGCCCGTTGCTGCAGCGAAATGGCAGCCGACCGGCAGCCCCTCGCGCGACCAGCAAAGCGGCACCGACATGGCGGGCCATCCGGCAAAGGACGCCACATTGGTGAAGCCGGCGAGGCGTTCCGTAAACGCGATGAGTTGGTCTGCATCCTCGGTCGGTCCTTGCGTCCCCAGCGGAAAGGCCGTGAAGGGGACGGTGGGCGAAAGCAGCACGTCATAGCCGGAGATCGTCTGATTTGCGCTCGCCTCGGCCCTCTTCGTCGCGCCGATCGCCTCCATGATTGCCGCCTCCGGCAGCCGCCTCGCGCGGCGGACGAGCTCGACCGTGTAGGGCTCGAACAAGGTCTCGTCGAAGGCGCCGCCCATTGCGGCCGCGACCTGGTCGAACAGGCCGGACAGAACGATCCCGGTCAGATTGAAAAAGGCGCGGCTGGTTTCCTGCGCGTTGACGTCAGGCCCCGCGCATTCGACGACCTCGTGCCCCAAAACCGTGCACAACGTGATCGCCGCGTTGAGCGCGTCCTCGACCGCTTCAGACACGCCGCGCCCGAAAACATCATGGCGATAGACGCCAATGCGCAGCCGCTTCTGCGGGCCGCGGCGCATATCGTCGATCGCAGGCATTGGCCGCGCCAGGTCCTGCCGCTCGGTCGCCGCCAGCCACGCGGCGCTGTCGCGCACGGAACGGCTGACGCAATGGTCGCTGATCAGCCGCGCCGTCGGCATCGCCGGCGGCAGGCCGGCATTCACCGTGCGGTCCCGGCTCGGCTTGAAACCGAATAGCCCGCAGAACGAGGAGGGGCCACGGATCGAGCCGCCGCCGTCGGACGCGTGGGCGATCGGCACCATGCTGGAGGCAACGGCCGCCACCGCGCCGCCGGACGAGCCGCCGGTCGAAAGGGCAAAATTCCAGGGGTTGCGCGTCGCGCCATGGGCGAGGGTTTCGGTGGTGCCGAGCAGGCCGAACTCCGATGTGGTCGTCTTTCCAAGAACGATCAGACCGGCCTTGTCGATCGCGTCCGTGTAATCCGATCCGGCTGGGGCGGGCTGTCCCTTGAAGAGGCGAGAGCCGAAGCCGGCCTGATGGCCGGGATAGGCAAGCAGATCCTTGAGCAGGGTCGGTACGCCCGGGAACGGCATGTCCGCGTGCGGCCGAAGAGCTCCGGCGCACTTGCGCGCGTGGTCGAAATTCGCGGATGCAAGGGCGTTGACGTGCGGCTCGACCCGCTCGATGCGCCGGATGGCGGCATCGACGAGTTCGAGCGGCGAGGCTTGGCCCGTCGAGACGAGACGCGCCTGTTCCGTTGCGTCCAGCGCGGAAAAGTCGTCCGTTTCCTGTTGCGAAAATTCGGGATTGGGGGCGCGCATCTGTCCAGCTTCCATTGACGATGAAAAGAGAATGCTGGATTCTCTTTTCATCGTCAATGAGCGGTTGCATCCGCAAGCGACTGATTGCATCTTCCCGTCTCCTGCAATGCTGGTGCAACCCACCCCCCGCAAAGCTCGTGCAACGTTTCAACAAAGGACGTTGTCGATGCGCCTGGCCATTTTACCGATGTGGATGATCCTCTTCAGCGCGAGCCCGAGCCATGCCGAAGAAAAGGGAATGTGGATTGCGGACAATCCGTATCGGACCGTGCAGCCTTTGTACGATCCCTGTCGTGATGGTCGGCTAAGTGATGGAACGCCGCGAACCTGCGCCGAGATCAGACGCATGTACCGGCATGGACGAGGCGGCTGGTCCGAGCAGGACCATCGCCTGGATGCATGCAGCAACGGACGCGTCAGCGACGGTCGGCCGCGCACATGCCGGGAACTGCTTGAATGGATGGAGCATCGTTGATGAAGGCAGAGCGCAGAGCCACCGTGTCGAGGCTCGGACAGGTTTTCAGATTAGTGCTTGGGTATCTGTCCTGGCCGCTGGTGCTTTTCGGTGGACTGCTCGGCGCCTACTACGCGTTCGCGAGCGCAGAGCCTATGGTCGGATTCGTGGCGGTCTATGCGGCTGCCGTCTTCATCTTGTTTCTTCTCGAACGCTACATTCCCTACGAGCGGGGCTGGCTGCAATCGGATGGCGAAACGGTGAACGATATCGGCCACACGCTGGCGACGAAGGGCCTGCTGCAGGCGGCTGGCCTGATCGCCGCCGTCTTTCCCATGTATGCCGCCAACATCCTGCAGCCGCTCGCAGCGCTCAAGTTTGGTCTCTGGCCATCGGATTGGCCGATGGTGTTTCAGGTGGCTATCGCCGTGGTCGTTGCCGAATTCGGCCTCTATTGGTCGCATCGGATCGCCCACGAAAAGCTGTTCTTCTGGCGGTTTCACGCGCTGCATCACAGCGTCGTTCGGCTCTGGGTCATCAATACCGGCCGCTTCCACGTGGCCGATTCGCTGTTCAAGATCGCCATGAGCCAGATCCCGCTCTATTGCCTGGGCGCTCCGTTGCACGTTTTCTGGTGGCTCGGCGCGGTCACGGCCTTCATGGGCATTCTTACCCATTGCAACGTCGACATGCGCACCGGCCCCTTCGACTATCTCTTCAGCACGCCGCGGCTGCACCGCTGGCATCACTCGAAGGACCTTCGCGAAGGCAACATGAACTACGGCGAGAACGTCGTGGTCTGGGACCTTTTGTTCGGCACGTACTACAACCCTGACCGTCCGTCCTCCACTAACATCGGCATCAAAGGCCAGATCGCCCAAGGCTTCCTGGCACAACTGGCGCAGCCCTTCACCAAGAACGGCGTTCGCGAAATCCTCGGCCTCCCGAAGAAAAACTGAAAATGCGACAGCATGCCCGGTGTTGAACCGGGCATGCTGCGCAATAACTAGGCCGCAAAGGCCGGCTTGCGTGCGCCGATCCTTAAGACGTAGTAGATCGCCCCGCCGATGGCGACGCCGAAGAACCAGCCATAGATTCCCCACCAGGCGGGCAGGATGTTGGTGAAGGTCGGCAGGATCGAGGAGAACAGCGCGCCGATGGCAAAGGCGATAAAGGCGCTGCCGTGCCAGCCGCCCTGGAAGCGGAACTCGCCCTCCTCGTGATAGAGTGCTTCGACATTCAGCTGGCCGCGGCGGATCAAATAATAATCCACCATCATCACCCCGAAGATCGGCCCCATCGTCGAGCCGATGAAGTTGACGAAATGCGCAGCCCCCGTTTCCCAAGGGGCGAACGGATAGAGGATGAGCGCAATCAGCGCCGCAATGTAGCCGCCGCGCTTGAAGTTGATCTGCCGCGGAAAGACGTTGGCAAAGTCGAAGGCCGGCGACACGAAGTTCGCCACCACGTTGATGCCGAGCGTCGCGACGGCGAAGGTAAGGGCTGCAAGCAGCGCCAGGAACCAGCTGTCGAATTTCGCCGAAATCTGGTCCGGATGCAGCAGCACTTCGCCATAGACGGCAAAGGCGGCGGTCGTCGTCACGCCGGCGACCAGGCAGAAGGCGAGCAGGTTGATCGGCAGGCCCCAGAGATTGCCCTTGCGTAGCGTCTTCACGTCGGTTGCATAGCGCGAGAAGTCGCAGAAGTTCAGATAGAGCGCTGCGAAGTAGGTGATCCAGGTGGCGGCGACCGCGGCCAGCGCCGGGAAGCTGCCGGGCTCCCACGGAACGCCTGCGTCCTTGGTCTTTTCGACGAGCACGTCGCGCGGGATTTCCGAACCGAACGAGAACGTCCCTGATTTGACGATCAGGTAGACGGCAAGGATCAGCATCATGATCCAGACGGCCGGGCCTGCCCAATCCTGGAATTTGCGAACGGTCTCCATGCCGCGCTGGATGATAAGCAATTGCAGCGACCAGACGACGACGTAGCAGATGACCTCAAGCGTCGAGTGGCCGAGCATGTGGCTGTTTTGATGGAAGGCCAGCATGCTTTCGTTGCGAATGAGAAGCGCCACGATCGCGCCGGAGGCAGCCGCTGTCTGGGCGCCGTACCAGAAACAGGCGACGACGGCGCGCACCAGCGCCGGAACGTTGGCGCCGAAGGTACCGAAGGAGGCGCGGGCGAGAACGGGGAAGGGCACGCCGGTGCGTACGCCCGCATTGCCGACAAGGCTCATCAGGAAGAAGATCACCAGCGAGCCGATGCCGATCGCGATGACGAAGTTTATGAAGCTGCCGCAGAGCAGGAACAGGCTTGCTGCGAGGTAGTATCCCCACAGGCTATGCACGTCGGATGTCCACACATTGAAGATGCTGAAAGCGCCCCACCGGCGCTCCTCGGCCGGTGCCAGATCCTCGTTGTACAACGAGGGCGACGGATCGCGTACTGCCATGTCTTCCTCCGTATTTCCTCCGGATCCCCCTCGGACCCGATCTTGATTCTGCTCCCGTTTTGAGTCGTTGCAAAAAGCTTTTTGGATCGTCGAGGTGGGGATGCAGTGGCACCGAACGTGACAAAGCGGCCTCGCAGAACTGCGATCGGCAGCCGCGAAAGGTCGCGTATATCCCATTGACATATCCTGTGGCTGAAACCATCTTGGATATATTCAAGGTATATCCCGGAGGCGACAATGTCGGAACAGGGCGCAGTTTTTCTCACCAATCGTAGTCAGGCGATCCGGCTGCCGAGGGCCGTAGCGCTTCCGGAGGACGTCAAACGCGTCGATATCGTCGCGGTGGGGCGAACGCGCATCATTACACCCGCAGGCGAGGCCTGGGACAGTTGGTTCGACGGCGAGCTCGTCACAGCCGATTTCATGGTGCAGAGAGAGCAGCCGGAGGCCCAGGAACGCGAGCCACTCTGATGTTGAAATACATGCTCGACACCAATATCTGCATCTACACGGTCAAGAACCGGCCGCAGCAGGTTCGTGAGGCGTTCAACAGGCATCACGGCCAACTGTGCATCAGCTCGGTCAGCCTGATGGAGTTGATCTACGGCGCGGAAAGATCCGCAATGCCCGAGCGTAACCTATCGGTCATAGAGGGGTTTGCCGCGCGTCTTGAGGTTCTCAACTACGATCAGGCGGCAGCCAGCCATACCGGACAGTTGCGCGCCGAACTCGCCCGCAGTGGCACGCCGATAGGGCCTTACGATCAGTTGATCGCGGGTCATGCACGGTCTCAAGGCTTGATCCTCGTGACCAACAACCGGCGGGAGTTCGATCGTGTGCCCGGCTTGCGAGTCGAGGACTGGACCGCGGCGCCCTGACCCCGCCTTCCTACGCACCGAGCCTGTCTCGTTCCGCAAGCCGCCAGGCGCGGGGCGTCACGCCCGTCTGGCGCAGGAAAAAGCGGGAGAAATACGCGGGGTCTGCGAAGCCGAGGCGGAAGCTGATTTCCTGGACGTTGGCGCGGGTGAAAACGAGCTCGCGCTTTGCTTCGCCGACGAGCTTTCGCGAAATCATCTCGTGCGCGCTGAGGCCGGCAACGGCGCGCGTGATCCGGTTGAGATGGGTTTGCGACAGGCCGAGTTCGCGGGCATAGGCGGCGGCCGGCCAATGCGAGCGGAGGTGCTGCTGCAAAAGCGCCTGGAAGCGCTGGACCCGCCGCTCGTTTTCACTCTGGCTGCTATCATCCCGGTCGTCGCTCGTCTCGTCGAGACGGGCCGTCAGCGTCAGCGCGGCGGTCAGGTAGGCGTCCAGAAGATCGGCGCGGTTGCCGCGGCTGGTTTCCCATTCCCTGGCAAGACGTGTGAGGGTTGCTGCGATGTAGGCAGCATCTTCGCGGCCGTCGAGCCGGATCAGGTGCGGGACGGCGAGCCAGGCGCCAAGGCGGCTGCGCTCGCCGGGCGTTGTCTTCAAGTGCGAAGCAAGGATGGTGAAGACGAAGCCGTCAGTGTCGCGCGAGAAGCGGAAGCCGTGGCTGAGCGCCGGCGGAACGGTAATGACCATCGGCGGTTCGATCATGTTGACCGCATTGCCAAAGACCGCATCGCCGGAGCCGCCGGCAATGTACAAGATCTGAAAGAAGCTCTCGTGCCGGTGCAGCCCGATCTCCCAGTGGTAGAGGCTGCTTCGTGACGGAATAGTCTCGCAATGCAGCCAGAAATCCGGCCGTTCTCCGGTCTTTTCGCCGTAGAGTTCGTAGGTCGGAACCGTCTTCTTCATACCGCACATCCTGAAGCCATGTTCGATTTGTGCAATTTCATGGCGGATTTGTCCATTGAGAGCGAAGCCGGCCCGGCGCAGATTTTGCCAAAAGACAATTCTGACAAAGAGCAATTCCGGAGGAGAGCATGCGCACCAAGGTCGTCATCATCGGGTCGGGCCCGTCAGGGCTTTTGCTCGGGCAGTTGCTGACGGAAGCGGGCATCGACAATGTCATTGTCGACCGTGTCAGCAAGGACTACATCCTCGGGCGCGTGCGCGCCGGCGTGCTGGAGGAAGGCACGGTCGGCCTGATGGATCGCGCTCAAGCCGGGGCGCGCATGCATCAGGAGGGCCTGCCGCATGACGGCTTCTCGCTCGCCTTCGATGGCCGCGATCACCGCATCGATCTCAGGCAACTGACCGGGGGCAAGCGCGTCATGGTTTATGGCCAGACGGAGCTGACGCGCGACTTGATGGAGCATCGCGAGCGCTCAGGGGCTGTCACGATCTACGAGGCGGCCAATGTCCAACCGCATGATTTCGACGGTCATCTGCCCTATGTGACCTTCGAGAAGGATGGCACGGCGCAGCGCATCGACTGCGACTTCATCGCCGGCTGCGACGGCTTTCACGGGATCAGCCGCAAGTCGGTACCGGAAAAGGCGCTCAAGACCTTCGAGAAGGTCTATCCCTTCGGTTGGCTCGGCATTCTCGCCGACGTGCCGCCGGTCGACCACGAACTGATCTATGCCAACCATCCGCGCGGTTTCGCGCTTTGCTCGATGCGTTCGACGACGCGCAGCCGCTACTACATCCAGTGCGCGGTGAGCGAAAAGATCGAGGATTGGTCCGACACGCGCTTCTGGGACGAACTTCGCCGGCGGCTGCCGTCGCATCATGCCGAAGCAATGGTAACGGGACCGTCCTTTGAAAAATCAATCGCGCCGCTGCGCTCTTTCGTTGCCGAGCCGATGCGTTTCGGCCGGCTGTTCCTGGTCGGCGATGCCGCCCATATCGTGCCGCCAACCGGCGCGAAGGGTCTGAACCTTGCCGCCAGCGACGTGCATTATCTCTTCGAGGGGCTGCGCGAACACTACCAGGATCGCTCGAATGCCGGCATCGACGCCTATTCGGCGCGGGCGCTGGCGCGCGTGTGGAAGGCGGTGCGCTTCTCCTGGTGGATGACGACGATGCTGCACCGTTTTCCGGATACCGGCGATTTCGACCAGCGCATCCAGGAAGCCGAACTCGACTACCTCACCCATTCGGTGGCGGCAGAAACGGCGCTGGCGGAGAACTATGTCGGCTTGCCTTACTGAGCGGCGGCGGTGCGGTCGGCCCATTCGCCTCTAAGCATGCCATAAATCGCTGTGTCCCACCTGGCATCTCCGACCTTGGCGGAGGAGCGTCTGACGCCTTCCTCGTAAAAGCCGAGGCTTCGGTAGGTGCGGATCGCCGCCTCGTTGAACGTGTAGACGTTGAGCTCCAGCCGCTCGAAGGCGGGGTCGGCGAAAAAGCGGCGGGTGACTTCGCTGAGGAAAGGCTGGGCGAGGCCCTGGCCGCGCATGCGTGGATTGATGGCAACCCGGGCGAGGCGGCCGACGCCGTTTGCCCAGTCGAGCGCCACCTGCGCATGGCCGGCGAGCTTGCCGTCGGCGACGCCTGCAAACATCAAGCGCTCAGGTTCGGCACCCTTGGTTCCGGCGAGCATCGCTTCGAGCTGTGCCGCTTGCAGCGGAAAGGAGAGGCCGGGGCCGCCCCATTGCACCAGCGCCTCCAGGCTTGAAAACCAGTCGAGCATCTCGGGGATATGCGCTTCGGAAAATGCGTCAACAAGGAGGGGAGCGGTCGGCATGGTTCACCATTTTGTCGGGGCCGCAAATCTCGGCTGTGGGGCGGGGCTTGTAAAGCCGCGAAATCCCACGGGCCGCCGACAGGGCCTCAGCTCGCCTCCATCGCCAGCCGCATATCCTGCACCGTGGCGCGGGTCGCCTCGACATAGGCGTCGACCAGGTGGCGGTTTCTCGTTTCGCGGAGCCAGCAGAGGCTGAGATCCGACGCGATGCTGGGGAGAAACGGCTTGATTGTCAGCCGGTCGCGCTGGCCGAAGGCGAACACCGGATCGACGATCGCGATCCCCAGTCCGTTGGCGACCATTTCGCAGACCGCCGGCGCAAGGGTCGCATCCATAATGTAGTTCAACCGCGTGCCATAGCCATCGAGCGTGCTTTCGATCTTCTGCCGGATGCGGTTGTCCGCGGCAAAGCCGATATAGGGCTCGCCGTGGATGTCGGCGGGCACGATCTCCTGTTTCGCAGCGAAGCGATGGTCGCGCGGCGCAATGCAGACGAGGTCTCCGCCGCGCAAGGGAACGCACTCGATGTAGGGGTTGTCCGTATTGCGGTTGATGAGGCCGATATCGACCTGCTTGGAAAGCAGCCACTCGACGATGAACTGCGAACTGCGGATCACGACCGAGATGTAGGCGTCGCCGTGCCCCGCAAGAAAGCGCTTGTTGGTGTCGCTGATGAAGAGGCCGGAAAGCGCCGGCATCACACCGACCGAGATCTGCCCCAGTTCCTCGCGCCGGATCAGGTCGACGGCGCGCTCGATCTGCTTGATGCCGGCGAAGACACGATCGATCTCCTTGTAGAGCCGCATGCCATGCTCCGAAGGAATGAGCCGCCCCTTGATGCGGTCGAAGAGTTCAAGCTCCGTATCTTCTTCCAGATGCGCCAGGAGCTTGCTCACGGCGGGTTGCGAGATATGCAGCACTTCCGCGGCACGGCTGACCGTGCCGCATTCGATCACGGCTTTAAGAGCCTCGATTTGTCGCAGGTTCGGTGCGCGCTTCATTTCATAACTTCATTCGGGGCAAACTTGCCCATACCCTAGCTTTGCGCGCGGAGGTTGACAATCCGGCCGACCAAGACCCCCGCAAAATATCGCCGTTTGCCGTGCCGGCTTAAATTCTGGGCTATAACCTTTTGGAATGGATGCAGGCTCAAAAACAATTAGACGGACCAAATTTGCTGCGCCAATCTTTATGCAGGCTGCAACTGGATCGATCCGGCTGCGCGATCGGCGACGGGATCAGAAGCGCGTATGCGCGCTCTGGCGCCATCAAGTCACGCTGGGAGGCGAGAGGAGAAACAAATGATTATCGGGCAGAAGATCAATCGCAGGAACGCGCTCAAGCTGTTGGGGGCAGGCGGTGCAACGGTGCTCACCGCGCCTTACCTCATCCGGTCGGCGCGTGCTGAGAGCTCGGTTCTCAACATCACCACCTATGACAAGTTCCTGCCGCAGGATTTCATCGAGCAGTTCCAGAAGGACACAGGCATCGAGGTTCGCATCCGCCTGACCGACGACCAGGGCAAGCAGTACAATCTCTTGACGGCGGAAGGCGCAAACCCGACCACGGACATCGTGACGGTCGCCGGCCACCGCTACGGCCAGTTCATCGGCTCCAAGCTGGTGCAGGCGCTGGATACGGCAAAGCTGCGTAATTGGGCGAACCTCAACCCCGCCTATCAGGACGCCGCCTGGGCGCGCTTCGAGGGCAACCTTTGGGGATTGCCGATCCTTGCCGGCTACGAAGGCCTCGTGCGCAACACCGACTACGTGTCGGAGGCCGACAGCTGGGGCATCATGTTCGACGAGAAGTACGAAGGCCTGACCGCCTATATGGCGGGCGACTTCATGTCGATCACCATGAAGTATCTGGGCCATGACGGCGACTTCGTCACCTACACCGACAAGGTCGAGGAGGCTCAGAAGGCCGCCAGCCAAGCGCGCGACCACCTGATCAAGCACAAGCACATGGTTCGCAAATACTACGATGCGGCGAGCGAAGTGCAGCAGATGTTCATCAACGAGGACATCCATCTGGCGCAGGCCTGGTCGGGCCCGGCCGCCAAGCTGATCATGGACGGCGTGCCGGTCAAGCTCTCCGTGCCGAAGGAAGGCACCTACGGCTTCTGCTACACGCTGAACATCGTCAACAACGCGCCGAACGCCGAGAACGCCTACAAGCTGTTCGACGCGATCCTGGCGAACCCCGAGGTCGGGGCGGCGATGACGCGCACCTCCGGCTTCAGCTCGACGATATCGGGTGTCGAAAAGCTGCTCGACGAGAGGGAGCGGCTGGCATCGACCCTGCCGCAGGACGAGCTCGAGCGCGTCACCTTCTTCAGCTCGCTCAACCGCTCGATGAAGAACGAGATCATCGATCGCGCCGTCGCCGAACTGAAAGCGGCCTAAGCAATCGCATTGCGATGACTGACTGACTGACCTCGCCGTGGCGGCGGGGTCAGAACGGTGACGCATGTTCTGCCAACGCCCGTCGGGTCGCGGACAAGCTTTGGGATAATTCAATGGCCGTGGGAACACATACGGCAGGTGGCGGTCTCCCCGTCCGTGCTGCGCACATGAAATACTCGACCGGTGTCGCGAGGGTGATCAACTCACTGCTCTATCGCTACACCTTGGGCGCCGTTGCCGAGTGGCGATACGGACGCATCCTGCTTTTGGCCGGCGTGCCGGTCGTCTGGATGCTGATGATGCATATCGGCCCCATCTACGAGATGCTGCGCATCAGCCTCCTGTCCAGCTATCCGCCGCAGCCGGGCGTCGAGGCCGAATTCACGTTCGACAACTACGCGCTCTTCTTCAGTGAAAAGCTCTACTGGATGCCGCTGCTGCGCAGCTTCATCTATGCCTCCATCGCAACCGCCGTCACCCTGGTCGTGGTCTATCCGGTTGCCTATTACGTGGCGAAGGTGGTTGCGACCGGCAACAGGTCACGGGCGCTGCTCCTGCTCTTGGCCCCGTTCTGGGCCGGTGAAATCATCCGTATCTTCTCGGTCATCATGCTTCTCGCCAATCGCGGTGCCGTTAACGTGCTGCTCAGGGAAATCGGGCTGACCGAGCGTCCGATCCAGATGCTCTACACCTCGTTTTCGATCAGCTTCGGCCTCGTCTACATGGTCTGCCTTTACATGCTGCTGCCGCTCTATTCGGCGATCGAGAAGATCCCGAAGTCGCTGCTCGATGCCTCAGCCGATCTCGGGGCAGGGCCGTTCACGCGCTTCCGCCGCATCATCCTGCCGCTTTCGCGCGACGGCATCGTGTCCGGATGCTCGCTGGTCTTCCTCACCTGCATGGGCGTGTTTGCCGCTCCCATTCTGCTCGGCGGGCCGACCACCAGCATGTTCTCCGAGACGATCAGCAGTTTCTTCCACGGCGCCAGCAGCCGTTGGCCGGCCGGTGCCGCCTTCGCGATGATCATGCTTGCCGCATCCCTCGTCACCGTCGGTCTGTTCATGCGGGTCGTCGGCGGCTCGAAGCAAAGGACATTCTGATGCGCGCCCTGTTTCACGATTGGCCCGGGCTGGCCCTCAAGTCCTTCTACTGGCTGTTTGTCCTGTACCTGTTTCTGCCGTTGTCGCTGATGGTGGCGGTCAGCTTCAAGGACGCGAGCTTCATTTCGTTTCCGCTCGGAAACCTGACGATCGACTGGTACGCCAAGGTAATAAAGGACAAGCAGTTCCTGGACGCCTGTCTCTACACCATCATGATCGCCGCGGCGACGACGGCCATTGCAACGGTGATCGGTGTCTGGATCGCGATGCTGATCGGGTCGCTGCGCGGGGCCGCTCAATACGTGGCCTTTGCGGTGGCCTGCCTGCCGGCCGTGGTGCCGGGCATGATCTCGGCGATTTCGCTGCGCATCTTCATCACCACCATCGATCTGCCGACGGGCACGGTCGCCATCATCCTCGGCCACGTCGTCCACGCCGTGCCTTTCGTGGTGGTCATGGTGCTGACGCGGCTGCGCTCGATGCCGGGCAATCTGGTCGATGCCGCGCGCGATCTCGGTGCCGACAGTATCGTAACCTTCTTCCGCGTCACGCTTCCCTATCTGGGACCGGCCATCTTCGGCGGCATGATCTTCTGCCTGCTGCTGTCGAGCGACGACTTCGTCCGCACCTTCTTCCTCGGCGGCTATCGCCCGACGCTGCCGATGCTGATCTTCGCTCGGGTGCAGTCCGGCATGTCTCCGGAGATCAACGTCATGGCGACGCTCGTCCTGGTCGTGACCGCCGTGGTCGGGCTCTACGCAGAATATCTCACACGTCGTTCGAGGATCCGCTGATGCAACCGGTTGTTCAGTTCGAAAATATCCGCAAGAGCTTCGGCAGCTTTGTCGCCGTCGATAATCTCAATCTCAACATCGAGCGCGGCAAGTTCGTCACCCTGCTCGGCCCCTCCGGCTGCGGCAAGTCGACAACGCTACGCATGCTGGGCGGGTTCGAAACGCCGACGGAGGGCCGCATCCTGCTCTCCGGCCGCGACGTGACAATGGTTCCGCCGAACCGGCGCAACGTCAACATCGTGTTCCAGGATTACGCGCTGTTCCCGCACATGTCGGTCGCGAAGAACATCGCCTTCGGCCTGGAGTTGAAGGGTGTCGACAACCGCCAGATCCAGCGGCGCGTATCGGAGCTTCTGGAACTCGTGCAGCTGCAGGATTTTGCCGGACGTCTTCCGTCCGAGCTGTCGGGCGGCCAGCGTCAGCGCGTCGCGCTGATGCGCGCCTTGGCGCCCGATCCCGACGTTCTGCTTCTGGACGAGCCGCTTTCCGCCCTCGACGCCAAGCTTCGCCAGACGATGCAGATCGAGCTCAAGGCGATCCAGGAACAGACCGGCAAGACCTTCATGTTCGTGACCCACGACCAGGAAGAGGCGCTCACCATGTCGGATACGATCGTGGTCATGAACAATGGCCGGATCGAGCAGATGGGCGATCCGGCGACCCTCTACAAGCGCCCCGGCTCCGCCTTCGTGGCGACCTTCCTCGGCGAAACCAATCTGTTGCATTCCGACGTCGTCGGTACTGACGCCGGCGAAGCGGCGGTGCGGTGGAACGGCATGACGATCAAGGCGTCCGCCGGCGCGCTCTCGCCCAAGGCCGGCGACGCGATCTACGTCGTCCTGCGGCCGGAAGCGATCCAATGCTCGGCGCAGGAACCGGGTGTCGCCAACCGGATCCGTGGACGGATCCGCCAGCGGGTTTTCAAGGGCAACCACACATCGCTCAAGGTCGAGATCGGCGAGGGGCATCTGCTCAACGCGCTCGTTCATCCGAGCGAGGTGGAAGGCCTAAGCCGCGACGACATCTGGGTCGGCTGGTCGTCCGAAGCGACCACGCTCATCCCCGCCCGAAACGCGGCTTAGCCGCAACACCTCGACAGCGGGCGCCCCGGCTGCGCCCGTCACCCGATATCAATGAAAGTGGAAAACGACATGCGCGTAGGTATCGCAGGTGCTGGCTCTATTGCCTTTGGCACCGCTGCACTTCTTGAAAAACTGGGACACAAGGCAACGCTCTGGTCGCCGTCCGGCACCGGCACTGTGGCACTCGCAGAGGGAGGGCGCCTCACGGCCGAGGGCGCCATCGAAGGCACCTTCCTTCCGGCCGTTGCCAAGCGTGCGGAAGATCTCGTCCACGATACCGATGCGATCCTCATCGCGCTGCCGGCCTATGGTCACCGCTTCGTGCTGGACGCAATCGCGCCGCATCTGACTGCCGGTCAAGTGGTGATCTTCAGCTCGCACACCTCGTTCGGAGCGCTTTATCTCTCGTCGCTTCTGGCAGCACGCGGCATCACCTTGCCGATCGTTGCCTGGGGCACGACGATCGTCAGCGGCCGGAAGCTCGGCCCTGCGCTGGTGCAGGTGAACACCATCCGCAAGCAGGTCGATCTCGCGACCGTTCCGGCATCGGAAAGTGCGCGCGGCCATGCGGTCTGCACGGCACTCTTCGGCGAACATTTTGTCGATCGCGGCAGCCTTCTGGCGATCGCGCTTTCAAACCTCAATCCGCAAAACCACCTCGGGATCGCGCTCGGCAACATGTCGCGCATGGAGCGCGGCGAGACCTGGGTTCAGGCCCAGAACGTCACCCCCAATATCGGTCGTCTCCTGGAGACACTCGACCTCGAACGCCTGGCTGTCGCCGAGAAGCTGCAGCTGAAGGTGCGCGACATTTTTCAGCATTTCCACCTGTCGTTCCATGTGCCGGTCAGCACGATCTCGCAGATGAACCAGGAAATGCATGAGGCCGGACATAACGGCACGGGTCCTGCGACGGCCGACAGCCGCTACGTGACGGAGGATGTTCCCTTCGGTCTGGTCGTGACGGCGCAGCTCGCGCGCCTTGCCGGATGCCCGGCAGACCTGCACGAGGCCGGTATCCGCATCTTCTCGGCCATGTACGGCCGGGACTTCGAAGGCGAGAACGACCTCCTTCCGGAACTGGGCCTCGAGCGACTGGATCTCGAAGGTCTCGATGCCCTGTGCCGCACCGGGTTTCCGCCTGTTGCTGCCGCCGATCGAGCCGAGGGACGTGCCTGAATGAGCGACCGCTACCTCACCCATCTCCGTTCAGAACTCGAGGGCCTGAAGACGGCCGGGTTGTACAAGTCGGAGCGTGTGATCACCTCGAAGCAGGCGGGTGAGATCGAAGTCGCCTCGGGCGAGCGGGTGCTCAACTTCTGCGCCAACAACTATCTCGGCCTTGCCGACAACGCGGAACTGGCCGAGGCCGGCAAACAGGCGCTCGACCGTTACGGTTACGGCATGGCCTCGGTGCGTTTCATCTGCGGCACGCAGGAGGAGCATAGACAGCTGGAGGCACGCATTTCGTCCTTCCTCGGGCTGG
>NZ_JACVBF010000012.1:0-204938 GCF_014852195.1 Ensifer sp. ENS08
GCGAACGTATTCCATGGGCTCCGGCTCGGCTGCGACGATTGCGTCGGCTGCCTGAGCGCCGGAAACTGCTGCGAGAGCTGCAGCGGAGCCGAGAAGAAGGCTCTTGATGTTCATTTCTGACCTCCAGACAAAATTAGGTCCGCGTTCTGGCGGATGCGGCTGATCGTCAGCGCCGAGCGCTCGGCTTTTGAAGGCGCGGAGAACCTGGTGAACCCAACGAGACCAGCGAGTAGTTATCACCGCGTTGCGCGGTTCGTCGCAGGCTCAAGCCCCTTGCCACGGTAGGTAACGGGGATACCGAGTTCCTCGTGGGTTCGCGCCAGCGTTTCCAACCAGGTCGCCAGTTCCTCCGGCACCTTTTCGTCCCCGGTCTCCATCGCCTCGATCCATGCAAGGTTGCAATGGAGAGCGCTTGCCAGATTGATCGGCGTCCAACGAAGAACGAGAAGGCATTGGGTGAAACGGGCGGGGGTCATCGGTTGTGCTCAAGGTTGCATGTGGAATGGATGAAGCAGGCTTTACACGCGGAAATAAGTCAAGGTGATGACTTGTTGCGGCCAAAAGCCGTGATCTTTTCGTGAGTTACAATTAAATGGGTAAAATGCCGCGGTGCCGCATGCAAATAACGCCTTTCGCGCGGCATTTGCCGGGAATGCCTTGACGCGATTGTCGCGCCCATGTGAAAATTGGCGAAACTATGGGGCTGACCGAGGTCTTCAGCGGGTTCTCTGCCCCTAGCCGGTGCGAATCGCCCGCCTTTGAGGTTGAATGGCCGCAAATCCAGAGGACCGATTCGGTCCTGGACAAGCGCTGAGGCGATCAACCGTTGCATGCACCCCTCTATCAGACCGCGATCAACATCGCCGCGAAGGCCGCGTTCTATCTGTCGCTCGCGATGCTGCTGCCGGCCGCAGTCGATCTGTTCTATGGTCATCCCAACTGGAGGGTGTTTGCCGGTTCGGCCTTTGCGACTGGTGGTCTGTCGCTTCTGGCGATCGCCGCCACGCAGGGCGGCTCGCCGCTGTTCAGCCGCAAGATGGGCTTTCTGGTCGTCAATCTTCTCTGGATCGTCGTGTCTCTCGTCGGCGCCGTGCCCTTCTGGCTGTCGTCGCTGAAGCTCGATTTCGCCAAGGCCTTCTTCGAATCGGTCTCCGGCATCACCACGACGGGCTCGACCGTCATCAGCGGGCTCGACCATGCGCCTCCGGGCATTCTTCTCTGGCGCTCGGTTCTGCACTGGCTCGGCGGTATCGGGATTGTGGCGCTCGGGCTCTTCGTCATGCCCTATCTCAGGGTCGGCGGCATGTCCTTCTTCAAGATGGAGTCCTCGGACACCACCGAAAAGCCGTTCGCCCGCATCGTCACCTTCACGCGCGCCTTCATCCTGATCTATGTCGTGATGACGGTGACGTGCACGATCATCTTCTCTTATCTGGGCATGAGCCGTTTCGACGCGATCAACCATGCTATGTCGACGGTCGCAACCGGTGGCTTCTCCACTCACGATGCCTCGCTCGGCTACTTCAACAGCCTGCCGATCCTCTGGGTCGCAACCTTTTTCATGACGCTGAGCAGCCTGCCGTTTTCGGTGCTCATCCTCTTCATCGTTCGTGGCCGGCTCGATACGCTGAAGGATCCGCAGATCATCGTCTTTCTGTCCTATCTGACGGCACTTGCGCTCGCCGCAAGTCTCTACCAGCGGATCGTCAACGGGGTCTCGGCGCATGAGGCTTTGGCGCACGGCTTCTTCACCGTCTCGTCCATCCTGTCGACCACCGGTTTTGCCAGCGACGATTACATGCTCTGGGGTGAGTTCATCGTCGCACTTGCCTTTGCCGCCACCTTCATGGGCGGCTGCTCCGGCTCGACGGCGGGCGGCATGAAGGCCTACCGCTTCATCATCATCTTCAATTCAATCCGCGCCGGTCTTTTCAAGCTGATCTACCCCAATGCGGTCCACACGGTGCGCTACGGCAAGACACTTGTCGACATAGACGTGCAGCGCACCGTGTTCATGTTCTTCACGGCCTACATGTTCATCTGGGCTTTCGGGAGCCTCGCCATGGGGGCGATGGGCTATGATCTCGTCACGGCGGTGTCGGCGGTCGCAACGGCGCTTTCAAACGTTGGCGCCGGGCTCGGCCCGATCATCGGGCCGGCCGGTAACTTCTCGACGCTGACCGACCCGGCGCTCTATCTCCTGTCGCTCATGATGCTGCTCGGCCGACTGGAAATCCTGACGGTCCTGGTCATCCTGACACCGCTCTTCTGGAGGGACTGAGCGACAGGTCGAAACGAGGCGCGCCCTGTCAAGCGGCCTCGGTCTTGCGGCGAGTGCTGGCGCTTTCGATGTAGTACTTCTCATAGCGGTGGCGATAATGCTCGGCACCGCCAAAGTCGCTGTACTTTGCCAGTTCCTGCATATCGGTCTTGTTGAGGATCACGCCGAGGATCTTGGCATTGATCTGCGGCTCCGAATGCAAGAGGTCGCGCACCAGGCGCGACGGCGTCCGGCCCCATTCGGCGACATAGAGGAAGCCGTCCGCAAGCGGCGCGAAGGCCTTGGCATCGACGACCGGGGCGAGTGCCGCGAGGTCGACGACGACATAGTCGAAGGACTTGCGTGCATTGTCGATAAGCTCGGCCATGGCCGGCGACGCAAGCAGCTCATGGCTGTCATACGGGCCATTTCCGTCCACGGCTTCACCTCCGACCGGCAGGATCGCAAGCTTCGTCTGCTGGTCGATCTTGATGCCCGCCGGCCAGGATGCCTGCCCGGTCAACGCTTCCACCAGACCCGCCTTCGGTGGCGGATTGATCATCTTGCTCAAACCCGGCTTGCGGATGTCGGCATCGATCAGAAGGGTCTTCTTGCCGCTTGCGGCAAGGAGGGCTGCAAAATTCGCGGCGATGATCGACTTGCCTTCATCGGGCACCGCCGAAGCGATGCCGATGACGCGCGAGCCGTTGCCGGTCAGCATACGGTCGCAGGCAAGCTTGGCGTTGCGGAAGGTCTCTGTGAAGGACGAGCGTGGAGCGTCGAGCACGATGCGGCTGAGGCGCTCGAACGACGGCGCCCCTTGCGTTACCGGTGGCGGCATCTTGTTCTTCATCAGCTTGGCGCGAACGAGATCCGTCGTTCCAGGGTGACGTGGGCCGACCAATGGAATGTAGCCGAACGACCGGTGCCCGAGGATGGCGCGCACGTCGCCTTCGAGCCGGAACGTCCGCTCGCGGAACTCCTGGAAGGCGGCAAACGCGCCGCCCGCCATCAGGCCGAGTACCGCCGAAAGGGCCAGCACCATCGTCTTCTTCGGGCTCGAAGGCGAGGCCGGGACGCCGGCGCTGGAAATCACCCGCGCCTTGGCGATCGGGAAGGAGCGCTGCTGAGAGGCCTGCTCGTAGCGGTTCAGATAGGTCTCATAGAGCGTCTTCAGCGCGGCTGCCCGCTGCTCCAGTTCGCGCAGGTGCACGAGCGAGACATTTGCATTTGCGTTGCGGCCGGTGGTGCCTTCTATGTTTTCGCGCAGCGACGCTTCGCGTGAGCGCGCCACCTCGTATTCGTTGCGGTAGCTTGCCGTCAGCTGCTGCAGTTCCTGGAAGATCTGGCGGCCGACATCGGTTTTCTCCTTGCGCAGCGACACGGCCTGCGGATGGTCGGCGCCGAAGCTCTGGCTGACGTCCTGTTCACGCTTGCTGACCGCAAGGTAGCGCGTGCGCAGATCGCGGATGACCGAGTTGTCACCCTCCTTGGCGGAAATCGTGGCGTTCTTGACCGCCGTCTCCGGTCCCTGGTCGACGATCGCCTGGAATTGCTTGTAGCGCGCCGAAGCGCTTGCGCTATCGGCCTGGGCAATGATCAGCTGGCTGTTGAGATCGGCGAGCTGCTGTTCCGACATGAGTTCGCCGCGCGCAAGCGTCAGGCCGTTTTCGCTGCGGTATTTTTCGACCTCGAGCGACGCGGTCTGCGTGCGCTGCCGAAGGTCTGCAAGACGTTCCTGCAGCCAGACCGAGGCCCGTTCGGTCGCCTCGAAATTGGCGTTGAGCTGGTCGTTGAGATAGGCGTCGGCATAGGTGCGAACGATGCCGGCGGCAAGCTGCGGATCGCTGGAACGATAGGCAAGCGAGACGACGGAGCTTCGCGTCACGCGTTCGACGGCCAGTCCCTGCTGGAGCAGTGCCGCCGCCTTTTGCCTCCGGCCGTTGCGGGCCATATCCTCGGAAATCTCCGGCCCGCTCGAGAAGATGCCCGTAACGGACTTCAACCCGTCCTTGACGACGTCGAACGGCGAGCGCGGTGGATTGAGGACGGTATCGTTGTCGGCAAGGTTCATCTTGTCGACGACACGCAGGGCGAGTTCGCCGGATTTCAGGATTTCCACGGCGCTGGCAATCTGGGTGTCGAGCAGGGCGCTGTTTTGCGGCGGCGCCTGTTCTTCGGCAAATTTCGACAGGTTCTCGTCGAGAAGGACCTGCGTTGCCGATGTGTAGAGCGGTGTTGCGAAGACCAGGTAGGCGACACCGAGCGCGATGAAGAGCGCCACAAACAGGCCGACCATTCTGGCGCGACGCAAGACGACCGAAAACAGACGATCGAGGTCGATGAAGCCGTCGGGCTCCTCCACGTTGCGCGGTACGACACTGTTGAAGGGGAGACTTCTTTGATTCATTGGGTCGCTCTGTCCGTTTCCCTTTGGTCCGAAGGCTGGCGCCTCTTCTTTTCAAAAGAGGCGCCGAAGCCAGTTATGCGGCGCGGATGCGGCCTTCGTGAGACAGGACCATGTCCTTGACCGAGGCATAGACCGCGTCGCCGAGATCGGAACGCGCCAGCGCGAAGGCGACATTGGCCGCGATGAAGCCTTCCTTGGAGCCGCAGTCGAACGTGCGCCCATCATAGGGATGAGCGTGAAACGCTTGATTTTGCGACAGTTTCAGCATGCCGTCGGTTAGCTGGATCTCGTTTCCGGCGCCGCGCGGCTGATGGGCGAGTATGTCGAAGATCTGCGGCTGCAGGATGTAACGACCATTCAGATAAAAATTGGACGGGGCTTCGCCCATAAGCGGTTTTTCGACCATTTGGGTGACTTCGAAGCCATAGGGGACGGCCGTACCCTTGCCGACGATGCCATATTTCGAGGCATCTTCCGGAGCGCATTGCTCGACGCCGACAACGTTGCCGCCGGTCTGACGGTAGAGGTCGACAAGACCGGCCATGCAGCCGCGTCCGCCGTGGCAGAGCATGTCCGGCAGGAGCAGTGCGAAGGGCTCGTCGCCGATGAGATCGCGGGCGCACCAGACGGCATGGCCGAGGCCGAGCGGCGCTTGCTGGCGGGTAAAGCTGACGGAACCGGCGCGCGGCAGCATCTGCTCCAGTTCGGAAATCTGGGCGTTCTTACCGGAGCGGGTCAGCGACGAGATGAGTTCAGGCGTGTCGTCGAAGTGGTCTTCGATCGCCTGCTTGTTGCGGCTGGTCACAAAAACGATGTGCTCGATGCCCGCTTCACGGGCTTCATCGACCGCATATTGCACGACCGGACGATCGACGATCGTCAACATCTCCTTCGGTATCGCCTTCGTCGCGGGAAGAAACCGCGTTCCATTGCCGGCGACCGGGATCACAGCTTTCCTAACGGTCCTGATACGGTCCATGGTCTTATCCTTTACTTACGTGTGGGCTTTCGCCCGAGGTGGGTCGTTCGGCCGCCACCGTCGAGGTGGCAGGCTTCATGCGTGCGATTGGCGCAAGTAGCCGGCGCAATCGCACGGCGATCGGCATTCTGAGGTGCCGAAGCGCTCTGGGGTTGGTCAGAGCCACCTGGGTGGCTCCGGCCAACGATTTGGATTTCAGGTGTTCGACAAGGCGAAGGAAGGCGTGCGCCTCGACGAGGCTTTTGTCGCGCCGGCGCTGCATCGCTAGCGCCTCGGCATCGAGCGTGTGCCTGGCAAGGAATTCCCGGTCGGCCGTCATCATCGCGTCGATGTGGCGCAGTTCGAGCACGCGCGAAATCGAGCCCTCGCGGATGTGATAGCAATAGCCGGCCGAGGGATCGATGACGCATCGGCCGCCATGGGCAAGCGCCGAGGCGAGCAGGATGTAGTCCTCGCCGATGCGGATCGTTTCCTCGAAGCGCAAGCGATGTTCGTTCAGAAACCGGCGCTCAAAGATCGGCTTCATGTAGCCGAAATTGAAGGTGGAGCGGAAAAGCACGTTGGAACCGATGAAGGCCGCAAGCGTCAGCGTCCGACGGCGCTCAAGCTCGGCTTCGGGAAACATGCGCTCCAGCCGCCCATCGAGATTGAGGACGTCGATGTTGTCGACCACAATCGAAGCTTCGGTCGAGGAAGCAAGGCCGATCATGCGCGACAGCCGCTGAGGGCTAACCGTGTCGTCCGCGTCAAGAATGGCGATCCAGTCGCCACGGGCCGCTTCGAGGCCGGTATTGCGCGCGCCGCCGGGCCCGCGGTTCTCGGCAAGTCGCAGCAGCCGCACGCGCGGATCAGCGAGTTCTTCGACGACCGCACAGGTCTCGTCCTTCGAGCAATCGTCGACGACGATCACCTCGACGTCGACGCCCTTCTGCGCAAGCGCACTGTCGATGGCGCGTCGGATCGTGTCGGCAGCATTATAGGCCGCGATGACGAAGCTGACGTCGGGCGCGCGTTGCGTCATCAAGCGGTCGCCGCTCCGTATTGCTGGAGTTCGCGCACACCAATGAGGCCGCTGACGACGCCCGCATGCATGATTGCGCGAAGCGCGTAGCGCGAGCGAGCGACCGGCGATCCGAGCAGCATAAGACTTGCGATGGCGCAATAGCCTGATTTCGCCGTCGCGCGGACGATTTCGGCAACTCGGCTGCCGGCTTGGCCCGGTTCACTCAAGAGCCGGCCATGGGTTTGGCCGGAACGGAAACGACGCTTTGCAAGCCAGGCAAGTCGCGCGCGTTTCTCCGGTACCGGTTCGAAGACCAGCGCATCGGGCGCATAGGCCAGACGCCCACCATCCGCATGCATGTGGCGGAAGAACTCCGTATCCTCACCGCCTGTCTGCCCGAGCGCCAGATTGAACCGCCTGTTGAAGACGACCGGGCGAGTGAGATCGATCAGAACATTGCAGGTGTAGCCCGTGCGGATCTCGCCATCGACCCAGACCGGCCGGGTTGAATGAAAATCGCCGCGGCGCATCCAGTTCGGGGCAGACAGCGTGTATTCGGCACGAACCGGGCCGAGCACGACATCGGCGCCGGTCGTTAGGGCGGTATCGAGCAATTGCACGAGCCAGGTCCTCGACACCGTCTCGTCGTCGTCGACGAAGGCGAGATAGTGCCCGGTGCTGTTGTCGAGACAGGCGTTGCGGGCGATGGAAATGTTCGACGCCGGGCAATGCACGTAGAGGATCTGGCAAGGCATGGTCGGGCGCATCTGGTTGACGAGCGCCTGCGCGCTCGGCGTCACGTCGTTGTCGGCGACGATAATGCGGATCGCCACATCGGCAGGCACGGTGATGAGCGCGAGGGAATGCAGCGTTTCTGCAAGCTCCGGCCGGCGAAACGTGCACACCGCTATGTCGATCTGTGTCCGGGCGACGGTGTTGGTCATGGTGCCACCCTCCGGTTACGCGTGGTGAGCAATTCCCGCCAGAAGCCGGCCGACCAGGCAAAATGCATGACCATTGCCGAGATGGCCGCGAGCGGGCCGTAGGGGTTCTTCTGGCCGAGCGCCATCCACATGCCGTAGCCGATGCAGGCCACAGCCCAGAGCACGACCGGAACGACCGCAAGCCAGCTGACGACCGCGAGCAGTGCGCCGACAGCGACCGGAGCGACGGCAAGCGGCAGCAACTGCCTGAGGCTCGGCCAGGCGCGATGCTTCAACACATTGCGCGCGCGTCCGCGCCCATAGGCGAAGTACTGGCGGAAGAGCGGCCCGACCTTGGCGCGGGGGTAGTAGACCATGCTGGTCCGGTCGGTCATCCAGATGCGATAGCCCGCCTGGCGGAAGCGATAGTCGAACTCCGCGTCTTCGTTGTGGCTGAAGATCTCGTCGTAGCCGCCGATCGCCTGGAAGGCGGAAATGCGCATCAGTGCATGGTGACCGTGATCGGCCCAGTGGCTCGCCGCGCCGAGACGGTGCTTGGCGCCGCCATTGCCGAGCTTGGAATTCTGGGCGTAGGCCGTGGCCTTCTGGAAGGGCGTGAAGCCAACCGTCTGCATGGCGACGACGACGGAGTCCGCGCCGGTCAGAAGAGCCTCCTCGACGAGGCGCTCGCAATAGTCATCCGGATAGGTGCCGTGCGCGTCGATGCGGATCATATAATCGAAATCGGTGCCATGGCGTGCGACGGCGAGATTGATCGCAGCACTCTGGATGCGTTTCGGATTGTCGAGCACCAGCACGGCCGGATCCTTCTCGGCGAGACGCGCCGCGATCTCACGGGTGCCGTCGGTGCTGCCGCCGTCGGCGATCAGGATGGCGCCGTTGAGGCGCCTTGCCGCGGGTAGCAAGGCTTCGGCGAGGCCCTGCAGATGTTCCGCCTCGTTGAGGCAGGGAATGACGATGAGGACACGTATGCTCATGACAATCCACCTTCGTTTTGGGGCGTTGAGGTGTTTTGATGTGCTTGCGGAAAGTCCAGCGCGATGCGCGGCGGAGCGGCGGACGTGACGGCCGACAGACGGCGCACGAGGCCCTCGCAATCGCTGCGATTGAAGATCCAGGTTTCCGGCGCGCAGGCGGCGATCCGCCGGGATGTGGCGTCGTAAATCTCGGAGGTCATCGACCCCATGAGCGCGGCAAGCGCGTCGGCATCAGCTTCTTCGAGCAGCACGCCAAGGCCACGTATGGCCAGAAACCGCGCGGTCTCGGTGCCGCGAAGCGCAATCGGCACCCGCCCGAAGCGGCAGCCTTCATAGAGCCGGTTCGGGAGCAGCCATTTGGAGTTCTGACCTTCCTCGAAGAAGTCGATCGCCCAGGTGAAGTGCACGTCGGAGTAGATCGCGCCAAGCTCTTCCGGGCTGCGATAGGGGCCGTGGAACGTCATGAAAGGTTCGTTGCGGATGAAGCCGTCGAAATCGTCGAACTCGCGATAGGCCGGCCGGCCGCGCAGCACGATCTCGAAGCGACCCTCCATGCGGCGCGAGAAGGCCGCCAGCAGCGCAAGTGATTTGCGGCAGCGCAGAGCACCGAACCAGCCAATCCGCCATGGGCCATGTGTCGGTGCGGCGGCAGCGGTCACCGATGGTCGCGCATCGGTTTCGTCGAGCTCGAGCACTTTGTTCTCAAGCATCATGGTCGGTGCCGAGATACCCGATAACGGGCGGAAATAGTTCTCGACGAAGGCGGGAGAACTGGTGATCAAAAGGCGCGCGTCACGGCCGAGCAGGCGCTCGCTTGTCCGCAACGCCTTGCCAGCGATGCCGGGGGAAAGGAGTAGGCGGTGAATGTCGAGGCATTCGTAGACGATTGGGACGTCGCCCCCGAAGAGGCTGACGGCCTTCCTGGCGATAGCCAGCATGTCGAGATTGCGGGCTATGATCAGGTCTGGACGTTCGACGCCGCGCAGCGCCTGCTTCAGCGAGAGACAGCTCTTCGCGATCGCACCGACGCGCTGGACGAACCGGCCGTCATGGGTGTTGCCGAGCTCGACAGGGACGATGCCCTCGATCGCCGCGAGCGGGTTTGCGTCGCGCCTGAACCCGGCAAGCGTCACCTTTGCTCCGCCGGTAAGCAACATCAGCACGCGTCGGCGAACGGCGGGGTCGGCAAGATCCTGGGCGAAGTAAAGTATCTGCAGCATGAACATCCAGTTTTCTGTCCGGCTGCGCCGGACATGGTTCAAATTTTGCGCCTTGCAGCGGCGAGAGCCACGCCCACCGACGCGGCTCCCGATCGTCGGCTAGTTTATTTTGCAGGCAATCGACTCGGGGAACTGGCACTCGTCTCCCGGCGCGGTGAAGGCGACCCGGTCGACCTGCATCATCGAGGGACCCTTGTAGGCAAAGGCGCCCATCCAATCCGTCAGGGTATCGGTTCCCCAAAGGCTGAAGAAAATCTTTTGCGGATTGGGCGGGATCTTTGCTGGGTCGGTGACCTCGTGGACCAGTTCGCCATTTACGTAATAGCGAATACGCTCCTTCTCCCAGACGAAAGCGTAGTCGTTGAAGCCCTGGTTGGCGCCGCCCGGCACGTCGACCAGCTTCTCGTTGCCGCCCTTGGCGGAGACGTATTGATTGATCTGGACCTTTGCCGGGTTCTTGCCGAGCACTTCGAAATCGATCTCGTCATGCGGCTTTTTGTCGGCCGGACCGATATAGGTGAAGAAGGCGGAGTTGAGCCCCGAGCCGTCGGCCGTCTTGATCCGCGCCTCGTAGGTGCCATAGCTGAAGCGCTTGCGCGTCTGAATTTCGCCGCAGGCGTAATTGCGCTCGCCGAGTTTTCCTTCGGCAAACGTCAGTTCGGCGATGCCGTTGACGACCTTCGCCTGTTTCTTCGACCAGGTGCAGTTCTGATGCGCGCCATTGTTCCAGCCGTCCGAGACGTACCAGACGGCGGTGTCGAGTGTATCGAAGTTGTCGATGAAAGACGCACCCGTCGTGGTCTCTTCGGCCATGGCCGGACCGGCAAGGCCGACGGCGACAAGGGTGAGCAGGGCGAGGCGGTGAGGTCGTTTCGATCTCATGGTCAGGTCCTTTGCTGGGGGGAGGGACCGGCGCGAACAGCCCCTGTCCGCGCACGCATGTCGCGGGCGGAGCCGGTCCGGCTGCCGGTGAGAATGGCGGTGAGGGCTGGCAGCCAGCGCGCGGAAAGAGCGTAGGCGCCCGCGAGGAAGGCGATTGTTATGAGCGGAACCGCGCAGTAAAACGCCGGGTAGTAGCCGATGTCCGAGCGGTTCCAGATCATCCAGAAGAGCACGAGTAGCGGAAAGTGCGTGCAGAAGATCCAGAAGCTGAGACCGCTGCCGCGCGAAAGCTGAGCGCCGATGTTTGTCCGCACGAGAAGTGCCGAAACCGCCCAGGAACCGACGATGCCGGAAATCGCTATCAGGCTGCGCAGCATCTCGAGCCACACCGGAAAATTCGGGCCAAACTGATAGAGCAGGATGGACAGGAGCACGGCTGCGCTCAGGAACGCGATGGTAATCGGCCAGGAAAAGCGATCGAAGCTGCGGACATCGATGCGATGCAGGCTCATGTAGATGCCGGCGCTAAACCCGAAGAGGATCGACTTCTTCAAAAAGATGCCGTTCGGAACGGGCAGCACCGCATAGGCGAAGAGGACGGCGAGCGTCTGTGCCGGATAGCGCTTGATCAGCCAGGCGAGCGCTGGCGAAAGAACGATACAAAGCAGGAGGTCGCGCAGAAAATAGAGCGGCAGATTGATTGGTAGATCCTCGAGCGCGAAGGCAAAGCTCAGCCACTCTCTGGGGCTGGCTCCGATGACCTCCGGCAAATAGCCCGAACTGATGTCCTTGCTCTGCGCGACGAAAACCAGCGCGAGAAACGCCAGGTTCCACAACAGGAATGGCAAAAGTACCGTCCGAGCCTTGGTCTTCAGCGTCCGGCCATAGTCGAAATTTTCGAGACCGCGACGGAATAGGAGATAACCGGAAATTGCGCTGAGGCAGGGGACGCCGACACGGAAGAGGCTGTCGCCCAAGAAAATGCGCAACCAGTCGATGCCGCCATAGGTGCCGACATACGGACTGGTCGCCGGATCATAAGGCACATGCACAAAGACAATGCCTGAGATCAGCACGATGCGCATCAGATTGATCCGCGAGGAGATATTCGCGTTCACATCAACGATATCCGTCACCCCCATCTGGCAGCGCGTTTAGAAGCGGCCGTTTCAACAGAGCAGACCAGAGCCCGCACCCAGAAGATTAGGCTCGGGCACGGATCAAAATATGGCGCCGCAGCAAACGAATCGGCCTTGGTTTGCTGCGGTGCAGCATTAGAAATCGCGGCAATACTAGGAAAATAGGCCTATCCCCGCACTTGGACTGGGAAAAAACCATGACGAGGGCGTCAGTTGCGGAATATTAACGGCCGCTGATTTTCTGATGCTTCTGCTTGTTAATGCGCATATGTAACGCCGAAAAGTTGTGCGCTTTTTCTTCTGTTTTTCAGTTGAGACAATGCCGCGGATCTCATTCCTCGCCGAAATGCGGCAAGGGTGGGGCAGTCTTTAGCGCTATTCCAGCCGTTATTCGGCGGCGGCTGGTACCGAGCTCGAAGCACCGCGGGAACGAACCATATCGGTGAGCTTTGCCAGCAGCGACCGTTCGGTAACGAGTACCAACACCAGATAGATCAGGGCACCGATCGCGGCGCCAACAAGAACCTGGAGCACCGCGCTTGGAAGAAGCGTGCCGTAGTGGTCCAGCAGCAGCCTTACGACGACAGCCATGATGAAAGCCGAGACCAGCGGCCTCACCGAAATCAGGAACCCGCGCAGGAAGGGCAGCTGGTCGGCGCGAAAGACAACCCAGGAATAGCCGACAAGCGTCGCTAGGTTGACGAGGCAGAGGGCGATCATCGCTTCGACGAGCGATCCGCCGATCGCGGCATAGGCGACGGCGGCAGTGGTGGCGATTGCCCGGATCACCGCCCACCAGAAGAGGGTCGTGCCCTGGCCGATACCCTTGAGATAGGGAATGTAGGTGCTGCAGGGTGTCAGCAGGCCCTTCGACAGGGCGAGCAGGCCGAGCACCGGCCAGGCTGAGGCCCATTGCTGTCCGAAGAGCACGAGCATCGCCGGCTCGGCAAGCGCCCAGAGGCCGAACATCATCGGCGCGAGCAGCACGGTGGTGACCTGCGTGCTGAGCATCAGCGCTTGCGAGCGCCGCTGGCGATCCTCGCCCATATGGCTGAAGGCGGGAAAGAGAACGCCCATGACTGCTGAAAGGACGATCTGGTTCGGAATGCTGGAAAAGCGGTTCGCCGCCGAATAGGCGCCGGCATCCGAAAGGCCGAGATAACGGCTGATGACGACCATCGGCGATTGGAAGGTGACGAAGTTGGCGATCTCGGAGCCCATCATGCCGAAGCTGAAGCGGCAGAGCGAAAGTACGCGCCGTGCCGAAAACACGAAACGCGGGACATAGCCGGAGACGGCGTAGAGACCGGCCAAACGGATGAATGCAGAAACGAAAAGCTGGGCGAGCAGCGACCACACCCCAAAGCCGAGAAGCGCCGCCCCGACCGCGATGAGCGCGCCGAGGATTTCGGAGAGCATGGTCCAGACCGCGTCTTTGCTGAAATTCATCCGCCGGGCAAGCAGTGAATAGGCAACATCGCCGGCAAGCTGCAACGGGATGAGCAGGCTCATGATCTGGAGCAGATGGCTTGCCTCCGGCGCACCGAGCAGGCTCGCCAGCGGTCCGGCAAAGACGAAAAGCCCAAGCGCCATCATCAGCGAAACCACCAGATTGGCCCAGAAAGCGGAGTGGATGAGTTCCATGTCCTCGTCGCGCTGGATGATCAGAGCGGAGGCAAGACCGGCGCCGCCGATCATCGCCAGAAACTGCACGACGGTGAGCGCGACGGCGACCGTTCCGAACTCCTCGGGCGTCAGGATACGGGCAAGAATCGGCACGGTGACAAACTTCAGCCCGAATGTGCCTGTCTTTGAAAGGACGCTCCAGCCGACGTTCCGAGTCACAGACTTGGCATTTACGTTTGAAGGCATGTGAGCATCCCGTGATGCCTTTGAAGGATTTCCGACAAAGGGCAAGCGCTAGATTTGAGGTCGCGACCCGGTGGGAGGAGACCACGAAATACTCTTTTAGAGAAACCGCAGGGGCGAAAAGATGGCGAAGCTGACTGTTATTATTCCCTACTACCAGAAGGAGCCGGGTATTCTTCGGCGCGCTCTCGCGTCCGTCTTTGCCCAAAGCTATCAAGACTTCCATGTCCTGGTGATAGACGATCAATCTCCCTACTCGATCGACGAGGAGTTGAGGCCGCTTGCCGATGGCGAGCGGGCGCGCGTGACGGTGATCCGGCAGGACAACAAGGGTCCAGGCGGCGCGCGCAACACCGGGCTCGACAACGTTCCGGCCGACGCGGCGTTCGCCGCGTTCCTCGATTCCGACGACATCTGGACCACCGATCATCTCCAGAATGCCGTCGACAGCATGAGCCGCTTTGGTGCCGACTGCTACTGGGCGTCGATAACAGGCGGGGAGGCGTTCTACTACCATTTCGGCATCGCCGATCTCGAGGCAAGCGATACGGTCGTGCGCTTGCAGGAAAGCCCGCTTGTCGTCGAAATTCCCGATCTTTCCAATGTCATGCTGCGGAACTGGAGCTTCCTGCACCTGTCTTGCATGGTGGTTGGTCGCCGGCTTTTCGAGACGGTGCGCTTTGATGCCGAGCTGCGTCTCGCGGCCGAGGACGTGCTGTTCTTCTGCGACTGCATTCTGGCGGCAAATCGTGTCGTGCTTTGCGATGCAGCCGGTGCCGTGCGCGGGGAGGGCATCAACATCTTCCACTCGATCGACAACGATTCGCCGCAATTCCTGCAGCAGCAGTTCAACACCTTTGTTGCCCTCGAGACGCTTGAGCACCGGCTTTCGCGCAAGCCATCGGCCGTCGCGTCGATCCAGTCCTACCAGCACACGGCCCGTCGTCAGGCGCTCTGGAGCCAGGCGCGCCGGCTGAAGCGGCGGAAGTCGCCGCAGTTTCGACTGCTGGCACGTTGGGTCCTGCGCGATCCCAAGCTGTTGCAAAGCGCATTCGAGCTTGCCGTCGGCAAGTTTTCCCGTTCACGCTGATCCGGACAGAAACTCCTTTTGGAGGAAGAACAAGCCCGCCAGGCGCGGCATCGAACCTATCTCGCATTTGAAAGAAGGGACCGCCCATGAAGCCCTATTACTGGGAATCTCAGCACGGCAATTTCGGCGACGACCTCAACCTCTGGCTTTGGGATTTCCTGCTGCCGGGTTTTCGCGATGTCCATGACGACATCCTCCTTGTCGGCGTCGGCACGGTGCTCAACCGCGCGCTTCTGCCTGATGGCGTCCGCAAGCTCGTTATCGGCAGCGGTTTCGGCTACGGCAGCTTGCCGGACATGCGGGATGCCGCCGAATGGGACCTTCGCTGTGTGCGCGGGCCGTTGACAGCCGAGAAGATCGGCCTTGCGCCGGAGCGCGGTATTGTCGATCCCGCGGTCATGGTCGCCGACATGCCGGAATTCCGGAACCTGCCTAAGCTATACAAGCGCAGTTTCATTCCCCATTGGGAAAGTGCGATCGCCGGTATGTGGCCCGTCACCTGCGGCACCGTCGGCATGCACTACATCGACCCGCGCGGCGAGGCCAAGAGCGTGATCCGCGAGATCGCGCAATCGGAGTTCATTGTCGCCGAATCGATGCATGGGGCGATTCTTGCCGATGCATTCCGCGTTCCCTGGGTGGCGGTGACGACGTCGGACAGCATCAACAGCTTCAAGTGGAACGACTGGGCAAAAACCGTCGGCGTCGAATACCGTCCCCGCCATGTTCCGGTCTCCAGCCGCACCGAAGCCATGATCAAGGGCGCACGTTTCTGGGGCATGGGCTTCGAGGCGCAGACCGTGCCGGAGGCTGCGAACCTGCGATCCGCCGACGGCGAGGTGATCGTCGCGGCCAGAGAACCGCGTCAGACGTTCTTGCGCAGCGCGGCCAAGCAGGTGCTTGCGGCGCCGTCGACGCTTGCACTTTGGCAGGCCACTCGCGCAGAGCCGCAATTGAGCAGCGACAGCCGGCTCGCCGAACGCAAGGAACGCTTCCAGGATGCGTTGGCCGCCGTACGGCGCGCCTACTTCTAGGATGTGACAAACGACGCTCCGGACGAGATGCCGGAGCGTATTCCGCTCGCGATGTTCGACGTGGCGCCGACGCCGCAACGCGTGGTGCTAGCGCGCGTGCTCCGCGCCGATGGGCAGAAGGTAGCGCACTGCCGCGCCTCCGCCCGCCGGTGCCGCATCCTGGCGCGGCCTGAAGCGCTCCGTCTTGTCGGCGAAAATACCGGCGGTGACGGCCGGCGCGGCGCCCGGGCGCCGCATGAGGTAACCGATCGCAGCCATAGCACCGCGCTCTTTCTTGAGGTCGAGGAAGTGGCGGTGCTGGTAGCGGCCACGCACGTGACGCTCATGCCGTCGCACGGCAGCCGCTGCCTCACCGTCGAGGTCGTTTGCCGCGAGTATAACGCGGTCGGCCTCGTAGAGGCGCTTTAGATCCTCGGTCCGGTGGCTGCCGCTCAACGAATTGCCGCGCACGATCGCCGCATAGCCACAGCTTTGAATGACCTTGTAGCGTGCACCTTTGGCCAGTGCGCGAAGATAGAGGTCATAATCCTCCCCCAGACGAAGCGCCTCCTGATAGCGGATGCCATGCTTATCGAGGAAGCGGCGGCGCATCAGCGGCTTCAGGAAGCCGATCTCGCCACGTTTCACGCCCGGCTGCGAAATATTGCCCTCGACGAAATCAATGAGGCCGAGAAGGCGCGGCCGTGGCGGGAAGTCATCGACCCTTGGAGCCGCACCAGTCACTGCGGCCTCGCCCATGAAGGCGATATTGTCGGCGATGAAATCCCACTCCTCTACTGCGAGCAGCCTGCCGAGCCTGCCCGGTAGAAAGAAATCGTCGGCGTCGAGGATCGCCAGGACCGGGGCGCGGCTGATGGCAATCGCATGGTTGCGCGCTGCTGAAGGACCGCGATTGCTTTCAAAGCGTGCGATCGTCAGCCGTCCGCTGTGATCGTCGGCAGATCGCGCCGCGGCGACGGTCTGATCGGTGGAACCGTCATCCACCACGATCACTTCGGCGGTTTCCTGTTCGGCCAGCGCCGACGCGACCGCGCGGGCGATGGTCGCCTCGGCATTCTTCGCAGCAATGATGACGCAGACATCTGTCCGGGCGACTGTGGTCATGGGGGCCTCCAGTATCGTGTCTCGCGGGCAGCGCGGCGCCTAGGGGCCAAGTGGACTGCACCAGTTCTCGATCGCTGCATGACGCAGCCGGGTCATTGGCGACCGGCTAGATCATGCAGCCCGGCATGGAATCTTGCCGTAACGGGCCGCACCATGCAGGGCGATCATGTCGCAACCGCGTCAAAGGCGATTTTTTTGAAGAATGGCGAGGCAGGCTTGTCCGGCCGTGCGGTCAACGATTGAAGTGACCGGGCCGGTCCAGGCGGTGGCTATTGCTGCCCGGCTTGTCGTCATTGGCCGATTGCAGCACTTCAGCCGCTTTTTTTCCGCGCTCGCGCGCTTTCCTCCAGATTAGGAAAACGACCGCGAGGAAATAGCCGATCTGAATGAGGACCGCACAGATCGCCGTCTGGATCAGCGTGGATGTGAGAGAGCCATTGAGGAAATAGGTGACGACAGCAAAAACCGTCAGGGCGCCGATCATACTCACGAAGACGCGTGGTGCGTACATGGCACTAGCTCGCAATCGGTTCTATCGCTGCAGACGTCATCGCAAAATCGGCCTTTCCTCTGCAAATGTTAATATATTGGCGACGGACATCGGCTGCAACCGGCAATAGCCGCCGCTTTGGCACATAGAAACAGGCAAATCTTTATGTCGCGTTTCGAGCAGCGTCGATCGAATCAAAATCAGTTGATTGGCCTCGAACGCCATTGTGACGCGAGCCTGCGCTCGGCAGCTGATTTTCCACCTCCCGTCGGGAGACGGTCTCCGCATCGCCCGATGGTTGCCGCCACACTCACGTGCTGATCAACTTTTATTACAAGTTTGAACGATGTTGCGAGTCTTTGTGTGCGCCGCGAAGACTTGGTGCGACGCAGCAAAATTTGGGAAATACGGACGACCGTTAATTTTGGAGCAGGGGAAATCACGCTCCCGAAGCTCAAGGAAAACATCGGCCTGCGAAGATATCGCCACTTCTCCGGAAATGTAATTTGGCGCGCCAGAAACAATACAGGAATACGTGCGAGGTGATACTGTTTCTCGCAATAATATAACAGCGCCTGTCACGAGAAATATTTCATATTCGAAAGTGGTGATATACGCATTTTGGCCCCTGCTCGGATACTCGCCTTTATTTCGCCTTCAAAAAGCAAATCCTTACCGGACGTTCATTATTCACGATGAGCGCGCCCCAGTGTGGGCTGTAGGCCCCCCTGGGGAGACCGACAAATCGCCAAACGTAAATGGAGTCACCTCTATGAAGTCTGCGACCAGATCGGCCAATTCGCCGTTTTTCAGTGCCGCAGAGTTTGCGGCAATCCCACCCGTGGGTGGCGTTTCGAAGCGTGGCTTCGACGTGCTTGCCGCTTCCCTCGCCCTCGTTTTCTTAAGCCCGCTGTTCCTGATGCTCATGGCGCTGGTCAAGTTTTCCGACGGCGGCAGCATCTTCTACGGCCACCGCCGCATCGGCCATAACGGCAAGTCGTTCCGTTGCCTTAAGTTCCGCACCATGCGGCCTGATGGGGACCGTATCCTGCAGGACTACCTCAAGGCCAATCCGGCCGCCTACGAGGAATGGCGCGCGACGCGCAAACTGCAGGACGACCCGCGTGTCACGGTCGTCGGCAGTGTCCTGCGCAAACTAAGCCTTGATGAACTGCCGCAGCTCGTCAACATCGTGCGCGGTGAAATGAGCATGGTTGGCCCGCGCCCGGTGGTGGAGGACGAACTGGAGCTCTACGACAGCGCCGCCGTCTACTACCTGCAATCCCGACCCGGCCTTACCGGCCTTTGGCAAATCAGCGGGCGCAACGACGTATCCTACGCAACCCGCATCGCGTTCGATACCCAGTACGTCCAGAACTGGTCGCTGCTGAAGGACTTCTCCATCGTTGTCAGAACCATACCCGCCGTTTGCCTTTCGCGCGGCAGCTACTGACGAAACAGCGCCTGGAAAGCCCGCGCGACCGGTCGCGGGAAGGCGCCTTCATTCGGGAAGCCCAAATGAGAGAACATCATCTGTCGGGAAAGTCGCGCATGCCGCGCACGCTACCCCGTTTCCTGCGCCGGGCGGTTTTCATCGCCGCGGCGCTCACTTGTGCTTTTCCGGCTTGGGCCGATGAGTATCAGCTCGGCACTATGGATAGGCTGAAAATTCGCGTGGCCGAATGGCAGACCGCGGAGGGGGCTGTCCGCGACTGGTCGGTCGTCAGCGGCGAGTACACCGTTGGTCCTTCGGGTGCTCTATCCTTGCCCTTCATCGGCGACCTGCCGGCGGCGGGCAAGACGACGACCGAAGTTGGTGAAGCGATCGGCGAGAAGATGCAGACGCTCTTCGGTCTGCGCGATCGGCCGTCCGCCTCCGTCGAACTCGCGCAGTACCGCCCGGTTTATCTCGCGGGCGAGGTGCAGAAGCCCGGCGAATATCCTTTTGCCCCCAATCTGACGGTGCTGAAGGCCGTAAGCCTTGGCGGCGGATTGCGCCGTTCGGAAAGCGGCCAGCGCTTTGCGCGCGACTACATAAATGCGCATGGCGATTCGAGCGTCCAGACGTCCCAGCGCAACCGGCTGCTGATCCGTCGCGCCCGCCTTCAGGCTGAGATCGCCGAAAAGGATGGCATCGAACTGCCGAAGGACCTTCAGGGTGTTCCCGGTATCGACAAGCTTCTCGCAAACGAGACCGCATTGATGGCCTCGCGTGACAGGAAGCAGAAGCTGCAACTGGAGTCGCTCGCCGATCTGAAGTCCTTGCTCGAAAGCGAAATCCAGTCGCTGGCAAAGAAGACGGAAACCCAGAACCGCCAGCTCGAGCTCGTCGTTGAAGACCGCGAGAAGGTCGAAAGCCTCGCCGAAAAGGGCCTGGCGCTCAGCCAGCGCAAGCTGTCCCTGGAGCAGCGCGTAGCCGAACTGCAGGCCGCCCTTCTCGACATCGATACTGCTTCGCTGAAGGCGAAACAGGATGTCAGCAAGGCGGGCCAGGACGAAACCAATCTTCGCAACGATTGGGACGCTCAGCTGGCGCAGGACCTGCAGAACACCGAGGCCGAACTCGACACGCTTTCGATCAAGCTCGGCACCAGCCGCGACTTGATGGCCGAAGCGTTGCTGCAATCGGCCGAAGCCGCGCAGTCGAAGGACAATACGGCGGAGGCGACGATCGCCTATTCGATCATGCGCGAGCGCGACGGAAAGCCGACGGAGATCTCCGCCGACGAAAATACGCCTGTATTGCCGGGTGACGTGATCAAGGTCGAAGCCAACCTGGCAACGCAGTAGGAACGGCTGTGAAAATTTCGAAGGCGAGCCTGATTTCTCCCGATCGCAATGGTGTCTATGGCACTGTTGCGATCGCGCTATCGCTCTTCGTCTTCGCCTATTCCTCGCGCTTCGGACAGGCGTCGATCCTGCTCTACTATGGCCTGTGGCTGCCGCTGGTGCTGGTCGATTACCGTCGTGTGCTCGGCAACTACGGAATCCGCCTCTGGATCTTAGGATTTGCGATCTTCGCCTGCCTGTCGGTCTTCTGGTCGGCGGCGCCCGGTATGACGGCGCGAACGGGGATACAGTATCTCTCCCACGTGATCTGCGCCCTGATTGCCATGCGGGTTGTCGGCATCAGGACCCTGGTGCGCGGCGCGATTGCCGGAACCGGCGTCGTTCTCGTCTACTCACTCCTCTTCGGCGTCTACCACCTCGATCCTCTCGACGGCACTTACAGCTTCGTCGGCGCTTTCGCCTCGAAGAACCAGCTGGGATTCTACGCCTCGCTCGGCATCTATTTCGCCTTTGTCGCGCCGATCGCGCTTGGCGAACGCGGCCTGTGGTTCGCGGCAGCCAGCCTGGTCGCGTTGCTGTCGGCCTATTCACTTTTTGCCTCGCAATCGGCGACGTCGGTGTTGACCACAGTGGTCATCATCGGGGTGTGGCTGGGCATGCGGTTGGTCGGACTATTGTCGCCGGCACACCGCAAGGGGCTCTTCCTCGCCGCCGCCGTCTGTGGCGTCATGGTCGCCGTTGCGGCCATCTATGGTGGGGGCGTCGATCTTGTCCTCGGGCTTTTCGGCAAGGATTCCACCCTAACCGGACGGACCTATCTGTGGCAGCAGGGCATCGAGGCGGCCATGTCGTCACCGCTGGTCGGTGTCGGCTATCAGGCCTATTGGGTCCAGGGCTTCTCGGAGCCCGAACGCCTGTGGGAAGAGTTCTATATTGCCACGCGCTCCGGCTTCCACTTCCACAACACCTTTATCGAAGCGATGGTGGAGACCGGCGCGATCGGGCTCGTGCTTCTGTCCGGCATCCTTCTGATAACCGTGCTCGGGCATACCAAGCGGTTGTTGACGCAGGATCATGACACGCAATCTTCCGTGCTCTTCGGCATAGCGCTGCTTCTGCTAGTGCGGTCCTTCGTCGAAATCGACATCATGAACCCCTATCACATCGGCTCGTTCCTGCTCTATTTCGCCGCCGGAAAGCTGACTTTACCGGAAGCGCGCACGCACCAGAGCGTCGAAGATCGTCCGGCGCCGGCCGTATCGGAGATCCCGCTACGACTGAGGTATCAATGATCAGCGCCCCGACGACAACGATCTACGGCATTCAGTATCTGCGGGCCGTCGCAGCGCTCGGGGTCGTCGTCTTTCATGCCGCCGAGCGCACCGGGCACCACTTCGCAATTGGTGCTGCCGGCGTCGACGTCTTCTTTGTCATCAGCGGCTTCATCATGTGGGTGATCAGCGAACGGCGGCCGGTGTCACCGCTCGCCTTCCTCCGCGATCGCATCCAGAGGATCGCGCCGATCTACTGGCTCGCAACCGCGGTCATGGTCATCGGCGGCGTTGTTGGCCTGTTTCCCAATCTGGTCTTGAGCAACGCGCATGTGCTTTCCTCGCTGCTGTTCATTCCCATGCGATCGCCAAGCAGCGGCGAAATCTGGCCAGTGCTGGTGCAGGGGTGGACGCTGAACTACGAGATGTTCTTCTATGCGGTCTTCGCCTTGACACTGCTGTTGCCGCGGTCGAGACGGCTGCCGGCGATCGCTGGCTGTTTCTCGGCGCTGGTTGCCATCGGCGTTGCCGTCGACAGCGACAGCGCGCTCTTCGTCACCTATACGCGGCCGATCATTCTTGAATTCGTGGCAGGCATGATCGTCGCCGAGTTGTGGCTGAGAGGCAGGGTGCCCGGCGCAATGTCCGGCCTTATGCTTGTCGCCGGCGCGTTTTCAGGATTTGCGGCGGTCGCCGTGCTTCGCCTGCCTTTCGACGAATTCATCCTCGGGCCTTTGGCCGTCATGCTCGTCTTGGGAACGCTGGCGCTCGAAGCGCAGGGCTGGTTCCGCCCCAGCAGGCTGCCGATGATGCTCGGCGACGCATCCTACTCGATCTACCTCTGGCACACCTTTGCGATTTCGGTCGTGGTCAAGGCTTGTGGAATGATGGGTATAGGGCTGCTCACATCGGCGCTGCTGGCGGTCATTGCGGGGACCGCGCTCGGCGTTTTCGCCTATCTTCTGATCGAGAAGCCGCTGGCCACACGGCTGCGCTCGGGTTTTTTCTCAAGGCCGGTGCAGCACACGGCCTGACAAATCGGAGCCGTCTGGCGCGGCGATCACCGCCGCGCCAGACGTGGTCTGTATCTCAGACACCCTGATTACGACGGGAATGCCAGTTCCAGGCCGTGCGCGTGATGTCGGTGAGACCGTATTTCGGAACCCAGCCGAGAATGTCGCGCGCCTTGTCGTTGTTGGCGACCAGGGTGGTCGAATCCCCTTCGCGGCGGTCGACGAGATCGACCTGGAATTCGCGTCCCGAAACCTCGGAAATCGCCGTCAACAGTTCCTTGACGGTCGTGCCGGTGCCTGTGCCGAGGTTGAGCTCGACGCTGTCGCCGCCCGAAAGCAGGTATTCGACCGCGCGCACATGGGCGTCGGCAAGATCAAGCACGTGGATGTAGTCGCGCACGCAGGTGCCGTCGCGGGTGTCGTAGTCCGTGCCGAAGATCTTGAAACTCTGGCGTCGGCCGAGGGCCGCGTCGATGGCGAGCGGGATGGCATGCGTCTCCGGCTCGTGCCACTCGCCGATGCGGCCTTCCGGATCGGCGCCAGCGGCGTTGAAGTAGCGCAGGATCACCGAGCGCAGGCCCTTGTACTGCCCGTAGTCCTTCAGTGCCTGTTCGCACACCCATTTGGTCCGGCCGTAAGGGTTGATCGGCGCCTGGCGGTGCTGTTCGTCGATCGGCACGCTCTCCGGCAGGCCATAGGTGGCGCAGGTCGAAGAGAAGACGAAAGCTTCGACGCCCGCGGCAAGGGCAGCCGAAAGCAAGGTCAGCGTGCCGATGACATTGTTGTCGTAGAAGGAAACCGGGTCTTTCACCGATTCACCCACCTCGATCATCGCGGCAAAATGCAGGATGGCGCGTGGCTTGTGACGGGCAAGGACTTCGTCGAGCCGCTTTCGGTCGCGGATATCACCCTTTTCCAGCACGCCCCATTTGACGAATTCTTCGTGGCCGTTCGAAAGGTTGTCGTAAACGACAGGCTCGAAACCCTTGTTGGCGAGTTCGAGGCACGTATGCGAGCCGATGTAGCCGGCACCGCCGACGACGAGGACTTTATTGCTTTCCATGATGCTTACGATCCTTGGGAGGTTCAGAGAAATTGCCAAGATTTTTCAACGGATGACGACAATGGTGTCAATGCCGCGCGCAATCAAGCACGTGTCCATGTCGCGTATGTGGCGGTGGTTACCAGCGGGCTTCTTTCCACACTTCCGTCGATCCCGGCCCTTCAAAATTGGTGGGAAAAATGCGGGAAGGGACAATTATCTCCCCGGCGACGGCGCGCTAGATGCTTCTTTCGGTTCGGGTAAAACATATAGCATATTAATTTACTAGATTTAATTGATTACGCCAGCCGCAGTCGTACCATAGCCTCCAGATTTCTGAAGGAAGGCTCTCATGACGACGAAACTGAAACGCTTGGCACTGACGCTCGCCACACTTGCGACCACTGGCCTGGCTCTGAGCGACGCGCAGGCGCAAGCGGCAGATCCGGTCAAGGGCGGTACGCTGATCTATCTTGAGCAGCAGGCCCATACGAACCTCTACCCGCCGGCCGGCGGCTTTTATCCGAACGGTGGCATCCTCAACCAGATCACCGACAAGCTGACCTATCAGAACCCGAAGACACTGGAGATCGAGCCCTGGATCGCTGAATCCTGGACGGTCAACGCGAATGCGACCGAATATACGTTCAAGATCCGTCCGGGCGTGACGTTCTCCGATGGCTCGCCGCTTGACGCGGCTGCGGTTGCCAAGAACTACGACGTCTTCGGTCTTGGCAACAAAGCCCTGAAGCAGCCGGTCTCCGAGGTCATCAACAACTACGAGCGCAGCGAAGTCGTCGATCCGCTGACGGTCAAATTCTACTTCAAGAAACCGTCGCCGGGGTTCCTTCAGGGAACGTCCGTGATCGGCTCGGGCTTGGTCGCGGCAAGCACGCTGGCGCTGCCCTTCGAAGAACTCGGCGACGCCACGAAAATCATCGGCTCCGGCCCATTCGTCGTCGAGAGCGAGACGATCGGCAAGGAACTGAACCTGAAGGCGCGCGACGAATACAATTGGGGCCCGGCCAAACTCGAACACCAGGGCCGCGCCTATCTCGACGGCATCAAGTACATCATCACCGGTGAAGACAGCGTGCGCATTGGTGCACTGCTCGCAGGGCAGGCGGATTTCATCCGCCAGGTCCAGGCCTATGACGAGGGCCAAGTCGAGGCGCAGGACTATCAGATCTACGCGCCTTCCACCCGCGGGGTGAACAACAGTGTCGTCTTCCGCCCAGACAACCCGTTGGTGTCCGACATCAGGGTGCGTCAGGCGCTGCTGCATGCGACCGACACCAAGGAAATCGTCACCACATTGTTTTCTGCCAATTATCCGCAGGCAACCTCGATCATCGCGTCGTCGGCCCTCGGCTACAAGGATATCTCGGCCAAGCTCGCTTTTGATCCGGCGAAGGCCAAGGCCCTGCTCGATGAAGCGGGCTGGTCGGTCGCCGCCAACGGTCTGCGCCAGAAGGACGGCAAGGAACTGGTGCTGACAGCTTATGAATCGCTGCCGCAGCCGCAGAACAAGGAAACGCTGCAACTGGTCGCGCAGCAGTGGGGAAAGGTGGGCGTCAAGCTGAGCGTTCTTGCCGGCGATAGCGGCAGCAAGACGGTGGATGATCTCGATCCGCTGAAGACGCCGGTGTCGCCTGCCATGGTCGGCCGTGCCGATCCCGATGTGATCAAGAGCCAGTACTATCCGAAGAACCGCGATGTGCTGCGCCAGAAGGGCGGGCTTAGCGACAAGGTCCAGAGCTTCGTCGATACCAAGCTGAATGGTCTGCTCGATGCGCTCGCGTCCGAGCCGGATCGCCAGAAGCGCCTCGCGATTGCCGGCGAGGTTCAGGATTACGTCGTCGATCAAGCCTATGCGATCCCGATCTTCGAGGAGCCGCAGGCCTATGCAGGTGCGCCCTACGTCCAGGGTGTGGCATTCGAGGCCGTCGGGCGTCCAAGCTTCTACAGCACCTGGCTTGCTGAACATTGATCGGTTCGACGGCCACCGCAACGCCGGTGGCCGTCGTCTCTGAAATCCGCCTGCGAGGAACGGATCATGTCCGCCTATTTGTTCAATCGTGTTGCTCAGGCTCTGTTTGTGCTTTGGGCCGCATTCACGATCTCTTTCGTGCTGCTGCAGGCAATGCCCGGCGATGCGATCCTCATTAAGTTCCAGAACCCCGATCTCGGCCTGACCGCCGAACAGGTCGCCGAAATCCGCGCCTCTTATGCGGTCGATAGCTCCATGCCGGTGCAATACGCGCGGACTATCGGCAAGTTCCTGGCCGGCAACTTCGGCTACTCGGTTCAAGCCGGTGTTCCGGTTTCAAGTCTGCTTGCTGCGCATCTGCCGGCAACGCTGAAGCTCGCGGGGCTCGGCTTCCTGCTAGCTGCGATCCTGGCGACCGTCATCGCTTTCGTCTCCAGTCTCGCGCCGTTTGCGTGGCTGCGTGGCGCGCTGCAGTCGGTTCCGTCGCTCTTCATTTCTATCCCGACCTTCTGGCTCGGCATCATGCTCATCCAGATCTTCTCCTTCCGCCTGAAACTCGTGCCCGTCATCAACCCTGGTCCCTGGCAGGAATTGATCCTGCCGGTCGCAACACTTGCCGTGCCGATTTCCGCGCCACTGGCGCAGGTGCTCGTTCGCAACATCGACGAGGTGATGACACGCCCCTTCGTCGCCGTGGCGCGGGCAAAGGGCGCCACTCGCCTTTGGGTTCTCTGGCGGCACGTCGCGAAGAACGCGCTGCTTCCGACGCTGACGATTGCCGGCGTGTTGTTCGGCGAACTGATTGCCGGGGCGGTGGTGACCGAGACCGTCTTCGGGCTGAACGGCATTGGCGGGCTGACCGAACGCGCCGTGGGCAGCCAGGACGCAGCCGTGCTTCAGGCGATCGTCGTTCTGTCTGCGCTGGCCTTCGTGATCATCAATCTCGCTGTGGACCTGCTCTATCCGGTGCTCGACCCACGCCTCAGGACCAAAACAGGAGCCGTTGCATGACGACCTTCGATACGCTTCACGATGACGCCGTTGCGGCGCCAAGGGCAAGGAGCGAGCGGCGTTCTGGCGCGGCATCGCGGCTGCGCCGTGTACCCGTAGGACTGGCCCTTTCCTGGCTTATCCTCGGTTCTGTTTTCCTCTGGGCGGTCGCCCCCTCGTTCTTCACAGGCTACAACCCGCTTGAGGGCGTCGGCGGCGCGCAGTTGCAGCGGCCGAGCGCTGATCATCTGCTCGGAACCGATGCGCTCGGGCGCGATCTCTATGCGCGCATCGTCTACGGGGCCGTTCATTCCCTGACAGGTGCTTTTGTCGCCGTTGGGCTGGGACTTGCGGTTGGCACCGGTCTCGGCGTCGTCGCTGGTTCGGTGCGGCGTCGCTTCGACGATGCGATCATGCGCGTTGTCGACGTGCTCCTGTCGATCCCTCCGCTGCTGCTTTCGCTCAGCATCATTATCCTGCTCGGCTTTGGAACTGTGAACGCGGCAATCGCTGTTGGGGTCACCTCGGTCGCAGGCTTTGCCCGGCTGGCGCGGGCGGAAGTCGTGCGCGTGCGTCGCAGCGATTATGTCGAGGCGGCCTTCGGCAGTGGCGGGACCTTTGCCTCGGTTCTGTGGCGCCATATTCTGCCGAATTCCTTAACCTCGGTCGTCGCCTTTGCCGCGCTGCAATTCGGATCGGCCGTACTGCAGATTTCGACGCTCGGATTTCTCGGCTACGGCGCGCCGCCGCCGACCCCGGAATGGGGGCTGCTGATCGCCGAGGGGCGCAATTACATTTCGACCGCCTGGTGGCTGACCACCGCGCCCGGCATCGTGGTTGTCCTCGTCGTGCTGGCTGCCAATCGCGTCAGCCAATCTTTCGGGAGGGCCGCAGCATGACCGTCATACCTGGATCTTTTCCCCCCGTTCTCGAGGTCGAGGATCTTTGCATTGCCTACGCTGACAGCAGCGGCGAACGCCGCGCCGTTCATGACGTTTCGTTTCGCATCAATCCAGGTGAGGTTGTGGCCCTTGTCGGTGAATCCGGTTCCGGCAAGACGACGACCGCACAGTCGATCATCGGTCTGCTCGCTGCGAATGGCCGAGTGGAACGCGGAACCATCAAGCTGAATGGAACCGACATTGCCCGCTGGACGGATCGGCAACTGGATACGGTGCGCGGCGCGAGGATCAGCCTCGTGCCTCAGGATCCGGGAAGTTCGCTCAACCCGGTCAAGACGATCGGCTCGCAACTTGGCGAGATGTTCCGGATCCACGGCGCGCTGAGATCCGACGAGATCGAGGCCCGGGTGCTCTCTCTTCTGGCCCGCGTCGGCTTGAGCGAGCCGGCACTTCGGGCGCGGCAGTATCCGCATGAACTGTCGGGCGGCATGCGCCAAAGGGTCTTGATCGCTATGGCGATTGCGCTGAAGCCGCAGCTGATCATCGCAGACGAGCCGACGAGCGCGCTCGACGTCACAGTCCAGAAGCGCATTCTTGATCTCATCGACGAGTTGCGAACGGAGTATGGTACGTCCGTGCTTCTGGTGACCCACAATCTCGGTGTTGCCGCCGACCGGGCCGATCGGATCGTCGTCCTACAGGGCGGCCGGATTCAGGAGCAGGGCGCAACGGGCGCTGTTCTGGCCGCACCACGCAGTCCCTACACGAAACAACTGCTTTCGGACGCGCCATCCTTTACCGCCCCCCCGAGGTTGGCAACGGTTCGACCACCCGTTGCGGAGGCTCCGGACGATATCGTCGTCGTCGAGGGCCTTGTCCGCGAATTCGTTCGCAAGGACGGCGGGTCCCCGCTACGCGCCGTCGACGAACTGAGCTTTCGCGTCCGGCGCGGAACGACCCATGCGATCGTCGGGGAATCCGGTTCTGGGAAGACGACGACGATCCGCAACATCGTCGGCTTTGACAGGCCGACGGCCGGGCGGATTGAGATCGACGGCACCAATGTCTCGGGCCTGAGCGGAGAAGGGCTTCGGCAGTTCCGCCGCAAGGTCCAGCTCGTTTACCAGAATCCCTACGGCTCGCTGGACCCGCGTCAAAGCGTGCTGAAGATCGTGACCGAGCCGCTGACGAATTACCCGGGGCTCCTGCGTTCTGATCGTGAGGAGAAGGCAAGGGCGATCCTTGGCCGCGTCGGTTTGCCTGAGGACGCATTTGCACGGCGGCCCCATGCGCTTTCCGGCGGCCAGCGCCAGCGTGTTGCCATCGCCCGGGCGCTCGTGCTCGATCCGCAACTGGTTGTGCTCGACGAAGCGGTTTCCGCACTCGACGTCAGCGTGCAGGCCCGCATTCTCGACCTCTTGGACGAACTGCAGGGCGACCTCGGGCTCACCTACCTCTTCGTTTCCCACGACCTCGCCGTGGTGCGTCAGATCTCGGACACCGTTTCGGTTCTGAAGGATGGGCGTCTGGTCGACGGCGGAACCGTTTCCGACGTCTTCGAAAACCCTCGCAGCGATTACACCCGTGAGCTGATCAATGCCATTCCCGGACGCAACCGCCGGGCTGCGGCCTGAAGCAGCGGACTACAGACAGGACCGACCATGATTGAGACGACGCCACGCAAACGCCTTGGCTTTTTTACCCGGCTGCTCGACGACGTTCAGGCGGGCACCCGCTACTACTACGCAAAGGAGCAGATCGTCACCGCCGAGCGTTTCGGCTTTGACACGGCCTGGGTCGCGCAGCACCATTTCCACGCGGACGAAGGCGGCCTTCCGGCGCCTCTGGTTTTCCTTGCTCATGTCGCCGCGGAGACGACGCGCATCCGCCTCGGGACCGGTGTCATTACGCTGCCGCTCGAAAATCCGATCCGGGTGGCCGAGGACGCCGCCGTTTTCGATCTGCTCTCCGGCGGGCGACTGGAGGTCGGGTTCGGGACCGGCGGCACGCCGTCCTCCTTCACGGCCTTTGGCTTGGAAAGCGCCGATCGCGGCGCGATCTTCGGCAGGCATCTCCAAACGGTTCTCGACGCTTGGGCAGGTCGTGGCCTTCCAGGCGGAGATCGCCTCTACCCGTCAGCGCCGCAACTGCTCGGCCGTATCTGGCAGGCAACCTTTTCGGTGGCGGGTGGCGAGCGGGCGGGGCGGGCCGGCGACGGCCTGATGTTGTCACGCACCCAACCGCGGCCAGAAGACAATCCGCACGCTTCGCTGGCGGAGTTGCAAAACCCGATCATCGACGCCTATCTGCATGCGCTTCCTTCCGGCCGCGCGCCGCGTATCCTCGGTTCTCGCAGCCTGTTCGTTGCCGACAGCCGCGCCGAAGCGTTGCGGCTTGCCGAGGTTGGGTTGAGACGGGGTGCGGAACGACTGATCGCTAGCGGTCATACAGTTCCCGGCAATTCACTTGCCGATCTGATTGCGGCCTTCGACGTGCATGTCGGCTCCGTTGACGACGTCATCGCCAGTCTCAGCGCAGATGAGACGCTGGAGCGTGTCACCGATCTGGTGTTCCAGGTTCATTCCGTTGATCCGCCGCACCCATTGATTCTGCGCTCCATCGAGCTCATCGCCAGCAAGGTCGCTCCGGCGCTCGGCTGGTCGCCACAGGAGAAATTCCATGCCCGGCGTTTCGGCGCCGTCGGTTGAAACGGACAGCTGGTTCCATTTTTCAAAGGAGACGACGTCATGACCACCACGTCACCGGATATCATCGATCTGCTGGCCGGCATCACCGCCGGGTCGGCGCTCGACCGCATTCGCGCCCAACGGCCGGAAACCCGCGAACAGGCGCAGAAAAGCTATCTTGCACTCTTTCAGCCCGCGGATTTCGGCGACGTGTCGGCGGCGGAGCGGCATGCGATCGCAAGTTTCGTTGCCGGCCTGCACCGTCAGCCAGACATTTTCGAATTTTACAGCAGTCCTTTCGAGGATAGCGACACCGATCGCTGGTTGATCGAGGTTATCAAGGCCGAGATCGGGTCAGGACGGGCAACAGGGCCATACGGCAACTATCCGGACGGGCCCCTTAATGGAGAGAATGAAGCCGGTCCACTCTATCAAGTATCACGGTCAAGCCGCGAGGTGCTCGGCCGTAAGCTGTCCGCCGCGCTGGACCACGCCCACCTGCTCGTCTTCCATTTGCGTGATGCCAGCCCGCAGGCGTTGCAAGCCTTGCTCGACGCTGGCTGGACGACAAATGGTGTCGTGACCCTGTCGCAGCTGATTTCCTTCGTTGCGTTTCAGATCCGCGTCATCACCGGTCTTGGCTTGCTGTCGACCGCCACGAAGCGCGCTGCGGCTTAAGAACTCAAGAGGACATGCGAATGACCGAACATGCCATCATCCCGATCGTTGAAAATCCGCCTGTTACCTTCACGCAGGCCGAGATCGGCTGGACACCGTGGCTGCAGCCCTTGCCTGAGGAAGAGCTGACGGAGCGTCACCTCAAAGGCCTGGTCGAGGCTGGGCGCGCAAAGTCGCCCTACTTCCGCCTGCTCGTGCGCGATCCGGAAGTGCTTGAAGCGCGCACGAAAACTGACAAGGACATCTTCTACAACACCCGCTCGGGCCTGCCGCGCGCCGAGCGCGAACTGGCGGCGACCGCCGCGTCTAGATATAACGGCTGCATCTTCTGCGCCTCGGTACATTCGCGCTTCGCTTCGCATCACTCAAAGCGCACAGAGGATGTGCAGAAGCTCCTCGACGAGGGCGTCGGAACCGATCTCGGCGAACGCTGGAATGCAATCGTCGCCGCTTCTGTGGCGTTGACGGCGACCCCGCCCGCCTTCGGAGAGGAGCACATCTCCCGACTTTCGGCAGCGGGCCTCGACGAACTGGAGATCGCCGACGTCATCCATGGTGCCGCCTTCTTCAACTGGGCAAACCGGCTGATGCTCTCACTTGGAGAGCCGACACCGGCAAACTAAGCCGCTCACGCGATCCGCCGTAACTGGCACAACATATAGAGAGCCCGCAAGGTCGAGAGATGTTGCGGGCCTCCTTCATCCGAGTTTAATCGGGTTAGAAGTTACGCTGCAGACGGACGTAGCCGAGAACCTGGTCGTCCGACTGCCACCTAGATCGCTCTCGGCTCCGCTGCTGCTCTCGCAGCGCATTTTCCGGCGCCCAGGCCGCCGATCCCATCGTTGCAGCGGAGCCGGAGCCATGGAATACGTTCGCGTTTGCGACGCTTCGGCACTGGATACTTCTACATCCCGGGCACCGAAATCTGCCTCAAGATCGGTGGCTTCATCCTCTTCCAAACCTCGTTTGGTAGAGCCGGCCTTTAAGAAGAGAGACATCCGGTGAAAGCGCCGTCAACTATGAACAGTAGGCGGCGCAATTATTTTCTAGCGATATATTTGGAGGTTCTAGGCTTCTCCGGCACTCAGGACCTACTGCGTCGTCGCCACCGGCGGCTCGGTGTTTCGCCTTACGACCTTGCCTTCCTCAGCCTTGTAGAAAAACTGACTTGAGACGAGCCAGCCCTTCAGGGGGCGAAGCGGCGGAATGCAGGTCAGCAGCATGAAGGGCCCGGTCACCAGTAGGTGTATCCAGAGCGGTGCGCTGTATTGAACTTCCAGCCAGACGCCAAGGAAAACACTCGGTACGCAGGCAAAGCAGATGACGAAGAAAGCGGGGCCATCGGCCGGATCGGCAAAGGAGTAATCCAGGCCACAGACTTCGCATTCCTTGCGCATCTTCAGGAAGCCGTTGAACAAGTGCCCTTGCCCGCAGCGTGGGCAGCGGCCGCGCAAGCCAGTCTGCATGGGCGGGATCGGCGGCCAATCACTATCGGAAGACATGTTTGTTCCTTTCAGGCGTTCCGGTTGGCGCTGGAGTTTTGCGCCGAGATTGCCTGGATATGCGGCCGCTTCTTCTTCTTGGGGCCGCATCAGGCTCGCCAAGATTAGGCGCCGAAAAACATACATTGTCAATTTATTGTATGCATACATGTCTGCGACAATTTCGCCCGCCGACCATTTACACCACACCATTTACACCACGAAGCTTGAGGCGGCGGGGGGCTGGCCGATGAGGTCGTTGATGACAAGAAGGCTGCGTCGCAGCTCCGCGTGGCCGGCAGCCGCGCCGAGGCCGAGGCGGACGGCTTCCGGTGGCGCGCCGAGCGCAAAGGCGTCGCTTGCAACGACACTGATGCCGGCTGCCTGCAATCGCGCGCTCAGTTCGCCGCGTGTCCAGGGCGGCGGCAACTGCAGCCAGGCGTGAAAGGCGTGCGGATGCGTTTGTGCGACGCCGGCTGGAAGAAGCTCGGAGACAATGCGCTGTCGCGCCGCCGTCTCGCTGCGTATGGCTGCGAGCACGGCGTCAGCCGTCCCGTCCTCGATCCAGCGCGTGGCGATAGCGGCCGCAAGAGGGGACGCCATGCCGACAGTGGCCCGGATCGCGCCTTCGACGCGGACCGAGCTTCGGCTGTCCGGCACGACAAGATAGGCGATGCGCAAGGCCGGCGACAGGCATTTCGCAAGGCCGCCGACATAGTAGACGAGGTCAGGCGCCAGCGCCGCCAACGGGCGCGGCGTCGAAACGGGAAGGGCGCCATAGGCATCGTCTTCGATGATCGCTACGTCGTGCCGCCGGGCAATTGTGACGATCGCCTGGCGCCGTTCGAGCGAAAGTGTCGTTGTCGTGGGATTGTGAAGCGTCGGATTACAATAGAGCGCTTTCGGCGTTTCCTTCGCGCAGAGTTCTTCGAATGCTTCGGGCAGGAGGCCCTCTCGATCCATGGCGAGGCCGTGCAGTCTGATGCCGAGATGTGCTGCGAGCGCGCGGAGGCCGGGGTAGGTGATTGCCTCGGCGCAAATCATGTCACCGGCCTTGGTCAGGCTGCCAAGCGTGGCAAGCAGAGCCCCTTGCGCGCCAGCGGCAATCAGAACGCGCTCAGCCGGAACCTCGCCCAGCCTGGGTTTCAGCCATGCGGCGCCTGCAGCACGGTTGTGCAGGGTGCCGCCCGGCGGCTGGTATCGCATCAGGAGTTCGAGCCCATGCTCGGCCTGCAGCGCCGCCATGTCGTCCCAGAGCCGAGCGGCGAGCATCGGGTCGTCGAACAACGGCGGCAGGTTCATGCTCATGTCGATGAGGCCGCCTGCCGGCGTACGGCCGGTTCGGATGCGTCGCGTTTTCACGTAGGTGCCCTGGCCGACCCGGCCCTCGACGAGGCCGCGATGCCGGGCTTCGTTATAGGCGCGACTGACGGTGGTGAAGTCGATCCCCAGCGCCTCGGCAAGCGTGCGCTGCGGCGGCAGACGCATCCCCTCGGAAAGGCGCCCTTCGCGGATATCGGCAGCGATGGCGTCGGCGATCGCGAGATAAAGCGGTCCATCCGATTTACGGATTACCGGTTGCCACGAAATTCCCAAGCGCACGTCCGTCATCGCGATTACCTCATGCTAATTGTATGGATATTGCATGGTTATCCGATTGAGGGCAAGTGTTAACAGTGGGAATGCAGCGGCGCGCCCGCGACCAAGCGTCGCCTAGCGTGTCACGCTTGCCGTTGCCAGCAACGCGCCGAAGCCGACGAGCAGGGCGCCGAAGGTGCGATCGATCCAATGGCGAAGCGCGATAAGACGAAGCCGTACCGTGCCGGAGGAAAAGAACAGGGCAACGATTGCGAACCAGATCAGATGTGCGGCAGAGATAAACGCGCCGTAACCCATCTGGACGGGCAGAGCCGTGGTCGGCCCGACGACTTGCATGAACAGGCTGACGACAAAGATCGTCGTTTTGGGGTTGAGCGCGTTGGTGAGAAACCCCACACGCAGCGCACCAATGTCGGAGAGGGCGGGATGTGCGGCCAAGCCCGTCGTTTCGGCTGGCTTGGTGCGTAGCATCCTGATGCCAAGCCAGATCAGATAGGCGGCGCCGACGAACTTCAGAACTGTGAAGAGAAATAGCGACTGGCGAATCAAGAGGCCGACGCCGAGCAAAGTGTAGGCGACATGGACCCAGACGCCGGCGGCGATACCGAGCGCCGTCAGGACGCCGGCCCGCCGCGACAAAAGCAGGCTGTTGCGTGTCACCATCGCGAAATCCGGTCCCGGACTGATGACGGCAAAGATTGTAATGGTTACTACAGCTAACAGTTCAATCATTGTCTTTCCCGTTCGTCTCTTTCACTAATGTCTGAATAACTTGATCGATGAGAAGCGACTAACGATGAGTTCTGACCATTTTGGTGAGCTGCACTCACAGATCTCGGCGATGCGGCTTCCGCCGCTGGCGGCGCTGCGCTGTTTCGAGGCGGCGGCCAGACTCGAGAGCTTCAGTCGCGCCGCGGACGCGCTCCATCTGACGCACGGCGCGATCAGTCGCGCGGTCCGGCTTATCGAAGATGAACTCGGCGTGGCGCTGTTCGAACGCCGCAGCCGGCGTGTCTTCCTGACAGAAGCCGGGCGAAAGTTGGCGGCGGCCGTGCGCGAAGGTTTCGGTCTGGTGGAGAGTGCCGTCCGGGAGATCAGGGACGTGGCGCGGACGCCGGCGCTGGTGGTGTCCTGCGAGCCGACCCTTCTGATGCGCTGGCTGATACCGCGCCTTCCTGATTTCCAGGCGCGGCATCCGGAGGTGTCTATCCATCTCGTTGCCGGAGGTGGGCCGGTGTCCTTGGGCCGTGGCATCGATCTGGCGATCCGACGCGATGATTTTCCTCGAGCGGGCGGCACGCATGCCGTGCCGCTCTTTCCGGAGCGAATAGGTCCGGTCTGCCGAACGGACAAAATCGCCCTGTTTTTTAACGAGGCTGAGGCCGGCTCTTTGCCTCAATTGCGCAAGGACGCGATCCCCTTGCATACGCGAACGCGGCCAAATGCGTGGGAGACCTGGGGGACGACGGCAGACCGCGCCGCACCCGAACAACGCGGCCAAGTCTTCGAGCATTTCTATATCAGCCTTCAGGCGGCCATCGCCGGGATCGGCGTGGCGATCGGGCCTTGGCAACTCGTCCGCGACGATATCGACAATGGCATCCTGGCCGCGCCATGCGGATTTATCGAAGACGGTCCGGCCTATCATCTGCTGTCGCCGTCAGCGATCGGCGACCATGGACCAAGCGCGGCGTTGCGTGACTGGCTGCTGGCCGTATCGATCTGAAACGAACCGTTTTCATTTCTGTCATTTGCATAAAGGCGAGCAACGTCATACGTTTAACGAACACGCGCGCATGACCGGCGATGCCAGTCGGCGGAAAGGCGCGCGAAGCACCTGATATGCAATCGATTCGACCCTCGGGTCCTGGAGCGGCGCCATGAACATCCTCAAAATCAATCTCGGTCAGGAGCGCGGTACGCTGCGCCCGGCTAGCGCAAAGGCATCGAGGATCGTGGCCGACGTCATGAAGGCACTGGTCGTTCCGGCGGCGGCTATAGGCCTAGTGGCGTTCGCAGCGCCGTCGATGGCGCATGCCGCCAGTTGCAAGGATTCCGCATCGCCTGGAGCCGATTGGACCGACTGCAACAAGAAAGCGCTTATGCTCGGCGGCAGCGACCTTCAGGGTGCCAATCTCGTCAACACCGACTTCACCTTGACGGATCTGCGCGGTGCGAACCTGACAGAAGCCAATCTGGAAAAGGCAACTCTGGTTCGATCCTCGATTGCGGGGGCTACCGCGAATGGCGCGAACTTCTCCAAAATCGAAGCCTATCGGTGCAATTTCGCAGGCGTCTCCGCCGAGAAGGCATCGTTCGTCAATTCCGAGCTGCAGCGGGCCAATTTCAGCGGTGCCCGCCTGACGGGGGCAAGCTTTGAAAAGGCCGAACTCGGCCGGGCGAATTTCGACAAGGCGGAGCTCACCGGAACCCGGTTTACCCATGCCAACCTTTCGCGCGCGGACCTGACCAGCACGAGTTTTTCCGGCCCGATCGATTTCCAGGGGGCGTTCATGTTCCTGACACGTATCGAGGGCGTCGACCTGTCCGAGGCAACCGGACTTGAACAGGAGCAGGTCGACATGACTTGCGGTGACAGCTCGACCAAGCTTCCCGCCGGCATGAGCACGCCGGCGGGCTGGCCCTGCGCCAGCGACTGATCGCCGTCACAAAGCCGCGGCCCAATCGGTCGTTATGCCAAATGCCGCTTTGCGGCAATCGCAAGGCATTCCTTGAAGGCTTGCAGGTCGGTCAGGCGATCGGCCTCAGGCACTTCGCGCTGGACGAGCCTGCCTTCCCTTCGCAGAACGCCGCCATCGAGCATCAGGTTGTCGGCCATATCGAAGTCTTCGATGCTGAGCCCGTCCGGACCGGCCATGCGGCCGTCGAGGCGCAAGCCGGCCTTGCCGCCGTAGTGGTCGTGCAAGATGCGCTCGTAGTAGCTGCGGGAGGTGTTCGTATAGGCATAGACGTGCTTGCTGTGACCGCACATGAAGCCGAGTTCGAAGACCGTGCCGACATCGGCGCTGATGCCGCGAAACGGTGTCAGGTTGGCGATGATCATGTCGGCGGCAAGCATCATGCCTTCGTCGACGGCGTAGATCGCAAGGCCGCGCTGATGCTTGGTCGGAGCCGGCGGAATCTCAAGATCGCCGGGCACGAGCGGTGTGAACCCGGCTGCACGCGCCAACTCTGCCTTCAATTTCTGAATCTCCGCCGCATTGGGCAGAAACACTTCCGGGCCAGCGAGATAGACTTTCACGCGCATTTCTCCTCACATTTTCGAGCGGCCAATCTAGGAGAGCTGCAGCGCCGAGCCTAGCCATGGACTTCAGCTTGCCCACGGTTTTTTGGAGCGTGGGAAGCAGGTATGCTGGCTGAGCGCATTGCCCCACCGGTGGAGACGCCCGTGGCCCGCCATGTGCCACCTTCGGCCAATTCCGGAGATTTGCGCATGCCACGCGGGCGAGCTGGACATGCGGACGTGTCAAAATCTGCAGCCGATGTCAGCGGGGGCTGCGATCGCAACCGCCGCCACCGGCGCGCGCACCATCCCACGGGAAGGCTCGCGGGTCGTTGGTGGCAAGGTCTCCGCCACGTTCACATGCGGAAACACTCCTAAATACGCGTGTTTCCTAACGAATCCTGTTTGCACGCAGGCATGCCAGAATGCCCGCCGCCGGTTTGCAAGGGCGCTTCTCCGGTTTCGATTCGCTCCATGGTTGCCGCTTCCCCCTTATTTTTCCCTTGCCCTCGTCCGCTGGTGGGCCGTCGTTTTCACCGCCGTATGCGACTTTAAACAATCATGCATACAAAATTGTCGACAAAATAGTTGACATTGTCGCCGACAGCTTCAAATCTAGGGCAACTTGCTCACGAGTGGGTGAGGGCGCCTGCATATGGCGACTGATGAGAAAACAGAGGGAACGACATGAAACTGAGAAAGCATCTCCTCGCGGGGTTGGCATTTGCCTTTCTCGCATCCTCGGCCTCCGCCGAAACGCTGCGTTGGGGTAGCCCGCGGGATATCTTCTCGCTCGACCCCTATTCCTATGGCAGCACCTCGAACCTGGCCTTCCTCAACCACGTGTACGAAGGCCTGACCCGCTATACGCCGGAGTTCAAGGTCGAGCCGGCGCTCGCCACGAGCTGGGAGATGGTCAAGGACAGGGTCTGGCGCTTCCATCTGCGCAAGGGCGTAAAGTTCCAAAACGGCGCCGAGTTCAACGCTGACGACGTCGTCGCCTCCATGGCCCGCGTCAGCCATCCGACCTCGCCGCTGCGCGGCAACATTCCGGCCTATGTCTCGACCACCAAGGTCGACGATTACACGGTCGACATCGAAGTCAATTCGCCGAACCCGCTCTTCCTCAACGACATGACCAACATCTTCATGTTCGACAAGGACTGGCTGGTCGACAACAAGTCCGAGCTGCCGACCGATGTCGGCGCCAAGGTCGAAGGCTACGCCACCTACAACACCAACGGCACCGGCCCGTTCAAGGTCGAATCGCGCGTGCCCGACAGCAAGACCGTTCTCATCAAGAACGACGGCTGGTGGGATACGCCGAAGCACAATCTCGACCGCATCGAATTCATGCCGATTACCTCGGCCGCAACCCGCGTTGCAGCGCTGCTTTCGGGCGAAATCGATCTGACCGATGGTGCGCCGGTGCAGGATCTTGAGCGCCTAAAGAGCTCGCCGGACATCAAGGTCATCGAGCGCACCGACCTGCGCACCGTGCACATGGTCTTCAACCGCCACGAGACCTTCGCCGACGGTCGTGAAAACTTCTTCAACAACATCAAGGTGCGCCAGGCGATTGACCATGCCATCGACCGCCAACTGATCTTCAAGCGCGTGATGCGCGGCAAGTCGCATGTCGCCGGCACCATGGTTGCTCCGGAAATCCCGGGCTACAGCGCCGAACTCGATGTGCCGACCGCCTATGATCCGGAACTCTCCAAGAAGCTGCTCGAAGAGGCAGGCGCCGTCGGCAAGGAGTTCACGCTCGTATGCATGAACGACGAAAGCGTCAACGAGGAAGACGTCTGCAGCGCACTGGTCTCTATGCTGTCGCGCGTCGGCCTGAAGCCAACCCTCGACATCGGTCCGCGCGCCGTGCAGGCGCCGAAGCGCGCCGGCGGCAAGTCCGACGCCTACATGATCGGCTGGGCCAACGAGCCGACCCTCGATGCCTATTCGATCCTGGTTCAGGTTCTCTCGACCCGTGAAGGCGCGGCCGGCGTCGCCAACTATGGCGGCTGGTCCTATCCGGAACTCGACGCGATGGTGAAGAAGGCCGCGCTCGAGATGGATCACGACAAGCGTCTGGCGATCGAAACCGAGGCGCTGAAGTTCGCCAAGGATGAGGTCATCATGATCCCGTTGCATCAGCAGCCGATGGCCTGGGCAATGTCGAAGAACGTCACGGATGTGACCATTCGGGCCGACAACAAGCCGCGTCACTGGCTGACCCGTATCGGCGATTGAGTTTTCTTGCCCCGGCAGAGCGTGCTTTGCCGGGGCTCCTCATTCAGCGAGAAACCCAATGATTGTCTTTCTCATCAAGCGGCTGGCCAATGCCGTGCTGGTCATGCTCGCCGTCGCGCTGCTCGCCTTCCTGATCTTCCGCTTCGCCGGCGATCCGGTCGAGTTGATGGCCAACGAGCAGATGTCGCAGGCCGACCGTATCGAGCTGCGCGAAAAGCTCGGGCTCAACGATTCGTTCCTCACCCAGTTCGGTCGCTTCGTCGGCAATGCCGCCCAGGGCGATTTCGGCATCAGCTACCGCAACGGCCAGGACGTGATGAAGCTCATTGCCGAGCGCTTCCCGGCAACGATGGAACTGGCGCTGGTCGCAACCGTCCTGTCGCTCCTGATCGGTCTTCCACTTGGTGTCCTGACCGCTATCCACCGAGGGCGATGGTATTCCGAGGGGTTGCAGTTCGTCAGTATCATCGGCGTCTCCTTGCCGAGCTTCGTCGTCGGTATCCTTCTGATCCTCGTCTTCGCCGTAACACTCGGCCTCGTACCTGCTTTCGGGCGCGGCGATGTGGTGCAGCTCGGCTGGTGGAGCACCGGCCTGTTGACGTCGTCGGGGCGCGCATCGCTGCTTCTGCCGTCGCTCGCACTCGCGCTCTACCAGATCACTCTGGTCATGCGTCTGGTGCGCGCAGAAATGATGGAAGTGCTGCGCTCGGACTTCATCAAGTTCGCACGCGCCCGTGGCGTGCCGCGGTGGCGGATCTATTTCCGACATGCGCTCAGGAACTGTCTGATGCCGGTTGTCACCATGACGGCGATGAACTTCGGCTCGCTGATCGCCTTCGCGCTGATCACCGAAACCGTGTTCCAGTGGCCGGGCATGGGCATGCTCTTCATCCAGGCGGTCACCTTCCTCGATATGCCGGTCATGGCGGGCTATCTCTGCATCGTCTCCTTCATCTTCGTCACGCTCAATACGCTCGTCGATATCGCCTATGCGGTCATCGATCCGCGGTTGCGCGATGCAACCCGCTGAGGTCGTTGCCATGACAGATCACGTCCAGCAAACCACACCTGCGCGCAAGCCTTCGCGGCTTGCCCGCTGGCGCCAAAGCGATCTCTGGTGGTCCTTCACCCACAAGCCTTCGGCAATCATCGGCGCGATCATCCTTACGTTCCTGATCGCGACCGCCTTTGCAGCACCTTTGATTGCGCCGCAGAACCCCTTCGATCCGGCTCAGCTCGAGCTCTGGAACTCCGAGCTGCCGCCGATCTGGGAGGCCGACGGCCAATGGCCTTACGTGCTCGGCACCGACACGCAAGGGCGCGACATGCTCTCGGCCATTCTCTATGGCTCGCGCATCTCGATCCTGATCGGCGTCGCCTCGGTTGTGCTTTCGCTCGCCGTCGGCCTTAGCCTCGGCCTCGTTGCCGGCTATTTCGGCCGCTTCATCGACAACTTCCTGATGCGCATCGGCGACGTGCTTCTGTCGATCCCGACGATCCTGATCGCCATTCTCGTCAGTGCCGTCGCGCGCCAGATGCTGCCGCCGGAACTGCGGGACGTTGGCTCTGCCGCCGTTCTGGTGCTGGCGATCACGCTCAGCGCCTGGGTGCAATATGCCCGTACCGTGCGCGCCCAGACGATCGTCGAGCGCGGCAAGGAATACGTTCAGGCGGCGCGTCTTCTGAAAACGCCAGCGCGGCGCATCATGCTGAAGCACATCCTGCCGAACACGCTGACGCCGATCATGGTTGCTGCGACCCTCAACTTCGGCATGGCGATCCTGACCGAAGCGACGCTTTCATTCCTGGGTATCGGCATGCCGCCGAGCCAGCCGAGCCTTGGAACGCTGATCCGTCTCGGCAACCAGTTCCTGTTTTCGGGCGTATGGTGGGTGGTGCTCTTCCCCGTCGTCCAGCTTTGCCTTCTCGTGGTTTCGGTCAACCTTCTCGGTGACTGGCTGCGCGATGCGCTCAATCCGAAATTGAGGTGAATGATGTCCAATCTCCTGATCCGTAACGTCAGGCCCAATGCCGGCGAAGCGACCGACATCCTCGTGCGCGACGGCAAGATCGCCGCCTTCGGCAAGGGCCTCGCCGCCGATGGCGTGGCCGTGGAAGACGGCAACGGTCATATCGTGATCTCCGGTCTGATCGAGGCGCATACCCATCTCGACAAGTCGGTCTGGGGCATGCCCTGGCACGTCAACGCCAAGACCGCAACGCTGCGCGAACGCATCGATTTCGAACGCGAAAAGCGGCTGGAAATCGGCATCGACCCGCACCGTCAGTCCATGCGCCAGGCGATCATGCTCGCTGCCAATGGCGCAAGCCACATCCGCAGCCATGTCGACATCGACACCACCCACGGCCTTCGGCTGATGGAAGGCATCATCGAGACCCGCCAGGTGCTGAAAGATGTCATCGATATCGAGGTCGTCGCATTCCCGCAGTCGGGCCTCGTCACGCGGCCCGGCACTGTCGAGTTGCTCGACAAGGCTCTGAGCAATGGCGCGGAAGTCCTTGGCGGCATTGACCCCTGTGGCATCGATCGCGACCCGAAGGGCCATCTCGACGCGATCTTCGGCCTTGCCGAAAAACATGGAAAGCCGATCGACATTCACCTGCATGAGCAGGGCGAACTCGGCGCCTTCAGCATGGAGATGATGTTCGAGCGCATCCGCGCGATCGGCATGCAGGGCAAGGTCGCAATCAGCCACGCCTTTGCGCTCGGCGCACCGGATTATCTGCGCGTCGGCGGTCTCATCGAACAGATCGCCGAACTCGATATCCGTATCGTCACGACAGGCTCTCCGTCTTCGACCGTGCCTTCGATCCTGCGTCTGAAGGATGCCGGCGTGAAGGTTGCTGCCGGCTGCGACGGTATCCGCGACACCTGGGGTCCGTGGGGCCAACCCGACATGATGGATCGTGCCCGCATCCTCGGCATGAAGAACGGCCTGCGCCGCGACGTCGATCTCGAACATGCGCTTTACGTCTGCTCCAAGGGCGGCGCCGACGTCATGGATATCAAGGGATATGGCCTCGATGTTGGCTGCGATGCCGATTTCACCCTGCTCACCGGCGAGACGCTGGCGCATGCCGTCGTCGACGTCGCGCCGCGGCCGCTGGTCGTCAAGCGTGGCCGCGTCGTCGCCCGCAACGGCGTTGCGGAGGTGGCGATCCCATGACCAACATCAAGGATTTGACGCTCGGTGAGCGCGCCGAAGGACGCACGCTTCTGACAGCACAATGGGTGCTCGGGCACCGCGACGGTTCGCACCGGCTGATCCCGAACGGCGAAGTCGTCATCGAGGGCGGCACGCTGCTCTATGTCGGCCCACGTTTCGAAGGAGAGGTGGCACGCCGCATCGATCTCGGCGCAGCCATGATCAGCCCCGGGCTCATCGACCTCGATGCGCTGTCTGATCTCGACACGACGATCTTAGCGATCGACCATCAGCCTGGTTGGGCCAAGGGTCGCGTCTGGCCGCTGAGCTACATCGAGCGCGGCCCCTATGAGATGTACACGCAGGAGGAGCTGGCGTTCCAGAAGCGCTTCGCCTTCGCGCAGCTTCTCTTGAATGGCATTACCACCGCAGCGCCGATCGCCTCGCTTTTCTATCGTGAATGGGGCGAGACCGTTGCTGAATTCGCCGCCGCATCCGACGCCGCAGGTGACCTGGGTCTTCGCGTTTATCTGAGTCCGGCCTATCGCGCCGGCGGCATGATGGTGACGGGGCCGGGTCAGCTCGAAGCGATCTTCGACGAGGCAAGGGGTCTGAAGGGCCTTGACGACGCGATTGGCTTCATCCGTGACCATGAAGGTCGCCATGGTGGCCTGGTGAAGGGCCTGCTGGCTCCCGACCGGGTGGAAACCTGCACCGAGAAACTGCTGGTGCGCACCGCCGATGCGGCGCGCGACCTCAATTGCCCGATCCGGCTTCATGCTGCGCAGGGCACGATGGAGGTCGACACCGTCCGCCGCCTGCATGGCAAGACGGCGCCGGAATGGCTGGCGAGCTTCGGTTTGTTGAGCGACCGGCTGATTGCGCCGCATGCGACCCAGGCGACCGACAACGATCTGCGTCTCTATGCCGAAAACGGCGTGAGTATCGTGCACTGCCCGCTGGTTTCGGCCCGCGGCGGAAGCACGCTCAACTCGTTCCGCTCGGTCAAGGCCCGCGGCGTCAATATTGCCATGGGCACCGATACGACGCCGCCGGACATGCTGATGAACCTACTCGTCGGCCTGATCGCTGCCCGCGTCGTCGAAGGCGACCCGTCAGCCGTCAGCTGCGCCGATCTCTTTGATGCTGCGACACTTGGCGGCGCCAAGGCCCTCGGTCGCTCGGATCTCGGTCGCCTGGAAACGGGCGCCCGTGCCGATATTGCCGTGTTCGATCTTATGGACCATCACATGGCGCCGGCGATCGATCCGATCACGACGCTCGTCGTCGGTGGTTCCGGACGCGTCACCAAGGCTGTCTTCGTCGATGGCCGTCTGTCGATGCGCGATGGCGAGGTGGCAGGCTTCGACATGAACGCGGCACGCGCGCAGGCACAGGTCCAGTTCGATGGCCTGATTGCCAAGTATCCGGAGCGGAGCTTCGGTCACCCGCCTGTCAGCGAGATCTTCCCGCCGAGCTACCCATTGGAGGTGCAGCGATGACTGAACATACCTCATCGGCCGTGCTCGACGTGCGCGATCTCTGCGTCGAATTCCCTGGCCGCCATGGAACAGTGCAGGCGCTATCCGACGTTTCGCTCAGCATTCGCCCCGGCGAAATTCTTGGCGTCGTTGGTGAATCCGGCGCCGGGAAGTCGATGACCGGTCTTGCTGTCCAGGGTCTTCTGGAGCCGCCTGGCCGCATTTCCGGCGGCGAGGTCTGGGTCGGCGGCCGCCGCATCGACCAGCTCGACGACAAGCAGATGCAGCAGGTGCGCGGCCGGCAGATCGGGGCGATCTTCCAGGACCCGTTGACCTCGCTGAACCCGCTCTTCACCGTCGGGGCGCAGCTAGTTGAAACCATCCGCCTTCACCTGAAGCTTTCCAAGGCCGATGCCAAGGCGCGGGCGATCCAGCTCCTGAAGGAAGTTGGCATTCCGGCGCCCGAGGCACGCTATGACCACTACCCGCATCAGTTCTCGGGTGGCATGCGCCAGCGCGTCGTCATCGCCCTGGCACTTGCCGCGGAACCGAAGCTGATCATCGCCGACGAACCGACGACGGCGCTCGACGTCTCGATCCAGGCGCAGATCACCTCGCTGCTTCGCCGTCTTTGCGATGATCACGGAACGGCGGTCATGCTCGTCACCCACGACATGGGCGTGATTGCCGAGACGGCCGATCGCGTCGCGGTCATGTATGCCGGGCGGCTCGTCGAAATCGGCCCTGTCGCCGAGGTGCTGAAAAACGCCCGTCATCCCTATACGCGGGGCCTGATGGGCTCGATCCCGGCGCTTGGCCGCCGCGTCGAGCGGCTGAACCAGATCGACGGTTCCATGCCGCGGCTGAACGCGATCCCCGCCGGCTGCGCCTTCAACCCGCGCTGCCCGGATGCCGGGCCGCGTTGCCGCAAGGATCGGCCCGAACCGGCGCCGGTCGGGACCGGCGTCGCCGCATGCTGGCTCAATGCAGGAGGAGTGCTATGAGTGATGCCCTGACGGTCAACGACCTGACCTGCAATTTCGACGTTTCGGCACCCTGGCTGAACCGCGTCATCGAGCGCAAACCGCGGCAGTTCGTGCGCGCCGTGGACGACATCAGCTTCAGCGTGCCCATGGGCGGCTGTCTGAGCCTCGTCGGCGAATCTGGCTGCGGCAAGTCGACGGTGGCGCGGCTGGTCACAGGTCTTTATCGCGCCAGCGAAGGCGAGGTGCGGTTTGCACCGAGCAAGAACGGCGAGCCGCTCTCGGCCCAAATGATCTTCCAGGATCCCTATGCAAGCCTCAATCCGCGCTGGCGGGTGCGCAACATCATCGCCGAACCGCTGCGCGAGTTGAAGCTGCGCAACTCCGAAGCCGAGATCATGGACCGGGTCGGCGAACTGCTGACGATCGTCGGCCTTGCGCCCTCGGACGGTGCCAAGTTCCCGCACGAGTTTTCGGGAGGCCAGCGCCAGCGTATCTCGATTGCCCGCGCGCTTGCCGGCGAGCCGGAGTTCCTCGTCTGCGACGAGCCGACCTCGGCGCTCGACGTGTCGGTCCAGGCGCAGATCCTCAACCTCATGCGCAAGCTGCAGGACGAGATGGGGCTGACCTATCTGTTCATCAGCCACGACATGAGCGTGGTTCGCCACATGTCGGACCGGATCGCCGTGATGTATCTCGGACGCATCGTCGAGGAGGCAGACACCGAGACGCTCTTTGCCAATCCGAGGCATCCCTATACCCAGCTGCTGCTGGAGACGATCCCGGATATTACCCATCCAAAGCGCGGGCGCAGCATTGCGGCGAGCGAAGTGCCAAGCCCGCTGAACCCGCCGTCCGGCTGTACCTTCCATCCGCGTTGCCCGTTTGCAGACCAGCGCTGCAAGAGCGAGCGGCCGGAGATGCGCAGCTTCGCTGACGGCTCGCGTGCCGCCTGCCACCGCATCGAAGAAACTGTGAAGGCGATCAACGCAGCGTAACGCCCACCTCTTTCCCTGAAGACTTGGGCTCCGTGTCGTACCAGTCGCGGAGCCTCTTTTTTGCCGCCGGCAATTTCAGTATTTGCGCCAAGCAATTCCCATGCCCCTTTCGCATCGCTGTCGTGAGGCAAATGCTAGGCTGCTAACCGGAATTCAACGAAATAGACCGATGACCATTCCCGGGCTCAAGCACTCACGTTAGGGTAGGGGCCAATGGTCGGACCGCTTCCCGCTCGGGACATCCGACCGGGATCGAAATGCGTTGATTTGAAGAGTTGGCTTATGAACACGACCTCCGACACCGATTTCCCCGTCCTCAATGCCGTTGAAGCCCGCGTTCTCGGATGCCTGATCGAGAAGAAGGAAACGACGCCCGACGTCTATCCGCTGACGCTCAATTCGGCGCATTCGGCTGCCAACCAGAAAACGGCGCGCGATCCCGTCATGGCGCTCGAGCAGGTCGAGATCCACCGCGCTCTCTCGTCTCTGGGGCAGAAAGGGTTGGTCCGGCAAGCATTTGCCTCGCGGGTCGAGCGCTACGAGCACCTCGCAGCCAACCGCTTCTCGCTGACGTCGCCGCAGATCGTCGTGCTCGGCCTGCTTCTTCTGCGCGGCCCGCAGACGGCCTACGAGCTTTGGGCGCGCAGCGAGCGCATGGCGCGGTTCTCGTCGATCGAGGAGCTGAAGGACAATCTGGATCTGATGATGGGCCGCCGGCCGCCGCTCATCGTTCAACTGAACCGGGGTGCCGGCCAGCGCGAAGACCGCTTCGCGCATCTCTTGTGTGGTGAAGTCGAGCAGCCTGCCGAAAGGGCGGCCGTGTCGTCGGCGCCGAGCGGTTCGGCCCTGTCGGCTCTCGAAGAACGACTGAAAGCGCTTGAGCGGAAGGTGGCGACGCTCGAGGAGCAGCTTGACGCCCTGACGCGCTGACAGCGCGGCGCCGGAAACAAACTGTCCCGGGCGCCATGTGCGCCCGGTGACATATTCGGATGCGCTCAGCTGGCGTCGACCAGCCGGCAGGCCGGCGCTTCCTTGGCGCGCGGATAGTCGTACGCACCGACCTTCGAGGTGGCATAACCGCCCCCGACGAGCGCCTCGGCAAGCTTCACGGCTGCCGTCACGCCGTCGATCACAGGCATGCCGGTACGCGCCTTCAGGCGGTCGCAGAGCTCAGACATACCGGCACAGCCGAGGATGATCGCTTCGGCGCCATCCTCCTGGCGTGCTTTCAGGATCTCCTGAACCAGCATCTCCTCGGTGTGGGCCAGATCCTCCTCCAGCGCCAGCACGGGCATGTCGACCGATCGCACCTTTCGGCAGCGATGGCCGGCACCGTAGGCCTCGGCGAGGTCCTCGATGATCGGCACGGAGCGGGGCAGGGTGGTGATGATCGTAAAGCGGGTCGCAATGTTCATCGCCACCTGCACGGCCGCCTGACAGATGCCGATGACCGGACCGCGAGCGATCTCGCGTGCAGCGCCAAGTCCGGGATCGTCGAAGCAGGCGATCACATAGGCATCGATGCCGCGCGCTTCGCCTTTGCGGATTTCCGCAAGCATCGCTGGCACAGCCATCGCTTCGTCGGCATGGCCTTCGATGCTGGCTGGGCTCGATGTCGGGTTGATCGATTCGAGCTGGGTGTCGGCTGCAGCGACGCGCTCGGCGCTGCGATGCGCCTGTTCGGTCATCGAGCGGGTGGAGTTCGGATTGATCAGCAGGATACGCATGGATCAGCTCGTCTTCCGCATGGCGTTTGCAAGGGGGGCATAGGCGGTAATGTCGGGCGTCGGCATGACGAACTGACGATCCGATGTGATGTAGTTGTTGGCGTGCAGCCGTGCGATCGGCTGGTATTGGGACGGGTCGACGTAGCGGCCTTCCTCGTCGAGGCAGTCCTTACGCACGTGCATATGCACGACCTCGCCGAGAACGATGACGCGGCGGTCATATTCGATCAGCCGCTCAACGCGGCATTCCATCGAGCAGGGTGACTCGACGATACGGCGGGCGCTGACCTTGAGGCCGTCAGCCGCCGTCAGTCCGGCGATTGCCACTTCGTCGACATCCGGCTCGAAGGACAGGCCGCAGACCAGCATCTGGTCGGCGATCGCCATGTCCACCATGTTGACGACGAACTCGTTGGTGCGCCGGATATTGGCGACCGTGTCCTTCTCTTCCCCGTTCGGGCGGGTCTGGATACCGAGAATGACGATCGGCGGGTCGTGCGAGAAGACATTGAAAAAGCTCATCGGCGCGGCATTGTCCTGTCCGCTCGGCGAGAGCGTCGAGACCAGCGCGATCGGTCGCGGACCGATGAAGTTCGTCAGCAGGCGGTAACGGTCCTGGGCCGGCAGTTCTGTGAAATCGAAGTCCATCGGAGCTCTCAATTGGCGCCGCGGCCCGGTCTATTTGCCGGTCGCACGGTCGTGTTTAAGCGGTTGCCATTGCACATCAAGTTGCGGTACACAATATTGTCTACAATTTTGTAGTCAATATCTAACTGCAGCGGATGGAATTGACTTTGAGCGCCGCACGGCGAGAGTAAGCGAACGGCTAAGGGAGATTTCATGTATAACGCGGACGAAGTCGCCGGTGCTCCGACGGCGATCATTTGCGAGAAGATCTGGCTTGCGATTGCAGAGCGTCGGCTACGGCCGGGAACGCGATTGAAAGAAGAACAACTTGCCGAAATATTCTCCGTCAGCAGGGCTCGCATCCGCCAGGCACTGACCGCGCTCGAGCGCGATGGCCTGGTGACGATCATGCCGAACCGGGGCGCCTTCGTCTCCGAGCCTTCGGTAGACGAGGCACGCGATGTCTTCGTTGCCCGCAGGGCGATCGAACAGCGGGTCGTCGAGCGGCTTTGCGAGCGCGCCAATCCCAAGGATATCGTCCGGTTGCGCGCCCATATCGAAGAGGAGCGCATTGCCGGCCGATCCGGCAATCTCTCTGATATCGTTCGGCTTTCCGGTGGTTTCCACCTGTTGCTCGCGGAGCTTTCGGGGTCTGCCTTCCTCTTCGGTATCCTGCGCGACCTCGTGTCCCGGACATCCCTGATCACCGCAATGTACCGGTCGAACCACCTGCACAATTGCGGACCGGACGAACATCTGGCCGTGGTCGAGTACATCGCGTCACGCGACGTCGCGAGCGCGATCAAGGAAATGGCCGAGCACCTGAACCACGTCGAAGCGGAGCTGGACCTGGACGAGGAGAAAGACCAGCCCCGCGATCTTCGCACCGCATTGCTTTGATGCGGCGCGCGCGACCCATTGCACCGCACTTTAGAGGAGGCGGTGCCTGCAAGCAGACTGAAGGAAGATATGACCAACCGTAGTTACTATGCGCCGCATGGCGGCAACCCGCCCCAAACCCAACTCCTTTCGGATCGCGCGGTCTTCACGGAAGCCTATGCGGTGATTCCGAAGGGGACGATGATGGACATCGTCACCAGCTATTTGCCGTTCTGGGACAAGACCCGGCTGTGGATACTGTCCCGGCCGCTCTCCGGTTTTGCTGAAACATTTTCACAATATATCATGGAAATCGCTCCGGGCGGCGGCAGCGACCGGCCGGAACTCGACGAAGGCGCCGAGGGCGCGATCTTCGTCGTCGAGGGCGAATTGACCATCACGCTCGACGGGAAGGCGCATAAGATGCAGCCGGGCGGCTTCGCCTTCATTCCGCCGGCGAGCAACTGGACCGTTCGCAACGGAAGTGAAGCGATCGTTCGCTTCCACTGGGTGCGCAAGGCTTACGAGTACGTCGATGGCCTGCCCACGCCGGAGGCCTTCTTCACCAACGAGGCCGAAATCACCCCGTCGCCGATGCCGGGCACGGAAGGCAAGTGGGCAACGACCCGCTTCGTCGACCCGACGGACCTGCGCCACGACATGCACATGACGATCGTCACCTTCGAGCCCGGCGCGATCATTCCCTTTGCCGAGACGCACGTGATGGAACACGGCCTTTATGTGCTCGAAGGCAAGGCCGTCTACCGGCTCAATCAGGACTGGGTCGAGGTCGAGGCCGGCGATTACATGTGGCTGCGCGCTTTCTGCCCGCAGGCCTGCTATGCTGGCGGTCCGGGCAAGTTCCGCTACCTGCTATACAAGGACGTGAACCGCCACATGAAGCTGAAATCACGCTGAGTAGTTCACCTTAGGCCAAGAAAAACCGCGCATTCCAGGGATTGCGCGGTTTTTCTTTTTTTCCGCCAGATAAAGCCGTTTCCAGATCCTGGCTCTCAACGCTTCGCCGTTTGCCAACCGTGGACCGGACTATCAGTCCACCAGTTGCGGATCGGCCGGCTGCAGGCTGCGCGGCTGGAGACGCCTGAGCGTGTTGCCGGTCGGGTTCTTGTCGAGGTGGAGCACGCGGGTAAAGAAGTCGCTGCCGCGTTCGGTGCGTCCGATGTTGACGATCGCAACACCTTGAAGCTCGTCGTCCATGAACTTCAGCACGCGCTGGTAGGCGTCGTCCTCAAGGGTATCGAGCGCTTCGTCGATGATCAGCCAGCGCGGCTTGTGCAGGCTGAGCCTAGCGATGGCGAGGAGGCGCTGCTCGGCCTCGCTGAGGTTCATCTGCTTTCGCGCATCCTGGTCGAGCCGGCCGCTCAGCCGACCAAGGCCGACCTTCGAGAGAACGGCGGCGAGTTCGCCCTTGCTGTAGGTATCGGGCGGGCTCGGATAGGCGAGCACTTCTCCAAGCGTGCCCGGCGGGAAATAGGGAGACTTCGGCACAAAGGCGAGGCCGTCGTCGACCGGCAGTGCAATGCGGCCGTGCCCCCAGGGCCAGAGCCCGGCGATCGCGCGGAAGAACGGCGCCTTTTCGACCTCAGGCGCGCCGGTGACGAGCACGCGTTCGCCCGGATCAATGGTGACGCTCGGCTCGCGAAGCTGGATGCAGCCGGTCGGCGAGACGATTTCGATGTTGTCGAAGCTCATCTGCGGCGTATCGGAGGTCCTGAAGTCGATGCGCTTGTCGCCCTCATGCCGTTCGTCGGTCATCAAGAGCGCCGAGCGGAAGGCGGCGACGCGCAGCAATGTGGCGCGCCAGTCGGCGATCGCGCCGATATTATCGACGAACCAGCGCAGCGACGCATGCACCTGATTGAAGGCGCCGACGGCCATCATCAACCCACCGAAGCTGAGGTCGCCGGCGAAATAGACTGGTGCGGCAATGACGATCGGTGCGACGACGGTGATCCAGCCATAGCCGCCGGTCACCCAGGTGAGCCGCGTAACCGCACGCAGCAGGCCGTAGCTGATCTCGAGCACCGAGGCGAGGTCGCGCTGCAGCCGCTTTTTCTCATTGGCCTCGCCTGATGAAAGCGAAACGGCCTCGATATGTTCGTTGACGCGCATCAGCGAGAAGCGCAGCGCCGCCTCCCGGGCATAGTGTTCGCCATTGAGCGCCACCAGAGGCCGGCCGACGAGCCAGCTCAGCCAGGAGGCGGTGCCCGCATAGAGGATCGCGGCCCAGACCATGTAGCCGGGAATGTCGAAGGAATAGCTCGCGACATGGAAGACGAAACCGTCGGACAGTGACCACAGCACGCCGATAAAGCTCACCAGCAGAATACCGGATTGGAAGAGGCCGATCGAAAGTCCGGCCGAGAGATCGGTCAGGTGGCGCGCGTCCTCATGGATGCGCTGGTCCGGGTTGATGCCGATGGCGCCGGCATTCGCCAGCCGGAACGCGCGCGTCGGGCGCATCCATTCGGTGATCAGGTCCTGGGTCAGGCCTTCGCGCAAGCGCAGCTTGATGACCTGGCCGAGCCAGGTTTGCAAAACATTGAGAACGAGGAGCACGCCGGCGATCTGGGCGAAGACGACGAGCTGATGGAGAAAGGCCGGAAGGTCGCGTCGCTCGAGCGTGTCGTAGAACGGCTTGTACCATCGGTTGAGGATGATCTGACCAAAGGCTGTCACAACGATGACAACGATGATGCTTATGCTCAGCCAGATGATCTTGTTGCGCAGTGGCGAGGCCATGAAGGCCCGATGCATCATCCGCAATTGATCACCGAGGGATTGTTCGTCGCTGGGTTCTATCCGGCCGCTATTTTTGCCGTTCGTCCGGTTCGACATCGGTGCGAATCTCTCCTTCCCGGTCTCCTCGAGTAGAATATAGCCTGCCTTACCCTCTCTCCCTAGCGCGGATTGTCTGCGCCCACATGTAACCGCGGTCACAGGGCGGATCGTAAAAACCGTGACAATGCGGCACACTGCCCGAATTGCGGCGGGAAAGTTGAATTGCAACCCTCCGCAGAGGGTTCATAGTTTCGTGAGCGAGGTCGGAACACGGCACCGAGGGAGGAGCCTGCATGTCGGCGCATCTCGATCAAATCCGCGATCAGCAAAGAGAGACCTGGGACCGCTTCTCCGCCGGCTGGAAGAAGTGGGACGCACTGGTGCTTGGATGGCTCGCCCCCTTCGGCGAGGCAATGATCCGGCAGGCGGCCATCAAGGACGGCGACCGGGTGCTTGACGTCGCTGCGGGAACTGGAGAACCAGGCCTGACGGTGGCGGCGTCGATACCGAAGGGCCGCGTGACTGTCACCGACCTTTCAGAGCGCATGTTGCAGGTGGCGACGGAGAACGCCAGGCATCGCGGTCTTACGAATTTCGAAACGAGGGCCTGCGACGCTGGCGCCTTGCCGTTTCCGGAAGCAACATTCGACGCCGTCCTCTGCCGGTTCGGTTTCATGTTTTTTCCCGACGTTGCAGCGGCAGCCCAACAGTTGACGAGGGTCGCAAAGCCCCAGTCGCGTGTATGCGCTGCCGTGTGGGGTGCACCGGAAAAGAACGCCTGGGCAACGACGATCATGGCGACGATCGCCCGGCACGTCGACATGCCGAAGCCTCCGGCCGGCGCGCCCGGCCTGTTTCGCTGCGCGTCTGCAGGCCTGATGAAGGCCGTTTTCGAGGATGCGGGATTGCACGACATCCACGAGGAGGAGGTCACCACCACGATGGTCCACGAGACCCCGGAGGACTACTGGGCCTTCATGACCGAGATCGCCGCACCCGTCGTCGCCGGACTGGCACAGGCGGATGATCAGACGCGCAACCGCATCCGCAGCGAGGTTCTCGATCTGGCAGGCCAGGCGATCCGGGCGGGCAAGGTGGAACTGTGCGCGACGGCAACGATCGTCGCCGGCACGCGACCATAGCAGAAGGGAACGACGGGGAGGGGAGGTTTCCATGGACAAGCGATCGGCAGCGTCCAGCAGGGTGGAGGAAACGCTCGACCCGCAAGACTGGGCTGAATTGCGGGCTCTGTCGCATCGCATCGTCGACGATGCGATAGACTATCTCAGCCAGGTCCGGGAACGGCCGGTATGGCGCAACATGCCCGATATGGTGCGGGAGAGCTTTTCTGCCCCGCTTCCCAGGACACCAAAGCCGCTCGAAGAGATCTACGCGTCGGTCGCGGAAAACGTGCTCGGCTATCCCATGGGCAACATCCACCCCCGCTTCTGGGCCTGGTACATGGGGTCGGGAAACTTCACCGGGGCGCTTGGCGAATTTCTTGCTGCCGTCCAGGGGTCGAACGTCGGCGGCGGCAACCATGCCGCCGCACTCATGGACCAACAGGTCGTCAATTGGTGCAAGGAAATGCTGGGGTTTCCGACGACGGCCAGCGGCACGCTCGTCAGCGGCGGCTCGGTCGCCAACATTGTCGGCCTGACGGTTGCCCGCAACGTCAAAGCCGGGATCGATGTGCGTGCGCGTGGCATCGGCGATCGGCCGCTCTGCTTCTACGGTTCGGACCAGAGCCACAGTTGCCATCGCAAGGCGGTGGAACTGTTCGGCCTCGGCGACCGCGCCCTCCGGCGCGTTGCGACGGATGCCGAGTTGCGCATCGATATCGCGGCCTTGCGCCGTGCGATCGAGCAGGATCGCGCGTCCGGTCGGCTGCCCATCTGCATCATCGCCAATGCCGGAACGGTGAATACCGGCGCCATCGATGACATCCAGGCTCTCGCCGATCTGGCTGCAGAGTTTGGCCTCTGGCTCCACGTCGACGGCTGTATCGGCGCTCTGCTCCGGATCGCGCCCGAGAATGCCTGGCGTGTCGCAGGCATCGAAAGGGCAGATTCCATCGCGCTGGACCCGCATAAATGGCTGCATGCGCCCTTCGAGGCAGGCTGCGTCCTCGTTCGCGATGCGGCCGCGCACCGCGGCACCTTCGCCGTTACGCCGGAATATCTGGAGTCAACCGTGCGGGGTCTCGCTTCGGCGCCCTGGCTCTATGACTATGGCCTGCAGACGTCGCGTGGTTTTCGTGCCCTGAAAATCTGGGTGTCGCTGATGGAGCACGGCATCGAGAAGTTTGGCCGCCTCGTCGACCAGAATGTTGCTCAAGGCCATTATCTGAGCGGCCTCGTCGAGGCAGAGCCCCAACTCGAACTCGTGGCGCCGACCAACATCAACATCGTCTGCTTCCGTTACCATCCGGAGGAAATGACGCCTGAGCGATTGAAGGCAGTGAACACGGAAATCATGCTGCGGCTTCAGGACGAGGGGACCGCCGTCATCTCCGACACGACGGTACACGGCGAGCATTGCCTGCGCGTGGCAGTCAACAATCACCGGACGCGACGGGAGGACCTGGACCTGTTTGTGCGCGAAGTTGTGAGACTCGGACGGGAGATTGTCGCAGGCGGCGGCATCGGCTGACACATAGTTCTGCGAGGCTCCAAGCGTCACCGGGTTGCGGCCGGTTCTTGCGCCGGCAGGGTTTCTGGCGCCGGCGCGGCTTGGAGCACGCGAACCATCTCAGCGATCGCGGCTTCCCGCTGCGGATCCTTGCCGGCCGCATAGGCAAGCGGAAAGGCCATCTGCACATCCGCGCGATGCCCACCCCCTCAAGCCTCAGCTCGTCGCCGATGACCGCATCCGAAACCGCCACTTCCAAGAGGCTGTCGTCCGGTAGCACATACGCACGCACGGCCGGCAAGCAAAGCACCGGCCATCCGCTCGCCGACCAGCGAGATCGCATGCTGCCGCAGCGTGTCTCTCCAACTTTTTGTTCTCACTGGGTACTGACGCGGCGTCGCCAGTCTGTTTGCCTGGCTGCAATGAAAGCTGAAAAACGACACCGCTAAGGTTTAATGTTGGCTACCGAAGGCACTACCCGGAGGTCCCGCAAATGGCGGGCCAAAATCGTGGCGGCGAATGCAGCGCCCCGGCTGTTGAAATGTCCGTCCGGCCCATAAAAGGTTTCTGGTTGGAGTTCTTTCTCGAGTGCTGACGTTAGATCGATTACGTCTACCCCTGCCGCGGAAGCGCTTCCCAGAACCCGAGTTCGCAGCGGTTCATACGCGTGCGCCGCGGACAGAGGTCCGATATATCGGTCGAGCTGCGGCACATAGACCAATGTGAATGACCCGCTCCAGCCCATCGCGATGGTCTTTGCTCTCCGGAGGGCTTCGCCAAACTCGGGAATCGCGGGCGTCGCTTTCGGAAAGATTAGGCCCAGTCGGGTGAAAGTTTGCTGCAGCGCGATGAAATTCCGAAGGATCTCAGTTTTTGTAAACAGGTCGGCGGCTGTTACTGGCCGGCTATTGATATCGTCCATCATCGACTTAGCGCGCTGCATCATCTCGTTCGCGGTTGAAGGCGTTCCAAAATCGGCGCTTTCGACGAGAGCCGGAAGCAGCCAGGGCCGCCCTAGTTCGGCTTGGAGGTTTTCCCAGTCATTGCCCTCAAAAAAGACCATAAAAACGTGGCGTGGTTTGAACATCGGGCCAAACCGCCCCAGCGTCGCCAGCTCTGTCAGCGGTCCGTTACCGCGAATTCCCATGCCGATGGCATGAACGCCTTTTCGGCGCAGCTGCGACACCATGTTTTCTTCCGGACGCAAACAAAAGCCCTCAACGAAAGAATCACCTAGCAACATCGATTCTAAATGCGTTGTCTCATACAGTGCATCTGGATTATTGAAGCCGTACCGATCGGCGCGGTAACTAACAATACTATCCGGTCCAGAGCAAAGCACGACCTGCGTCTTCGGGAAGCCTGACAGAATCGCTTCGCGCAATTTGGTTGCGCCGGATAGCTGGTTGAGCTGTGCGAGCGTGAATCCTCGGACCATGTCTTCCCGTTGCGCCATCGCCTCGCTTTGCTGCTGTGATAGCTGCCCGAGCATCGATAGACGAACCGGTATGGAGCGCAGGGTGAGCAGCGCCTCGAAGAGAAAAAGCCCCATCAGGACACTTAAGCCGTAGATACCCACGCCGGTTGCCACCCTTGGGGGAGCACGGAGTCCCACACAAAGGACGGTCAGCGCGAATGCCGTAGGGACGAGAACGTATCGCACGAGGAGGGGGCCGGTGGAGGCATACTCATCGAAATGCCAAACCGCGTAGACTGGGCTCAGCAGCCAATAGGATGCAAGTGCCCCACATAAGATCGCCGAAGTTTTTCTAGAACCCATCGCGCTAACGTCCGATTGGATAATTCTTTTAAATTTTCAGGTAACTCACTAAAGTCGTGTAGATATTTATTTACATATACTGCTCCCGAGCTTCTCTGACGAAGCGCCAGCGTGCGCCCCATTTCTCCAGGAGGAGTGAGCTATTAATACAGATTAGTTCCCTGGGAGATCCACTTTCTGCGCCAAACGGCGATGGATTCCGTTGTAAACCTCTATCCATCTATCGAGTTACGTGCTTGTCAGCGTCGGGAATGCGAGATGCGTATAGTCGCGTTTCAGGATTTTGACGAAAGCCTTCGACATACCGCTTGATTGAGGGCTGGCGACCGGCGTGAAGTGTGGGACCAGATTGAGGGCCTGAGCAGACGCCTTTGTTTCCCTTGCTGTGTAGGCAGATATTCGATGGAATGTGGAGCCATGCCTGCCACCGAAGCGTTTCTCGACTGCTTCCAACATAGCGGGCGTCAGAACCCGAGATCCGGCGTTGGCGACCGCCGCCCACGCGATGATCTGCCCATCAAACGCGTCAGTGGTGAACCGAGGCAGTCCGCAGGTGAACACCAGGCCATTGGACGGCGACGTCAAGTTGCGATCTCGAAGCTGCGCGCAATGATGAATGTGCTGATCTACTTTGGCCCTTCCCTTGACCTTCGTTTCCTTACGCATTCCATAGCCTGCCACAGTTCGAACAGGGGAATAGCTTGTGCTGCCGGGGGCCGGATTTATACCGTGGACGCGAATAGGTGACCGATGTCGACATGCGTGGCCTCTGTAACATCGATATTTACTTAAATAAGATTATATCGTGGGTTGCACGAGTCAAGGTGGTCGACGGACGTCGATGAATTGGAGGAAATCTCGGTGAATCCGTAGCGGGATGGTTTGAACAGAGCGACAGGCCATCCAAAGAGCGACCGAATTTTCCGCAATTGAGGGCACCGAGTTCTTGTCTGTGCTCTCAACAGAACAAGCGACCTCTTGGCGATGTCGATCTCGCATGCGCACTCCGCGCGGACTTCAACACTGGGCTCCCTGCAAGCGAGCATCAAGCGTCTAGCCGAAGACGGGGACGGCGCAGAATTTCGGTTTTGCGTCCGGCTGAGTGTTCTCGCGCCGCCAACGCGACGGTGTCCCATAGCGAAAGGATATGCTCGGCATCGTAGCGCCGGGCATTGGCTTCGGCTTTGGCGGAAAGGTGGGAGCGCAACGTCTCGTCGCCCATCAGGTTGGAGAGGGCTTCGGCCAGGGCGTTGATGTCGCCGTTTTCGACGAGGATGCCGTCGTCGCCGTTGGCGATCATGTCGGTCGGGCCCCATTCGCAGGCGAAGGAGACGACGGGAAGGCCTGCGGCCATGGCTTCGAGCAGGGCGATGCCCCAGCCTTCGTAGCGGGATGACAGGACAAAGAGGTCGGCGGTTTCGACCCAGAGGCCGGGTTTTGCGGTGACGCCGGGCATTTCCACCCGATCGGCCAACCCGAGCGCGTCACGCTGGGTTTCCAGCGCTTTTCTCGCCTCGCCTTCGCCCCAGATGACGAGCTTCCATTCGGGGTGGTCGCTGGCCACCTTGGCGAAGGCTTCGAGCAGCAGATCGAAGCCCTTTTGCTCAGTCAGGCGCCCGACGGCGGTGAGCACATTGTTGCCGCGCTTCTTTTGCCAGCCGTCGGGCAGATTGATCGCATTGGCGATCACGCAGCCGGAGCGGCGCACATTCGGCGGGAAATAATCCAGTGCGCCTTTGGTCATGGTCACCAGCGCAAAAGCGCGCGGGTAGAGGCGAAGCTGCAGCCATTTCCATAAGGGGCCAAAGGGCTGCACCGCGGGGTTGTTGCGCTCGGACACGATCACCGGAAGCCTGAGGCCTCGTGTTGCGAGCAGCGTCAACACGTTCGTGCGCGTCAGGAAGCTCAGCACGAAGTCGGGACGGGTGCGGCTGATCGTCGAGCGCAGTCGGTAGAGCCGCCTTGCCACCAGCCAGGCGGCCCGCAGCTTGCCGGCCTTCTGAACCGGCACGTCAAGCCGCTCGATGGTGACGCGCGGATCGAGCCTGTAATAGGGTTCGGAGGTCGGCGCTTCGAGCGTAATCACCGTGACGGTGCAGCCGAGACAGGCCCAGTGGCTGGCAACGAGACTGACGACGTGCTCGGTGCCGCCGGCGCCGAGTGCAGGAACAATAATGGTTATGCGCGCGCCTGCGAGGTCCGCCACTCCGAGTCCTGCACTTTCGCTACTCTCAGCTCGTTTCAGTTATATTATGGCGTCCTTAAATTCGGCGCAATCGCTCTTTCGGAGCATTCAGACTGTCTCTTCCGCGGCCAAGAATATGCCGCCAGGGTAGGAGGTCTGGTTGTAGTAACGCCAAAAATCGCCGGGCTATTGAACGGAAAGCGCGGATTGACCTGGTAGCACAGCGCCCGCATTTGCACAGTCAGCGTCGCTCGCGTAGTTCGAAATTCGCCAGAAGCGCGATGTAGAGAAAAGCCCATCCGTGAAACAGCGCTGTGCAATAGATGACGTTGTAGCTAACGTTGGTCCAGACAGTCCCGATCTGGTCGCCATGCTCAATCAGCCCATGACTGAGGAAATCGACGCCGGCGTTGATCGCTCCGGCGCCGAGCGACAGGGCGGAGCCGAGCAGAAGCTTGAAGAGGATAGACTGGTCACGGAAGCGAAAGAGCACCGCCGCCATCGCATAGGACATGAGTGTTCCGCTCAGCATTAGGATGAGCGTGATCGGCAAGATCGCTATTGGGTCGTATCCGAGGGAAGCCCAGAGCGTGTTGCTGATGACGAACTGCATCAACTGGTAAAGGAACCCAAGGAAGAGCGTTGCCCGTCGAAGGCTTGCGGTATACTCCGCCCCTCTAGGTGAAACCGTGTCATTTTCTCGTGCCATGTGGGTATTATCCTTCAGGTCCATACGGTTGTCGACTGCCGCTTGTCGACGAAATCAAGCCGTTTGTAGCAAGCCGAATTCTCGCTTTCTGCGGGCGAAGGACGTCTGCTTTGCCGACGAGCCGGCCTTGAGTTGTCCAGAGATGCCTTCAAGATGTGCTTCTTCGGATGCGAAGTACGAGAGACCGCGATCCCTGGTCGACGGGCCGATACATAGATCTTTACGCGAGTAACTGTCCGGCAGCCCCTGCTTCGTTACCGCAATCTGGCGCGCGTTCGACAGGAGGTTAGCGACCAGAACTGCTTCGCAGCGGGATTCGACGGTAAATGCAGTCGATAAGTGGTCCCACAAACATCCGCTATGTCCGCCCTCAGCGCTATGCGCTGATCGCTAGACTGGGCGTTCGCGCATGGCGACGCCTCGCGCGTCGCCTGTTGAAATGATGTCGCGCAGTGCGGTAAAATAAGCTACACCTAATATATCGTAGCGCTGGTATCAGTTTGAATCATGAGACCTGACATTGTGGCAATTGGCGCGCCTGCTGGAGGGGTAGAAGGCGTCACGGATCTCGTTGGGCGACTGCCGGAAAACCTGTCGGCGGCCGTCCTAGTGGTTCTTCACCGCTCGCCATTCCCCGATAGCTTTCTGCCAGAGACTTTGAGGCGGGTGGCCCATTTGCGTGTTGTTGTTCCAATCGAGGGAGCTCCCCTTGAGATAGGGGCATGCTTCGTCGGACCGCCGGACAAGCTCCTGACCGTCGGGTCCGGACCCCGCACGCACCTCCTCGCCGACGGATATTACCGAGGGTACACGATAGATGCGCTCTTTACGTCACTCGCCCATAGCGCCGGGAGACGGGTAATTGGTGTAACCCTTACAGGGCTGTTGAAGGATGGAAGGCTAGGACTGAGGGCCATTAAGGAGGCTGGCGGCACGGTGGTAGTGGAGGAGCCTAAAGCGACCGAGATCCCGGAAATCCACTTTGGTGCGTTTAAGAGCGAAATCGATTTCACTGGAACGGTTCCCGCAATTGCTGATTTTATTTGCGAACGGGTACGATCGGGCCGACAAAGCCCACGTGGGTTATGAAGTAGATCGCCTAGATCAGATTGAGAGCATCTAGGATGGAGGCATCGGGACGGATGCGGACCTGCGCATCAATATTGATGCCTTGCGCGGCGCGATCGCCAATGCCGGGACGGTGAACACGCGCGCCATTTCGATGACAGTCAAGCTCTCGCCGATCTGGCGACCGAGCAAGACCTCTGGCTCCACGTCGACGGCTGTTTCGGCGCCCTGTTTCGGATTGCGTCTGAGTTTGCCTGGCGCGTCGCAGGCATCGAAAGGGCAGATTCTGTCGCGCTCGATCCGCACAATTGGTTGTATGCCCCCTTCGAGGCGAGCTGCGTTCTCGTTCGAGATGCGGCCGCGCCCCGCGGCACCTTCGCCGTTACGCCCTGGACCTGTTAGTGAATGAAGTTGTCAGGCCCGGGCGGGAGATCGTCTCAGGCGGCGGCATCGGCTGACGCTATAGTCCTGCGGGGCGTCACCGGGTTGCGGCCGGTTCTTGCGCCGGCGCGGTTTCGGGCGCCGACGTGGCTTGGAGAACGCGAACCATCTCAGCGATCGCGGCTTCCCGCTGCGGATCCTTGCCGGCCGCATAGGCAAGCGGAAAGGCCATCTGCACATCCGGCGCGATGCCCACCCCCTCAAGCCTTAGCTTGTCGCCGATGACCGCATCCGAAACCGCCACTTCCAAGAGGCTGTCGTCCGGTAGCAAATAGGCACGACCGGCAAGCAGAGCACCGGCCGTCCGCTCGCCGACGAGCGTGATCCCGTGTTGCCGCAGCGTGTAGGCAAAGAGTTCGAGGCCGCTGCGGGTTCCGTTGTCGATCAGCGCGACCACAGGCTTTTGCCAGCGGAAATTGGCAAGCGTGGCTTCGCCCCGGCGTGGAATCAGCCGGAACGTCGGCGTACCACCGACCAGAAACTCGGCTGCGTCTGCCGGCCCGCCGCCCCAGCGTCCGCGCAGGTCGACGACGAGGCCTTCCGCATCCTTCAAGCGGCCGCTCGAAAGCGCCTCGGCGACGAGATTGAGCCCGTTTCGCGTGGAAAGGGTCCAGAGCCGCACATAGCCGACCTTCCGGCCGCCGGTCTCGACCAGTGCGATGCTCTCTTCGATCGCGCGCTCGAACATTTGAAGTGGTCGTAAGCTTTCGACCGGAACCTGCAGCGACAATGGCTCCGCATCGCGGTGGCGGCGGAGCCGAAGTTCGACCGTGCGGCCGACCTTGTCTTCGAAGGATCCGATCTCATGATAAGCCTGCCCGTCGACCGAAAGGATCTGGTCGCCAACGAGGAGGCCCGCCTTCTTTGCAGCCGATCCGTCATAAACATCGCTGACGAACCGCTGCCCATTCTTAACCGTCGTCACCATGCCGATGCCGGGATAGCGCGCGGCGCCATCCGGCGGAAAAAGACGCCGCATATCGTCACGGATGGCGAAGCGAAAAATGTCGGCGAGCTCGAAATAGTCGATCGTGTCGGCTTTGAAACGTCCGGTATGGGAAACCCCGAGACTTGCAAGGACGGACGCGATCGCCGCATCGACGCGGGAAGACGCGCTCGTCCTGGATAGTGCCGCAACGGGATCCGTGATCTCGGCCTGGGCGGTGGTATTGAAACGGTCGAGCGCCTTGCCGTCATAGAAGTTCGCGTTCACGAGTTCGATCACCCGGTCGAATGTCGGCTCGCCGGAGCGTGGCAGCTCCGCGGCCCACGCCATAGCGGCCGTCGACATGACGAGGCTGGCGATCAACGCTGTACACCTTAGTCTCGGCCGCATGGTCGTTGCTCCGGTTTCGCGCCGCCGATTATCGACAAAAGCGCGCGCACCTGCCGGCAAAATCGCGTGATCACGCCGTGATCCCCGCCCGGCACCCCGATCTGCCGAACCCACTGCGGCCAAACCTTTCAAGTTCGTGTCAGGTTAGGGTGGCTTGTGTGTTGCATCGATCGCTCCGGGGACAGAGGCGATTGCCCTCTCCTTTGGCGTGCTCCGGAAAAGAAAGGAAAGTGCGAATGGTTGGCAAGGCCCCGCATCTACACGTGCACGACAACAGCCACCGCCGGGACGAGGTTTTCGCCGCACCGGACCAGAATGTCGGCGACTTCGCCTTCAATGCAACCGTGGCCGCCGTCTTCGACGACATGGTCAGCCGATCGGTTCCCTACTACGGCGAAATCCAGCGGATGGTTTGCGAACTCGCCAGCGACTTTGCCGAAGCCGATACCAACCTCTACGACATCGGTTGCTCGACCGCGACGACGCTGCTCGGGCTCGACGCCATGGTTGATCCCGCCGTGCGCTTCGTCGGCATCGACAACGCTCCCGACATGATCGAGAAGGCGAAGGAAAAGATCGTCCAGGCAAATTCCAACCGGGCGATTGATCTCAGGGGCGGCGACCTGCACCACGGCATCGAAATCCACAATGCCAGCGTCGTCCTGATGCTTCTGACCTTGCAGTTCGTGCGCCCCCTCTACCGCGAGCGCGTCATGCGCTCGATCTATGACGGCCTCAACGAGCGCGGCGCTCTGCTGCTCGTCGAGAAGCTGACCAGCGAAGACTCGACGTTCAACCGCTTGTTCATCGAGCACTACTACGACTACAAGCGCCGCAACGGCTATTCCGAGATCGAGATCGCCAGGAAGCGCGAGGCGCTTGAAAACGTGCTCATTCCGTACCGCCTGGAGGAAAATTTCCAGCTGCTGAAGGAAGTGGGTTTCCGCAGCGTCGAGGTCTTTTTCCGCTGGTATAATTTCTGCGGCATTGTCGCGATCAAGTAGGACGGACCGACCATGATCGCGATCGGCAATTTTCTCTTCCGCTTCCGCAACCAGCTTTTTCCCGCGATCATCGTGGTGTTGTTCCTGCTGATGCCGCCGCCGGCGTTGGTCTTGGACAACCCGCTGCTGACGCTGGCCAAGGACGCGGTCGCGATCCTGGTCATTCTGGCAGGCCTCGCGCTTCGCGCGACGGTCGTCGGCTATAAGTACATCCAGCGTGGCGGCCTGAAAAAGAGGGTCTACGCCAAGGACCTGGTAACCGAGGGCATGTTCGGCGTTTGCCGGAACCCGCTCTATGTCGGCAACATGCTGCTCTACTGCGGCGTTTTCCTGCTGCACGGCAACCCGCTGCTCATCGTGATCGGCATCGGGCTCTTTGCCTTCATGTACCAATGCATTGTCTATGCGGAGGAGGCTTTTCTTCTTCGCACCTTCGGCGAAGCCTATCAGGTCTATTGCCGTGACGTGCCGCGCTGGGCGCTGCGCCTTTCAAACTTCAGCCAATCCACGGAAGGCATGGCGTTCAACATCAGACGTGTCGTCGGCAAGGACTATTCGACCGTCTCGGCGGCCATGATCGCGGTGCTCGCGACAGAGATGTACAAGCTCGCGACCTACGAGCCCTCAGGCCGGAATGTTGGCGTCCTGGCCGTTCTTGGCGGCGCGATGGCTCTGGTCGGGATCGCGACGGCGGTGATCAGCTACAAGAAGAGGCGCGGGGCCCTTCGCGATCCCGTCGCCTCCTGAAATCCTCCCATTCTTGCGCCCTGTATGCGGCGGCCGAGACGGGCAGCCTCACCGCATTTCGCCGCTTGGGCGCTCAAGGACTTGACGGCCATCCCCGATCGACCCTAGGCAAGGACGAACAAGTGTCCGGTGATATCTTGAGAGTCCTACTAGTCGAAGACGATCAGGTTCTGGGGGAGGCGCTGCGCGACCATGTCGCCGCCGCCGGCCACGCGGTCGATTGGTTCAAGCGCATCCTCGATGCGGTGGCGGCGACCGATACGGTAACCTACGGACTGCTCCTGCTCGATCTGCGATTGCCCGATGGCGAAGGGCTGACGCTCCTGCGCTCTCTCCGCGCGCGCGGCGATGGCACGCCCGTAATCATTCTGACGGCGCACGACCAGATATCCGACCGGATCGAGGGGCTCAACAGCGGGGCGGACGACTATCTGGTCAAGCCCTTCGATCTCAATGAACTGACGGCCCGCATGCTGGCCGTTTCCAGGCGCTATACGGGCAACGCGACGCCGACGGTCAAGCTGCCCGGCATCGAGATCGACCAGGTTCACCGCAAGATCGCCGTTAATGGTGACAGCCAGAGCCTGAGCGCTCGGGAATGGGCCGTTTTGGACAAGCTGGCCGCGCATCCCGGCGCCCTCGTGTCGAAGGCGCAGTTGCACGACGCGCTTTACGCCTTCGGTGCCGAGATCGAAAGCAATACGGTCGAGGTCTATATCAGCCGCCTGCGCAAGAAGATCGGGCCTGACCGGATCGAGACCGTGCGCGGCCTCGGCTACTGCCTCAGGTGATCGCATGTCCGACAAGAGGAGCATGACCCGCAGACTGGCCATTGCGCTCACCAGCGTCGTCGCCCTCTTTTGGTTTGTTGCGCTCGGGCTTGGCGTCTATGTGATGCAGGACGAGTTCACCGAAATCTTCGACAGCGGCGTGCAGGAAACCGCCGAACGATTGTTGCAGATCGTGGCTAACGAGACGACGAGGGACGCGCCCAGCGGCTTGGCCCAGGCGTCGGTTACGGCGCCCGCGCTCAATTCGCAATTCCTTACCTACCAGGTGCGCGACCGCGACGGCCGCGTGCTGTTTGAAGACGGCGCGCCGGAGCCCTTTGCGGTTCCCCTTGCGACCGGCTTCTCGCAGACCCCCACCCATCGGATCTACACGGCCGGAACGACTGACGGATCACTCTATGTGCAAGTTGCCGATGCGATCGAACATCGCACAGAAGCGCTCATGGAAGGCGGAACGGCGCTGCTTTTGCCGCTGCTCGTGCTGATACCGGGTAGCATCCTTGCGATCGTCTTCGTCGTTCGCAGCACGCTGTCGCCCGTGTCGCAGCTGCGCGACGATATCCTGACCAAGGACAGCGGTAATCTGGCGCCGATCGACGAGGCGACGCTGCCGCGCGAACTGCGGGCGATCGCGCGTTCCGTGAACCTGCTTCTGGCGCGGCTGAAGGCGGGCCTAGAGGCGGAGAGGGAATTCACCTCGAACAGCGCCCATGAGCTGCGGACCCCGATTGCCGGTGCGCTCGCGCAAACCCAACGGCTGGCGCGCGAGGTGCCGCCGGCATACCAACCGCGAACCGCCCAGATTGAACGTGCGCTCGTGCATCTGAGCCGGCTTGCCGAGAAGTTGCTGCAGATGTCGCGCGCCGAAGCGGAGATTGCCATTTCGGACGAGCAGCACGATCTGCTGCCGGTGTTGATGGTCGTGATGCAGGATCTGGAGCGATCCGCGCTCGGCGCCAACCGCCTGAACGTTCAGGTCGCCAAGGGCACCGTACTTGAACGGCCGATCCGCGTGGACGCCTTTGCGATCGTCTTGCGCAATCTTCTTGAAAACGCCCTGATCCACAGTCCGCCGGGCAGCCGGGTCGATCTCCATGTCGACCCAATGGGTATCCGCGTCACGAACGAAAGCGCTGTTGTCGCCGAGGACGTCCGCGCCAACCTGACCAAGCGCTTCGTCCGCGGGCCGACCGAGGCCTCCGGTTCCGGGCTCGGGCTTGCCATCGTTGAGCGGCTGGTCGCGCAGATGCAGGGCCAATTGCTCATCGCTTCGCCGGCGCGCGGCAAGACGCAGGGGTTTGAGGTCGAAGTCCGCCTTTGACGGCTGCAGGACCGGTCAATCCGGTCGCGTTTCCGTTCCTCGCAATCAAGGTCACGCGAGGAAAGGACGAACAAGCGGGACGCCTGTAACTGCGCCCCGCCTGCCTCTGGATCTTACTGCTGGTCGAGCGCGCGGCTGAGGCTCAGCGCCGCGATCGTGCAGATCGCACCCGAAATCAGGTAGCCGCCGATGAAGATGATGCCAAAGCTGCTGGCCAGCCCGAGTGCCACGAGCGGCGCGAAAGCGGCGCCGACGAGCCAGGCGAGGTCCGACGTCAGAGCGGCACCCGTGTAGCGATAGTACTGGGTGAAGCGCGAGGAGACGGCGCCTGAGGACTGGCCGAAGGAAAGGCCAAGGATGGCGAAGCCGATCAGGATGTAAGCGTCCTGGCCCTTGCCGCCGGCATCGAGCAGGAAGGGGGCCGAGAAGCTGAAGATCGCGATCAGGATCGCACCGATCATCAGCTGGTTGCGGCGACCGACCCGGTCGGCAATTACGCCCGAAAGCACGATGCCGATGGCGCCGACGACGGCACCTGCCACCTGAACCCACAGGAATTCAGCCGCCGACTGGCCGCCGTTGAGCGTCACCCAGCTCAAGGGGAAGATGGTGACGAGGTGGAACATTGCGAAGCTTGCGAGCGGCACGAAGGCGCCGAGCACGACGTCGATGCTGTGCTTGCTCAGCATCTCGAAGACCGGCCGCGCCTCAAGCTCCTTGGCTTCCATGGCGGCGCCGAACTCCTTGCTGGCGACGATGCGCAGGCGCGCGAAAAGCGCCACGACGTTGATCGCAAAGGCGACGAAGAACGGATAGCGCCAGCCCCAGGCGAGGAAATCTTCCTGCGAAAGGTTGCTGACGAAATAACCGAAGAGGATGCTCGCAAGCGCAAAGCCGATCGGCGCGCCGAGCTGCGGGATCATCGCGTACCAGCCGCGGTGATTCTGCGGCGCATTGAGGTTCAGCAGCGATGCGAGGCCGTCCCAGGCGCCGCCGAGCGCAAAGCCCTGGCCCAGCCGGAACAGCGCCAATAGCGCCACCGCCCAATATCCGATTGTGTCATAGCCGGGCAGGAAGGCGATTGACGCCGTCGAGCCACCGAGAATGACGAGCGCGATCGTCAGCTTCGTGCCGCGCCCGTAGTTGCGGTCGACCCACATGAAGACGAAGGAGCCAACCGGGCGGGCGAGGAAAGCGAGCGGGAACAGCGCGAAGGACATGAGCGTCGCGGTGACCGCATTGGGCGCGAACGGGAAAATCAGCTTCGGAAAAACGAGGATCGAGCCGAGGCCGTAGACGAAGAAGTCGAAGAATTCCGAGGTTCGTCCAATGACCACGCCGATGGCGATGCTGCCCGGGGACAGAGGCTTGTCGTCCTCGTGAATGCGACGTGCATCCCGCTCGAGACCAGACGATGTTGGGTTAGCGACCGAAACCATGAATTTCTCCGACGATCGAACGTCTTGTCGTTAGAGTGTTGACCAATTGGCGTCTGATATCAAGAATGCCGTGCACGTACCTGCGCACATGCCTCATTCGAGTTCGTGCCTAACGTTCGCTGGAACAGCCGGCATCGAACCGACAATATGCCTTTGCGCCCGTACAAACGCGCATAGAGCGATACGGTCGTCACTGCACTGCGGCAAAATGTTGCGCTGCGACGATGGACCTCACTTCCATGCCCGATCATGCCCGAGTAATGCCGACTAGACAAAACGCAAGTTGAGGCCGCAATGCCGAAGCCATACAGTTTAGCCGGACGATCGACGATTGCCGTCCTGTTGCTCTCCGTTCTCTCGGGATGCAACATGGTGGTCATGTCGCCTTCCGGTGATATCGCCGCGCAGCAGCGGGATCTGATCGTTATTTCGACGGTCCTGATGCTGTTGATCATCGTTCCCGTCCTTTTCCTGACGCTGTTCTTTGCCTGGCGCTATCGCCAGTCGAACACGGCCGCCAAGTATGATCCGGAATGGCACCATTCCACCGGCCTCGAAGTCATCATCTGGTCGGCGCCGCTCGCGATCATCATCGCGCTCGGCGCGATCACCTGGGTCAGCACCCACAAGCTCGACCCCTATCGACCGCTCGATCGGATCGATGCGGCGCGCCCGGTGACCGAAGAGATGAAGCCGATCACCGTCGAAGTCGTCGCGCTCGACTGGAAATGGCTGTTCTTCTATCCGGAATACGGTATTGCCACGGTCAACGAGATGGCGGCGCCGGTCGACGTGCCGATCAACTTCAAGATCACTGCCTCGTCGGTGATGAACTCGTTCTACGTTCCGGCGCTCGCCGGCATGATCTATGCCATGCCCGGCATGCAGACCAAGCTGCACGCCGTCATCAACAAGGCAGGCGAATACGAGGGCCTTTCGTCCAACTACAGCGGCGACGGCTTCTCGCACATGCGCTTCAAGTTCCACGGCGTGGACCAGGCGGGCTTTGACGCCTGGGTTGCCCGCGTCAAGCAGAACGGCACGATGCTCAATCGCGACGCCTACCTGAAGCTCGAAAAGCCGAGCGTGAAGGAGCCGGTGCGCTACTACGCTTCCGTCGAAAACGGCCTCTATGAAGCCGTTCTCAACATGTGCGTGCGCGAAGGCCAGATGTGCATGAAGGATATGATGCACATCGACATGATGGGCGGAGCCGGCGTCGAAAGCCATGAGAACCGCGCCAAACTCGAGCATGACAACCGCCATACGGGCGGAGTGACCGAAGCGGCCGCACCGGCCGCGACCTTCCCCGAAACCGGTAACCCCGCCAAGAGCGAGGAACCGGCCGAGGGCGTCAAGGAAGAGCAGCCCGCGGCTGAGCCCATGAACCACGACATGCACAAGACGCACTAGGACTTTCGCGCGCTCGCCGGCTTTGATCCAGCGAGCGCCAGGGCCCTTCGGGCCGCAATTCGAGACATATTGGAAGACCCATGTTTGGTGACACCAGCCTCACGCAATTCATCTTCGGGCGGCTTACCTGGGAAGCGATCCCATACCACGAGCCGATCCTTGTCGTGACCTTCGCAGCCGTGGCCGTCGGCGGCCTGGCGATCCTCGCGCTGATCACGAAGTACAAGCTCTGGGGCTATCTCTGGAACGAGTGGTTCACGTCGGTCGATCACAAGAAGATCGGCATCATGTACATCATCCTGGCGATCGTGATGCTTTTGCGCGGATTTGCCGACGCGATCATGATGCGCATACAGCAGGCGATCGCCTTCAACGGCAACGAAGGCTATCTCAACCCGCACCATTACGACCAGATCTTCACTGCCCACGGCGTGATCATGATCTTCTTCGTGGCGATGCCCTTCGTCACCGGTTTCATGAACTATGTCGTGCCGCTGCAGATCGGCGCGCGCGACGTCTCGTTCCCCTTCCTCAACAATTTCTCGTTCTGGATGACGACGGGCGGTGCGGTCATCATCATGATGTCGCTGTTCGTCGGTGAATTCGCGCGCACCGGCTGGCTCGCCTATCCGCCGCTCTCGGGTGCCGACTACAGTCCCGGCGTCGGCGTCGACTATTACATATGGGGCTTACAGGTGGCGGGCGTCGGGACGACCTTATCCGGCATCAACCTGATCGCCACGATCGTGAAGATGCGCGCTCCGGGCATGACCTTCATGAAGATGCCGGTCTTCACCTGGACGTCGCTGTGCACCAACATCCTCATCGTCGCGACCTTCCCGATCCTGACGGCGACGCTTGCGCTGTTGTCGCTCGACCGCTACCTCGGCTTCAACTTCTTCACCAATGACCTTGGTGGCAATCCGATGATGTACATCAACCTCATCTGGATCTGGGGCCACCCGGAAGTCTACATTCTCGTACTGCCGGCCTTCGGCATCTTCTCCGAAGTCGTCGCGACCTTCTGCGGCAAGCGCCTGTTCGGTTATACGTCGATGGTCTACGCCACCTGCGTGATCATGATCCTCTCCTACCTGGTGTGGCTGCATCACTTCTTCACCATGGGTTCGGGTGCTTCGGTGAACGCCTTCTTTGGCATCACCACGATGATCATCTCGATCCCGACCGGGGCGAAGATGTTCAATTGGCTCTTCACCATGTATCGCGGCCGTATCCGCTACGAACTGCCGATGCTGTGGACGATCGGTTTCATGGTGACCTTCGTCATCGGCGGCATGACCGGCGTCATGCTGGCGATCCCGCCGGCCGACTTCGTGCTGCACAACTCGCTATTCCTGATTGCCCACTTCCACAACGTCATCATCGGCGGTGTGCTGTTCGGGCTGATGGCCGGCCTTGTCTACTGGTGGCCGAAGGCCTTCGGCTACAAGCTCGATCCCTTCTGGGGCAAGATGAGCTTCTGGTTCTGGCAGATCGGCTTCTTCTTCGCCTTCATGCCGCTCTACGTGCTCGGCCTGATGGGGGTCACCCGGCGTGTCAGCCAGTTCGAAGATCCCTCGCTGCAGATCTGGTTCATCATCGCCGCCTTCGGTGCGGTCCTGATCGCTATCGGCATCGCGTCCTTCATCATCCAGCTTGTCGTCAGCTTCCTGCGTCGCGACCAACTGCGTGAAACCTCCGGCGATGCCTGGGACGGCCGCACGCTCGAGTGGTCGACCTCGTCGCCGCCGCCGGACTACAACTTCGCCTTCACGCCCGTCGTTCACGACCATGACAGCTGGTACGACATGAAGAACCGCGGTTACGAGCGTCCGCTCGAAGGCTTCAAGCCGATCCACATGCCGAAGAACACCGGCACTGGCATCATTCTCTCCGGCATCAGCGTCGTGCTCGCCTTCGCGTTGATCTGGTACATCTGGTGGCTGGCGGCGATATCCTTCATCGCCCTGATTGCGGTCTCCATCGGCCATACCTTCAACTACAACCGTGATTTCTTCATTCCCGCGGAAACCGTCGCGGCGACCGAAGACGCACGCTCGAAACTGCTTGCGGAACGGATCTGAAACGATGAGCCAAACCCAAGTCCAAGAAACAGAAAAGCCGCAGTTCTACCTCAAGGAAGAGCACCACCCGGAGCACAGCACTATGCTGGGCTTCTGGCTCTACCTGATGAGCGACTGCTTGATCTTCGCCGTTCTCTTCGCCACGCACGGTGTGGTCGGGCGCAACTACGCGGCAGGTCCCGCACCAGCCGACCTGTTCGACCTCAACCTGATCGCCATCAACACGGCGATGCTGTTGTTCTCGTCGATCACCTACGGCTTTGCCATGCTTCAGATGGAGCGCAACGCCAAGATGGAGACGCTGTTCTGGCTCGGCGTCACCGGCGTGTTCGGAGCGATCTTCCTCGCGCTCGAGCTCTATGAGTTCTACCACCTGATCCACGAGGGTGCCGGTCCGACGCGTTCGGCCTTCCTGTCCTCGTTCTTCACGCTGGTCGGCACGCACGGGCTGCACGTCACTTTCGGCATCATCTGGCTGATCACGCTGATGGTGCAGGTCAAAAAACATGGCTTGAACCCGGAAAACCGCCGCCGCCTGATGTGCCTCTCCATGTTCTGGCACTTCCTCGACGTCATCTGGATCGGCGTCTTCTCCTTCGTCTATCTGTTGGGAGTACTCGGATGAGTTCGCAGCATCCTGGCCACGAAAGCGCGTTCGAGCCTCACCACGCGCACAGCCATCCGGGCGACGCTGCCGGGCATGGTTCGCTCAAGAGCTACATGACGGGCTTCATCCTGTCGGTCATCCTGACGGCTATCCCGTTCTGGCTGGTCATGAGCGGCGCGCTCGACAGCAAGTTGCTGACCGCCGTGCTCGTCATGGGTATCGGCGTCGTCCAGATCGTCGTGCACGTTATCTACTTCCTGCACATGAACGCCCGTTCGGAAGGCGGCTGGACGCTGATGGCGCTGATCTTCACGATCATCATCGTCGGTATTGCGCTCGCCGGCTCGCTCTGGGTCATGCATCATCTCAATACCAACATGATGCCGATGACCCACGAGATGATGAAGAACATGCCCTGATCAGGGGCGGGTAGACGCGAACATGACCGGCGGCCGCGACGTGAAAGGGGAGGGTGCGAAAGCATCCTCTCGCGCCAGGTTCCTTCTGACCGGCGCGCTCCTGTTTCTCTGCGCCATCTTCGTGGCGCTCGGGACCTGGCAGATCCAGCGGCTCTTCTGGAAGCTCGATCTGATCGCTCGCGTCGATGCGCGTGTGCACGCTGACGCCGTCCCGGCCCCGTCGCGGCCGGACTGGGGCGGCATCACCCGAGAGAACGACGAATACCTTCGCGTCACGGCAACGGGTACCTTTAGCCACGACAAGTCGGTTCTGGTGCAGGCCGTAACCGAGCGGGGCGCCGGGTTCTGGGTGTTGACGCCGATGCGCCGCGAAGACGGCACGACGGTTCTCGTCAATCGTGGCTTCGTGCCCGCCGACCGGCGCGATCGGACTGCCCGCGCCGAAGGCGAAACGCCTGGGACCACCGGGATCACCGGGCTCTTGCGCATCAGCGAACCCGGCGGCGCCTTTCTTCGCTCCAACGATCCGGCTGGCGATCGCTGGTTTTCCCGCGATGTCGCGGCAATCGCCGCAGCACAAGAGCTGACGGATGTCGCGCCCTATTTCATCGACGCGGACGCGACGCCAAACCCAGGCGGCCTACCGATCGGCGGTCTCACAGTCGTCAGCTTCCGCAACAGCCATCTTGTCTACGCGCTGACGTGGTTCGCGCTGGCGGCCATGAGTGTGGGGGGCGCATACCTCGTCTTTCGAAGCCGGAAGAGGCCAAGCGCGGAATAACGATTCTCTTCGCGACGGCTGGCCGCCATTTTCGTGCACTCCTCCTGAAGTTGCTGACCTTGGGGCCGTCACTCGGCGCAGCTGAAGTTCAGTCGGCTGCGGCGCCAAAAAGTGTGATAGATAAGCCACATGGCAACGGCCGACCGCATTTTCTCCGGCAATGGTGAGTTGTGCGATTGACTCAGTACCTTCCACTTTATTAGCTGCCTCGACTGGGAGATGGGGCTAATTTTCCCGGCATATATTGGGGGTATTTATGGGGCTGCGGTGCGGAAGCGTCGCGGGCGGGAAGATTTTTTCGTCTGCATTCCAGGGTTTGTATTTCAGGACATTTTTCGCGGCGATTGGCATTCTTCTGGCTTCTGCCATTGGTGCCTCGGCGCAGGTTGTGACGATTTCGGCGAACCCGGCGACCTTCAATGCGGCTGGCGACACGATCAATTTCAGCTATGTGCTGAACCCCGGATCCTACAATATTCTCAGCATCGCGCCTGCGACCACCGCGAACAAGGGCGTCGTCGTTTCATGCCCGGCAATCCCGGGCGGCGGCACGACGTCTTCCGTGACCTGCACAGGCTCCTATCAGGTCGATTCCCTCGATGCGATGTCCGGCCAGTTTTCCGATTGGGTCACATTCACGGGCACGCGCACGGGCGGCAACTACACCGCCAACAGCAACAACATCGTCGTCAAGGCGGCCACAGGGGGACCGGTTGTCGTTGATGTCGTATCTTCCCCGAGACCGTCGCTGCCGGGCGAACAGGTTTCGGTGACGGCAACGGTATCGTCGATGGGCTGTAACGCCGGACAGTCTCCGCCTGGAAACGTGACGATCACGATCGGATCGCAGTCGACGACCCTTGGGTTGACGCCGACCGGGCCCGTCAGCACGGCATCGTCTGCGACCTTCCAGACATCGACGCTGCCCCTCGGACAGCACGCGGTTTCCGCCAGCTACGGTGGCGGCAGCGGCTGCAGCACCGGCACTGCGACCGGCGCCAGCCACTGGGTCGACACCAAACCGACGGTCGCGATCAACCAGGCAGGCTCGCAATCCGATCCCAGCGCCAAGACATCCGTTGCGTTCGATGTGGTGTTCAGCAAGTCCGTCACCGGCTTTTCCGCTGGCGACGTCCAGATTTCAGGCACGGCCGGCGCGACGACGGCGAGTGTTTCGGGATCGGGCGCCAATTACACCGTTTCGGTCAGCGGAATGACGCAGGCAGGCACGGTCGTGGCGTCCATACCCGCCGGCAAGGCCACGAGCGCGGCCGGCTTTACCAACGCCCTATCCACCAGCACCGACAATTCGGTTGCCTACGCACCGATTGCGATTTCGACTACAACGCTGCCGAACCCGGTCTACAACCAGGCCTATGCGGCGCAAACGCTAAGTGCCACCGGGGGATCGGGCACCTTGAGTTACGCAACGACCTCCGGTGCACTGCCCGCCGGCATGGCGATCTCGAGCGGCGGCGTCGTCTCCGGCACCCCAACGGCAAGCGGTCCGTTCAATTTCACAGTGACAGCGACCGATCCCGAAGGCTCGACCGCCTCGCGCGCATTCTCCATCACCATCGCTGCGCCGACGATCGCGCTCTCGCCGGCGACGCTTCCTGATCCGACCGCTGGCACCGCCTATTCACAAACCCTGGCGGCATCAGGCGGCGCAAGCCCCTACACATTCGCCGTCACGCAGAATGCCTTGCCCGCTGGCATGACGCTGGCGAACAACGGAGTGTTGTCGGGCACTGCATCGATCGGTGGCGCCGTCACCTTTACCGTTACGGCAACGGACGCCTATGGCGCGACCGGCAGCCAGGTCTTCACTGTCGACGTCGCGCCGACCGTGCCCGACGCGCCCACCATCGGTGCGGCCGTGGAGGGGGACGCCTATGCAGACGTGTCGTTCACCGCCCCGGCGTCGAACGGCGGCGCGACGATCACGGGCTATACCGTGACGTCGAACCCCGGCGGCATGACGGCCACGGATACGACGAGCCCGATCAGGGTGACTGGCCTGATCAACGGCACGAGCTATACGTTCACCGTGACCGCCACCAACAGCGCCGGGACAAGCACCGCGTCGGCCGCCTCCAATGCGGTGACGCCGCGATCCGCACAGACGATCACGTTCGCCAATCCGGGTACGCAGGCGTTCGGCACGTCGCCGACATTGACGGCGACGGCAAGCTCCAGCCTGGCTGTTGCCTTTACCTCGTCGACTGCCGGCGTGTGCACTGTGACGCCCGAGGGCGATTTGACCTTCCATCAGGCCGGCAGTTGCACCATCGCAGCCGATCAGGTGGGCAACGGAACGTACCTGGCTGCACCGACGGTCTCACAGACGTTCACGGTCGATGCCGTCGTACCCGGCGCACCGACGATCGGAACCGCAACCGCCGATGTCGCTTCGGCGTCCGTCGCCTTCACGGCGCCGGCGAGCACGGGTGGAGCGTCGATCTCTAGCTACACCGTGACGTCGAACCCGGGTGGCTTCACCGGGACGGGGTCGTCAAGCCCGGTCGTGGTGACGGGTCTCAGCAATGGGACCAGCTATACATTTACGGTGACGGCAACCAACAGTGCCGGCGCGGGGCCAGCGTCGGCGGCCTCGAACGCCGTCACGCCGCGCGCAACCCAGACGATCACCTTTGCCAATCCGGGCGCGCAGACGTTCGGGACCACGCCGACATTGACGGCATCGTCGGACGCGAGTTTGCCCGTTGCCTTCACATCCTCGACCGCGGCCGTGTGCACGATCACGCCGGGTGGTAGCATGACCTTCCACAGCGCGGGGACCTGCGCGATTGCTGCCGACCAGGGCGGCGACGGCACCTATCTGCCTGCGACGACGGTCACCCAGAGCTTTACCGTCAACGCGGTTGTTCCGGACGCCCCGACGGTGGGCACGGCTATCGCTGGCGATGGCGAGGTGTCCGTCAATTTTACCGCGCCGGTAAGCGCCGGCGGTGCATCGATCACCGGCTACACGGTCACGTCCAATCCCGGTGGTTTTGTTGGAACGGGCACGTCGAGCCCGGTCACGGTCGGCAGTCTCAGCAACGGCACCAGCTACACGTTCACGGTGACGGCGACCAACGCTGTCGGCGCGGGACCGGCCTCCAGTGCGTCGAACACGGTGACGCCCAAGGCGCCACAGACGATCACCTTCGCCAATCCCGGCCCGCAGGACTATGCAACGCCGGTGACGCTTTCGGCGAGCGCCAGTTCCGCTCTGCCGGTCACGTTCCAGTCTCTGACGACGCCCGTCTGCGTCGTCACGTCAACCGGCGATGTCACATTCCGCAATGGCGGCACCTGCACCATCGAGGTCTCGCAAGCCGGTGACAGCGCTTACCTGGCCGCGTCCAGTGTGAGCCAGTCCTTCCTCGTCTCCGCGCCGATATTCGCCTTCACGCCGGCGGCCGGCGCTTTGCCGACCGCAACCGTGGCAACGACCTACAGCCAGAGCTTCACGGCCAATGGCGGCACGGCGGCCTACAGCTACGCCTTGGCCAGCGGCGCGTTTCCGGCCGGACTTTCGCTCGACGCTGCCGGTACGCTGTCCGGCACGCCAACGGCGGACGGCAGCTTCACCTTTACGGTTCAGGCGACCGATACCCATGGCGCGACCGCAACCAGCGGCAGCTATAGCCTGGAGGTTCGCATCCAGGCGCCGATCGCCAACGCCACGACGGCAACCGTTGCCGCCAACTCGTCGGCCAACGGGATTACGCCGAACCTTACGGGCGGCACGGCCGCTTCGGTCGCTATCGCAGCGCCCCCATCGCACGGTACGGCCACGGTCGCGGGTAACACATTCAGCTATACGCCGGCGGCCGGCTTCTCCGGCGTCGACAGCTTCACCTACACGGCGGCGAATACGACCGGAACGTCCGCTGCAGCGACGGTCACGGTGACGGTGTCTCCGCCGACATTCGCCTTCACGCCGGCTGCGGGTGCGCTTGCCGGTGCGACCGTTGCAGACGCCTATGACCTGACGATCATCGCCGCCAACGGAACGGCTCCCTACACCTATGCGGTCACCGGTGGTGCACTTCCGGCCGGCTTGACGCTTGCTGCCGACGGTCGCCTGTCCGGAACGCCGACCGCCGATGGAGCGGCAACGTTCACGGTGACGGCGACCGACGCGAACAATGCGACGGGCACCGCGAACTATAGTCTCGCGGTCGCCGTCGAAGCGCCATCGGCCGGTCCGGTTGCAGCGACTGTTGCTGCGAACTCCAGCCCAAATGCTATCAGCCTCAGTCTGACCGGCGGGGCGGCAACATCTGTGGCGATCGCCACCGCGCCCGCGCATGGCACAGCTACGGCGACGGGGACAACGATCCTCTACACGCCTGATGCCGGCTATTCGGGCGCTGACAGCTTCACCTATACGGCAACGAACGCGACCGGCACGTCGGCGCCTTCAACCGTTTCCGTCACGGTCTCGCCGCCGATGCTGTTGTTATCGCCGGCAGGCGGGGCGCTTGCCAACGGCGTGCCCGGCGTTTCCTACAGCCAGAACATCTCAGCCAGCGCCGGCACGGCCCCCTACAACTACGCGGTCTCGTCGGGTGCTCTGCCGGGCGGTCTGTCGCTCGATGCCTCAAGCGGGACGATCTCGGGACGACCTTCGGCCGATGGCGATTTCGCCTTCACCGTGACGGCGACCGATGCCAATGGCGCGACAGGCCAGGCCAGCTATCAGATCGCCGTTGCCTCCGCCAGTTTCGTCTTTACCCCGTCGGCCGGTGGGCTTCCCGACGCGATGGTCGGCGAAGCCTATTCCCAACGCGTCTCGGCGACCGGTGGCACCGGCGCGCTGGTCTACAGCCTCAAGAGCGGCGCCCTGCCGAAAGGCATGGTGCTGAATATCTCCACTGGCGAATTGACCGGACCGCTCGCGGCCGATGCGGTGCCTGACAGCTATCACTTCACCATTGCTGTGACTGACAGCCGCGGCGCCAGCGGTTCGGCCGCCTATACGCTGAAACTGAACGCTCGTGCGGTGACGGTGCCCAATGTCGTCGTCGAGGTTCCGGCCGGTTCGACGCCGAAGGATGTCTATCTCAACGGTGGCGCCACCGGCGGTCCGTTCACCGACGCATCGGTTGCCTCGGTCTCGCCGCCCTTTGCCGGCACGGCCGAAATCATCGAAGGCGAGCTTGCCGCTGCCACCAGCTTCACGCCGGTCGGCTTCTATCTGAAGTTCACGCCGAACCCGTCCTATTCCGGCTCGGCGGTGGTCAGTTATACGCTCAGGAGCGCGCTAGGCTCGTCCAATATTGGCTCCGTCACCTACAAGATCGCGCTCGATCGGGAGGCTGCCGGCGAAGAGATCGACGGGCTGGTGCGCGATTTTGTGCGCAATCGCCAGAACCTGTTGTCGTCGACGGTCAAGGTGCCCGGCCTGATCGAACGGCGGCGGGCGGCGATGAGCACCGATCCGGTGACGACGGCGGTGACGCCGTCGGAAAAGGGTGCCCGCCTCGGCTTCTCCTCCAGCCTGTCGCAGATCCAGGCGGCGCGCGATGCCGCCGATGCGGCAGCAACCGGTCAAACCTTCGTGGCGACCGACCGGCCGTTCGACATCTGGGTGAACGGCAGTTTCCTGTTCCACAAGGATGAAGACGACAGAAACGACAAGTGGGGCAATTTCGCCCTGTTCTCGCTCGGCGCCGATTATCTCTTAAGCGATCGGGCGCTCATCGGCCTGTCGTTCCACTACGACTACATGACCGATCCGACCGACGCGGATGCCGAGCTTAAAGGAAACGGCTGGCTGGCCGGTCCTTATGCCTCGTTCGAGATCGGCCAGGGCGTCTTCCTCGACGCCAACCTGCTCTATGGCGGTTCGTCCAACGACATCGACACCGGCATCTTCACCGGCACGTTCGACACCACCCGCTGGATGGCGGACGTCAAGCTGACCGGCGAATGGCAACTGGATGAGGCGACGGTGCTGATGCCGAAGCTGAGAGCCGTCTACTTCAATGAAGAGACCGAGGACTACACCGTCAAGAACCCGCTCGGCGAGGTGATCGATCTCAAGGGCTTCATCGAGGAACAGGCCCGTCTCAGCATCGGCTTCGACGTCGAACGCACCCTGGAGCTAGAAAACGGGCTGATCCTGTCGCCGACAGTCGGCGCCGATGTCGGCTTTGCCTCGCTTGACGGCGAGGGTCTGTTCGGGCGGGTGTCGGCCGGGCTTGCGCTCAGCAACAACGACAACTGGGACCTCGACTTCTCGCTGCTCTTCAACATCGAGGGCGACGGTTCGAAGTCGGCCGGTGCCAAGGTCGGCGCCCGCGTCCGGTTCTGATCGCGCGCAACCGGTTCGGGCAGGCAGGCTGCCCGAACCGGCGCTCCACCGCTGCCTTTCCGCTCCCGATATGCACCGGTCCATGTGCGTTCTGACCGTTTAAATCGCGTTGGAAAGATTACGGGCTTCCGTCAAACATTAAAGATGAGTAATACAGGAAGGAATTAGCCGGAGGCGTCGCCTCGTCCTAGAGCATTGGATACGCCTAGATGTCGTTTCAACCGCGGATGCAGAACAAAATTTCCGGGTTCAAGGTGATCGGCGGGCTCCACCGGCGCGAATGGAACGGCATCATCGCCGACGTCTGGGACGTCGAATGCGAGGCGAGGGCAGGTGGCCACTACCTCTCGGATGATCCGCGCATGTTCATCGTGCTCGACGCTGAAGGCGGTAGCCGTTGCAACGTCAGACTTTCGCCCGATGGGCGCGGCGCGGTCGAGAACGAGCGCCAGCAGGCGCTTTCCTATATCCCGGCGGGCATGGAAATCTGGGCGGACATGGTCGATGTCAGGCGTATCCGCCACCTCGACCTGCATTTCAATCTCGAGGTTCTCGGCCGACGGCTGGAGGAGGAGCTCGATGCGGGGCGATGCGACACGCCACGGCTGATGTTTTACGACGAACGCTTCCTGCAGCTTGCACAGCTGATCGCCGCCGAGTGCCTCAATCCGCAGCCCTTGCACGATCTCTACGGCGATGGCCTGACGGTCGCATTGTTCATCGACCTGATGAAGCTTAATCGCAGCGATGCCCGCAAACGCAGCGCGCTTGCCACCTGGCAACTCCGCCGGGCGGTCGAATACATCGACGAGAACTGGGGGCGCAACATCCGCCTGGAGGAGCTGGCGTCCCTTGCCGGACTGTCGCAGTCGCACTTCAGTCACGCCTTCAAGGCGTCGACCGGCATGGCACCGCACCAGTGGCAGACCAATGCGCGGGTTGAGAGAGCCAAGCAACTGTTGCTGAAGAACGAGGCGTCGCTGACGACGGTTGCGGCCGAGACCGGCTTCTCCGACCAGGCGCACTTCACCCGGGTCTTCCGCAAGGTCGTGGGCGCGACGCCTGCGTCTTGGAAACGCAGCCGATTGAGCTGAGCAAGTTCCATCTTGAAGGGCGGTTGTTCGCATCAAATAGCCCAGAAACGTTCAATTTCCGCTGATCGCGACAAGAGCCACCGCAATAGTTGATATAAACACTCACCTTATTAGAGGGTGTAAGCCGCGCCGCCTGTAAGGCACTGCGGTGGTTCGGGTGAGATGGCAGACAGATGATGGTAAGAGGCAAGGCAGTACGGCTGACGGAGTGGTTGGCAAGCGGGGTCGCCGCCATTGCGGTTCTGGCCACCGGCGCGGCGATGGCGCAGGATGCGCCGGCGACAAGGCTGGAAACGATCGAGGCGACCGGCGCGAGGACGGAGAACGACGCCACAGGTCCGGTCGACGGCTATGTCGCCAAGGCGACGACGACCGGCTCGAAATCCGCAACTCCGATCGCTGAGATCCCGCAGAGCGTTTCCGTCGTCGGACGCGAGGAGCTTGACGACCGCGGCGTCGTCAACAAGGTCGACGAAGCGCTGCGCTACACGCCGGGCGTGATGGCCGAGCCCTTCGGCGTCGATCCGGATACCGACTGGTTCTACATCCGCGGCTTCGACGCGACGCAGACCGGCGTGTTCCTCGACGGCCTCAACCTCTTTTCCTACGGCTTTGGCGGGTTCCAGATCGATCCCTTCATGCTGGAACGTGTCGAGGTGCTGAAAGGTCCGGCTTCGGTGCTTTATGGCGGCGCCAATCCGGGCGGGATCGTCAGCCTCATCAGCAAGCGGCCGACGGGGGAAAACTCCGCCTATGTCGAGACCGGCATCAACAACAACGGCAATGCCTTCCTCGGGATTGACGTGAACCGGCAGCTGGACGACGCAATCAACTATCGCGTCACCGGCAAGATCTCAGGTGGCGACAACTATGTGGACCAACCGGAGGATCTGCGCGGCTTCATCCTGCCGCAGATCACCTATCAGCCCGACGACGCGACCAGCTTGACCGTCTACGGCCTGCTGCAGGGCCTCGACCAGGTTCATACCGGTGGCGGCTTCCTGCCCTATGTCGGCTCGGTCGTCGATGCGCCCTTCGGCAAGATCGACCGCAAGGCCTTCTTTGGCGAGCCGGACATCGATACCGGAACTTATGTGCAGCAGATGCTCGGCTACGAATTCAAGCACGAGTTCGACAGCGGCTGGCAGTTCAGTCAGAACCTTCGCTACGGTCATCTCTACAAGCACGAGAACGGGCCTTACACCTACGGCTACTACGATCCGAGCCTTCCTTTTCCGGTTTCGAACACGCCGGCGACCCCCGACAACCTGCTTTATCGCCTCGGCTTCGAGGCGACGTCGAAGGTCGATACGTTCGCCGTCGACAACCGGCTCGAAGGCGAGTTCGAGACGGGAGCGCTCGAGCATACGCTGCTCGTCGGCCTCGACTACAAGTTCTTCCGGCTGGACCACGTCCAGGCGTCGTCGGCGGGAACGCCGATCAGCGCTACTGATCCGGTCTATGGCGCGCCGCAACCCGCGAACGCCATCTACATCAACCAGGTGATCACACAGCAGCAAATCGGCGTCTACGCGCAGGACCAGATCCGCTTTGGCGACGGCTGGCTCGTCACGCTCAACGGCCGTTACGACTATGTCGACACCAAGACCGACAACGGGCCGACCTTCTGGGCGCCGACCCAGAATTCGAGTTTCGACTACAGCGAAGGCGCGCTTAGCGGCCGCGCCGGCCTTGCCTATGAATTCGACAACGGCCTCACCCCTTACGTCAGCGCCGCGACCTTCTTCAATCCGGTCGTGGCGGTAACGGCGACCGGCAACACGAAGCCCGAGGAGGGTGAGCAGTTCGAGGCCGGGATCAAGTACGAACCGACCTTTTTTGATGGCGTGCTGACGGCGTCCATCTACCAGCTGACCAAGCGCAACGCTCTCGTCACCGATCCGCTGACCAGCATCTCCACCCAGACCGGCGAAGTGCGTTCCCGCGGCATCGAGTTTGAGGGCAAGGTCAATCTCGACGAAAGCTGGAAGCTGATTGCGGGCCTCGATTTCATGGATATCGAGGTGACCGAGGACGCAAACCGTGCGCTGATCGGCAAGTCGCCCTATCTCGTCCCCGATACGCAGGCTTCGCTGTGGCTCGACTACACGGTGCAGCAGGGCGCGCTGGAAGGCCTCAGCCTCGGCGCCGGCGTGCGCTATCGCGGCGAGAGCTGGGCGGACAAGGAAAATACCGCGAAGGTGCCGGCGTCGACCGTCTTCGACGCAGCCCTGCGCTACGAGAAGGACGGCTGGGGCGCTGCCCTCAATGTCACCAACCTGTTCGACAAGCACTATGTCAGCGGCTGCAATGGCCTGCTTGTTTGCGGATATGGCGATGCGCGTACGGTCACGTTGAAGCTCAGCAAGACCTGGTGAGATCGTTCGGCTGATCGATGACCTGCTAAAGCAAACAGGGCGCTCGACCCGTGCCGGGGAGCGCCCTGTTTTTAACCCGGAGTGCCGCTATCGCACGCCAAAGGCGCCGACGGCTGAGAGCTCTCGAAACGGGTAGTGGCCTTTAAATGGAGAGGCCCGCCGCCTTTTCAAGGGCGAGAGCCCCCCTTGGAGCGAATTACTTCGCGCCGATTGCAGCAAGGCCTGCTGTCGCGCAGTTTGCGTCAACGTCGCCCGACGGCGCACCGCCGACACCGATGCCGCCGACGAGCGCCTTGCCGAACTTGATCGGCACGCCGCCGGCCTGGATGACCATGCGTGCGTCCATGTCGCGGAGACCTTCATTGGCGGGCTTGGAAGCGATGAATTCGCCGAGGCCAGCCGTGTCGCGCCCCATGGCCGCCGAGGTGAAGGCCTTGCCCTGGGCGCTGTTTCCGGTGTGCGGACCGGAATTGTCGGCCTTCAGCAGCACCTTGGTCGAACCGTCCCGTGCAACGACCGCGACGCTGACATTGTGGCCTTCGGCGGCGCATGCCTTCAGCGCTGCGTCGGCCGCCTTGACGGCCATGTCGAGCGGCAGGTAGACGGCGGTCGGAAGCTCCTGGGCGGTGGCGGCAACGGGAGCGAGAAGAGCTGCTGCAAGCACGATATTGCGGATCATCAATGGGTTCCTTTCCTGTTGATATGGAAAGGTTATTGCGGGACGCCGCCCATCGATATTCGTAGCTCTTCCATCACCATCCGTAGTTCTACGGAGTTTGCGTCCCTTCGAGCCAGATGCGGGTCAACTCCGCCTGCGAGGTGCTGCCGAGCTTGGCGCCGATCGCCGCGCGATGGCTTTCCACCGTTCGCGGCGAGAGGCCGAGCCCCTCGGCGATCTGGCGGGTGGTGAAACCTGCAGCGATGCGATCGAGAACCTCGCGCTCACGCTGCGTGAGCGCTGCCAACAGAGCAAGAGTTTCCGCCTTTTCCGCCCGTGCCTGCATCGTACGCACCAGTATTTCCTGCCCCTTGTGGATCGCGTCGATCAGGTCCTCTTCGTCTATGGGCTTGGAGAGAAAGTCGATGGCGCCGTTGCGGAAGGCGCGCCGGCAAGCTTCGATATCGCCATGGCCGGAAATGACGATTGTCGGCCAGTCCACGCCATTTTCGCGGAGCTTTTCCTGCAGCTTCAGCCCGGAGATCGCCGGCATGCGGATGTCGAGGATCAGGCAACCCGGCTCAAGGCGCGACAATTGCCCGAGAAAAGCCTGCGGATCGGCGAAGGGGATGACCTTGATGCCGACCGTCGAGAGCAGCAGGCCGAGCGCGCGGCGGACCGCATCGTCGTCGTCGACGAGATAGACGGGAACGGTCATTGTGTCTCTTCCAGACGGGCTCGCGCCTTGGGCAGTGTCACCCGGAAGGTGGCGCCCTCGTCGCCGGCCACCAATGTAATCTCGCCGCCGACGCGTTCCACCAGGCGTTGGCTGAGGGCGAGGCCAAGTCCCGTGCCCCCCGCCCGCGTCGTCATGAACGGGGTGAAAAGGCGCGGGCGCAAGGCTTCGGGAATACCTGGGCCATTGTCGACGACATCGAAAACCACCATGGAATCTTCTTGCCTCAAGGTCACGACCACGCCGGGCGCTTCGCCTGCGTGACCGTCAAGTGCTTCCATCGCATTACGCACCAGATTGAAGGCTACCTGCTCGATTTCGACCGGGTCGCCTGTCACGATCACCGGCGTTTCCGGCAGGTGGAACTCCAGCAGGATGCTGCGGGACCGGGCGTCCTGCTCCAGCAGCGCCTCGACATTGCCGAGCGCTCGGCGCAGGTCGAATGCACTCACAGGTACCGCATTCGGCTGCGACCAGTTGCGGAACCGCTCCAGAATACCGGAAGCCCGGCGCGCCTGACTGACGGTATCGTCGAGCACGGAGGCGAGCGCCGCCTGGTTTCCCTGGTTGAGGAGGCGACGCCCGGCTTGAGCCTGCGCGAGGATCGCGGTCAAGGGTTGGGTCAACTCGTGGGCCATGCCGCTTGCCATCTCTCCAAGCGCATTGACCCGTGAGGCATGGCTAAGCCGCGAATCGAGCGCGCTCAGCCGTGCCTGCTGTTCCGCCGCGCGGGTTCGCGCCCGTTGGCGCAAGGCCGCCAAGCCTGCGAGATAGGCGAGCGTCAGGGCGACGAACGTCAGGCCAGTCTGTAGGGGCGGAAACATATCGGAGAGACCGATATCCATACCGGTTTCGAGCAAGAGCGGTTGTGACGCGCTGCTGAGCGGCCTGGAGAAGCGGATGGCATTGGGCAGCGTGGCCGGCTGAAGCAGATTGTGCCCGTCCGGCAGCGAAAGCCGGACGGCCGTGCTCGATCGGGACCAGAAAGGCCCGCCATCGCCGATCAGCTTGCCGGCATCGATGGCGAGCATCAACCCGTAGCGCGCCTCGTTCGTGTTGGGGCTGCGCTTGACCATCATGTAATGATCGGGGCGCTGCGGATGCGGCAGAAGCGCAATCCGGCCGTCGGAAGCTTTGGCCGCCGCACGAATGCGCTTGGCCGTCGCCGCATCCAGCGGACCGGTCCCGATCGTCTCTGTCTCCGGATCAAGCGAGACAAGCTGGACTTCATCAATGCGCGGATAGAAGCGGGTAATCGTGCGCGCGACATCCAGGAAGAGATCGTGCCGGCGCCCTTCGGACGCAACCGCCACGGCCGAAAGCGCCGTCAAATGGGCATCGTGCTGATCGGCGCGCTGGGAGGCCAGCCCATGGAGCACGGTACTTTCCTGCTCCAGTTCGGCAACGAGGGACTGTCGCTCACGAGCGCCGAGGGCCACGGCCCCGACAAGCAGGAGGAGACACCAAAGGGCAGCAAGAAAAAAGGGTCGTTCAAGAAACGGACGGTTGTTCGGTAACATTGATCATTCTTGTCATTTGCAGGCTTTCTTGCACAGCCTTCCATTGCTGCTGTCCGGCTGCGCGGGGCGCCTGCCGGGGAAAATACGGTCCCGACGACAGAAAATCCAGAGCGCGTCGCGCGGCGCTACCCCGAAGGATCGCCAAGCACGGCCGGCCGTTTCAGCTCGGCTTTCGCACGATCACGAGCTTCGCCTTGAGGATCTGCACGACCTCGTTGCGCTGGTTGATTGTCTGGCTGACGACGACGGCGATGCCGCGGTCCGGTTTCGAGCGCGAGGGAATGATCTCGACCACCTCGCTTTCGACACGCAGGGTATCGCCGGGCCGCGTCGGGGCCGGCCAAGTGATGTCTCCGCCCGCGCCGATGAGGCCACCGGCGAAAGGCAGGCCGGTCTCCACGTTCAGCCGCATCGTGATCGCCGCCGTGTGCCACCCGCTTGCGACCAGGCCCTTGAAGAGCGTGTCACTGGCGGCCGCCTCGTCCAGATGAAACGGCTGCGGGTCAAACTGTGCGGCAAAAGTCTTGATCTGCGCCTCGTCGACCGTATGCGTCGCGCTGGTAAAGCGTTGTCCGACGTGAAGATCCTCCAGATAGAGACCACCCGGTCTGGAACCTTGCATGGGCCTTCCTCCTTCCATCGTATCTTCGAATTAGTGTGCGCCACCCGCGCCGGCGCCGCCGAGTTGGATCTTGCGGGTGAAGAGCAGCGCGATGGCTGCAAGCGCCAGCACGATCCCGATCACCGCGAAGGTATCACTGAAACCGAGGATCAGCGCCTGCCGGCGAACCGTAGCACCGATCACGGCGATCGCCTTGTGCTGTGCGACGGCGGCATCGGTGACGCCATGCGCCATGAAATGCCGCGTCAGATCGCCGATCCGGTCGCGGACTTCGTCGCGATAGACGGTCACCGACTGGCCGATGATGTTCGAGTGAAACTGCTCACGCTTGGTCAGCACCGTCGCAAGGGTGGCCGTGCCGACGGCGCCGCCGAGATTGCGCAGCATGTTCGACAGGCCCGAGGCGGCTGCCGCATCGCTTGGAGCGATGCCGGCGGTGGTGATCACCGTGATCGGCGTCAGCACCAGCGCCTGACCGATGGCGCGTACGATATTCGGGATGAAGAACTGGTCGCCGGCGCTGTCGAGCGACAGCGTCGTATTCATGAAACAGCTGGCCGCGAAGATGCTGATGCCAACGAAGCCGATATAGCGCACGTCGAACCGCTTCATCAGCGCCGGCACGAGCGGGATGATGAGAAGCTGCGGCAGCCCGGTCCAGGCAAGCACGAGGCCAATCTGCTCGGCATTGTAGCGCTGCACCTGGCCGAGATACTGCGGCAGGATGTAGACCGTGCCGAACAGGGCGACGCCGACAAGCACGTTGACGAGAACGCCGACCCCGAAATTGCGCTGCTTGAGCAGGCGCAATTGCACCAGCGGCTTTTCGACCTTGAGCTCTATGATGATGAAGGCGATCAGGAACACGGCCGCCGTCAAAGCGAGCTTGACGATGAACGGCGATTGGAACCAGTCGTCCTTGTTGCCTTCCTCCAAAACCGTCTGCAGCGCCGAAAGGCCGATGGCCATGGTAATAATGCCGGCCCAATCGCCCTCCTTGAGCAGGGACAATTGCATCGGCTTCTTCTCAAGGGTGAAGTAGAGCGCAATTACCATCACCAGGCTCGGCGGGGCGTTGACGAAAAAGATCGACTGCCAGCCATAATTCTCGGTGAGATAGCCGCCGATCGTCGGGCCAATCGCCGGGGCGAAGGTAACGGAGAGCGCAAACAGCGCCAGGCCGAGCGGCTGCTGCGCTTTGGGCAGGCGGGTCAACACCATGGTGAAGGCCATCGGAATGAGCACGCCGCCGGCAAAACCCTGCAGACCGCGCAGCGCAATCATCGAGCCTAGATCATGGGCAAACGCACAGGCCGCCGAAAACAGCGGAAACAGGACGGCGTTCGCCAGCATGTAGCGCCGGAACGAGAACACGCGGCTCAAATAATCGGTGAGCGGGATCACGACGATTTCGCCGATGAGATACGAGGTCGATATCCAGGCGCCGTTGTCGACGCCGGTACCGATGCCGCCTTCGATATCGAGCAGTGAGGCGTTGGTGATCTGGATGTTGAGGATCGCCATGAAGGCGCCGATCAGGCCGGCAAGAACGGAAATCCAGGCCGTCGCACTTGCCTTGTCGGGCGACGTTGCTGCGGGCTCACGCACGCCGGGCGAAACCATGGGCATCGTGGTGGTGGACATTGCATCCTCCTGCCAACCCTTAAAGCTGGGAACGGCGCCTGAGCGTCCTTCAGTTTATGCTTGCCGACACGGCGGCGACCGCTGTTCCTGCGGTTCGGGTGTCGATCGTCGGGTAGACGGACATGCCGGGCCGCAGCACCACGTCGTGCGGACTGTCGCGATTGATCACGATCTTGACGGGGATGCGCTGCACCACCTTGGTGAAGTTTCCCGTCGCATTGTCGGGCGGCAGCAGCGCAAATTCCTGGCCGCTTGCCGGCGAGATGCTGTCGACGTGGCCCTCGAAGACCTGGCCCGGGAAGGTGTCCACCTCTATCGCCACGGTCTGGCCGGGAACGACATCGGCAAGCTGTGTTTCCTTGAGGTTGGCAACGATGTAGGCCGCGTGCGTGGGCACGACTGCCATCAGCTGTGTCCCGGCCTGCACATATTGACCGACGCGCAAGGTGCGGTTGCCGATCACGCCGTCGATCGGTGCTGCGAGCGCGGTGTAGGAGAGGTTGAGCTCGGCCTGATGATCGGCCGCCTTCGCGCTGTCAAGCGCGGCCTTTGCTTGTGCGACTTCGGCTTTGATCACGTCGAGCTGCTTGACCACGCTTGCGAGCGCTGCCGTGTCGCGCGTCACCGCGGCCCTTGCGGCGGCAATGCGTGAGGCCGCCTGTTGCGCGTTCTGCAGGGTACCGAAGCCTTGCCTTGCGAGCTCCGAATAGCGCCTGTCGTCCTGCTCGGCGAAGGTTTGGTCGGCCTTGTCGGCCTCGACCGTCGCCTTGGCCGAATCGATCACGGATTGCTGTGCGATGAGAGCCGATTGCTTGTTTGCGATATTGGCCTCGGCGGCTTCGACGCCGGCCCTGGTCTGTTCGAGGCTGACTGTGAAGTCCCGATCGTCGATGCGGGCGAGAACCTGTCCGGCCTTGACCTGCTGGTTGTCGGTGACCAGCACCTCGGCGATATGGCCCGAGACCTTTGGGGCAATGGTCGTGCTATCGGCCTTCACATAGGCGTCGTCGGTCGACACCTCGAAGCGACCCGTCGTCCAGTAGGCCCAACCGAAATCGGTCGCGCCGGCGACGGCGGCGATGGCAACGGATGCGAAAAGCACATTGCGAAGCCAGCGCCTGCGGGTTCCGATAGCGTTCGTGGCGATCACAGTCGGGATGACAGGCAGCGTCCGCTGTGCCTCCACGCCGGGCACGGCCTCCATCGTTTTCATAGGCTGGGCATTTTCGATGCTGAATGACTGCTGGCTCATTTCCGGTTCCTTTCACCGGTGCGGCGCGCGTCGAAATGAACGGTTGGCCAAATAAGGAAACTTTATGCTTTCCAAAATATTCGCGCCGCCGATTGCTGTCAAACGAATTTGGAAAGTTTGGCCGTTCCATAATCTGAGCTGTCACCCAGGTAACATGATTACGAGGCGTTCGCGATCGACGGCGCCCGCGCCATCTTCAGTTGGCCGAACATGACCGCTATCTCAATGCGGCTACCGGGGCGCATATTCCGCGTGAACCTCACGACCCGGTTCTGAGGTATTTGTCACGCCGAGCCCTTAAAGCCCGGCCTGTCGCATCTCGCTTGCCAGAAACTCGGTGAAGGCCTTCACCTTCGGCAGCAACAGCCGATTGGTAGGATAGACCGCGTAGATGCCGCGTTCGGCGAGCTTGTGACCAGGCAGCACCTGGCAGAGCTTGCCCTCGGCAAGCAACGGCGTGGCGATGAAGGAGGGCAACACGCCAATGCCGATGCCCGCCTGAATCATTTCGCTGAGCATCAGGCTGTTGTCGGCGACGAAACGTGCCGGCAGGTCGATCATGACGGCGCCGTCAGGCCCTTCCAGCCTCCAGCTGCCGGGCTGGTCGGCCAGGCGATAGGTGAGGCAATGGTGGCTCTTGAGATCGGCAACGGTCGCGGGCGTGCCATTGTCTGCGAGATAGGCCGGGGCGGCGCAGATGACTTGGCCAATGTCGCCGAGCCGCCGGGCGATCAGCGATGAATCCGTCAGAGCCGCACGCACCCGGATGGAAACGTCAAAGCCTTCCGAAACGACGTCGAGCACGTGGTCGTCGAGCGTCATGTCGACCTTCAATTGCGGATGAAGTGTCATGAAGCGCGCGAGCATCGGCGCAAGCACGGTCAATCCGAAGGAGAGAGGCGCATTGAGCCGGAGCCGGCCGTTGATCTCGCCTGCCTCGCCGGAGGTGGTGCGCTCCAGATGATCGAGCTCGTCGAGAAGCCGGCAGCATTCGGAAAAATAGGCGCGTCCGTTTTCCGACAGGCTCATGCGCCGGGTCGTGCGCACGATGAGCACGGCCCCGAGCCGTTCTTCCAGTTGCCGGACCTGCTTGCTGATCGACGCGTTCGACTGTCCGAGCTCCTCCGCCGCCTTGTTGAAGCTCTGAAGTTCGATGACGCGGCGGAACGAACGCATGGCGGCCAGCAGATCCATATTTTCTCCAGAGTAAATTATATTTTCAATTCATCGCTGATTATTCTCTTCAGCGCCAGCAATAAGGTGAGCCCAGCTTCCTGATATCGCGGGAAGACCAGAAGAAGGAGTTCATCATGTTCAACACCGCAGTCCTCGAGCGTGTCTTGGTCGCTTCTCTCGTCGCCAGCCTCGTCGGCGGCCCGGCCTTCGCGCAGGAGGTCGGCAAGAGCCCGTGGGGGCCGAAGGACGAGATCGGGCGCCTCAACCTCATCACGCCGGATTCCCGCGCCGCCATTTTGTCGCGGATCGAGGGGAGCAAGTCCTACGACCTCGCGGTCGAGTATTTCATCGGCATGCCCAGCTGGGAGGCGGCCGGGGACCCGCCCTACCAGATGTGGATGACGCACACGCCGAATGGCACTCTGGTCTCCGATCCGATGAAGGTCGGCAAGGAGATGAACGCCCATGTCAGCTACACCGGCTCGGCGGTTTCTATGTATGCCCACATGGGTACCCACATTGACGCGCTCAATCACTTCGGCCTGAACGGCAAGATCTGGAATGGCTATGCCGCTGCCGATCACCTCGGGGACCAGGGTTGGACCATCACCGGCGCCGAAAAGCTGCCGCCGATCGTCGCGCGCGGCGTGATGATCGACGTCGCGGCAGCCAAAGGCATGCAGATGCTGCCCGACAACTACCGGATCACGCGCAAGGATCTCGAAGACGCGCTGAAAAGCCAGGGCGTGACGCTGGCGGAGGGCGATGTCGCCTTGATCCGCACGGGTCGCATGCAGAACTACGAAGACAAGTCCGCCTATATGAGCAACCCTCCCGGCCTCAGCATCGACGCGGCAAAGTTCCTCGTCGAGGACGGCGGCGCCATGGTGGTGGGCGCAGATAACCTGAGCTTCGAAGCCTTCCCGGCCGAAACGGAAAACAACTACATTCCCGTTCACACCTACCTGCTCGCGCAGCAAGGCGCTCCGATCATCGAGCTCATCAATCTCGAACAACTGTCCAAGGACAGGGTCTACGAGTTCGCCTTCGTTGGTGCGTCGTTGAAGTTCCGTGGCGCCGACGCAGCTCCGATCCGGCCGGTCGCCTTCCCGTTGCGATAGGCGGATGCCGTTAGGCCATCGACTGACGCGAGTGCCGCGGGATTGCGCCCGCGGCACTCGCCGTTTCCGCAACAAACGCCGCCCGATATCCCTGCCGCATGGCGACGTCCGTACACGAAAAATCTTGACATTGCACGAACGTGCACGAAATTACTGGACCGCATCACAACCATTATCAATGGAGGGCAGCATGAGCATTGCGCACCGAATTCAAGTGGAAGACGTCACTATTCTCTCGGATGATTGGTACGTCCTGAAGAAAACCACCTTTTCCTTTCTGCGCGGCGACGGGAGCTGGCAGCGGCAGTCACGGGAAACCTACGATCGCGGCAACGGCGCGACGATCCTGCTCTACGATCTGGTCCGCCGCACCGTGATCCTGACCCGACAGTTTCGCTACCCAGCCTTCGTCAACGGCCATGATGACCTGCTCGTCGAGGCGCCGGCGGGACTGCTCGACAACGCCGAACCGGAAGCGCGCATCCGCGCGGAAACGGAGGAGGAGACGGGCTTTCGCGTGCGCGACGTGCGACAGGTGTTCGACGCCTTCATGAGCCCAGGCTCGGTGACCGAGCGCCTGCATTTCTTCGTTGGCGAGTACCAGCCCGGCGACCGCACATCCCAAGGCGGCGGTAACGAAGACGAAGGCGAGGATATCGCAGTTCTCGAACTTGGCATAGACGAGGCGCTTGCCATGATCCGCTCTGGCGCCATCTGCGATGGCAAGACGATCATGCTTCTGCAGTACGCCGCCTTGAACCTGTTCTCCAACCGAGTACCGGTCGGCGGCGTTGCAGATTGAGGCTGCGGCGTCCAACCGCCTCTGGGTCGGCGTCGATAACCCGGTTTTCCGACGGCTGTCGAAAATGCTCCGCGACGTCAGCCGGTGACCGCACCTTCGCTGGCCGGGCGCACCAGGGCCGCATACTTTGCCAGCACGCCCCGCCGATAACGCGGCGCAGGCTGGAGCCACAACGCCCGCCGTCGGGCGATCTCGTCTACCGGCAGGTTAAGCTGCAGGAGCCGCTTGCCAGCGTCGATCGTGATCTGGTCACCATCCTCGACGAGGGCGATCGTTCCGCCTTCGAACGCTTCCGGGGAGACATGGCCGACGACCATGCCCCATGTGCCACCGGAAAACCGCCCGTCGGTGACAAGGCCGACGCTCTCGCCGAGACCGCGCCCGATGATCGCCGATGTGGGAGCGAGCATTTCCGGCATGCCCGGTCCGCCTTTCGGGCCGAGATAACGAAGGACGAGGATATCACCTGGCCTTATTGTGTCGGAGAGAATGGCATCCATGGCGGACTGCTCGTCCTCAAAGACCCGCGCCGGACCGGTCATGACGGGGCGCTTGAGCCCGCTGATCTTCGCGACCGCCCCGCCTTCAGCGAGATTGCCATTGAGGATCGCGAGATGTCCTTCGCGATAAAGCGGTGCACTGAGCGGCCGGATGACCTCCTGCTCTGCGGTGGGCCTATCCGGCACGTGCGAGAGTTCCTCTCCGATTGTCCTGCCGGTTATCGTAAGACAATCACCGTAGAGCAGGCCCGCGTTCAACAGGAGTTTCAGTACCTGCGGCACGCCACCGGCCTTGTGAAGGTCGACGGCCATATAGCGGCCGGACGGCTTCAGGTCGCAGATCACCGGAACCTGGCGACGCACGCGCTCGAAATCCTCCAACGTCCAGTCGACCTCAGCCGCATGCGCGATCGCCAGGTAGTGCAGCACGGCGTTCGTCGAGCCACCCGTCGCCATGACGAGTGTGATTGCGTTTTCAATCGATTGCCGCGTGACGATGTCGCGCGGCCTGATGCCCTTCTTCACGGCATCCACCAGGACGCGTGCCGATTCGACGGTGCTGTCGATCTTCTCCCGGTCGGGATTGGCCATGTTCGACGAGTAGAGCAGGGACATGCCCAGGGCTTCAAACGAGGAACTCATCGTGTTGGCCGTGTACATGCCGCCGCAGGATCCGGTCGTCGGACAGGCATTTCGCTCTATGCCTTCGAAATCCTCCGCGCTCATCTGGCCTGCCATGTAGGCGCCGACGGCCTCGAATGCCGAAACGACCGAGAGGCTCTGCCCCTTCCAGAGACCGGGCTTTATCGTGCCGCCATAGACATAGATGGCCGGGACATTGGCGCGGAGAATGCCGATCATGCCGCCCGGCATGTTCTTGTCGCAGCCGCCGAGCACCAGAACGCCGTCCATCCATTGACCCTGCACCGTCGTCTCGACGCAGTCGGCAATCACCTCACGCGAGACGAGGGAGTATTTCATGCCCTCTGTTCCCATGGACATGCCGTCCGAAATCGTCGGCGTCCCGAATATCTGTGGGTTAGCTCCAGCAGCCTTGATCGCGGTTACGGCCGCGTCCGCGAGTGGCTGCAGCCCGGCATTGCAGGGCGTGATCGTCGAGTGGCCATTGGCAATACCAATCATCGGCTTGGCGAAATCGGCCTTCTTGTATCCGAGCGCATAATACATTGCCCGGTTCGGCGAACGGGCGACGCCTTCTGTAATCTGTCTGGATCGTTGGTTGTGCATCTTGGCCTCCCGAATTGGCCTCCCGAAATCGAGACCAACCTACTGGCGCGCAAAAGAGTTGTGAAATATATTTCTGACGCCAATTTAGGTCGCTAAACATATTAATGAGCAACATGGACCTGAGACAGATTCGCCAGTTCGTGGCGGTTGCCGAGGAACTTCATTTCGGCCGCGCCGCCGAACGCCTCAACATGACGCAACCGCCGCTCAGTCAAGCGATCCAGGCGCTGGAAAGAGAACTCGGATTGCGGCTTTTCGATCGCACCAAACGCGAGGTGAAACTCACGCCCGTCGGCGAGCAATGGTTTGTGCATGCCCGACGCGTTCTGGCAGAGGCGACAGCGCTGCCTGATATCGCGAGAAAGCTTGCACGCGGCGAAATGGGGCTCCTGCGCCTGTCCTTCGTCAGTACTGTCGACTATAGCCTGCTGCCAGCAGCCGTCGCTCGCTTTCGGGCTGCCTATCCAAACGTCGAGCTCTCTCTGCGCGAAGCGACAAGCGACGTGCAGATCGATGCCGTGCTGAGGAGCGAAGTCGATGTCGGCATCGTCATCGCTCCGCCATCCAGTTCGCTGAGCCAAACCCTGAGCTATCGCCCGATCCTTCGCGAACCGCTGATTGCCGCGGTCCCGTCATCCTGGATAGACGAAGGGCGCGACGGCTTCTGCGAGGGGATACTCGAACCTGCCGCGTTCTTCGCCGCGCCACTGATCCTCTTTCCACGGCGGTCCGCGCCGATCTTTCACGACCTTGTTTCGGGCTACTTCGCCGAGCATCGCTCAGCCTTCTCCGTCTTCCAGGAGGCTATACAGATGCAGACGATCATCGGACTGGTGGGCTCCGGGATGGGTGTCGCACTGGTTCCGCAGTCCATGACCAGGCTGCAGCGAGACGGGGTGACCTATCTGCCGCTTTCCGGGCGCGTCCCGACAGTTGAAACTGGCTTGCTTTGGCGCACCAATGATCGGAACGCGGCATGCGCAAACTTTCTCGCTGTCGCCAATGCGTCGGTTCATCAGCCTGCGCAAGCGCTATAACCGACAGGTGGATCCTGCGAAGGACGCAATTCGCAAATGCGAGGCGATGTATGCGCCTCCTCACCTCGCTAACTTGCTTCGGCGGATATCCATGCCGCTCCTGTCTGACCGTGGTGGAAACCATTGGAAAACGGCCTGTTTGGGTAAACGCCACAAAGATCCGCCTGTGCTTCACGTGGCCAGCATCGCCCGGCGATGACATCGTCGAAGATGCGGGCCACGGCCGCCATGTCGCAATCCTGCGGCGACAGCCGAACGCGGGAAACGCCGGCGGCGGCAAGCTCTGGCAGTTCCTGCAGCAGCACCTGGCAGGTGTGCGACATGGTCTGTACGCCGTTCAGCGCCAGAAAAGGCTGGCTGTCGAGGGTCTCGACGGTCAGGCCGTCAGGGTCTTCGCCGCAGATGAACTGGCAATTGTCCTTGATCAGCCCCTTGGAGCGGGCATGGGCGCAACGCGCCGAAATCGCCAGCGGTACGCGGCCGAACGCGAAGACCTCGAAGGCGACCCCCGGACTTTCCTCGATAATGCCGCGCACCGACGTCATCGGCAGTTCTGGCGGCAGACAGATGCTCATCGCGCCCCTCGAGGCCAAGAGCCGGGCAGTCGCGCCGTTATAGACGTTGACCAGCGGCCCGATAGAATGCGGCTTGCCGGCAAGCAGGTGCAGCGCGGATAGGTCATTGACCTCGATCGGATGGGCGCTGTCACGCACCAGCCCGCGCACCAACTGGCTTTCACGTTCCAGCGTCACCAGCGCGAGCGAGGCGAGGCTCACCTGCTTGCCGGCATTCTCCAGCCGTTCGATGACCTCGCCGACATGGGGCTCGATGAAATGCAGCCGCTTCGAGCAGACGGCCTCGCCGATCGTGACGTGGGCGATCGGCGCTTCGTCAGCGATGCGGAAATAGAAATCGCGCCATTTGGGGCCATCCCAGAGATAGTAGACCGGGCCGAGGCTCAGGACGGGCTTGGATGGGCTTGTCGATATGGTCATGGGCCGATTACCTCCAGCGCTTTTCGTAGGCGCCTGTTGTCGTCTTCTGGCCTTCGCTGAGCGCCTTCAGCCGCGACACCAATGCGGGCCGCTCGGTGGCGCTGGCGGTCAGCGCCCGCCGCATCACTGACACGACCTCGGCGACATAGGCCTTGCCGCGCTGCCGGCCCTCGATCTTCAGCGCGCTGACGCCGGCGCTGCGCAGGGCATCGATATGGTCCATGACGTCGAGTGAAACCGGGTCCTCGAAGGCGTAGCCGCGGTCCTCCGCAATGTCGAAGCGCCCCTTGCAGAGCGTCGGATAGCCAGCGGCTTCGCCCGCCGGGAAGCGGTTGATAGTGTAATCGCCGAGCTCGGACACCAGCTCGCGTCCGTCCTGGCGATAGCGCACGTGGCTTGCGGGCGAGCAGACACCGTTCATGTTGGGCGACTTGCCCGTGGCGTAGGAAGAGAGCGAACAGCGCCCCTCGGCCATGACACAGAGGCCGCCGAAGGCAAAGACCTCGATCTCGCAATCGATCTGTTTGGCAAGGCGAGCGATGTCGGCGATCGTCAGGGTGCGCGGCAACACAACGCGTTTTGCCGCGAAGGTCTCGACGAGGAAGCGCACGGCGTCGGCATTCGAGGCCGAGGCCTGGACGGAAACGTGCAGCCGCTGCTGCGGATGGCGTTCCACCGTATAAGCCATCAGGCCGAAATCCGCGAGGATGACGGCATCGGCACCAAGTGCCACGGCGTCATCCACCGCCTGATGCCAGAGCGTCTCCTGGCCGGCGCGCATGAAGGTGTTGATCGCAACAAAGGTCATCACCCTGCGCTGCTTGGCATAGGCAATTGCCGTTCGGAGTTCGTCGCGCGAGAAGTTCAACCCCGGAAAATTGCGGGCGTTCGTCTCGTCGCGAAAGCCGCAATAGACCGCGTCGGCACCGGCATCGACGGCTTCGCGGAAGGCAGCTGGCGTGCCGGCGGGGCAGATCAGTTCCATTGGGGAGCCTCCTCCTTGAGAACGCGGCCAAGCGCACGTTCGCGGATCTTTTCTCCCGCGCGGCGCACGAGCGGGGCCAGCGGTCCGGCCATGTCAGCGAGATCGCTTGGAAGGTCGATCTCGCAGTCGTCGAGTGCGTTGCGCAGCGCCAGCATCGCCTCCATGTCGCCGCTGACGGCAAGATCGCGCGAAAAGAACACGGCGTCGCCGTCGATGCGGCCCTCGAGCAGCGCCAAGAGCAGTACGAGCTCGCCTTCCATGCAGGCATCGGAAACCGGCGTGCGCTCCTTGCGATGTACGGAGATGCGCGGCACGGCCGGTTCGACAAGGAAGCCGATCGGCAGGTCAGACGGCTGGAAGGCGTAGCGCTTGGCTGCATGATCCGCGAGACGGTCGAAGAGGCCCGGATGGCTCGCGATCACATGGGCAAAGACGCGCTGCACCACGCTTTCGATGGCGACGATGGGAACGAAGCTAAGGGGGGCGGTGATCGCGAGCGGAAGTGTCATTTGCTACCTGTGGAGCGTCGGAATCGAACGATGCGGCGCATGCTAGTCGCCTGCTGCCGGTCGTTGTTTGCGCCACGTCAAAGACAAGGGCCATTCGCCGCCACAAACAGGCTCCATGAACAGGACCTTTCGCCCGTCAAAGGGCTTTGCAACGCTTCAGGATTTTATCGACGCGCTCGAGCGCGAAGGCGATTTGAAGCGGATTTCGCGACCGGTTTCGCTGGTGCATGAGGTGACCGAAATCCACCGCCGCGTGCTTGCCGCCGACGGGCCGGCGCTTCTCTTCGAGCGGCCGGTCGATGCGACAGGCGCCGCACAACCGATCCCGCTTCTGACCAATCTCTTCGGGTCGGAACGCCGGATCGAGCGTGGTTTCGGCCTGGCGCCGGGCGGGCTCGATGCGCTTGCGGGTGAACTTGCGGACCTGCGCGATCCGAGAGCGCCGCAGTCGCTGCGCGACGCCTGGGATCGGCTGCCTCTGCTCCGATCGGCGATGTATATGCGGCCACGAAAGGTAACGCGTGCGCTGTGTCAGGAGGTCGTCTGGCGCGATCAGGAAATCGACCTTGGGCGCCTGCCGGTTCAATGGTGCTGGCCGGGAGAGCCGGCGCCGCTGATTACCTGGCCACTGGTGATCACGCGCGCGCCGGATGATCCGTTCGATGTCAATGTCGGGATCTATCGCATGCAGGTGCTAGGGCCCGATCGCGCCATCGTGCGCTGGCTCGCCCACCGCGGCGGCGCCCGCCACCATCGTCTCTGGCAACGCCTGGGTCAGGACATGCCGATCGCGGTCGTCATCGGTGCCGACCCAGCGACGATCCTTTCTGCGGTCATGCCGCTGCCGGACGGACTGAGCGAGCTGAATTTCTCAGGCCTGCTTCGGCGCGGCAGGACGCAACTCGTGAAGGCGAAGACCGTGCCACTTTCAGTGCCGGCCAATGCGGAGATCGTGATCGAGGGTACGGTCTCGGCGAGCAAGACCGCGGAGGAGGGCCCCTATGGCGACCATACCGGCTATTACAATTCGGTGGAGCCGTTCCCGGTCATGCGTCTGTCGGCGATCACCATGCGTCGGAATCCGCTCTATCTTTCCACCTATACCGGCCGACCGCCGGACGAGCCTTCGCGGCTCGGAGAGGCGATGAACAGGCTGTTCGTGCCACTGGTTCGCAAGCAGTTTCCGGAGATATCCGATCTCTGGTTGCCGCCGGAGGCCTGCTCCTACAGAGCCATGGTCGTCGCGATCGACAAGCGTTATCCCGGTCAGGCCAAGCGCGTGATGATGGGGCTTTGGTCTGTCTTGCCGCAGTTCAGCTACACCAAGCTGATCATCGCCGTCGACCCGGATATCGACGTGCGCAACTGGTCCGACGTAATGTGGGCTCTTGCGACCCGCTTCGATGCCAGCCGCGACGTGACCGTGATCGAGGGCACGCCGATCGACTATCTCGACTTCGCGTCGCCACGCTCCGGCCTCGGTGGCAAGCTCGGGCTCGACGCCACCAACAAGATCGGCGCCGAGACCGACCGTGAATGGGGGCGGGTGCTCGAAATGTCGCCGGAGGTCGTGGGTCAGGTCGATGCGATCTGGGCCGGTCTCGGGCTTGGAGGGCTGACCCGATGAACCGGTTGAAGATCGTCCTCGGTGTCACCGGGGCTTCGGGTGCTGCGATTGCGGTGCGCATCGCGGAGCGGCTCAGCGAAATCGAAAGCGTCGAGCTGCATCTGGTTCTGTCGCCGGCGGCGCACCGCACGCTCGCGCATGAGGTCGGCGCAGGCGCTCTTCCATCCCTGCTGCGTCTGGCCGCGCGGACCTATGACCACGCCGATATCGGCGCGGCGATTGCGAGCGGATCGTTTTCGACGGCCGGCATGATCGTCGCGCCGTGCTCCATGCGCTCACTTGCGGCGATCTCTGCCGGCATGGCCGATAACCTCGTGGTACGGGCAGCCGACGTGCATCTGAAGGAGCGGCGCAGGCTGGTGCTGATGGCACGCGAGACACCGCTGCATCTCGGTCACCTGCGCAATATGTGCGCCGTCACGGAAATGGGGGCGATTATCATGCCGCCGGTGCCGGCCTTCTATCATCGGCCTGAGAGCGTCTCGGCCATCGTCGACCATCTGGCGGCCCGAGCGATCGACCTGCTGGCACTGCCGATCACCCCGCAGGCTATGGCCTGGCAGGGTGAGGACCAAAAATCATCGTGATCTAGGAGACGGTGGCCTGAAGCAGCGGATCGGCGCCGAACAGGACCTCGTGACCGCCAAGCAGCAGCCACACGGCAATCGCGACGGTGGCAAAGGCGGCGATGATCATCACGGGATCGGCGCGCAAACGGGTTTCGCCTCGAATGATGGCCGCAAAGGGCCAGACTGACGTGCCCTTCGAGGCCGCTTGCCAGTTGTCACCCAAACGCCGGCGGGCACGCTTTTCAAGCATCAAGAAGCCACCGGCGGAAAACAGTGCGAAACCGCCGAAAAGAACCAGCGCGCGCAAGTCGCCATTGGGCACGATGTGACCGGCGGCCCAGAGCAGGAAGCCCCAGAGCACCGGGTGACGGGTGATCGTTACGATGGCGCCGGGCCGCTCGTTTCCCTGATAGATGGAGATCGACAGCGCGTTTTCGCTGAAGAGGCCAGCCAGCACGAGAAAGATGCCGAGTGGCGCCAGCACGAAGGTTACCCAGGCCTGCCAGGCCGCCGGTTCCCAGAGCGGGATGAAATCGAGCTGAAGGGCCGCGTGAAAGACGAAGCCGAGAGCAAGCACGGAAAGAAGCGAATACACCGCGAAATAGGTCGAGCGACCGAGCCGGTCGATCAGGCCCTGGCGTAACGCCGGCCAGGCCGGCACCAGATGGAGCAGCAGGAAGACGGCGAAGGCGAGGAGAAAATAGGTCATATCGGTTGTCTCACGCATGGCGCCAGAGAAGCAGGCGCTCCGTTGCGACATGGCGGCGAACAGTTTCGAAGAAGCCCCGCAGCATGTAGCCGATCGCATCCCAGCTGAGCGATGGCCTGTTGTCGAGAACCGCCTTCAGCACACGTACCAGCTCGACGGCTGCCCGATCGTCCTGGTCATGCTCGGCGCGCAGCCGTGCGATCAAGGCGTAACGGCCGTCGTCTGCCCGCTGAATTTCGACTGCTGGAAACAGGATCATTTCCTCCAGCGCGTGGACGCGCCTGAGCTTTTCCGGCAGCTCCGTCAGGATCACGCGGCAGCTCGTCAGGTCGATGCGGCGCGGGATGGAATCGGCCAGCGTCTCGAGGCGATCACACAGGGATAAAAGCTCGCGGTAAGCCTGCCCCAGCTCGTGATGTTCTGAAAATTGCTGCTGCATCGATCTGCTCCGTTGAGTGTTGGTTCGAACTACACCCGACGGCAATGATCCTCTTTGACATTTCTCAAAGTCTGCAGATCAGCGATCGAGAAACAGAACGATGGCGATCGCAACGGAGGAGAGGATCGCCGACAGCGTCGCGCCGCGCTGAAGCACGCCCATGCGATAGAGCACGAGGGCGAAGACGATGATGATGGGGGTGGCGACGGAAAGGCCGATCTGTGCGTCTGTCATCGGAAGGCTCCTTTGTTGTCAGCCAATAGCCCCGCCCCCTGCCGGCTTCTTTGCTCAATCGCAAAGACAGGGTGCGCGCTCGCGCCTAGCTCGAACGATGTTTTTTGAACGGAGGCGCTGACATGGATGCCCGCAGTCATCCGATTGCCGCAACGGTGGAAGAGGATACGACGGACGCCTTGCTGCTCTGGGTGCTCGTCTGGAGTGAACTTGCCGCGTTCGGTATTCTGCTTGTCGGCTTCCTGATTGTGGGTCTTCTCCAGCCGGACGCGTTTGCCGCCGCCCGCTCGCATCTCGATCCGCTGCTTGCCGGTATCAACACGCTTGTTCTTTTGACAAGCGGCTGGCAGGCGGCCTTGGCGACGAGGCCGAGTGCATCGCTTAAGCAGCGTCGGCGGGCGCTGGTGAATGCAGCACTTTTCGGCTTCGCCTTCGTGGGGATCAAGCTCTTCGAATATAGCGCCGAGGCCGGCGTTGCCGGCGATCCTCAGTTCGGCTCCTTCTTCGAGCTCTATTTTCTCGTCACGGGCTTCCATCTGCTGCACGTCGTCTTCGGTGCCTTCGTGCTCATCATCGTTGCCTGGCGACCGAAACCCGGCAATGTCGAGCTGATCACCACGCTCTGGCACGTGATCGATCTGGTCTGGATCGTGATGTTCCCGCTCGTCTATCTCGTGTGAGTGCCATGACCGATCGCAATCCCAGACAATTGTTCAAGACCTGGCTGCTGCTTGCCGTAGCCGTGATGTCGGGCATGGCGCTGATGGCGGTCGCCGGGCCGGCCACCCTCGTCATCGTCGTGTTGCTCGGGCTCGCCATCGTCAAAAGCCGGTTCGTCGCGCTCGATTTCATGGGGCTCCGGCAGGCGCCGTCGGCCCTTCGTCTTGGCCTTTTGATCTGGCCCGCAGCACTCGTCCTCGTCGCTGCAGCGAAGCTGGTCCTGAGCACTGCTTTCATCAGCTGAGGCTAGCCGCGGACTTGTTTGCCGAAACGCAAAGAAGCCGCCGCCGATTTCCCTAGACATGAGGTCGCCCCGATTGTTGCCGGCTGCGCCGCACGGGGAGGGGATCAGATCAGCCGGCCGCACTCTCAGCGGCCAACTGAAATCGAAAGGACCACGTGATGGCAGAACGCCTCACCAAAACCGGGGCCCGTAACGTCTTTTACGGCGGGTCCTTCTTTTTCTTCGCAATCTTCGTCGGGCTGACCGCCCACAGCCACTACTACATGCGGACGACTTCGACGGATGAAACGACGCTGACCGATGCGGTCGCCCGCGGCAAACACGTCTGGGAAAAGAACTCCTGTATCAACTGCCACACGCTTCTCGGCGAGGGCGCCTATTTCGCGCCCGAGCTCGGCAACGTCTGGAAGCGATTCGGCGGCGAGGCCGATCCGGATGGCGCCCGCGATACGCTTAAGGCCTGGATGGCTGCCCAGCCGACCGGCATCGAGGGACGGCGGCAGATGCCGCAGTTCAATCTCACCGAACAGGAACTCAACGACCTCGCCGACTTCCTCGAATGGACGAGCCGCATCAAGACCCAGAACTGGCCGCCGAACGAGGCAGGTTAAGCGAACCGAGTGGAGTGTGACACCATGAAATACCAAACCCAAAAGGTCGCGATGCTCTATTTCTACGGAGCGCTTGGCCTGTTTCTCGCCCAGGTGCTGTTCGGCGTGCTTGCCGGCACCATCTACGTCCTGCCCAACACGCTCTCCGAGCTCCTGCCCTTCAACATCGTGCGCATGGTCCACACCAACGCGCTGATCGTCTGGCTGCTCATGGGCTTCATGGGCGCGACCTACTACCTGCTGCCGGAAGAGGCAGAAACCGAGCTCTACAGCACGAAGATCGCCATCGCGCAGTTCTGGATCTTCCTGATCGCCGCTGCCATTGCCGTCGTCGGCTACCTCATGCACATCCACGAGGGGCGTGAGTTCCTCGAGCAGCCCTTCGCGATCAAGGTCGGTATCGTCATCGTCGCGCTGATGTTCCTCTACAACATCACGCTGACGGTGTTGAAAGGCCGCAAGACGACCGTCACCAACATCCTGATCTTCGGGCTTTGGGGTGTCGCGATCTTCTTCCTCTTCGCTTTCTACAATCCGATCAACCTGGCGCTCGACAAGATGTACTGGTGGTACGTCGTCCATCTCTGGGTCGAAGGCGTCTGGGAACTGATCATGGCATCGGTGCTCGCCTTCCTGATGATCAAGCTCAACGGCATCGACCGTGAGGTCGTCGAAAAATGGCTCTATGTCATCGTCGGCCTGGCGCTCTTCTCCGGCATCCTCGGCACGGGCCACCACTACTACTGGATCGGCGCGCCGGGCTACTGGCAGTGGATCGGTTCGCTGTTCTCGACGCTGGAAGTGGCCCCCTTCTTCACCATGGTGGTCTTCACCTTCGTGATGACCTGGAAGGCCGGCCGCAAGCATCCGAACCGCGCAGCCCTCCTCTGGTCGATCGGCTGCTCGGTCATGGCCTTCTTCGGCGCTGGCGTCTGGGGCTTCCTGCACACGCTGTCTTCGGTGAACTACTATACCCACGGCACTCAGGTGACCGCGGCCCATGGACACCTCGCCTTCTTCGGCGCCTACGTGATGCTGAACCTCGCGGTCATGGCCTATGCCATCCCGGAGATCCGCGGCCGTGCGCCCTATAACCAGTGGCTGTCGATGGTGAGCTTCTGGATCATGTGCACCGCCATGTCGGTCATGACCTTCGCGCTGACCTTTGCCGGTGTTCTCCAGGCGCATCTGCAGCGCGTGCTCGGCGAAAGCTACATGGACGTCCAGGACCAGCTGGCGCTGTTCTACTGGATCCGCCTCGGTTCCGGTGCCGTCGTCCTGATCTCGGCGCTGATGTTCATCTGGGCCGTTCTGGTGCCCGGGCGCGAGCGCAGCGAGAAGCTCGCCGGCATCGTCCAACCCGCTGAATAACCGACCAGCCGGCGCGGTTCGCCGCGCCGGCATCTCCCCAAGAATTCCCAGCATGGAGACTTGCCATGAGCCCTGTCCAATCTGCCGTCAGTCGCGCGGCGCTCGATATCCCCGCCTACAGCCCCTCCGGCAATGAATGCGCGCTGTTCGAAAGCGCCTGGGTGCGACAGCTGCCGCTGCTCTTGAAGGGACCGACAGGATGCGGCAAGACCCGCTTCGTCAGCCACATGGCAGCGAAGCTCGGCCTGCCGCTTTCGACCGTTTCCTGCCATGACGATCTGGCCGCCGCCGACCTTACCGGTCGCTATCTGCTCAAGGGTGGCGACACCGTCTGGGTCGACGGCCCCCTGACCCGGGCCGTGCGCAACGGCGGCGTCTGCTATCTCGACGAGATCGTGGAAGCCCGCAAGGACGTCGCCGTCGTCCTGCATCCACTGACCGACGACCGCCGCATGTTACCGCTTGAACGGACCGGCGAACTGCTCGAAGCACCGTCGAGCTTCATGCTGATCGTGTCCTACAATCCCGGCTACCAGAACCTTTTGAAGAGCCTGAAGCCGAGCACCCGTCAGCGCTTCGTGGCGATCGAGTTCGATTTCCTGCCGCGCAACGCCGAGATTTCAGTCGTTTCGCAAGAGAGCGGACTGCTGGAGAGCCAGGTGGCGCCGCTCGTCAACCTCGCGCAGCGCCTGCGCGCTCTGAAAGGGCATGATCTCGAAGAAGGCGTGTCGACCCGGCTGCTCGTCTATTGCGCCTCGCTGATTGATGCCGGAATGCCGGTGAAGGATGCGGTCCGGGCCGCGATGATCGAGCCTCTGACCGACGAACCGGATGTGCGCTCAGCACTTCTCGAAGTGGCCGGTTCTCTGATCGCCTGAGGTGAGCCATGCTTGATTTCCTCGAGCTCGAAGAAACCGTCGGACGAGCCTGGCACCGTTTCGTCGGCAACACCAGAACCTGGCGGCGTTATCCGGAGGAGGCGGTGAAGCTCGCCGACATGCTGCCGGTGCTCGGCGTTTGCTTTCGCGGACATGGCGGCGAGCCAGCGGTGCAGATCGTGCCCGCCCGCGGGCGCACGTCGACCCATCGCTTGCGGTGGCGGCAGCGCATGGGACTTGGCGAAGAGAAACTCGTCCAGCCGGCGCGCGACCACGCGTCCTTGATGCTGCCGGGCGAGATCGACATTTTTCCGACGAAAGACCTGAACCGGGATCTCTATCACTGGCTCGTCGCCTATATGGCGACGATGCCGGTCGACCCCGTCAGCGAGACCGATCCGCTCCGTCGTGACCTGGCGCTGATATCGCGCGCGCTGGAGACGGTCGAGGACGTCTTCCAGCGGTTCCCAGGCCTTAGGCGGCGCTATCGGCGTCTGGCCGAGGCTACCCTTGCCGAGCGGAAGCGGGGCGCTCTGCCGTCGATCGAGCAGCATCTTGAAAACCGCGTCCTGCGGCTGTTGCGCAGGGCCACAGGCGAGGCAGATACGACGCTGCCGGTGATCTTCCCGCATCGTGCGCCGCCCGGCTACCTGCCGATGCTGCCGATGCCGCTATGGCCGGACACGCTGTTGCGGGCCGAAACCACGACCGTGCGCGACGAAGATGTGGCCGCGACAGCGGGCACGCAGAGTGAGGGTGTCGAGGTTGAGCGCCACGTGGCGGTGCGCGAAAACCCGGAGAACCGCAAGGGCGAACGCAGCCCGTTCATCCTCAATCGCTTCGAGAAGATCCTGGCCATGGCCGAGATGGTCAACGTCGACCGTCCCGGCGACGACAGCGACGACCACGACAGCAAGGCTGCCGAGGAACTGGACGACATGACGCTCGGCGAGCGCAAGGGACGGCCCTCGGCGCGATTCCGCTTCGATCTCGATCTGCCGCCGGAAGCCGTCGATCCGACGCCGCTGACGGCCGAGCTGACCTATCCCGAATGGAACTACCGGACCGGGCAGTACCTCAAGGACCATTGCCGCGTGCTGGCAATGCCGGCTTCCGCCCAGGAAGAGCGGAGCGAACTGACCGAGGAAAGCCGGAGCTTGATCCGCCGGGTGCGGCGCCAGTTCGAAGTGCTGCGCCCGCGGCACGAGATGCTGCGTGCACAACTTGACGGCGCCGATCTCGATCTCGACGCGGTCGTGCGTGCCCGCACCGATCTCGCCGCCGGCGGCCAGGGCAGCGACCGCATCCATCTGATGAGTCGGCCGCAGGTGCATGACCTGGCGGTGACGATCCTCGTCGACGTGTCGCTGTCGACCGATTCCTGGTCAGACAACCGGCGGGTGCTCGACGTGGAAAAAGAAGCTTTGCTCATCCTTGCGCACGGGCTGTCGGCCTGCGGCGACAACCACTCGATCCTTACCTTCACCTCAAGGCGGCGTGACTGGGTGCGGGTGGAAACCGTGAAGGCCTTCAACGAGGCTATGGGGCCGCTGGTCGAAGCGCGCATTGCCGCACTGAAACCCGGCTACTATACCCGCATCGGTGCTGCGATCCGGCATGCCTCGGCCGAGCTTCGTCGGCAGCCGAACCGCAAGAAGCTCTTGCTTGTTCTGACCGATGGCAAGCCCAACGATATCGATCACTACGAGGGGCGTTTTGCGCTCGAGGATAGCCGTCGCGCGGTCACGGAGGCACGGCGCAGCGGCATAAACACCTTCGCTGTCACGGTCGACCGGGAGGCGAAGTCCTACGTGCCCGCCATGTTCGGCCAGAACGGCTATTCCGTAGTCGGCAACATCTCGCGGCTGCCGGCGGCACTGCCGGCGATCTACCGCAATCTGGTGGGGTAGGGCGGTCCCCAAGTCGAGAGAGAAGCAAGAGGCCCTGCAACCGCCGGGCCTCTTTGATTCAACGGAAGCCGTATGCCCGCCGCGCGTGCGCCGTTTCGCGGCCATTCGGGACGGATTTGCCGATCCGCTCGCGGCTATTCTCGGGGGGAGGAGGCTGGGTCTCGATGCTCGGGAAAAGCCGGCATGACGTGTTGGATGGGCAGTTTTGCCAAAGTGTATCGCTGAGCTGCCAGCGATAAGCTTGGAAACGGCTCGTTTTCAGGGAGCGCAGTTGCCCCAAACTTCGTCATCGTCGCCCTTGAGGCGAGGATCCAAGGCGCATCCGAACGTATTTCGTGGCACAAAACAACGAAGTGCTCGGGTCGAGCATGACGTAAGAGACGGACGGCGCTTTGCCGGCGTGATTGCGCCGGGAATGCTTGGCAATAGCCAAACCTTCCCGGCGACCAGCGCCCTCAAGCCGCCTTGCTGTGCACCCTCTGGGACTCGTCGATATAGGCGTCGAAGGCCGCCGCCACCGCGCGGATGACGAAGCGGTGCTCGGGACGCACCGTGATGACGCCATCAGCGATATCGATCACGCTATCCTTTCGCAGTTCGGCCAGTTTGCTATTGCCGTCGACGAACGATTGCCAGTCCCGGCCATGCGCTGCGGCGATTGCGGACATATCCGCGCTGAAATCGCACATCAGCCGTTCGATGATCGCGGCGCGCAAACGGTCCTCGTCGGTCAGTCGGTAGCCCTTGGTTGTTGCGAGCCGTCCCGATGCGATGCGGCTTGCATAGACGCCGGGGGGGACCTCGTTCTGGACATAACCGTCGTGCGAGCGGCCGATTGCCGAAGCGCCGAAACCTATCAGCGTTTCGCAAGTGTCGGTCGTATAGCCCTGGAAGTTGCGGCGGAGCTGCCCAGCCTCCTGGGCGGTGACGAGATCGTCGTCAGGAAGCGCAAAATGATCGAGGCCGATCTGGCGGTAGCCGGCTTTGACCAACGCTTCGCTGATCGCCATCGCCTGTTCGGCGCGGGCGGCACTGTCGGGCAGCGCGTTCTCGTCGATCATGCGCTGGTGCTTCTTGAAGCTCGGCACATGGGCGTAACCGAAAACCGCGAACCGTTCCGGTCGCATCGCCGCGGCCGCTTCGACCGTCTCGACGCAGGAGCGCACCGTCTGATGCGGCAGGCCGTAGATCAGGTCGAAATTGATGCCACCGATGCCCGCGCCGCGCAGATGGTCGACGGCTTCGGCCGTCTGCTTCTCGCTCTGGATGCGGTTGATCGCCTTCTGCACGACGGGATCGAAGCTCTGCACGCCGAGGCTGGCACGCCTAACGCCGCCTTCGCCGAGTGCCTCGGCCATGGCAAGCGTCAGCCGGCGCGGATCGATCTCGACGGCGACATTGGCCGATGGTGACAGCGCGAAGCGCTCGCCCATCAACGTCATCAGCGCAAGGAATTCACGTGGCTCGATGATCGTCGGCGTGCCGCCGCCAAAATGTACCTCCGAGACCGGAAGCGGCTGGCCAATGGTATCGGCGACCATGCGGATCTCGTCTCGGAGTACATCGAGATAGTCGAGGATCGGGTCGTCCTTCTTGGTGATCGTCGTGTGGCAGCCACAGTACCAGCACATGGAACGACAGAAGGGGATGTGCAGGTAGAGCGACACGTTCTGCCCCTCGGGGATCGCCTTCAGCCAGTCGCCGTAGGTGTGATCGTCGACATCAGCGGCAAAGCGCGGTGCGGTCGGGTAACTCGTGTAGCGCGGCAGGCGCATTTCACCGTATTTCAGGAGCGCGGAAGCTAACATTTCGTCCTCATCTGGGTGGCGATGGATACAGCTTTTGTAGGCCGCGCCGGCAGGCACCTCTTTGCGAAAAGTCAAGGACGGGGTTGGTCGAGGCCAAAGCGAGATTTGTTTGCGCTTCGACAAAATGTCGCGGCGGCGCTGTCGCTAGGTTGCGGAAATCCGGGGCGTGTGCGCCGGCGCTTCCCGGATCATCATCAAACCACGGCGCTCAGAAGCGGACAACCATGACCATTGCAGAGACCGACAAGCCCTTTATCGATGTGCGGACGATCCCGCCGGTAGAACGCCATCCGAAAATCTTCGGCATGTTGAACGCACTTGCCGAGGGTGGCGCCTTCATCATCGTTAACGACCACGATCCGCGTCCACTGCACTACCAGCTGGAAACCCGCTATCCGGGCGAATTCACCTGGGAATACCTCGAGCAGGGGCCGGAGGTCTGGCGAGTTGAGATCGGTCGGCAACAGTCCTCCGGCTGTGACTGCTGCTGCGGCGGGCACTGAGCCCCTGGTGTCCTTCAAGAGCGGGGTGAGAAAAAGCGTGCGTCATTTTCCGCTCTCATCCCGCTCCCACTTAGCAGAATCGATCACGCTTGTTCGGCTCGACCAGAGCCATCGTGATCCAAGGGTTGAACCACCATGTTCGCAGCCACGCTATCCCGCTGGACCATGTCCTATTTCGCGGCCGCGCTGATTTTCCTCGTCCTTGGCGAGACCATGATGGTTCTCGGCTTTGGTTATCCGGTCTTAGCCCTTGAGGCGCCTGAAACGCTGGCGCTCGTCCATATTGTCGCTCTCGGTTGGCTAAGCCTGCTGATGACCGGCGCATTGCTGCAATTCGTACCTGTTCTCGTCGGCCAGCCGCTGTCCTTGCCGACCGTCGCCCTGCCGGCGCTCCTCTTTCTTATCGTCGGCATCGCCACCCTGACCCTCGGCTTCGTCGGTCTTTCCGGTGCGATCGATGTTCCCGTGACGCTGCTTCCTCTTGGAGCCGCTTTCTCGATCGTTGGCTTTTCGGTGCTGGGCTTTTCCTTCGCAGTCACGCTTTGGCATGCACGCCCCCTACCACTACCGGCCCGCTTCGTCGCGGTCGGCCTTGCCGCTCTCTTCGGCACGATGCTGCTCGGCGGCGTCTATGCTGGCGTGCTCTCGGGCCTGATCGACGCGGCGGGCGCGATCGACCTCACCGTCGATGGTCTCTCGCTTCATGCCTCCCTCGGCCTCTGCGGCTGGTTGAGCTTCACCACCATGGGCGTCAGCTATCGACTTTTGACCATGTTCATGCTGTCGCCAGACAAAGAGCGGACAAGCAGCCGTGTTGTCTTCATGCTTGGTGCCTTTTGCCTCGGCGTTCTGGCGGCCGCAGTGCCCGTCATTCTCGTGGGCACCGTTGGTCGCTCGCCGCTTTTCCTCCTTGCCGTCGGTTCCGGCGCGGCCGTGGTCGCGATCTATGTCGGCGATATCCTGCGTATCTATCGGGAGCGCCGGCGCAAGGCGATCGAACTCAACAGCCGCGCCAGCATCGGCGCCTTCGTGTCACTGGTCGCCGCGGCTATGCTCTTCGTCGCGCTGCTCTCGGCCGGCCGCCTTGATGAGGCTATCGGCGCCGTTATTTATCTCGCCACCTTTGGATGGCTGACGGGCATGGGGCTCGCCCAGCTCTACAAGATCGTGCCGTTCATGACCTGGCTCGAATGTTACGGGCCGGCGCTTGGGCGCATGCCGACCCCGAGGGTCCAGGACCTCGTCAGCGAAACGTCCGCCCTTCGCTGGTTCCGGCTCTTTTATCTGACGGTCGCGGTTGGCTCGCTCGCCCTCCTGATCGGCAGCGCGCCTATTTTTCGTTTTGCAAGCCTCGGCCAGTTGATTGCCGTCAATGCGCTCATCCTGGAGTTCGTGCGAACACGGCGACTGATCAACGTTCCGGCCGAACTTCGATTGCCTGATGGACTTGTTCGACCAGGCCTGTTTCTGCCATCTTTTCCTCACGGAGGTTCCCATGAGCCAAGATCCTTATGAACTCGACGTCCGACCGCACTTGCGCGGCGGCAGCGACCCGTTCCAGGCCATCATGAATGCAGTCGACAGCCTGGCGCCGGGCCAGGCGCTGAAGCTGATCGCGACCTTCCGGCCCGTTCCGCTCTTCAGCGTCATGGCGGGTCGCGGCTTCACCCATCAGGACCGCCCGCTCGACAATGGCGACTGGGAGGTTCTGTTTACGCCCGAAGGCGAGGTCGAGGGGATCAGGCTTTCGGTCAGCGAAACGGATCTCGACGCCTGGCCCGACCCGAGCCGCCAGCTCGACCTGACGGAGCTCGATCCGCCGGAGCCTATGGTGCGCATTCTGGCAACGGCCGAGAAGATGGCCGAAGGCGAGGTTCTGTTCGCCTTGCTCGCGCGCGAACCGTTGTTCCTTTATCCGGAGCTCGCCAAGCGCGGCCACAAATGGGCCGGCAATTTCGATGCGACCGGCGAGACCTACCGGATCCTCATCCGCATCGGTGGGAGGCGTTCCCATGTCGGCGCCTGAAACCCTGGACCTCGAGGCGAGGATCCGCGATGCCTTGCGCATCATCATCGACCCCGAAATGGGCAAGAACGTCGTCGATCTCGGCCTGATCTATGACATCGACGTTCAGGAGGGCGGCATTGCCCGTGTCACCATGACGACGACGATCAAGGGCTGCCCGGCGACTGCCTTCCTCAAGGAAGCGGTGCAGAACTGCGTCTGGTATGTGCCGGGTGTCGAATATGCCGAGGTCCGGCTGACGTACGAGCCGCCGTGGACGCCTGACATGATCGCCGACGGCGCGTTGGAACTTGGCCACGGCAGCATCTTCTAGGACCAGCCTTTTAGAAAAGAAAAGGCGCCGCATCTGCGGCGCCTTTTGCGTTGGGTATCGACGTCCGGTCAGGGTGAGGCGCGCGGCGCGCGGCGCTCGCGCACCAGCATCGGTCCGTATTCGAGCGTGAACAGCACAAAGGCCGCGATCCACAATGCACCCGAGAGAGCGATCAGGTGATGATAATGCTCCGGCAGCACCTCGGCCAGCGGCCGGATTAGCGCGGCGCCCGCGATCGCGACATAGGAGGCGCTGGTGAGTGTCGATCCCACCAGCGGCCGCCCGGTATGGCCGCGAGTGGCGCGCGTCATCACGGCGAGCATCATGAAGGCGATCACGCCGACGGTCAGCACATGCATGACCGGGTAGTCGCTGAGGAGCTCGATCGCGCCGGCCGATATGGCCAGGAAGCCGAGCGGCACGAAGGCGTAAGCCGCGTGCAGAACGAAGAGCAGCTTCTCCGGCCAGGTCGGTGATCCGTGCCAGCGCAGCAACCGTACCGTATGAAAGGCGCACGCGATCACCGCAATCGCTGCGGTGACGATGTGAACGGGCGCGAAGGTCCAGGCACCGAGCGCTGCAACGCCGATCAGGATCGCCGCGGTGTCGAACCTGTTGTAGGGCACGGGGAAATCGGTGCGGCCAACTTTGTTCAGCCAGTTGCGAGTGAAGCTCGGCACGATGCGTCCGCCGACGATCATGATCAGCATGGTGTAGGCCCCGATCGCCAGCCGCGCTGCGGCGTCGACATCGAGATTGCCGAGGACCGAGAGGTGGAACCAGATATTGGCGGCCGACAAAATTATGAGCCCGCCGATCACCTTGAGGTCCTTCCACTTGCGACCGACGATCACCTCGCGCGCGCAGATCAGCAACAGCACCGGCAGAAACAGCGCCTCGACAGCGGCTGCGACGGGTAGACCGATGATGCCGCTCGACAGGAGAGCAACCCGACCAATGACCCAGAGTCCGAAGAGGGCAGCGAGCGGTCGGCCGGAAACCGGCAGCCTTCCCGTCCAGTTCGGGATCGCCGTCAACAGAAAGCCGCCGAGAACGGCGGAGGAAAAGCCAAACAGCATCTCATGCGCGTGCCAATGGGCGGCACCGTAGTCGCCGGCTAGGTCTAGTCCGAGAATCAGTGCGGCGATCCACAGCGCCATGGCGCCGATCGCCCAGAGGGCGGCTGCGAGGAAGAACGGCCGAAAGCCATAGGAGAAGAGCACCGGGCCGGTGGTCGAGAGTCCGCGCGGAATGCCGCCGCTCGGTTTCGGTCTTATCAATCTGTCCAACATGGTCGTGTTCCTCGTCGTGCGTCCTTGCGGACTTGCGGATGAGGCTTGATCTATCAATGGGTTCGAAGGCCCTCTTTGCGAAAACGCAAGTATCGCTGCCCGGTCGGACCGCCGACGTCGCAAGGCGTAAAGAAAAGCGATCTCCTCGCAACGATTTGTTCCAAGACAAAGACGAGATTCGTCTGTGGTTCTACTTCTCTAGTGACTGCTGGGGGACCGGTGGTCGAGACCGGAGGTGAGGCCGCCCGAGTCGGCGCCGCCCACCCTAACTCGTTGAATACAGGCGCGTTTCGCAGAAGGCCAATCCCGGCCGCTGGAACGCGCCGAAGGAGAGCAAGATGACTGAAAAACTTCAGATGACCCGCCGGACGATGCTTGCCGGCGCTGCCCTGGCGGGCGCGGTTGCGCCGCTTCTCCACACCGCTCAGGCGCATGCCGCTGGCGCTGCCGCGGCAGCCGGTGCTGCCCCCGTCGATATCTCGACCCTGCCTCGCGTGAAGGTCGACCTCGTCAAGCCGCCTTTCGTGCACGCCCATGACCAGGTCGCCAAGACCGGACCGCGCGTCGTCGAGTTCACCATGACGATCGAGGAAAAGAAGCTGGTGATCGACCGCGAGGGCACCGAGATCCACGCGATGACCTTCAACGGTTCGGTGCCTGGTCCGCTGATGGTGGTGCATGAGAACGACTATGTCGAACTGCGGCTGATCAACCCTGACACCAACACGTTGCTGCACAACATCGACTTCCACGCCGCAACCGGTGCGCTCGGCGGCGGGGCGCTGACCCAGGTGAACCCGGGCGAGGAAACCACGCTCCGTTTCAAGGCGACCAAGCCCGGCGTCTTCGTCTACCATTGCGCGCCGGAGGGCATGGTGCCCTGGCACGTCACCTCGGGCATGAACGGCGCCATCATGGTGCTGCCGCGCGACGGACTGAAGGACGAGAAGGGCCAGCCGCTGACGTACGACAAGATCTACTATGTCGGCGAGCAGGACTTCTACGTGCCGAAGGACGAGGCCGGGAACTACAAGAAGTACGAAACCCCCGGCGAAGCCTATGAAGATGCTGTCAAGGCGATGCGCACGCTGACCCCGACCCACATCGTCTTCAACGGTGCGGTCGGCGCGCTGACCGGCGACCATGCTTTGACTGCGGCCGTGGGCGAGCGTGTGCTCGTCGTCCATTCGCAGGCCAACCGCGATACGCGGCCGCACCTGATCGGCGGGCATGGTGACTATGTCTGGGCGACCGGCAAGTTCCGCAACCCGCCGGATCTCGACCAGGAAACCTGGCTCATTCCGGGCGGAACCGCGGGCGCTGCCTTCTACACCTTCCGCCAGCCGGGTGTGTACGCCTACGTCAACCACAACCTGATCGAGGCGTTCGAGCTGGGTGCCGCCGGCCACTTCAAGGTGACCGGCGAATGGAACGACGATCTGATGACATCGGTCGTCAAGCCGGCGTCGATGTAGCCGGGTGACAGCGGATGATCGTGGGGCCGCGCTCACAGCGACCCCACGCGCGAACAAAGGCACGCGCTTGCCGGCGCGTGCCACTTCCCCCGGAGACCTTCCATGCCCACCACCAAGAAAACTGCGGTTTCGCTCCTCTCGCTAGCAGCACCGGTCGTCCTTTTGGCGGCAATCGGCGGCGTGCTTTCGGCGAAGGTGGGGCTGTTCGACGATCTCAAGGACGGCATCGATCCGTCGATCAGGCCGCCGGTGACCGTGACGATCGCGCCGCGACAGATGAGCTATCGGGCGGAGGGACACTTCCTGAAGAACGGTTTTGCCGTCGACGCGCCGATCGTGGTGGTAGCCATCAAGCAGCCGCTCGAGATCATGAAGTATCAGGTGACGCGCGACGACTACGAGCGCTGCGTCGCCGATGGCGGCTGCCAGCAGCCGGAGGGCGGCCATGGCGCCGGCCTGTCGGGTGTGCCGATGACCGGGGTCAATTACACGGACGCGACCGACTATGCGGCATGGCTGACCAAGAAGACCGGCGAGGTCTGGCGCCTTCCGACCGACCAGCAATGGGCGTTTGCCGCCGGGTCCAAATTCCCCGACGATGCGCTGGGGATCGACGGCACCAAGGACAATCCGGCGCTGCGCTGGCTTGCGGACTACGAGCGCGAATCCAGCCGGCAGAGGGCGAAGAACCCGATGCCGCTGCCCACGGGCGCCTTCGGTGAGAACGAGTATGGGGTTGCCGATCTCGACGGCAATGTCTGGGAATGGACCGAGACCTGCCACCGCCGCGTCACGATCGGCGACGACGGCGAGGTGCTGAAGGAGGCTCCCGCTTGCGGCATCTTCGTCGTCAACGGCAAGCACCGGGCGTCGATGAGCTTCTTCATCCGGGATCCGAAAAGCGGCGGCTGCGCCGTCGGCGTGCCGCCCGACAATCTCGGTTTCCGGCTCGTGCGCGACGGCCGCTGGTATTCGGGCTACCTCTATGCCTTTGAACGGCGGCTCCACAGTGCGGGCTGAGATGAGACGGCCGATGAAATTGCTGGGAAAACCGTCGCTCGGGCATAAATGCCGGGTCCTTTTGCAGGACCCGGCACTATGCTAGAGCAAAGGCAATTTCAAATCGGCAGGATATAGGGCCAACGTGGCTGCACTCGATCGCACACTCGTCAAATCGCTCCCCCTGTTTCAGAAGATGAGCGACCCGGAACTGGACACGCTGCTGACGCGCGCCACGGTGCGGCGCGTGCCGCAGAATGAAGCCGTGTTCGAACAGGGGGCGACGGCCGATTTCTTCTTCCTGCTGCTGAATGGCCGGCTGAAGGTGACCCAGGTCACCAAGGACGGGCAGCAGATCATCGTGCGGGTCGTCAATCCCGGCGATCTCTTCGGTTTTGCCCGAGCGCTCCAGCGCAGCGACTATCCGGGCACCGCAACGGCGGCGACCGAAAGCCTGGTTCTCGCCTGGCCGACGGAGCTCTGGAACATCTTCGTCGAGAAAAATCCTCACCTTGCTGTCAATGCCCTCCACACCATCGGCCAGCGGCTCGACGAGGCGCATACCCGTATCCGCGAGATGTCGACCGAAGAGGTCGAGCGCCGCGTCGCGCACACGGTGCTCCGGCTCGCCGAACAGGCTGGCAAACCCGAAAGCGGCGGCATCCGCATCGACTTTCCGATCTCACGCCAGGATATCGCCGAGATGACCGGGACAACGCTGCACACGGTTTCGCGCATCCTCAGCGCCTGGGAGGGGCAGGGTCTGGTCGTCGGCGGACGGCAGAAGCTGACGCTGAAGGACATTCCCGGGCTGCGGCGCCTGGCGGAGCGCGCCGACAACTAGCCCGACCCTTGATCGCCTCTACATGGGGCGAGGCCGTCCGTCCCAAGAACGACAGATCACCAGCCCCTCAACGACCGGTCGTTTCTCGAACCCTGGTGATGCAGGTCCATGAATGGTTGAATTGGCTCGCGTAATTCACCAGTATCGGCAATTGCATGACAATGGCCATGACACGGGGGATGGTGTGGTTCGACTTAGCATGCGTGCCGGCCGCCGGCGGTGGACGATCGGGCGCGCACTTTTATCGGTGGGGATGCTGACGGCCGCGGGGTGTGCCCGGGATCCGCTTGCCCCGTCGATCGTGGTGTTCGGGTCCTACTTTCCAGCCTGGCTGCTTTGTGCCGGGCTTGGTATCGTCACCACGGTTGTCGCAAGGCTGATCCTCGTCCACGCCGGTATCGACGAACACCTGCCCGCGCCGCTTCTCGTCTACCTCTCGCTCGCGCTCACCACCAGCATCGTCTACTGGTTTCCGGCCTTTGGCGGAGCGCCGAATTGAGTGCCGATGACGTCTTCCGGCGTGCAGTTGCACGCACTCTCGGCCCGCTCATCATCGCCAGTGCGGCCGTCGCGGTCTATTTCACCTTCTGGCAGGTCGACCGCAGCCCGCGCACGGACGTCGCTGAAATCGATGCGCCGACGGTTGCGATCGCCGCGAGCGTGCCGGGCCGGATAATCGCCGTCGAGGTGCGTAACAATGCGAGCGTGAAGAAGGGCGACGTGCTCTTCCGCCTCGATCCGGAACCCTATCGCCTGCGTCTCGAACAGGCGCAGGCCGAACTGAAGGCGACGCAGTCGGAAGTGGCGCAGGGAGAGCGCAATCTCGATCTCGAGCGCGCCAATGCCGACGTTGCGGACCGGCAGATCGCCCGTGCTCAGAACAATGTCTTGCTTGCGCGCCAGACACAGGAACGGCTGGAGCCGCTCTTGCCGAGGCGCTTCGTGACGGCGCAGCAAGTTGACGAGGCGCGAACCGCCGTCAAAGACGCCGAAGTCAGCCTTGCTCAGGCGTTGCAGTCGGCCCACGGAGCCAACCGGGTGATCGGTACCCTCGACACTCGGAAAGCCCAGGCGGATGTCGCACGCGCGACGGTAGCACTTGCCGAGCGGGACCTGGAGAACACCATCGTGCGGGCGCCCTTCGACGGCAAGATCGTCGGCTTGCGCACGACGGTCGGCAAGGTCGTGGTTCCCGCCGAAACGCTGTTCACTCTGATCGATACCGCCGAATGGGAAACCGTCGCTTTCTTCCGCGAAACAGAACTCAAGGCGATCGCCATCGGCAGCCGCGCCGATGTCTTCGTGATGGCGGATCCGGAGCGCCGTATTTCCGGCACGGTCGAGGGCGTCGGCTGGGGCGTGCGTTCGGAAGATTCCGCCACGATCCTCGGCATACCGATCGTTTCCAACTCGCTGAATTGGGTGAGGGTCGCCAAGCGCTTTCCCGTGCATGTGCGGCTTGAAAATCCGCCGGAGGACCTGATGCGCGTCGGCGCCTCCGCCGTCGTCGTCATCGGGCCCGCGCATAACGACGCCGATGCTGTTCCAGCCGCGAAGTAGCGTCCGCTACACGTCGATCCTCTGGGACGAATTGCAACCCTATCCGGGCCGGCTGGACCTTTCCCTGCGCATGGCGCTGGTCACCACGCTGGTTGCTGTAACGGCGATGGCGCTGCGGGTCCCCGAAGCGGCGATCTCCTGTTATCTCGTCTTCTTCGCGTTCAGAGCTGATGCCGGCTCCGGCATCCTGATCGCCATCGGCTTGCTTGTCGGGGCGACGATCGGAATTCTGCTGGCCATCGTCTGCCTGATGGTGGTGGCGGACGAACCGGCACTGCGCCTGGCACTTGTCGCCTTTTTTACCTTCGGCGGCATGTACCTGACGCAGGCAAGCCGTGCCGGGCCGCCGATCGGTACGGTCGCCATGGTCTTTGCCTTCGTCATGACGCTCTACGATATCGTGCCGATCCCGGAACTGCTGATCCGAGGGCTCGCTTGGATGTGGGTGGTCGTGTTCTTCCCGGTGGTCTACCTGATCGCGATCCATCTCATCACCGGCCACAGCCCGGCGCGACGGCTACGCTCGGCGATCGCCGAGCGGTTGGAAGTGGCGGGCGCGCTCCTGTCCAGTGGAGACCACGCGGCGAAACGCGTGGCTGCGACGTTGCTGGCCGAAGGCAATGGCGAGCTCAAGAAATATGCCGGGTTCTCAAAGCTTCTGGCGTTGATGGACAAGCACGACGTGCCGCGCATGCAGGCGGCGACGGACGCGTCCTATGATTTGCTGACGCTGGCACTCGCCCTATCGCTTGATGAACGAAGGCCGCGGGAAAACGCTGCGGCGCCGGAGGTTCTTCGCCGCATTGCCGAAGCGATCCGCAGGCGGAAGCCGCCGGAACAGACGCTGCTAAGCTCACCCGATTTTCGCGCCTTTGAAGCCGGTGATGCGCTCCCGGCGCATCAGGTCGAAAGGATCGTCGATATCCTATCGGAAGCAGACCCGCCCGGGCCGGTGTCAGATGCGCATAAGGGAGGGTTCTTCCTGCCGGATGCTTTCAGCAATCCGCTCTACACGCAGTTCGCGCTGAAGGCTCTGCTTGCGGTGATGATCACCTACATCACCTACACGGCCCTCGATTGGTTTGCGATCCACACCGCCCTGATCACCTGTTTCATGGTAGCGCTTGGAACGACGGGCGAGACCATGCACAAGCTGGCACTGCGGCTGACGGGCTGCCTCCTTGGCGGCGCCGTGGCAATTGGCTCGACGATCTGGCTCGTGCCGCACATGACGGATATCGGCCAGCTCGCCTTTCTTGTCGGTGCGGTCAGCCTCATTGCGGCATGGATCTCCGTCGGCTCGGAGCGCATTTCCTATATCGGCTGGCAGATGGCGCTCTGCTTTTTTCTCGTCGTGCTGCACGGCTTCGGCCCGAGTCTGGATCTCAACGAGGCGCGGGATCGCATCATCGGCATCGTCTTCGGCAACATCGTCGTTTCGGTCGTTTTCTCGACGATCTGGCCGGTCAGCATCGGGCAGGGAATACGCAAGAGCCTTGCTACGAGCGGTGCCACGCTTGCCAATCTGTTAGCGCGCCGCGGCGGCCCCACCGGCGACTATGCCGACCTGATCAGCGGTGTCGCTGGCGCATTGCGCCAGAGTGAACTGCTGCGTTTCGAGCCTGCAAACGTGCGGCGGGGAGACATCGATGCCCGGACGACGGAGCGCATTGCCCTCAGCCTGCAGGAACTGGCCGCCCCGATCGTCGAATTGCGCGAACACGACCGGGCCTTCGGTCCGTTGCGGGGCGCGCCGACGCCGCTGAAGCGCGCGGTTCTCGGCTATGAACACGCGGTGGCGCAATGGCTGAACGATCAGGCCGAGGGATTAGAGGCATGGCACCGGCCGAAGCCCAGTGCGGATCTGGCCCTGGCGCTTCGGCGGCTGAAAGCGCGTCTCGCCCGCGCCCGGAAGGCAAGCATACATGCCGGAGGTTTTCCCCGGCGAATTCGCGACGAGCTCGCCTGGAGGCTTGCACTCTACGAGAAGATCGAGACTGTGGTTCGGCGGCTGGCAGCGGGGGATGCCTTGGAATGATGGTTTCTGCGGGGGCGAGGTGGGTTTCGGTAGGGGTGATCGCCCTTTGCCGAAGCATGTGCCGTGCTGCCCGAGGCTCTCTTCTCCTTGGCGCATTGTCGATCCCGGCAGCCTGCACGTCCGCTGCACTCGATGATCTGGCGCCACCGAGCGCCGACCGGCCGGCCGTTTCGGGAACGGGCACCAAGGACGCCTCGAAGGTGAGTGCCGGCGCGCCGGATTTCTCTCTCGCGCCGAACCCTGAGATCCCGATTACGATCGCGACGCCGTCGATCGATCCGAAACACGATTACAGCTTGCCGGAACTGGTCGATATCGCCCAGCGAACCAATCCGATCACCCGTGCCGCCTGGCAGCGCGCCCGGCAGGCGGCGATTGCCGTCGGCATCACCGAAGCGGTGTACCTGCCTCTCCTGACGGCCGATGTACTCGCCGGTCTGGAGCAGACGTCGACGACTGCGCCCGGCATCGGCGGTCCCATACCGATCGCCCCCGGCACGCTGACGACAACTGGCGCGCAGTTCATTCCATCCCTTACGGTCAAGTGGCTGCTTCTCGATTTCGGCGGGCGGGATGCGGGGAGAGAGGCGGCAACGCAATTGGCGTTTGCCGCAAACGTGACCTTCAACGGTACGCACCAGAAGCTGATCTTCGATGTTTCCAACGCCTATTTCGTCCTGACGGCGGCGCGTGTTCAGCTGAAGATCGCCCGCCAGACGGTGCAGAATGCCGAGCTTGTCCAGGCAGCCGCCAAGGCGCGCATGGGTCGCGGCATCGCCACATCGATCGAAGTCGCGCAGGCAAACCAGCAAGTGGCGCAGGCGCGCTTCAACCTGACCCAATCGCAAGGGCACGAGCGCAATGCCTATATGACGCTTCTCGAAGCGGTCGGGGTCTCGCCAACGCTCGAGATCCGCATCGCCGACGGCAGCAATCGTGCTCTGCCGAAGGCTGTGCCCGAGGACCTCAACCGGCTGATTGCGACATCGCTCCAGCGTCGCCCGGATGTGCAGGCGGCTTTTGCCCGCCTGCAGGCCGACAAGAACGGTATTGCGGCCGCCCGCGCGGAGTTCATGCCGAAGGTCGCGCTGGTGGGCAACGTGAACCGCAATATCGGCTCGCTCAGCGTCGAAGACACCCGTTTCGACCAGCGCTCGACGATCCGCGTCAACCAGCCGAACGCCAACCTGATGATCGGCCTGAGCTTCCCGATTTACGATGGCGGACTGCGCGACGCGCGGTTGCAGTCGGCGATGGCGCAGGTCGGCGCTGCCGAGCAGGAGATGGCGCAGTTGCAAAACACTGCGGCGCGGGAAGTCGTCGTCGCCTATGATCTGCTGCGCACCAGCCTGGCCGGCTATGCGGCCGCAAGCGAGCTGACGACGGCCGCTCAGACGACCTACGATGCTGCGGTCGACTACTACAAGCAGGGCCTGGGCACGATCACCGATGTCAGCATCGCGCAGACGGCGTTGCTCCAGGCGAAAGTCGCAAAGGCGACCGCCTACAGCGACACGCTTGTCGCCGCGGCAAGCCTTGCTTTTGCAACGGGAACGTTGACGAACCGCAATGCGGTCAATCGCTTCTGACGGCCTGAGGCGACGGGTCGCCCAGTGCCGAACTCACCAGAGGTTCGACGACGCCTCGATCAACAGTCCATCGAATCCGCCGGCAAGAATCCCTGCAACGGCCGTCGTCCCGGCGTACGCGGCAAGAACGAGCAATCCCAGCATCGAGATAGCCGATCCGATCCGGATTGCCGAAGCGCTTTCGCTTTCAACGGTCAGTGAAATGGCTACCGGCGCGAACGATATCGGCCGTGGCGCACCTCGGAGGTTCTGGTTGGCAGCACGCAGGAGGCGGGGTGGCCGCGGATACTTCAGGCGGTTTTTTTCGCATATTCCGGGATAGGTTTCGCAAACTGAGCTTGGCATCTGACGTGTCCCTGATCAACTGGATTTAAAGCGATCTTAAGCGCTCCGTCCGCATTGGCCGTTCCCGGGGGAACTCCTAAGTTGAGGGCTTGTTGCCTTCGAGGAGCGGCCGATGTTTCGCGAGCGCCTGGCCAACAAATTCGGTGAAGGCGCTGACGCGGGCCGTGCGCCGCAGATCCTCGTGTGTGAGAAGCCAAAGCTCTCTCGTCATATCGGCGACCGGTGCGCCGATACGGATGAGACCGGGCGTCGTGTCTCCGAGATAACAGGGCAGGGCCGCAAGACCGATGCCGGCCTTTGCCGCCTCGCGGGCCGTAACCAGCGAATCGCAACGCAAGACCGCGGGTGCCACGAGCGTCGCGCGCATCCATCGTGCCACGCTCGTGGACGCAAGCGCGTCACCAAGCCCGATCCAGTGCTCCCGTGCAATATTCAGCGTGTCGGCTGTCAGCTCCCGCACATCGAGATAGGACGGCGCCGCATAGACGGCGAAAGCGACCTTCGCGATCCGGCGACCGACCAATGCATCCGGTGAATCGACCGCGGGGCGGATGGCAACGTCCGCGTCGCGATGCGAGAGGTTTGCGAGCGCATTCGAGGTGCTGACCTCGAGCAGGACGCCGGGATGGCGTTGACGGAAATCCGCCAGGATCGACGGCAGGATGGACGCCATCAGCGTATCCGTGGTGGTAATCCGCAGGCTACCCTCGAGCCGCAGATCCTGACCCGTCAAGCGGCGCTCGAGCTCCGTGACCGTTTCAGCCATCTGCCGGGCCACGGCCAGCAGCTCCTCGCCGCCGGCGGTGAGCATGTAGCCAGACGGGAGGCGGTCAAACAGCCGGACCCCGAGCTTCTGTTCGAACGACCCGACACGCCTTAACACTGTTGTGTGATTGACGCCAAGCGCCCGGGCAGCAGCAGCAAGGGAGTTCGCCTCTGCGACTGCCAGAACGAAGCGGAGGTCTTCCCAGTCGATACGGTGATGGCTGTGCATGATTGGGCAAACCTAAGTCAGGTTGTTCATCGGATGAGCGAATTTGCACCGCTATCACCGCGTATTGTCAATCGCTTTGCGCAATCGAGCGCCACCGTCAAACGCCTTATTCGCTGTGGAACCGTCATTGAAGCGGCTGTGCAAATATGCAGACGCAGTAGGCGAAACGACAGATCGTTCTGCAACCGAGCACCATCTAAAGATGGTGTCACGATCGGATGGGCCGATCGGTGGAGCGACGCAAGATGATCCCATTCTTCAGAGATCTGGTGCCTGAGACGAGTGATCACTCGACCGTCCCGCACCTTCCTCAGGTCCGGGCGCACCAGAGCGCGTCCACCTGACCAACCCTTCCTCCATTTTCAACTCATTCTCATCAAGGAGGTCCCGTCATGGAGACCCTGTTCGTCCCATTGGCCTTGTTTGCGGGTGGTCTGCTCGCTGTCCAGGCGGGTGCCAACGCACAACTTTCCAAAGCTGTCGGATCGCCTTTTGCGGCGACCACACTTCAGCTCGCGATTGGTACCGGTCTGCTGCTTCTCGTCACCCTCCTGACGGGAACAATCGCCGCGCTTGGTGCAATTCCCGCGGTCAAGTGGTGGCATCTCGTCGGAGGCACCGCCTCAGCCGTCTATGTCGTCTCGACCATCGTTCTCTTCCCCCGCCTTGGCGCCGTCGTTTCCGTCGGATTGTTCATCGCCGGACAGATGCTCGCCTCCCTGACGCTCGATAGTTTCGGCTTGCTGGGCGTTCCGCCGACGGGACTGCGGGTCGGGGCCGTCGTTGGCACGCTCGTCGTGCTCCTCGGGGTTGCCATGGTGGTGTTCGGGCAAGGCGGAAAAGACAATGTTAAAGCCGACCGGCTTGGCTGGATTGCCCTTGCGCTGATGGCAGGGGCCGTGCTCCCGGTCCAGGGCGCCGTCAATGCGCTCCTGCGCCATGATCTCGGGGGTGCGCCGTTCGCGGTGGGTGCGATCTCGTTTCTCGTCGCCACGCTCGCCATGGCCGCGGTGATGCTTCTGGTGCTCGCCGGGCAAAAGACATCCCGTCCCAACATCACCGGCGTGCAGACGATGCCCTGGTGGGGTTGGCTCGGTGGTTTCGCCGGAGCGACCTATGTCACCACGGTCTTTACCGCAATCCCAGCGATTGGTGCGGCCGCGGCGGTTGGTCTCACCGTGGCCGGCCAGCAGGTCGCAAGCGTCTTCGTCGATCGCTATGGCTGGTTCCGTCTGCCGCAGAGGTCCGTGTCGGGGCTACGCCTGGGCGGCGTGGTGCTGCTGTTGGCCGGTGTCGCCGTTATTAAACTCGTCTGAAGCCGCAACCGATCGCGATCTGCCGAACGCCGGAGAATTGCCATGTCATCCACATCGCTTGCCTGGATCTACCTCGTTCTATCCGGCGTTGCAGACGTCGCCTGGGCCGTCAGCACCAAGTTCTCGAACGGTTACAGCCGCCTGTCCTGGACGCTGGTCTCGATCGTTGCCTTGGTGATCTTTCTGTCCCTGCTCACTCAGGCGCTCAAGACCTTGCCGCTCGGAACAGCCTACGCGGTCTGGACCGGCATCGGCGCCGTCGGTTCCGTGCTCTGCGGTGTGCTGCTCTTCGGAGAAACCATCACAGTCTCGCGGGCAATCGCAATGCTGGTGATCGCCGGCGGCGTCATCGCGCTGAAGGTCGTGCCGGCCTGAATTCCGGGCCGGTGTCGGCATTAAAACATAGTTTCTTCAATATATTGATCGATGTTCCTTAACAAAGTTCTTGAGAACGTCAGCCGGCCGACCGGCATCGTGTATGGTACGGCGCCAGCATCTCGTCACGACAGTTCGCCGCCCCACTAGATAGGCAATCGCCTTTACAGAAGCGGCCGCGCAAGCATTTCGGCGCCGAGGACGAGCAGACTGATGAGGAACCAGCGCCGGAATACGGGCGGGTCGACACGGTTGCGAACGACTTGCCCCGCCCACATGCCAGCGAGCGACGGCGCAATCGCGAGGCCGGAGAAGAGCAGATTGTCGGCCTCGAAAGCGCCCCGCCAGACGAGCCCGGCGGTGAGGGCGACTGTGGAGACGGTGAAGGAGAGGCCGAGCGCCTGCACCAGTTCGTCCCGTTCAAGACCTAGCGCCTGCAGATAGGGCACGGCCGGGATGACGAAGACGCCGGTTGCGCCCGTGACGATCCCGGTTGCCGCGCCGACCACGGGAGACAGCCACGGCTCCCACTTCGCCGGAACGCGAAGCTGGCGCGCAAAGAGCGTGAAGGCGGCGTAGAGAAGGAGGGCCGCACCAAGTGCGCCCGTCGTGAGCGCGGTGCTGCCACCGGCAAGCACCGAAGAACCGCTGAGCGTGCCAAGAACGACCGCCAGCATCATCGGCCAAAGCCGGAGCGCAAGCGCGCCGAAGCTCGGGCCCGCGAGAAGCTGCCAGACATTTGTCACGAAGGACGGGGCAATCAACAGGCTGGCGGCCGCAAGTGGAGAGATGAGCGTACCGAGCACGCCCATCGCCAGGGTCGGCAACCCCATGGCGGTGACGCCCTTGAGGATGCCGGCGGCGAAGAAAGTTGCGGCAATCGCAACGACGAGGGACGGAGCAAGATCGAGCATGCCATCGGCATAGCGTATACCCGCATGGGCACAATGCGGATCATCCGCAGTCAGACTTCGGCTGGTCCGAAGGCTGTTTTTCCGTTAACCTCCTTTGCATGCGTTTCGATCTTATCGACCTTCGTCTGTTTCTTGCCGTGGTGGATGCCGGCAGCATGACCCATGGTGCTGCGGATGCCGGGCTTTCGTTGCCCGCGGCAAGTGAACGTCTGCGCGACATGGAGATGATCGGCAAAGTCAAGCTGCTCGAACGTGGTCGCCGCGGGGTGCGGCCGACACCGGCCGGAGAAGCGCTCGCGCATCACGCCCGGCTGATCCTGCGCCAGATGGCGCGGATGCGCGGCGAGCTTGGTGAACACGCCGATGGCCTTCGAGCAACAATCCGGCTTGCGGTGAACACGGCCGCACTCACAGAGTTTCTGCCACAGCGGCTCGGCGTCTGGATGACGGCGCATCCGCGGATCGACGTCGATCTGAAGGAACGGCAAAGCATCGAGATTGCGAGAGCCGTCGCCGCCGACCTCGTGGAGATCGGCATTCTTTCGGACGCGGTCGATACTGGCGGCCTGCAACTGCGTCCCTTTGCCGTCGACCGGCTCGTCGTCGTCATCCCACGCGATCACGTATTCGCGGCACGCAGGCGAGCACTCTTCGCCGACATTGCGGACCAGCCTTTCGTCGGCCTGTCCGATGGCGCATTGCAGAGCCATATCGATGCACAAGCTCGGAGATTGGGGCTGACGCTGAAGATGCGCTCGCGCATGCGTAGCTTCGAAGGCATGTGTCACATGGTTTCGGCGGGTGTCGGCCTTGCCATCATGCCGGAGACGGCGGCACGGCGCGGCGGCAGATCTGCCAAGACCGCGTTCGTGCGCCTTGCCGATGACTGGGCGACGCGGCGGCTGTCCGTCTGCGTGCGCGCGGAAGAGGAACTGTCCCCGCCGGCGCGAGACCTGTTCGAGCATCTGGGCTCGAGCGGTTCGCATTGACCTTAGAAACGCGCCGGTAGTCTCACGCGCTCCCTTCCATGCGTTTGGCGTCGTCGCGCGAAGGCGGCCTTTGATCGCAAAAATTGATTTTCCCTTGGAACTCTTCGCGCCTTTGGCGGTTGGGCTCCCATAGGGATATCGTTCGGCCCGATCCTTTCCGGGCCTATAGCGTGAGAAGGAGATGGAGCATGATACTTTTCCGAACAGGACAGGACACGCCCCGGACTCCCACCTTCTCTCAGACGGACCGCCCGTGCGTTCCCACGCACGAGACACCATGCCGGACCTCTTCTGCAGGCAGCGGGGCATCATCAGGATCGGAAAATCGATGCCGGCCTATGTGATCGATCTCGCCTTTGTCGAACGGATGCTAGAGATGGCGGAACGGCGTATCGCCGAGCCCACGTCGAGCGAAGCTCTCTACCGAGAGATCGCCGACGAACTTGAGCGAACCGAAGGAGATCCGAAGATGGCGCGCATCCTGCTCGTCACCTTTACCAATTCCTACGCCGCGCACGTCACAAGCGGCGATCGCCTCCGAAAGCTGAGAATTGAAGCCGAATGGGGATCTTTCTTGCGCCGAAGGTGGCTTTGAGGCCGCGAACAGAGCGCGTCCACGACAGGCGTCCTGAAACGCGGCAGTCGAGCTTAGCAGAGCAACAGGAATACGGGCATCAGCGCGACCAGATAGGCGAGACCGTCGGCCGCCAGGCGATCGCGGAGGTTATGCGCAGCGAAGGAGTTGCCCGATAGGCGTCCATTATAGTTCATTTTTATTCTTCCTGGGTCGTTGTTGTCGAGCCCGCCGGGAGGAGAGGCCGGGCTCGTCGCATATGGGAGACAGCTCGGTCGGGATCAACGAAGAGCGCCAGGCAAAGCAGCGCCCCACTCGAAATTCCGACGTCGACCGCTTGCTGATCTTCCAACGCGGTGCTTGAGGAGCCGGGTGTTACCAGGGTTTCGACCCGATGCAATCCTTTGCCGGTCACGTCCTTGCACGTTTGCGTGAGCCCTGCGGTTTGCGTCTGGCAACCAGGTGCGCCCTAGCCGGCAAACCTGACGATTATTTGCACTTGCGCTCAGTTTGCCAGGCCGATCGGATTTGCCTTCGGACGGGAGGCATCGCACGTGGCCATCTGGCTTCCCGACATGACCGCGTGCGATGGTTATGGTTGGTTTAGGCTCGCTGTGCCAGCGACGCCCCTTCAGGGATTCGGCCTTTTTCCCGCCGGATCGCCAACTTCCGCACCAGGACATAGAACACCGGTGTCAATACGAGGCCGAACAAGGTAACGCCGAGCATGCCGGCAAAGACGGCGATGCCCATGACGTGGCGCATCTCTGCGCCAGCGCCTTTAGCAATTACCAGCGGAACGACGCCTGCGATAAAGGCAAGCGACGTCATCAGGATCGGTCTGAGCCGAAGGCGGGCCGCCTCGAGCACGGCGGACAGAGGATCGGCACCTTCATCCTCTTTCGCTCGCGCGAACTCGACGATCAGGATCGCGTTCTTGGCCGCGAGCCCCACGAGAACGACAAAGCCGATCTGCGTGAAGATGTTGTTGTCGCCGCCCGTAAACCAGACGCCTGCGATTGCGGAAAGCAGCGCCATCGGTGCGATCAGCAACACGGCGAACGGCAAAGACCAGCTGTTGTACTGGGCGGCGAGAATGAGAAACGCCAGCAGGACAGACAGAGGGAAAATGTACATCGCCGTGTTTCCGGCCTGCTTTTCCTGATAGGCGAGCTCCGTCCATTCGAAGGTCATGCCGGGTGGCAGCGTCTCTGCCGCGATCCGTTCTATGGCCGCGGTTGCTTGGCCGAACGAATAGCCGGGCGCCGGACCGCCGCTGATATCGGCCGACGGGAAGCTGTTGTAATGCATGACGCGATCCGGTCCCGAACTGTGCTTGACCGTCAACAGCGCCGACAAAGGTATCATCGCGCCCGCCGCGTTGCGCGCCTTCAGCCGGCCAATGTCTTCCGGCTGCATGCGGAATGGCGCGTCTGCCTGGACCACCACGCGATAGGTCCGGCCGAAGCGGTTGAAATCGTTGGCGTAGAGAGAACCGAGGTTGACCTGCAGCGTTTCGAAGATGGTGTTGAGCGGCACCCCTTGAGACTTGGCTTTCACCCGGTCGATGTCCACCTGCACCTGCGGCGCATTCACCTGAAAGCTTGCAAGCATTCCGGCAAGCTCCGGCGTCTGCATCGCCTTGCCCATGATCGCGCCTTGCGCTTCGGCGAGCGCCGCAAAGCCGAGACCGGCCCTGTCCTCGACCTGGAACTTGAAACCGCCGGTCGTACCGAGACCCGGGACGGGCGGCGGCGGGAAGATGCCGGCAAAACCGTCGGGTATCTGGCTGAACTTACCCATCAGGCGACCTGCGATCGCGAATGCGGACAAGGAGGGATCCTTCCGTTCGTCGAAGGGCTTCAACATCGTGAAGATGACAGCGGCATTGGGAATATTGACCATGCCGTTGACCGAAAGCCCCGGAAAAGCGACGACGCTTTCGACGCCCGGTTCCGCGAGGGCTATCTCCGACATCTTCTTGACGACCGCCTCGGTCCGGTCAAGCGAGGCTCCCGTCGGCAATTGGGCGATGCCGACCAGGTAGTATTTGTCCTGCGCCGGGACAAAGCCGTTCGGCACGGTCTGGAAGCCCAGCCATGTCGTGGCGACCAGGCCGGCGTAAACGAGAAGGACGAGTGCGCTGAACCTGACGGCGCGGCGCACGGACCAGACATAGGCGTTCGAAGCGCGCTCGAAGAACCGGTTGAAGAGCCGGAAGAACCAGCCGAACAGGCCGTCCATCACGCGCGTCAGGAGATCGCGCTTCACTTCGCCGTGGTGCGGCTTCAGAAGCACGCCTGCAAGTGCCGGGGAAAGGGTGAGGGAGTTGACCGCGGACAGGATCGTCGAGATTGCGATCGTCAAGGCGAACTGACGATAGAACTCGCCTTGCAGGCCGGATAGGAACGCTGACGGAATGAACACGGCCGAGAGCACGGACGTGATCGCTATGATCGGCCCGGTCACTTCGTCCATGGCCTTGCGCGCCGCTTCCTTCGGCGTTTCGCCAAGCGCGATGTGACGCTCGACGTTTTCTACGACGACGATCGCGTCGTCGACCACGATCCCGATCGAGAGCACCAGGCCGAACAGCGACAGCGTGTTGAGCGAAAAGCCGAACATGTACATCAGCGCGAATGTGCCGACCAAGGAGATCGGCACGGCAACCAGCGGGATGATCGACGCGCGCCAGGTCTGAAGAAAAAGCACGACCACGATGACGACCAGCACGATCGCTTCAAGTAGCGTCATCACCACGGCCTCCAGCGAGGCCTTCACGAAGACGGTGGGATCGTAGGCGATGCGATACTCTATGCCCTCAGGAAAGCCTTTCTGCAGGTCTTCCATCGTGGCGCGAATGGAGCTCGCCACGTCGAGCGCGTTGGCGCCGGGGCTTTGGATGATCTGCAGCGCCAGCGCCGGCTTGCCGTCAAGAAGACTGCGCAGCGCATAGGAGTCGGCGCCCAACTCGATGCGGGCAATGTCGCGCAGCCGGGTGACCTGGCCATCGGCGCCGGTCTTGACGACGATGGCGCCGAACTGCTCTTCGTTGGATAGCCTGCCGAGCGTGTTGACCGTGACCTGCAGCGCTGCCGAGGCATCCGGTTGCTGGCCGACGGAGCCGGCGGCCACCTGAGCGTTCTGCTCCTGGATTGCAGCAACCACGTCGGAAGCGGTCAATCCGCGCGCCGCGACCTTGGCCGGATCGAGCCAGACCCGCATGGAGTATTCGCCGGCTCCCCAGACGAGCACGTCACCCACACCCGACAGGCGCGCGAGCTGGTCGCGGACCTGCAGCGTCGCGAAGTTCGATAGGTAGAGAGGATCGTAGCGGTCATCGGGCGAAACCAGATGCACGACCATCAGGATGTCGGGCGAGGTCTTCTGCGTCACGACACCGATGCGCTGAACTTCCTGCGGCAGACGCGGAAGCGCGCGCGAAACCCGGTTCTGAACCTGGATCTGCGCCATGTCGGGATCGGTGCCCTGCTGAAAGGTCACCGTCAGCGTCATGCGCCCGTCGGTTGCGGCCTGCGAGCTCATGTAGAGCATGTTCTCGACGCCGTTGATCACCTGCTCCAGCGGAGCCGCCACCGTTTCGGCGATCACTTCGGGGCTGGCACCCGGATAGCTTGCGGTCACCTGCACGGTCGGCGGCGTCACCTGGGGATATTCGCTGAGCGGCAGCTTTAGGAGGGTCAGGCCACCGCCGATCAGCATCAATACGGAGAGAACGACCGCAAAGATGGGGCGGACGACAAAAAAGCGTGGAATGTTCATCGACGCGCCTCCTGCGAAGCGGCGGCCGCTAAGTCACCTTCGGCCGCCTCGCCCGACACCATCGAAACCATCTGCGGGTCAACCTCCATACCAGGGCGCACGAGGCCCTTGAGAATGATCTTCTCACCCGACCTGAGACCGCTTGCGACGACACGCAAGCCGTCGATCATCGGACCGAGTTCGATCGGCCGGTACTCGGCCTTGTTCCCCGAGCTCAGCGTCAACACATAGCGGCGACCCTGGTCGGTACCGATCGCCTGATCGTCGATCAGAACGGTGCGGGCTGGCTGGGCCGTCACAAGGTTCACCCGAGCAAAGAGACCCGGGGCCAGCAGTCCATCCGGATTCCGGACGATCGCGCGGGCCCGGATCGTGCCGGTGCTGCGTTCGACCTGGTTGCTGATGAAGTCGAGCACGCCGGCATGGGGGAAACCGGCATCCGTCATGAGGCCAATCCCGACCGGCAGCTTCTCGGTTCCGCCTTCTCCCTTGTCAGGACGCGCTCGCCCGCCAAAATCGAGAAACGTCGCTTCGTCGATGTCGAAGTAGACGTAGAGCGGATCCGTGGAGACGATGGTGGTGAGGAGCGTGGCGGCACCCGCATTGCCGCCTGAAACAAGGTTGCCCTCGGTCACCCGGACACGATCGACCCGCCCGCCAATCGGGGCTGCGACGCGCGTGAAGGAGAGATCAAGCTCTGCCGCAGCCACTGCCGCCTTGGCGATTTCGACCTCGGCCTGCCGTTGGCGCCGCACTGCCTCGGCATCGTCATAGGTCTTGCGCGACACGGTCCCGTTCGGAGCCAGGGATTTGGCGCGGCGGAACGCGATGTCGGCGTGATCGAGAAGAACGATCGCCTGTTTCAAGCGCGCCTTGGCGGCGTCCAGGGCGACTTGGAACGGTCGCGGATCGATCTGGAACAGGACCTGTTCCGGTTTGACGAGAGCGCCTTCGGGAACACTCACCCTGTCGATGGCGCCGCCGACACGCGGACGCAGTTCAACGGATTTTGCCGCCTCGAAGTGGCCGGTGAACTCTACGGCTGGCGCGACCTCTCGCGTGATGACCTCGGCGACCGGAACCTTGGGCATGGGCGCACCCGTGGTTCCGGTCGCCGCGACTGCCTCCGACGCACTGGTCGAGGAGGCAAGCCCAAGAAGCCGACTGGCGAAGGTTCCCATTCCATCGCCGTCGGCAAGCGCAAGCCCTCCAACGGTTGCGATACCGGCTAGGAACAGGGCGGCGGCCTTTTTACTCATTCTCGTTCACCTTCATTTTGTTCACGCTTGCGGCCGGAGCGGCCACGGCAGCGATCAGTTCTTCGCGAAGGTGCGGTTTCCAACGATGGAAAGGTCAAGACCTCCTGAAACTTCTTTCGCTCACCCTGATGCGAATGGTCAGGTTCTGCCGATAAGAGATTGGAAAATCTGGATTTTCGTCTTGTGTATTCCCCGCGGCTGGCACTCAGGCGGGGGCCGCCGACCACGACTGATCTGTGCTCTTTGCTGGGGCGCCACGCCACCGTCATTCGTGTAGTCGCGCCGAGGGTCCCACTAGGCAATCGGTCCAGGTTCGCCGTCGCATTCCAATCTCCGAAACTGAGAACGTCGGCGGTGATCCGATACCCCTTGACCTTACCAGCGCTGGAAGCCGCAGCCTGAGGGCATTTTCGCTTGCCGCCGTCAGGAACCGGCCCGCGAGAGAATTCGAACTCTGTGAGGAAACATTTGATATGACCGTCAAACGCATAGACATACGATCGGCACGAACAAACCTCGAAGTGCACGCCGACCAGACCATTCTCGACGCTGCGCTCGCCGCCAAGCTTCCTTACCCCCATGGCTGCAGATCCGGGCGGTGCGGCGCTTGCAAGTCTCGGCTGATCGAAGGCGAGGTGGAGCTTCTCCAGCATTCGCCCTTCGCCCTCACCGATGAGGAGAAAGCCGGCGGTCTCATCCTTGCCTGCCGGGCGCTTCCGGTAACGGACACCGCCGTGGCATGGCTTGGAGGCGGCGAAGAAGATGCCGTCCAAACGCCCCAACGGCTAAGCGGCATCGTTACGCATCTGGAGGACCTCACGCACGACATCAAGCTGGTGCGCATCGATGCGGAAGATGGGGGCAGCTCTCGTTTCGTCGCTGGACAATATGCACAGGTGAGTTTCGACGGGGTCCCCGCCCGCAGCTATTCCATGGCCAACCGGCATGGCGACGGCCGGGTGGAGTTCCACATTCGCCACGTGGTCGGCGGAGCGACCTCGCAATATGTGCACGGCGCTCTGAAGGCCGGGGACAAGGTGACGCTCGAATACCCGATGGGATCCTCCTATCTGCGGGAGAACCACTCCGGCCCGATCCTGTGCATCGCCGGCGGCTCCGGCCTCGCCCCCATCAAATCGATCGTCGAAACCGCCCTTGCCCACGGCCTGAAGCAGCCGATCCATCTCTACTTCGGCGCACGCAGCGAGCGTGATCTCTACCTCGTCGATCATTTTCGCGCGCTCGCCGAGTGGCACGCCAATCTCGTCTTCAGGCCCGTCTTGTCGGAGGCGGATTCGGCAGGATACCGCCGTGGATTCGTGACGGAGGCAGTGGCCGAGGATCTGTCTGACCTCGACGGATGGAAAGCCTATGTCGCCGGCCCGCCGCCGATGGTGGATGCGGCAATGGAGGTTGCGTTTGCGCGCGGCCTGAACCGCTCAGACATGCATGCCGACGTGTTTTTCACGCCCGAGCCGGCGGAATAGCCGCTCTCGGGCGCAAAATCGGCGGTGCAACTGCTTCATCTCAGCCTGGCGGAAGCTCAGCGAAACTGGGCGCCCGTCAGTTCCTCCATCTGCGGCCTTCGGATCCTGACCTTGTCGACGTTGCGGCCATCCAAGGCGACGACTTCATAGGTCAGGCCACCAAAGCTGACGCTTTCGCCCTGGTTCGGCAGGTGTCCGAGGCGCCAAAGAACGAGGCCCGCCAGCGTGGAGTAGCGGTCGGCCTCATCCACGAGATCGACCTCCAGCAGTTTTGAGACATGCCGGATATCGATCCACCCGTCGACGAGGAGCGCTCCGTCTTCCTCGCGCTCGACCGTCAACTGATCATCATCATCGTCGGCAAAGTCGCCGGCGATGGCTTCGAGCAGGTCTGTTGGTGTCACCAGGCCTTCCATCGAGCCATATTCGTCAAGGACGATCGCGACCTGAAGGGGAGACTGTCGCAACTGCTCAAGCAGGCGCAGCGCGCTGACGGTTTCATGCACGACCAAGGGCTGGCGAAGGGATCGGCTGAAGTCGATCTTGCCGGTCTCGAGCAGGTCTCTCAACAGGTCTTTCGCCAGCGCGACGCCCAGAAACTCATCGAGATTGCCGCGTCCGATCGGGAAGCGCGAATGACCTGTTTCGATGATCTTGCGGCGCAACTCGTCGTCACTCTCCTCGATATCCAGCCACTCGACATCAAGCCTCGGGGTCATGACCGATTTTGCCGGGCGCTCTGCAAGTGTCAGTACGCCTTCGATCATCTCGTGCTCCACCGGCGTGAACAGTTCGTCCTCCGTCGCCCGCTCCGCGATGACATCGGCCGTTTCGCCGAGCGACGTCTCGCTCTTGCGTCGACCGAGGAGGGAGAGAACGGCATTTGCCGTACGCTCGCGCAAGTCACCCGTCGTCATGAAGCGTTCGCGGTTGCGGCGTCCGATCTGGTTGAAGGCCTCGATCAGCACCGAGAAGCCGATCGCCGCATAGAGGTAGCCCTTGGGGATATGAAAACCGAACCCTTCGACGATCAAGGAGAAGCCGATCATCATCAGGAAGCCGAGGCAGAGGATGACGACGGTCGGGTGTTTCGACACGAAGGCCATCAGTGGTTTGGACGCAAGCAGCATCACGCCGACGGCGACAATGACCGCGATCATCATCACGGAGAGATGCTGAACCATCCCGACGGCGGTGATGACGCTGTCCAGCGAGAAGACGGCATCGAGGACGACGATCTGCACGAGGACCTGCCAGAAGACCGCATGCTCCACCTTGCCTTCCTTGTGACCGGCATGGCCCTCGAGGCGCTCGTGCAGCTCCATCGTCCCCTTGAACAGAAGGAACAGGCCGCCGAACAGAAGGATCAGGTCGCGGCCGGAGATCTCAGCGCCGAGCACTGTGAACAACGGAGTGGTCAGCGTCACGATCCAGGCGATCGAGGCAAGCAGGACGAGACGCATGCCCAGCGCCAGTCCGAGGCCGATCAGTCGGGCTCTTTCCCGTTGATGCTCTGGAAGCTTGTCCGCGAGGATGGCGATGAAGACGAGGTTGTCGATACCGAGCACGATCTCGAGAACGATGAGGGTGGCGAGACCCGCCCAGGCGGCCGGATCAGACATCCATTCGAACATCATTGGGTTTAAAGGCCAGCCCTCAAGGCAAGGCCAATCCTTCTATTGTTGATGGGAAAAGAAAAAACGTCGCCCGCCCGTCTGGTCGACGGTTGCGGGCGCAAAGTAGGTGACCGCGAAACCGCTTCAGCGGAGCCGCGCTTGTGGGGTCTGATGAACGTTGGTCAGGGTCGGCGTCGTCAGGCATGCCGCGTGGTCCGCCTTGTCGGATAGGCCATGGAGCGGGCGGCAAACAGCAAGCCGAACTCCGCCCATCCTGCGCGACCGACAAGGTGGCGGGTCGTCGTGACCGGATGGGGGACAGGCGGTGGGCTTGGTGCAGCTGGGATCATGAGAAAGGGTTGGCTCTGAGGGAAGGCTGGCTTCCGGGGGAGGGGGACGGTCCCCGGAAGCCAAAAGCGGCGTCAAATATCTTCGTCGCCGCCGAAATCCATGTCGTCAACGGGCGCTTCCGGCTCCGGGGCAGGGGCGGCTGGTTGAGCGGCCTGGGCCTCGTTACCACCCAACATGCCGGCAATCGCATTGCCGAGCAGGACGCCACCGGCGACGCCCATTGCGGTCTGCGCGGCGCCCGCGAGGAAGCCGCCGCCGGTGCGCTGTTGCATCGGCTGGCCGTAAGCCTGGCTCTGGTTGCCCCATGGCGAGCTCGGGGCCGCACGGCCATACCCGGCCTGTTGTGGCGCCGGGCGCTGAGGGGCAGCGTTGCTGCCGAACATCGAGGAGAAGAAGCCGCCGCGCTGCTGGCTTTGTGCGGTGTGCGCTTCCAGTTCTTCGATACGGCGTTGAGCCGCCTCCAGTGCCTGTTCCTGTACGACGATCGTCTGCGCCATGTAATAGGGCGCGCCCGGCTGCTGGCCGATCCGCTCTTGAATGAAGCGGTCGGCTTCCGCGTCGCGCGGAGCGGATTGGCGCTCCGCCTGGGCGAGCTTGGAGAACAGGCCGTCTATGGCCTGTTGATCATTGCGATCCATAAGATATGTCCTTGATATCGGCGACTGTTACTCTTCGCGCTGGCCGGTGAAATTCAGCAGCAGCTGGAAGATGTTGACGAAGTTCAGGTAGAGCGAGAGAGCGCCGAAGACCGCCAGCTTCTGCTGGGATTCCTGGTCGAAGTTGTCGGCATACTGCTCCTTGATGTTCTGCGTGTCCCAGGCGGTCAGACCGACGAAGACGACGATGCCGATCACCGAGACGGCAAACTGAAGGGCGCTGGAACCGAGGAAGATGTTGACGATCGAGGCGATCATCACGCCGATCAGGCCCATGATCATGAACGAACCGAACTTCGCGAGGTCCCGTTTCGTCACATAGCCGTAGAGGCTCGTCGCTCCGAACATGGTAGCGGCGATGAAGAATGTGCGGGCGATGCTGGCGCCGGTGAAGACCAGGAAGACCGAAGCGAGCGACAGGCCCATAACGGCGCAGAAGGCCCAGAAGGTCATCTGTGCCGAGGATGCCGACATCGAATGCATCTTGAAGGAAAAGAAGAAGACGAAGGCGAGCGGCGCCAGCATCACCACCCATTTCAGCGGCGTGGAGAAGATCGGCACGTAAAGCGCCGGCGTGGTGCCGACGATGAAGGCGACAAGGCCCGTCACGACGAGGCCGAGGCCCATATAGTTGAAGACGCGCAGCATGTGCTGGCGAAGGCCCTCGTCGAGGGCGGCGGCCGAAGCCTGACTCATACCGCCAAAGCGGTTCTGGTTCTGATACATGAAGGTTTCCTCAGTAAAGTGAGTTCTTGAGAAGCTCGGCCTCGTCGCTGAGGCCGATGCCCGGCGTGCTTGAAACGACGGCATAGGCAACCTCGCCGACCTGCCACCAGGCAGCCTCGGCATTGGAAAGGTTGAGGTCCTTCACGGGTTCGACCGCGAAACGACCGGGCCTGCCGGCGAAAAGTGAAATGACCGTGCCCGCATCGGTCTTGACGCTCATCTCGACGCTGGGTCCGAATTCCGAGGGGAACACCTGGACATCGATGACGTTCCAGCCCTTCGGGAGCTCCGGCATGACGATGGCGGTCGCGGCACGAATGTCGTCCCGGTCATAGGTCTGAACCTCCGGCTGCGACGGCATTCCAGCCCTGACGACCGAGGTCTGATGGGCGCGGATGGCGTGCTCCACGAAAGCCGGCGGATGGGCCGAGGCATTGACTTCGCTCGGGCCGACCGCCGAATGGGCAATCCACCCGACCGACACCATCAAGCCGACCGCCGCAACCTTTTGCAGCGCGTTCCAAACGCGCGCATTCGCAAGCCCAGAAGAAAGGCGCCGGGCCGCCTCGCGCGTCTCTGGACGACCGGCAACGACATCCGACGTCATCGCCAGTTTGAGCGTGGTGCGCATGCCGAGGTCGGCCATGACGCGCGCCGCCGCATCCGGATTCCTGGCAAGCCAGGTCTCGACCCGCAGCCGACCGGTCGCGTCGAGCTGATTGTCGATGTAGGCGTCGAGATCGCCATCGGTAATCGTATCGACGTCAGTCATTGTCGCCTCCGACAAGCTTCAGATGGTTAGGCTTCCTCCGTCCGCTTTCGAAATCTCTGAGCGCTGCTCGTGCGCGGGAGACGCGCGACATCAAGGTCCCGACGGGGATGTCGAGTATGTCGGCGGCCTCCTGGTAGGAGAGATCTTCGACAGCAACCAGATGTAGGGCTTCGCGCTGCTCCTCCGGCAGCAGCATGAACGCCTCGCGAACCTGAGCGAGCCGGACGCTGTGTTCCTGGTGGGCCGGGTAGGACGATACGGCTTCCTGCGCCGTCTGGCTGTCACGCTGGCCGCGCGATATTACCGATCGTACGCGGTCGATATGGGCGTTGCGAACGATGGCAAAGAGCCAGTTTCGAAGGTTCGCTCCCGACCGGAACGTCGAGCGCCGCTCGTAGGCTCTCACCAAGGCATCGTGAACGAGATCTTCTGCGTCGGGCGAATTGCGCGCAAGCGAACGCGCGTAGCGCCGTAGCGCGGCCAGCTGCCCAATAACGTCGAAAGCGCCTTTTTTCGATTCCATACCCGCATATACGGAGCCGATGCGATTTCTCATCCATCGTCGACGAAAAAAATATCATTCAGCCGGATGCAGCAGTTTCAGAGTGCATGCCCGCTGGCAACACCGAAGCGCGCCTGCGCTGGCTATAGGGGCGGCGAGCCGCACCCGCGCCGCGCTCTATGCGCTCGCAGCAAACGCTTCGAGGGTCGCGGCAAGCAGCATACGGGCACCTTCGATGGAATGCGCGGGCTCGACATATTCCGCTTCGTTGTGGCTAAGCCCGTCGCGGCAAGGCACGAAGATCATGGCTGCCGGCGCGACACGACTGACGAACAAGGCATCGTGGAAGGCGCCGGAGAGCATACGCTTGGTCTTCAGTCCGAGCGATGCGGCAGCGCGATCGAGGCAGGCGAGCAGGTCGTCTGAAAAGAGGGCGGGCGGCATGTCGAAGATTTGCCGCGTTGCGCTCTGGCAACCGTTGGCTTTAGAGGCGTTGTCACATGCCTGCCGGACCCGCTCTTCCAGGTAGTCGATGGCGTTGGTCTCCGGGTGGCACAGATCGACGGTGAACGTGACCGACCCCGGAATCGAGTTCACCGAACCTGGTTCGACTGCGAAGCGGCCGACGGTAAAGCGTGCGCGCGGGTCGCCCGGCATGGCGCTCCTATACAGTGGTTCAAGCGCGGCAACGGCCGCGGCCATCGGGTCGCGCCGGAATTCGAGCGCCGTCGTGCCCGCATGCGCTGCCTGCCCATCGATCCTGACCTCCAGCCACCGCGTGCCCTGGATGCCATAGACGATGCCAACCGGTATGTTCTCCCGTTCGAGCGACGGGCCCTGTTCGATATGAAGCTCAAGGTAGCCGGTGATTGGGAAGCCGAGCGGGCGCATTTCGGCTTCCGGCAGGGCTTTCAGTGTTGCCTCCAACTCATCGACGAACAACGCTCCGTCGCGGCCGCGAAGATCGGACCAGGCCTCGGGGATGGCACCGGCGGCAAACGCCATCGATCCCATCGTGCCGGGGGCAAAGCGGCTTCCTTCCTCGTTCGTCCAGGCAACGACCTCAAGCGGAAAATCAGTCTCAATGCCAGCATCTTCGAGACTTTCCATCACCTCAAAGGCCGCCAGGGTGCCGAGCGCTCCGTCAAAGCGCCCACCGGTCGGCTGGCTGTCGAGGTGGCTGCCGATCACGAACGGCGGCCTTTGAGGAAAAAGGCCCTCCCGCCGGATGAACAGGTTTGCCATCGGATCCTGGAAGACGCGGAAACCGCGCGCAAGCGCGAGTTCCGCTAGCAGCCGGCGGGAGCCCCGATCTTCCACCGACAAAGCCTGCCGGTTGACGCCCCCGGCCGGCGTCCCGCCGATTTTTGCGAAGTCATCAAGACGCTTGAGCAGGCGCTTGCCGTCCACTGTGGTGCGAGAGGTCATAGTCGTTCCCAAATGTCGCCTTGATCAGACGTAGGCTGCGTCATGAAAGGCGATTTCCAGTTGCTGCGCTCGCCCGAAGATAGCGCTCAGGCGTTTGCGCTCGGAAGCCTCGAGCGCGTCGCCGGCAACGTCGAGTTCTTGCTTCAGCCACTTCGCCTGAGCCGCAAACTCATCATCGGCGTGCATTTCGACCCATTCCTTCAAATGTGGATCGGCAAACGATGAACGGGCGGCCCTTTTCGACCAGGTCCAGTACATCCACTCGGCCGCAAACATGGCAGCGACGGTATCGAGGAAACCGCCGTTGCGGGCGATGTCCAGCATACCCGTTCGGAAAGCATGGACCTCGGCAACATTGAGATCATAGGCGCCGGGATCGATATTGCGTTCGGCAAAAATCCGTTCGAAGTAGGCGATCTGCTGGTTGGCGAGCGCATCCAGAACGGCAATCAGCCAGCGCTTCTGTTCGATCGTCTCGGCCTTCGCCGCCGCAAAGGCGAAGATCGAGATCGCGGTTTCGACGAAGGCCCCCTCATAGACGAGATAGCGTTCGAAAACCTGCGGGGACAGGCGCCCCATCACGATGTCCTCGACGAAGCGATGGTTCACCATGGCTTCGAAGACGGTGGCGTTTTCCCGCAGGATCTGTTCCGAAAGCGTTTCAGCCGCCATCGTCACGCCTCCAGCGCGGGTTCGGCAGCGGCGCGGAAAGCCTTAACCCGCTCGATATCGACCGGGTTCCACCAGACCCCGCCCTGCTTCAGAGACGAGGCGACGATCACGCCGTTGGTGCGCTTGAGGATTTCGACGATGTTGTCCTTGGTCACGCCCGAGCCGACCAGAAGCGGTAGGTGCGTCGCCGAGCCGATCTCCTCGATCTCCTCGATGGTTGCCGTATTGCCGGTGCGCTGACCGGTGGCGATCACACCGTCGGCGTCGAAGAAGGCGAGGTCGCGCGTCAACTCCTGGATCGATCGGTCGGCCACGATGGCGTGGGCGCCGTGCTTCACATGGCTGTCGGCAAAGACCTTGATGTGCTCGGCACGCAGCAGCGAACGGTAGCGCATCGCTTCTGCGGCCCGCCCCTCCATGAAGCCTTCGTTGGCGACATAGGCGTTGGCCCACTGGTTGACGCGAATGAACTTGGCGCCGCCCGCCATGGCTATGGCAAAGGCCGGGATCGGCGCATTGGCAAGGACGTTGATGCCGAGCGGCACACCTGTCGCCCGCGCGATCCGGTCGGTGACGACCGACATGAAGGCTGCCGTTTCGTGGCCGATATCTTCCGGCTTGGAGAACGGCACGTCGCCATGATTTTCGATCATCAGGCCATGCAGGCCACCCTCGACCAACGCCTCGGCGTCACGCATGCAGGCATCGTAGATAACAGACATATCGGCACCCCGATAGCGCGGCGCACCGGGGAAGGCCGGGCAATGGATCATGCCGATCAGAACCTTGTCAGTCCCAAATATTTCCCTTATGGCGCTTGTGGACTTGTCAGATATTTCCTGCATTTCTCTCCCTTTCGAAGGTATGTTCATGCACGCTTACGTAATCGGTAATGTGACGGTGGACGAGACTATCGCCGTGTCGGAAATGCCGGCCGCGGGCGCATCGATCCACGGTAGCCAGCGGTCCCGGGACCTCGGTGGCAAGGGCGCGAACCAGGCTGTTGTCATGGCCCGCACCGGCCTGCCGACGAGCCTTGTCGCAGCCTTCGGCGACGGCTTTCGCGCCGACATGATCCGCCAGCATCTGGCAAGCGAACCGGTGGTCAGCAGACTTGTGCCGGTCCTCGGCAAGTCCACCGACTTCTCGATCGTGCTGACCACGCCGGATGGAGAAAACGTCAACATCACGACCACCGACTCTGCCCAGAACCTCACGCTTGCCGACGCCGTGGCAGCGCTGGCCGACGCGGTTCCCGGCGACCTTGCTGTGCTCCAGGGAAACCTGTCGGACGAAACGACGCGCGGTGTCCTTGAAGCTGCGCGCGCCCGCCACATGATCACCGCCTTCAATCCGTCTCCCTTGCGTCCTTATTTCAGCACCCTGTGGCCCTTGGTTGACATTGCTTTCCTCAACCAGGGTGAGGCGCAGGCAATGACCGGTACCAGCGGCGAAGAGGCTGCCCGCAAGCTGCTTGCGGCCGGCGTTCGCGAAGTCGTCCTGACCTTCGGCGGCGACGGAGCCATGCTCGTCACCGCCGAAAGCAGTGTCCGGATCGGCGCCGTCGAATGCGACGTCGTCGACACGACAGGCGCCGGCGACACGTTCATGGCGGTGGCGCTCGCATCCGCCGCACTTCGTGGCACTCGCCTCGATCGCACCGCGATCGAACATGCAACGCGCGCCGCCGCCATCACTGTCAGCCGTCCCGGAACCCGTTCGGCGTTTCCATCGATCGAGCAGTTGCAAGCGATCCTGGCTGCGCGCTGAGGCTCTCCTCAGCGCGCGCTCCTCGCTGCGGTTAGCGCTCCGTTGCCGTCATCCACCCAAGGATGTTCTTCCAGAGGCGGCCGTAGCCCTCCCACTCGCAGAATGCCGGCGACAGCCAGTGGGGGCCGATATCGGACGTCCAGGCGGCGGTGCGCCCCTTGCCGAAACCGCCAAGGACGAGCAGCGGGTGTCCGCCCTGATCTTCGGGAAGCCGGGCGACGACCTCGGCGCCATCGCGAACCTCCACTTCATTGACGCCGAGAAGCAACGGCCAACTGCCCGAAAGCCCCGCCATGGTCGGATGGTCCGGCTTGACGACGTCGGCAACCGCGCCCTCGGGAATCTCGACGCGGTCGTCATAGGGAAGGCACGTCACCGGAAGCGTGTCTTCGACAGCCGTGCGGCGCCAGCGCGCCTTACCGTCGATACCCTGGAAGGAGAAGTAGCCGCCGACCATCAACAGCGCTCCGCCCTTTTCGACCCAAGCCTTGATGAGCTTCAACCGGTTCGGAACGGTGCGCGAGTGCAGCCATACGGCCGGCGGCAGCAACAGCGAGTTGGCGCCGATATCCGACAGGATGATCGCATCGTACTGGTCGAGGCCTGCCATTTCATAGGGGAACTGGTCCACGGCGTCGTGTGCGGTCATGTAGGTCAGCTCGAACTCGCTGTCCTTGAGCACCTTGACGAGCGGTTCCGCGCCCAGATGGAAGGTCACGCTGCCGAACTGGTCGAAACCCTTGTAGTGGGTGGCGGAGCTTACCCAGCTCTCGCCGACGAGAAGCACTTTCTTTGTCATGGTCTATCCGTCTGTCTTGAATAGCGTTGGGAGCCGATATCAGGCCCCGGTTTGGAATACCGAGCGGGGGTTGTCCCGCATCATTCTGTCGAGCGCGCCGTCCTCCAGCCCGTGTCGTTTGAGACGCGGCAGGAAGTGGCGCAGGACGTAGGCATAGCCGTTGCCTCCGTAGTGGCTGAGCATCATCTTCAGGAACACATCGTGCGAGAGCAGGATGCGGTCCATGTGGCCGGCGTCCACCAGCCTGGCGATCGCTCGTGCTGCCTCTTCGTCGCTCGGGCACTGTACCTGTTGATCGGCATAGAAGAAGTCCATGCCGATCATGTCGTATTCGATGAACGCACCGCGTTCGGCGAGCTCGCTTTGATAGGCGAAATCGTCGTGGGACGGGTTCATGTGACAAAGCACGGTGTGGCGCAGATCCGCCCCTTCCTCGGCGACGACATCGAGCACCCGATGGCCGAGCCGGAACCAGCCCGGCAGATGCACCATCAGCGGCAAACCGGTCCGGACCTGCGCCCGGGCGGCCCCACGCAGGGACTTCTCCTCGGCCGGGGTGAAATCGGAGGAGACGCCGATCTCGCCGATCAGTCCGATTTTCACGCCCGTGCCGTCGACACCGTCTTTGGCCTCGCGGACGATGCCGTCGGCGATCTGGTCGACGCTCATGTCGGCGACCTCGGCCGGATGCGAGGAGGCAAGATAGTATCCGGCCCCCATCACGATATTGAGACCCGTCGCCTTGGAGATGCGCCGTAAGGCGAGCGGGTTTCGACCGATGCCATTGCAGGTGGGTTCGACGACTGTACGGCCGCCTGCGGTCGCGAAAGCCTGCAATTCGGCGATAGCCAAGGGTTCGTCGTCAAGCGTAATGTTGTGCTTGTTAACGAAGGGGTCCTGGCGCAGTTCGCCGAGGATCTCCATGCAGACGAAGCCTTCGGCGAGATACTGACGCTCCTTCGTTTGCGGTGCGTTCCACCAGCAGCGGCAATCGTTGAGGATATGCTCGTGCATCAGTGTGATGCCGAGTTGATTCGCGTCGATCGCGCCGTTCACCGTCATCACCTTGCCGGACCGCACATGTCCTTCTGACAGTTCCTTGCTCATGACGGTCATCTCTTGCCGCCGAAGCGAAAGTTGGCGGTGAAGATCCGGGTGTTGAGCCAGATCGCAACGAGAATGATCGCACCGGTAACAATCTGCGTGAAGAACGGCGAGATATGCATGAGGATCAGGCCGTTGCCGATGACCGCAATCGTCATCGTGCCGAGCACGGTCCCGAGGATCGTGCCGCGCCCCCCCATCAGCGATGTCCCGCCCAGCACTACGGCGGCGATAACCTGAAGCTCGAAGCCGACGGCCGCATTCGAAGAGCCGGAGCCGAGGCGCGCGGCGATCAATAGGCCAGCAAGGGCGCAGGCAACGCCGGCGATCATATAGACCGAGGCGATCACCCATTTCGCCGGCATGCCGACGCGGCGAGCCGCTTCCATGTTGGACCCGACGGCGACGACCTGGCGGCCGTATTTGGTGGAGGATATGACGACATAACCGGCGACCGCGACCGCAACCGCGATAAGCGCAGGCATCGGAATGCCCAGCAATTCACCGCGGCCGAGCATGAAGAAGCCGGGAGCGTCCTTGATCGGGATCGAGTACCCTTGCGTCAGATAGAGCGCCAAGCCGCGCAGGATCGACAGGCCGGCAAGTGTGACGATGAAGGCCGGAATACCCTGATAGGCGGTGAACCATCCCTGCACGAAGCCGAGAAAGGCGCCGAAGAAGAGCATCGCGACGACGACGAGAGGCCAAGGATAGCCCATGGCCAAGACAATGGCCGCAACCGCATTGACCAGGGCGACCTGCGAGCCGACAGAGAGGTCGATGCCGCCGGTGATGATGACGAGCGTCATCGCAACGGCGACGATGAGAATCGGCGCTGCCTGGCGGATGACGTTCAGAATGTTGCCGAGCGTCATGAAAGTATCGGTCGTGGCCGCGAAAAAGACGACGCAGGCCAGGAAGAAAAAGGCGATCGACAGGACCTGGGCGTTTTCCGAAAGGAAGTCTGCCGCCGGCGAGCCTTTCGCACGTTCGGTATAGGCCGTCATTGCTTGGCTCCTTCCCCGACGATCAGCTTGACGAGGTCTTCCAGGTTGGTCTTGCCGATTTCGCGCTCGGCGACCTTGGTGCCTTCGTACATCACGGCAATGCGGTCGCAGACACGGAACAGGTCCTGGAGACGGTGGGTGATCAGGATGACCGAGACGCCCTTTGCCTTGACGCGGTTGATCAGCGCGAGCACGGCTTCGACCTCCGCCACGGCGAGCGCCGAGGTGGGCTCGTCCATGATCAGGACTTTCGGATTGAACGAAGCGGCGCGCGCGATCGCGATCGCCTGACGCTGTCCGCCCGAGAGCTGAGCGACCTTGCCGGTCAGACGCGGAATGCGGATCTCCAGCGCATCGAGCATCTTGCGTGCTTCCTCGAGCATGGTCCTCGTATCGAGGAATGGCCCTTTGCTGATTTCTCGACCGAGGAAAAGATTGCCGACCACATCGATGTGGTCGCAAAGGCTCAGGTCCTGAAAGACCATTTCGATATTGCGGTTACGGGCGTCCGCAGGTCCTGAGAACCGAACCTCTTCGCCTTCCAGCGTAATGGTCCCGCCATCGGGAATGTAGGTGCCCGAGATGACCTTGGTCAGCGTCGATTTGCCGGCGGCGTTGTCGCCGACGAGGCCAAGGCACTCGCCGGGATAGATGTCGAGGTCGACGCCACGCAGCGCCTGGTGCGATCCGAACGTCTTGACGATCCCTTTGAGGGACACGCGGGGACTGACACCGGTGCGGGAGGGCAGAGCCCCCCCGACACCAGCGACAGCGGGAGGATGCTGTCTTTCAGTCGTCATCATTTGAAGATCGCCCGATATGGCTCGACCTTGTCCTTGGTGACGATCGTTACCGGCACGGCGATGGTCTTTTCGACGCTGCCGCCGTCGGAGACCTTCTTCAAGGCGTCGACGGCAGCGGCACCCATGGCAGCCGGGTCCTGCTGGATCACGGCGGTGACGTAGCCGGCGTCGATGCCGGCGATCGCCTGGGCCGTCAGGTCCCAACCGAAGACCTTCACGCTATCCTGCTTGCTCTGGCTTTCGACCGCGGCGATGGCACCCATCAGGGCCGGCTCGCCGGTCGCATAGATTGCGGTCAGGTCGGGATTGCCGGTAATCAGGTTCTCGGCGGCAGCGAGCGCGTTGTCCTGCACGTTCTGTCCATCGACGACGCCGGCCGAGCTGATACCGTCGACATCCTTGATGGTCTTTTCAAATCCCTCCTGGCGAACGTTCTGAATGAAGGAGTTCAGCGCGCCGACGACACCGATCTTGGCTTTGCCATCGGCGTTGGCCTTGATGTATTCGAGGAAGAACTTGCCCATGTCGGCGCCGGCCGTTGCGTTGTCGACGCCGATCTGCGCCTTCTGCGGGCCTTCCGGAAGGATCGCATCGATGGCGACGACGGGGATCCCGGCTTCGGCTGCCTGGTTGACCGCCGGCATGATGCCGTTGACGTCGATTGCAACGACGGCGATGCCATCGACCTTCTGCTGGATGTAGGTTTCGATCGCACTGTTCTGCGCGGCCGGGTCGTTGTTGGCATTGAAGATGACGAGCTTCGCGCCGGCAGCGTCGGCCGCCTTCTGCGCGCCTTCGTTCATCTGATTGAAGAAAAGCGCCTGCTGGTTGATTTGCACGAGTGCAAAGGTCTTTTCGGCGGCAAGGGCCGGCGAGAGAGCAGCGCCGAGGGTCGTCAATGCCGTGAAACCAAGCGTGGCGACTAAAGTCCTGCGTTTCAAATTCCAGTTCATGTTCTCATCCTCTGTTGGTTCTCCATTGCGTGATTTATCGTTTCGCAGGCGGAGCAACGGATTTCCGCACGACGATTTCGACTGGCAGGAGCTCTTCGACGAGAGCCTGTTTGCCCTGCCAGTTTGTTTCGAGAAGAAGGGAGAGGGCACGCCCGCCGATCGCGCGGACCGGCTGGCGAATGGCGGTCATAGGCGGACCGAAAAGATGGAGCGGGCCGACGTCGTCAAAGCCGATGACCGAAACATCGTCCGGGATCGAAACCCCCTGGTCCCGGAAGACCTCGATCATGCCGATGGCGATTTCGTCCGAGCTGGCGAAGATCGCCGTTGCCGGGCGACCTTCCTCGATGAAGCGCTTCGCCGCCTGCCGACCGAAGGCCACGGTGTAGTCACCGGCGTATTTTAAAAGACGGATATCCTCGCCGAACGCATCGCGCAGCGTCCGCTCAAGACCGTTGGAGCGCCGACGCGAACTGATCATCGCTTGCGGGCCGCCGACGAACAGCACATCCCTGTGCCCGAATTCCGCCAGATGCCGGCCTGCGAGCGCTCCGCCCAGCTCGTTATCGCAGAAGAGCTTGGGTGCCTGCGCGCCGGGAACGTCTTCGTCGGCGATCACGACTTTGCCGGTGCGGTTTATCAACGTGGCGAGTTGACCGTCGTCCGGGTGGTTGGTGACGAAGATCAGGCCATCGACGTGATTGCGTTCGATCAGCTGGAGATAGGCGACCTCGCGACCGGCCCGGTTCAGGGTGGCGTAAAGCGAGACGGCAAGCCCGCGGGTATCCGCCTCTTCTTCGACAGCTGCCACGAGCGTCGCGAAGAAGGGGTTGGCGATATCGGGAACGACAAGACCGATCGTATCGGAACGACCGCGGCTGAGCCGGCGGGCATGCGGGTTGGGCTGGTAATTGAGGTCGCGGATCGCATCCGAGATCCGCTTCTTCGTTTCGAAAGGCAGGTCGAGCGATCCGTTCAGCAGGCGCGAGACCGTTGTCACGGAAACGCCGGCAGCTCGGGCTACATCCTTCAGACCTGTGACGCGTCGTGTGGTCACCTTGGCTCCATCCCCTGCCGTTGTAAACCGATTTACTAAAACGCTTTACAATAAGATTTCGACTTTCGTGTTCTGTCAAGAGACTTTCTCTGACACGAGGTCGGTGCGCCTATGGGGCCACGGATCGAGGCTCGGCCTGGGGCCGATTGGCGGCGGCGAAAAAGCCGCAAGGTCAATGCCGTTTGCACCTGAGAAAGCAGCATCTTGGCGCCGCGAGGCGGGAACAAATCAGGGGCTGATCGATTGAGAGATCATGAAAAACAAGGTTCCATTGGCGGCGCTGATGCTGCTATCCCCCGCCGCGCTGGCCAATGCCCAGACGCTTCAGCCAGACGCCATCGACGGTGCATCGATTACACCCACATTGTTGGAACGGACGACCGAGACCTCGGACAAGCCAGACCCCGCCATCGTCCGGCTCCAGGTGCTTCTCGATCGGGCGGGGGCGTCGCCCGGTGTGATCGACGGTTTCGCCGGTGAGAATGTCGCCAAGGCGATCGCCGCCTTCGAGACCATGCAAGGCCTGTCCGCTGACGGAACATTGGACGCCGACGTCATCGGGCGACTGCCGGAGCAGACGACGGTGGTCGAGCCCTACGTCATCTCCGAAGACGATGCTCAAGGATTGGTCGCTGAGATCCCCGAAGACTACTCCGAGCAGGCGAAGATGGCTCAGCTCGGATACACGAGCGTCGCCGAGAAGCTGGCGGAGCGCTTCCACATGGATATCGACCTTCTCAAGGCGCTCAATCAGACTTCGGCGTTCTCGGTCGGTGACACGGTTTCCGTTGTGAACCCAGGTCCATCGACGCAGGGAACGGTCAAGCGCATTGAAGCGCACCGGCGCACCGGTCAAATCGTGGCACTTGGCGCCGACGATACGCTGATCGCAGCCTATCCGGCAACGATCGGCAGCCGGGAGACGCCATCTCCTTCGGGAACGCACAAGGTCAAAGGCGTCGCCCGAATGCCGCCCTATGTCTACAATCCCAAGATCAACTTCAAGCAGGGCGACAACCGAAAGATCTTGACCTTGCCGGGCGGTCCGAACGGTCCGGTCGGCACGGTCTGGATCGATCTCTCGAAGCCCACCTACGGAATTCACGGCACGCCGGAGCCGTCGATGATCGACAAGTCGGGATCGCACGGATGCGTTCGCCTGACCAACTGGGATGCGGAGGAGTTGGCGGGGATGGTCAAGCCTGGCGTGATTGTCGAGTTCGTCGACTAAGGTAGCGAAGACCTTTAGGAATTTCTGAACGGGCAAGAAGTCGAAACCGGCCACCGATCACGCGGTGACCGCTCGCGCAATTCCCATGTCGAAGCTTCAGCGGATACGCGTCTGAACGCGCACGATGTTCATCTGGAGCTCGTGGCTGGTTGCCTGTCTACCGAGCATCTTGATCAGGCGCTGCTCTTCGGTTTTGTGAATACCGGTCCGCCGGCAATAATCCGCGACGTCCCAGATATGTCTGATCTGGGAGTTGGCGACTGTTCGAACATCCGCGTGTTTCATTCCGTGCCTCCCCTAACCCAATACAACGTTTGGAGGCTGGTTTGGTTCCGCCAGGATGCGTTCCTGGCGGCTGTGGGTGCGTTCGTACCGATCCGTCGTGTATGGGCGCCAGCTACAAGGTGCAAAGCGATCGCGACGTCGGGGTCAGCCGAGAAACCTCGATCCTTCGCCAGCACTGGCTATCCATTCGAGGAAAGACCTCACTGGTCCATCTGACGTCCTTGTTCAGTTGCTCCCGATGCCGTGAAAGGCCGTCGTCGTCCTCATGCATTTCAAACCAGATAAACACCGTTTCGCCCTCACGGACGGGGAGCCTCGGGAAGGCGTTTGCGCTGCGTTCGGTAACGAACACCGCGTCGATGCGAGCACCGGCGTCTTCGAGGATCGGCAGTGCCTCGGCAATGAAGAATGCAGCGAAACGGTCCTCCGTGCCGGGCGCCAGCGAGCAAAGGTTCACGGTGACGACACCTCTGGTCGATTGTACCTCTTGCTCCCTTGCAAGGTTGTGAGGAAACGGCTGCGTGCCAGCGACAGGCTTGACCAGCAACACATTGTCCGAGTTGAGCATCGTCTCGTTGGCGCGAGACCCATGGTCCTTCCAAACCGGGCCCGAATAAAAGGCCGCCAACGCGTCGGTTCGCGTTTGCATATCGGCAAAGGAACGTACCCAGACGAAGGCGTCGGGATCGTCGCAGTCGCGGAATTCGCCTTCAAGACGCATTCCGAGCGCTTCCTGCGGTTCAACGAATTCGCGGTCAAACAAGTCGATCAGGCGATCCCTTCCGCCGGGATGAAGTCGGTAGCGGCGAAGTTCGTAAACGGCGTGCGGTTCCATGAATCCTCCACAACAGGTCAATTGTCCTGTTTCTAATAACAGGTTGATCGACCTGTTTTGTCAAGGCACTATGGCGAACGATTTTTCAGGCGGCGGTCATGAGCGAACACAAAAGAACCAACGATCCTCAAGCGGTGCGCCGCAGGATCGTCGATGCGGCCTACCAGGCCTTTGTCACCCAAGGATATCTCGCGACGGGAATGCAGGAATTGCGCGCGAAGGCATCCGTCTCGGGGGGCGCTATGGCCCATCACTTTCCGGCCAAACGGGAACTTGGATTGGCGGTTATCCGCGACCGCGTCGCCGAAGCGGTGCGGCAAACGTGGATCGACCCGCTGCGTACCTCTAGCGATACGCCCACAGCGATCGATCAGATCTTCACCGAGATCATCAGCGAGCTCTCCGAAAACGGCTCCGTCTCCGGCTGCCCGCTGAACAATATGGCGATCGAAGTGTCCAGGCATGATGACGAGATGCAGCAGGCGCTGGGTGCGATTTTTGAGGCTTGGGAAGAAGCGCTCGCAGCGCGATTCCAGGAAGACATCCGCCTGAAGCGCGTCGCAGGCATTCAACCCGGCAGCCTCGCCACCCTGATCATCGCCGCCTATTCCGGCGCGATGGCGATGGCAAAAGCCAATCAGCACACACGTCCGCTCGTGAACTGTCAGGCGGAGATCGCAGCACTTCTCGCGTCGAAATACGTCTAGGCTGGGTCCGCTCGGCTCCCTCGTGGGGAGGCCGCTGCTCCGGGCTATCCGCAAATGTTGGGGGTGTGGGCGACAGCTTGAGATGCTAGAGGTGCTCATCGGGAAGGGGCACTCCAGTAAACAGGAGACTTCTCGATGAGCAGAACTGCCATGAACGCCCTCGGACAACCGCTCCATTATAGCGGAAGTTCGACCGCATGGTTTTCCGCAACCGGATCCGGGTCCACGCTCTACGGAACTCCCGGCAACGATTCGATCTGGGGCGACGGTTCCGTCGATGTGACCATGTTCGGCGGCACGGGCGACGACGTCTACTATCTCTATTCATCGACGAACCGGGCCGAAGAGGCACCCGGCGAAGGGATAGACACGATCGATACCTGGATGAGCTACAGCTTACCGGAGAACTTCGAAAACCTGACCGTCACCGGTGACGGTCGACACGCCTTCGGCAACAGCGCCGACAACATCATCACCGGTGGCTCCGGCAGCCAGACCATCGACGGACGCGCAGGCAATGACGTGCTGGTCGGTTCCGGAGGCGCTGATACCTTCGTGTTCGAGCACGGCAACGGCAGCGACCTTGTCACCGACTTCAGCTCCAACGATACCATTCGTCTCGACGGATACGGGATTACCTCGTTCGAAGAGGTGCTGGCGAATGCAGGCCAGCAGGGAGACGATCTCCGCCTCCATCTCGGCGATGGAGAAAGCCTGGTCCTGGCCGATACGACAGCCGACCAACTGCAGGAGGGCCAATTCCAGTTGAGCCTGGACCGATCCGCCCTGACGCAGACCTTCTCAGACGATTTCGACACGCTTCAGCTCACCGACGGCACGGGCGGCATCTGGGATGCCAAATACTGGTGGGCGCCGGAAGAGGGGGCGACGCTCTCGGAAAACGGTGAGCTGCAATGGTACGTCAATCCGAGTTACGGGCCGACCGCATCGGCTAACCCGTTTTCGGTCGAGGATGGTGTACTGACGATCACCGCAGAGCGTGCACCGGACGCAATCCAGTCGGAGATCGGCGGCTATGACTACACGTCCGGGATGTTGACGACCTATTCGTCCTTTGCACAGACCTACGGTTACTTCGAGATGCGGGCCGACATGCCGGACGATCAAGGTGCCTGGCCCGCTTTCTGGCTGCTGCCCGCCGACGGCTCCTGGCCGCCGGAGCTCGACGTCGTCGAAATGCGAGGGCAGGACACCAACACCGTCATCACCACCGCCCATTCCAATGAAAGCGGCGAGCACACGATCGTCAGAGACGGCGCGCAAGTCGCCGATACCGACGGGTTCCACGATTACGGCGTGCTTTGGACGGAAGACGAGATCGTCTGGTACTTCGACGATACCGAGATCGCCCGCGCCGATACCCCCGCGGACATGCACGAGCCGATGTACATGCTCGTCAATCTCGCGGTCGGCGGAATGGCCGGCACACCCGATGGCGATTTTGACGACGGGTCGCAAATGAAGATCGATTCCATCGAGGCCTATGCGCTGGACGCCGACTGGCTGATCTAGGCGGAGAAGCACGAGGGGGGCCGGCAGCGTCCGGGCTGCTGGTCCCGGCCTGTCGAAGCTGGAACGTTCGCCGTTCCAGCTCCGCAACAGGGCTAGTCCGCGATATGCGTGAGCCAATGGCGGGGCTTGTTGTCGGCGAGCTGAGCGACCTTATCGATCTTGTTGCTCATCACCCAAGCCATTGGCTGTTGGTGCAGCGGCAGCATGATGATCTCGTCCTTGACCATCTGCAGTGCCTTGGTCTGCAGATCGAGCCGCTTGGTCCGATCCATTTCGGTCGATGCCTGGATGATCAGCTTGTCGATATCAGGATAGCTCCAGCCGCCCCAGTTGAAGACGCCCGCCTTGTCGCTCCTCGTCTCGATCATCTGAAGCAGGATCGAGTAGCTGTCGAGCATCGGCTCGTTTGCCCAGCCGATGATGTAGACATCCGACAGACCGCCCGTGCGCTTGGGCGCCTGTGCCGCCGTCGGGCCGATGTCGAGTTGCGGCTTGAAGCCGGCGCGGCTCAGCATGTTGACGATGCTCTGGCAAAGCTCCTCTTCGTTGACATAGGCCTCGTTCGTGCAGACGAGCGTGAAGGGGAGATCGCTTGCGCCGGCCTCGGCGAGCAGCTTTTTCGACAGTTCGGGATCGTACGGCACGACCTTGTCCAGTGCTTCGACATATCCCGGGATTTCCGGCGCAACGATCGCACCCGCTGTCCTCGACTTGCCGCGCATGACCCGCTTCTGGATGAGTTCTGTGTCGAGCGCATGGGCGACGGCCTGGCGGACACGCAGGTCGTTGAACTTGTTGTCGACGCCGTCGGCCAGTTTCGGTTTGCGGTTGAAGCCCATCATGATGGTGCGAAGGTCGGTGCGCTCCATGACCTTCAGGTCCGGCTGCGCGACAAGGCGCGGAAGATCCTGCGCTGGCGCATTCTCAGTGAAGTCGATCTCGCCTGACAACAGTGCCGCCACGCGTGTCGCGGCTGAGACAATCGGCGTAAACTCGATGCGATCGATGTTGGACTTCGCCGGGTCCCACCACTCGCCGTTCTTGACCAGAACGGTCTTGCTGTCGGGCGTGCGGCTCTCGAGCTTGAACGGACCCGTGCCGTTGGTGTGGTAGGTAGCGTAGCCTTCTATCTTCTTGCCGACATCCGTCGGCTTCAGCGAATTGTTGTCGGCGAGCCACGTGGCGTCGAAAATGTGGATGTTCGTCAGGTCGTTCAAGAGCAGCGGATAGGGGCCGGTCAGTTCGATATCGACAGTGCGGTCGTCGACCTTCTTCGCCGACTTGTATGCCGGGAGGTTGCCCCGTAGCGGAGATGCAGGATCGCTGACCCGCGTCAGCGAGGCGATCACGTCATCGGCCGTGAAATCAGCGCCATTGTGGAACTTGACGTCCTCGCGCAGATGGAACCGCCAGACCGTGTCCGATACCGTTTCCCAGGAGGTCGCCAGGGCCGGCTCGATCTTCAGGTCGGCGTCAAAGCGCACGAGCCCTTCATAGACGTGATTGAGGAAAGACAGCGTGTAGCTGTCGCCATAGGAATAAGGGTCGAGCGAGTAGATATCGCGCGAGGAGCCCCATTTGAGCGTCTCCGCGTGAGCAGCCGCGGAAAGCGCCGTCGACATGGCGGCTGCGAGGATCAGTTTCTTGAGCATTCTGCTGTTCTCCTTTGTTGAGGTCACCGGTCCCCTTGAACGGGAAGCTTCTTTTTAAGAGGCAAGGACGGCTCACAGGCCGTCCATCTCGCCGCCCGACAGGGGCGGCCAGTGGCGTGATCTGCTGTTGCGCGGCATGACCTTCTCGGTCGTGTCGATCACCGCAAAGACCTTCGGCGGCCTATGCGGCAATCTCGATCAACCGGCGTTCTTGGACGGCGATGCACCCAAGCGAAAGCCTCCTGGCGAGGCTTGAAGCACCAAGTCCCGTTGTCGATCGGCGGTCATTCGATGGCCAACACCAAGCATCAACTCGAACAGGGGCATATCTCTGCGCCGCTTCATGGAGGCGGTTCAGAAACCCGAGTCCAGTGTTGGACGCCGCAATGGCGATCGAATGAGGAGATGTCAGGCGAGCCGGCCCGGCGGTGCGGGCTCGTGCGTGCGGCATTGCGAAAAGTCGTGCGAGTACGCGGTCTCCTGGAGCCCTTGCATCAACCTGCTCCTCCCTAGCTCGTTGCTGCTAAGCGGCACCATCGCACGCCAAAAATATTTGTCAACGTCTTTGTCGACAATCTTGAATACGATCATGGCGACAATCCAAATGACCAATTGATCGACCCAGGCGCGAGCAACATTGTGGGCAATGGAGAGGACGCCTTAGGCCAAGGTACGCTACGGCCAGCTCGATAGGGAAAGCCACAAGCGGTCAACCTGTCACTTCGCCACTGAGGCCTGCTCGCTGCCGCCGCAAAGACTGTCGATGCGGGCGCGAACCCGGGCGACGCCCTCAGCAATGCTTGTGCTTGGAATGGACGAATATCCCATGCGGAAGTAGCGGCAGGGCTGGTCGCTTCTGGGGAAGAAGGGCGAGCCGGATTCGACCAGCACGCCGTCCTGCCGCAATTCGCTGACCAGCCGGTCGGCATTGAGCCCTTCCGGTCCCTCCATCCAGAAGGACGTGCCGCCGAAGGTCGAGGAGCCTGCGACTTTCAGGTTCGCCCTACGCAGTGACTCGGCCATGATTACGTGGCGCTTGTGATATTCGGTCCGCATCCGGTGGAGCACGGCGTCGTAATGGCCGAGCGCCAGGAAATACGCCGCGGTGCGCTGAAGGTGTCCGGGCGGGTGGCGCAACATCAGCGAGCGAAGCGCACGCGCCTCGCGAATGAAGGCGGCTGGCGCCACGAGGTAGCCGAGCCGAAGCCCGGGAAAAAGCGATTTCGAGAAGCTGCCGATGTAGAGCACCCGGCCTGACGGATCGAGCGCCTTCAGCGCCGGGGAAGGCGGAGCGAGGTAGCTGATCTCGAACTCGTAATCGTCCTCGACGATGACGAAATCCCGTTCTTCCGCAGCCTGCAGCAGTTGCGTTCGCCGATCCACCGGCATAGTCGCGCCGGTCGGCGAGTGGTGGCTCGGGGTCACGAAGACGGCATCGACGTTTTCCGGCAAGGCATCCGGTGACAGGCCCTCGACATCGACATCGACGGTGGTGACGTCGGCGCCGCTCAACAACAGCGAGGCGCTGATATCGGGATGGCAGGGGTTTTCACAGACGGCGGCGGAGCCCTTCTCCAAGATCAGACGGGTCACGATCCAGAGCGCATTCTGCGCGCCGACGGTGACGAGGATTTCGTCCGGCGTGGCGTGGATGCCCCGGCGCGGCAGCGTGCGCGAGCAGATGTAGTTGACCAGCCGCACATCGTCGGCCGCGGCAAAGTCGCTCGCCATCAGCACGAAATCCTCTCGCGCCAATGCCCGCCGGGCGCAGTCGCGCCAGGCATTGAGATCGAACAGTGTCGGGTCCATCTGGCCATAGAGGAAGGGGAATGGATAGCGCCGCCAGTCCAGCGGCTTGGCGACCTGGCGCACGACGCCAAAGCTCATCTTGATCTTGCGGCTCCAGTCGATCGGATTGGAGCCGGCGGATCGGCGCTCCCCTTCCACATCCATGCCCGGCGGATTGCCGGAGATGCGATAGGAGCTGCGGTTGACCGCCTCGACATAGCCCTGGTTGATCAGTTCCTGATAGGCGAGTGTCACCGTGATGCGCGATATTCGCAGATAGTCGGCGAGCTTGCGGCTGGATGGCAGATGCGCGCGCGGCTGCACCCTTCCGGCGAGCACGGCCGAAACGACCGTCTCGCGCAACTGCGCCTGCAGGCCGATCCCACTGTCGCGATCGATGAAAAAAATGGTTTCGGAAACGTTCATCTGCACGACGCCTGCTCCCCCGACAGCGTTAAACTGGATCTATTCAACTTCCAGACTGGATATAACGCAAGCCGGATCTCGGCCTTATCGTCATCAGCAAGACCGGAGAAACGGTCAGCGAATAAACAAAGAGGAGGAAGACAAATGCTACATGGACATTTCAGACGACTGGCCGCAGCCGCCAGCATTGTCGCGAGCCTGGCCGCATCCGGCGTCGCTTATGCCGAAACGAAACTCGTCGTCGGCTATCAGCAGATCGTCGGCCCGTTCGTGGCTGCGATCGCCGATGGCCGCTTCGATGCGGCCGCCAAGGAGGCCGGCTATTCGATCGACTGGCGCCAGTTCAGCTCGGCCGGCGACATCACTACAGCGCTTGCCTCCGGTGACGTGCCGATCGGCGTTCTCGGTTCGACCGGTACTGCGGCTGCCGCGACGCGCGGCGTCGAACTGCAGCTCTTCTGGATCCTCGACAATATCGGCCAGTCGGAAGCGCTGGTCGCCCGCGAGGGCTCGGGCATCGAGACGCCGGCCGATCTCAAGGGCAAGAAGGTCGCCGTGCCTTTCGTCTCGACGTCGCATTTTCACTTGCTGGTCGGTATGAACAAGGTCTGGAACGTCGATCCGCGCGAGGTGGAAATCCTCAACCTGAAGCCGCCGCAGATCGTTGCCGCCTGGCAGCGTGGCGATATCGACGCCGCCTATGTCTGGCCGCCGGCGCTCTCGGAAATCCAGAAGACCGGCAAGACGATCTCGGATTCCGAGGTGATTGGCGCGGCTAGCGTGCCGACCTTCGACGGGCTGGTGGTCGACAAGGCCTGGGCCTCGGAGAACCCGAAGCTGATGGAAGCCTTCACCAAGGTTCTGGCGGACGCTTATGCCGACTACAACGCCAACAAGGCGGCGTGGACGGAGGAGTCGCCGCAAGTGGAAGGAATCGTCAAGCTGATCGGCGGCGATGGCCCGAGCACCGTCGAAGCCTTGCGCCTGCTTTCGTTCCCGAATGCGGATGAGCAGGCCTCCGAGGTCTGGCTCGGCGGCGGCGCCACGCGTGCACTGACCGAAAGCGCCAAGTTCCTCGTCGAGCAGAAGCAGATCAGCCAGTCGCTCGACGACTACGCGCCTTATGTGAACGCCGACTTTGCCAAGGCGGCCGCACAATAGGCTAATCTGTCGATTGCCCCGGCCGTTGAGGAGCGGCCGGCGCACCATCATAGACCGTGACCGAGGTGCAGGGAGGCATTTCTCATGGAAACATTGAGCGTCAGAAACATCAGTCTGACCTACCCGGGCCTCTATTCGGACCAGGCAATCATCGCCTTGAAAGGCGTCAACCTTACCATCAACAGCGGAGACTTCGTCGTTGCGCTGGGCGCATCGGGCTGCGGAAAAACGACGCTGCTCAACCTGATGGCGGGCTTCATGGCCCCATCGGAAGGCGACATCACCCTTGGCAACCATCAGGTCAACGGACCTGGCGCCGAGCGCGGCGTCGTCTTCCAGAAGCACGCGCTTCTGCCTTGGCTGAACGTCATCGAGAACACCGAGTTCGGCCTCAAGCTGCGCGGCGTCGACAAGGCGACCCGGCGGGATCTTGCCACCAAGAACCTAGCTCTGGTCGGCCTGCAGGATTTCCACCGCCACATGATCTACCACCTCTCAGGCGGCATGCAGCAACGTGTTGGCATCGCAAGGGCGCTGACCTGCGATCCCGCGATGCTCCTGATGGACGAACCGATGGCAGCACTCGACGCGCTGACACGCGAGACCATCCAGGAGCTGTTGCTCAAGGTCTGGCAACTCACCAACAAGATGTTCTTCTTCATCACCCACAGTGTGGAAGAAGCGTTGTTCCTCGGCTCGCGGCTGATCGTCATGTCGCCGCGCCCGGGCCGCATCACCCACACCTACGAGCTCAGCTTCAACAAGCGGTTCCTCGCCGAGGGCAATGCGCGCGCAATCAAATCCAGCCCGGAATTCATCCGCATGCGCGAAGAAGTGCTCGGCATCATTTATGGCGACGAACGTGCGTCCGGCAACCCGGAGGTGGCCCATGCTTGACAGAGTGACACGCGCCAAGCCCGTAAAGGCCGGCAAGATCTTCGGCGCGCCCGGTGAAGGCAGCAGCGGCCTCATCAGCTTTTCGACGACGGTCGTTATCGTCGCTCTCTGGTTCCTCGTGACCGAAGGCGGCTGGGTCAAGCCGCTGTTCCTGCCGTCGCCGCTGGCGGTCTGGGACAAGTTCATGCTGGCGATGACCGACGGTGTTTCGAACTCGACGCTGATGCAGCACACGCTTGCCAGTATCGGCCGCGTGTTCGGCGCTTTCCTGCTGGCGCTGCTGACCGCCGTGCCGATTGGCGTGCTCATGGGCGTCAATCGCTTCGTGCGCGGCCTGTTCGATCCGATCATCGAATTCTATCGGCCGTTGCCGCCGCTCGCCTACCTGCCGCTCGTCATCATCTGGCTCGGCATCGGTGAGTTCCCGAAGGTGTTCCTGATCTATCTGGCGATCTTTGCGCCAATGGCAATTGCCGCAAGGGCAGGGGTGCGTTCGGTCTCGACGGAACAGATCCACGCTGCCTATGCGATGGGCGCCACCCGCGGGCAGGTGATCAGCCAGGTGATCATGAAGGCGGCCTTGCCGGAGATCTTCACCGGCATGCGCATCGGCATCGGCGTCGGCTGGACCACCCTGGTTGCCGCCGAAATGGTGGCGGCCAACCGAGGCCTCGGCTTCATGGTTTTGAATGCCGCCGAAAACCTCGAAAGCGACACGGTGATCATGGGCATCTTCATCATCGGCATCTTCGCCTTCGCCTTCGATCTTCTGATCCGCTACCTCGAAAAGGCGCTGATCCCCTGGAAGGGCCGCCTCTAACCGGCGGCTACCTCCGACACTTCAACTGAATACGGCCTGGCGGCCTTTTGAAGACGGCCTTTCCCGTCTCCGGCGAAGCCATGCCTTACGACCAAGCCAAAGGACTGGACCATGACACTGACGGCAACCGATCTCAAAACCTTGTTCGACGCCTTCAACCGGCATGACATCGACGGGGTCATGCACTTCTTCGCCGAAGATTGCGTATTCAACGCCGTCGGCGGCCCGGAGGTCTACGGCAACCGTTTCGTCGGTACCGGTCCGATCGCAGATGCCTTCAGCGGCGTCTGGAAATCGATGCCGGACGCCGAATGGGGCAACCACAGCCACTTCGTCGAAGGCAATCGCGGCGTGTCCGAGTGGACCTTCTCAGGCACCGCTGCCGACGGCAGCCGCATCGAGGCAGAAGGCTGCGACCTCTTCACCTTCCGCAACGGCAAGATCGTGCGCAAGCAGGCGTTCCGCAAGAACCGCCCGGTCCTGCAACCCCGCTACTGATGGCCTGGAGCTAGAGCCATGCAACTGCGCGCCACACCCTTGAAGCCTGAAAGAGAGCCGTTTGACCCGGCCTATGACCCCAACCATGCCCGCAGCCCCGGCACGGGCAAGGACTATGCGCCGACCTACTGGATCGGCACCGCCGGTCCCGAACCGGAGGACGACGGTCCGATCACGGGCGATATCGATGTCGATGTTGCGATCATCGGGTCCGGCTATACCGGTCTCTCCTGCGCCATTCATCTGGCGCGCGAGCACGGCATCAAAGCAACGGTGCTGGAGGCCAATGGCGTCGCCTGGGGCTGCAGCACCCGCAACGGCGGGCAGGCACAGATTTCTGCCGGCCGCCTGAAGCGCTCGCAATGGATCGCCCGCTGGGGCGTGGACGTTGCCCGCAAGATGCATGCGGAGATTTCCGAGGGATTCGACCTCTTTCGCTCTCTCGTCCGCGAGCCCGAAATCGACTGCGATCCGCAGGATGGCGGCCATCTCTATATCGCCCACCGCGACAAGATGCTGCCGGCGTTGCAAAGCGAGGTCCGCGTCCTCAACGATACCTTCGGCTATCGCGCCCGCATGGTCTCGCGCGACGAGATCCACCGCGATTTCGTTCGCGACGAGGAAGCCCGCGGGGCGATGTATGAGCCCGATGGCATGGGCATCCATGCCGCCAAGCTCGCCTTTGGCTACCTCAGGCTTGCCCGCAAGCTGGGGGCAAAGGTGCATACGTCGAGCCCGGTACTTGATTGCACCGCCAAGGGCGGCATGCATTACCTGACGACGCCTGGCGGAACGGTGCGGGCGCGTGCCGTCTGCATTGCGACGGCCGGCTACACGTCACCCGGCATGAACGCGCTCACCCGCCACCGACTGATGCCTATCCTGTCGAACTCGATCGTCACTCGGCCGCTGACGGAAAGCGAGCAGAAGGCGCTGAACTTCAAGGCGCGCATCCCGCTCACTGATACCCGGACGCTGCGTCACTACTATCGCATGCTGCCGGATGGCCGGGTGCAGATCGGCAGCCGCAGCGCCATCACCGGACGCGACGCGAGCAATCCGAAGCATCTCGAGCTTCTGCTTGCCGGTCTCTACCGCAAGTTCCCGGCACTCCGCGGCATCGACATCGACTACTCCTGGTGGGGGTGGGTGGATGTCAGCCACGACATGATGCCGCGCATCTTCCAGCCGGACCGGAGCCAGAGGCTGTTCTACGCCATGGGCTATGGCGGCAACGGCGTGATGTATTCCGCCCAGGCCGGCCGTCGCATGGCCCAGATGGTCGCCGGCAAAGGCGGCGGCCTCGACCTTCCCATCTTCACTTCGCCTCTGCCGGGCCACGGGCTTCTGACGCCGTTCCGACGGCTCGGCCAATGGGGAATGTACCGCTGGTACTACCTCCGTGACGAGATCCTCTAACTCTCTGAAATAATACCAGGAAAGGAACCACCCCATGAAAATGACCACCGAGGAAGCCTTCGTCAAAGTTCTTCAGATGCATGGCCTCGAACATGCCTTCGGCATCATCGGCTCGGCCATGATGCCGGTGTCGGACCTGTTCCCGAAGGCCGGCATCAAATTCTGGGACTGCGCCCATGAGACCAATGCCGGCATGATGGCCGACGGCTTCAGCCGCGCCACGGGCACGATGTCGGTTGCGATCGGCCAGAACGGCCCCGGCGTCACCGGCTTCATCACCGCGATCAAGACCGCCTACTGGAACCACACGCCGCTTCTGATGGTCACGCCGCAGGCGGCCAACAAGACGATCGGGCAGGGCGGTTTCCAGGAAGTCGACCAGATGGCGATGTTCGAGGAGATGGTCTGCTACCAGGAAGAAGTACGCGATCCCTCGCGTATCCCCGAGGTGCTCAACCGCGTCATCGAAAAGGCCTGGCGCGGCTGTGCCCCAGCACAGATCAACATCCCGCGCGACTACTGGACCCAGGTGATCGACGTCGACCTGCCGGCGATCGTTCGCTTCGAGCGCCCGGCTGGTGGCCCGCAGGCGATTGCCGAAGCGGCCAAGCTTTTGTCCGAGGCAAAATTCCCGGTCATTCTCAACGGCGCCGGCGTCGTCATCGGCAATGCCATCTCCGATTCCATGAAGCTCGCCGAGCGTCTCGACGCGCCAGTCTGCTGCGGCTACCAGCACAATGACGCCTTCCCGGGGAGCCATCGCCTGTCGGTCGGCCCGCTCGGCTACAACGGCTCGAAGGCTGCGATGGAGCTGATCTCCAAGGCCGATGTTGTCTTGGCGCTCGGCACGAGGCTCAATCCGTTCTCGACGCTTCCGGGCTACGGCATCGACTACTGGCCGAAGAACGCCTCGATCATCCAGGTCGACATCAACGCCGACCGGATCGGGCTTACCAAGAAGGTGTCGGTCGGCATCTGCGGCGATGCCAAGCAGGTCGCCCGCCAGATCCTGGAGCTGCTCTCACCGTCTGCCGGCGATGCCGGCCGCGAGGAGCGCAAGGCCGCGATCCACCAGACCCGCTCGGCCTGGCAGCAGCAACTCTCCTCGATGGATCACGAGGACGACGATCCGGGCACGGAATGGAACGAAAGCGCACGCTCGCGCGAGCCGAACCGCATGTCACCGCGCCAGGCCTGGCGTGCGATCCAGGCGGCCCTGCCGAAGGAAGCGATCATCTCCACCGACATCGGCAACAACTGCGCGATCGGCAATGCCTATCCGACCTTCGAAGCGGGCCGCAAATATCTGGCGCCGGGCATGTTCGGCCCCTGCGGCTACGGTTTCCCGTCGATCGTCGGCGCCAAGATCGGTTGCCCTGATGTACCAGTGGTCGGTTTTGCCGGTGACGGTGCCTTCGGCATCTCGATGAACGAGATGGGCTCGATCGGCCGCGAGGGATGGCCGGCGATAACGATGGTGATCTTCCGCAACTACCAATGGGGTGCCGAAAAGCGCAACACGACGCTCTGGTACGCCAACAACTTCGTCGGCACGGAGCTCAACCCCAACCTCTCCTACGCCAAGGTGGCGGAAGGCTGCGGCCTGAAGGGCGTGGCGGTCAACACGACCGCAGCTCTCACCGAAGCCCTGTCCACTGCGATCGCCGACCAGAAGAAGGGCGTGACAACCTTCATCGAAGTCATCCTCAACCAGGAGCTCGGCGAACCCTTCCGCCGAGACGCGATGAAGAAGCCGGTGCCCGTTGCCGGTATCGATCGCGCCGACATGCGTCCCCAGAAGCGGGCCTGATCCTCGATTACGTCAAGCCCCGCCCGGTACCCGGGCGGGGCGAAGCCTCCCGCAGATGACCGGAACAGAACCATGACCTTCGTCGCCTCCGTCCACGAACGCTTCCGAAGCGTGCCCTCCGGCTTTGCGGCCTACTGGCCTGGCTTTGCCGTTACCGCGGCGGTGGCCGTCGCTGCCCAATTCCTTTCCGACCACTACGGCGCGCCGGCCATGCTCATGGCGCTCCTGCTCGGCATCGCCTTTCACTTTCTGTCCGAGGAAGGGCGTTGCGTCGCCGGCATCGATTTCTGTGCCAAGAAGGTGCTGCGCATCGGTGTGGCGCTGCTCGGCATGCGCATCAGCGTCGACCTCCTCATCGGGCTTGGCGCAAGCACGATCCTGCTCCTCATCTCAGCCATCGCCGCGACCATCGGCTTCGGCCTGCTTGCCGCAAAGCTTCTCGGGCGTGGCTGGCGGCTGGCGCTTATCACCAGCGGTTCGGTCGCAATCTGCGGAGCGTCTGCAGCGATGGCGATCGCAGCCGTTCTTCCCAAGAACGAGTTCTCCGAGCGCAACCTGATCTTCACCGTGCTTTCGGTCACCGTGCTCTCGACACTTGCGATGATTGCCTATCCGATCCTCGCCCAGACCATGGGGCTCGACGCGCGCGCCACGGGCATCTTCTTCGGTGGCACCATCCATGACGTCGCGCAAGTCGTCGGCGCAGGCTTCTCGGTCTCGCCGGAGGCGGGCGAAACGGCGACGCTCGTCAAGCTGATCCGCGTCACCATGCTGGCGCCGGTCGTGCTCATCTTTTCGCTGTCGTTGCGCAAGGTGCCGCAGCCCGAGGGCGAGACCGGTAAGCGCCCGCCGCTCTTGCCCGGCTTCGTCGTCGCCTTCCTGATCTTTGCAGCGCTGAATTCCTTCGGTTTCGTGCCGGAACTGGTGGCCAAGGCCGGCATGGAAACGTCGCGCTGGGCGCTGCTTGCCGGCATCGTCGCCGTCGGCATGCGCACGTCGCTTCGCCGCGTGCTCGATGTCGGTGGCGACGCCGTCGCGCTGATCGTCGCCGAAACCGTCTTCATCGCTCTCTTCATCCTCGTCGGCATTCACTATCTGGGGCACGCCTGATGAAACCGCTCGATCGCATTATCGAGGCCGCTAAAGCCGCCCCGCGCCATATCGTGCTCGCCGAGGGCGAAGACCCACGCATCGTCGAAGGCGCCTTGCGCGCCGTGCGCGCCGGTATCGCCAAGATCACGCTCGTCGGCGACAGGAAAATCGTCGCGGAGGAGTTGCACGCCGCCGGCGGCGCACCAGACGAAATCCGCATCGAGGATCCGACTTCGTCTGCGCTGACTGAGCACCTTGCCGTTGCCTACCACGATCTCCGTCGTAGCAAGGGTGTCGACGAAGCGGCCGCGGCAGCAGCCGTACGCTCGCCTCTTGTCTTTGCGGCCATGATGGTCCGCGAGGATCAGGCAGACGGAACGGTCGGGGGCGCTGTCGCCACCACCGCCGATACGGTGCGCGCCGCACTCCAGACCATCGGCCGGGCACCGGATGTCGGACTGGTGTCGAGCTTCTTCCTGATGATGCTCTGCGCGCCGCACCACGAAAAGAAGGGCGCCTTCGTTTTCGCCGATTGCGGGTTGGTTGTGGATCCTGACGCCACCGGCCTTGCCGATATCGCCGTGACCTCGGCACGCTCCTACGAGGCGCTCTCCGGCAAACCGGCGAAGGTGGCGATGCTCTCGTTTTCGACGGCCGGCAGTGCCGCGCATGAGCGCGTTTCGAAGGTGGTGGAGGCGACGCGCCTGGCCCATGCCTCAGCGCCGGGATTGGTGATCGACGGGGAATTGCAATTCGACACCGCTTTTGTCGAGGCCGTCAGCGCGGCAAAGGCGCCGCAATCGGCGCTGCATGGCGAGGCCAATGTCTTTGTCTTCCCCAACCTCGACGCAGCAAACATCGGCTACAAGATCGCCCAGCGCATCGGCGGCGCCACCGCCATCGGCCCGATCCTGCAGGGGCTTGCGAAGCCTGCCAACGATCTCTCGCGCGGCTGCAACGCCGACGACGTCTTCCATATGATCGCCGTCACCGTCGTTCAGGCGTCGGGCGGGCAGTCGACCGGCTAAGTCGCGCAAGTGACAGCGAACCGCCTTGCCGGTTGAGCCTGGCAAAGCTATCACCTTTGGGTCGAATTGGACCATCGGCGGTCTATCGACTGCCGATCTAAAGGAGAGACCGAACAATGACTTGGGCGTCAAGGATCATCTTCTTTCTTACCATCGCCTTCGTATCGTCGGGTATGGCAACAGCAGAGGAGGCCGCGTCTACTGACGATGATCTCACGATCCTATTGAGGGCGGATAAGGGCGCGCTCACGCTTGAATACCGCAAGCCAGGCCAACGTCTCGAAGATGATCCCTCCGTCCAATGCGCCGTTGGCGCTCGGTTCACGCTTCCCGCCGGCGCGGTGGTGAACCTCGAACTCGTCTCGACGGACATCGTCTATAGCTTCGAAGTGCCGGGCTATGTCGAGCAGGTGGATCTCGTGCCCGGCCTCGTGAATTATCGGCAGATCGAGACCCCTGCCGAAACCGGCCAGGCCGACGGCGTGCTTCAAGTGCACCCGGATGGTTTGAAGAAGGCCATCGCAGTGCGCTTCAACAAAGAGCAAAGCGCTTTCGACGCCCGAATGCTGTGCGCCAACTAGGCGCACGATCTTCTCGCAGCGAATCCTTCGTGTTCGCGGCGGAGCAAAGCTCGGTTGCCGCGCAGGCTGTCGGTCACGACGTCATGATGAATGGCCGGCATGTCTCCGGCGGCAGACCATCAAGTACAAGTTTTCGGAACGCAGCGTCGACTTCCCGGGGAGGCATTTCCGGTCGCTCCTCCAGCCACCAGCGCAGAACGGCGTTGAACGTGGAGACCATGTGACGGATCACGAGGTCACGCGGAAGAGCGGCATGCATCGTTGCGGGGAGCGACTGGCGAAGGACCTCCGCAAGCACCTCGTCAACCGCATCGCGAACGATGCCACCTCCGCGTCCGCCGGCAAGTGCGACCTGGATGTCCGCGTGTTCGGCGACATGCTCGAACAAGGCGCGGCTGGGATCCCACGCCTCTTCTCGCTCCCGCTCGCGTGGCGATGAGATCGTCTTGTCTTTTGCAGTCACCAGCAGATCGCGCAGACGCTCCAGACTGCGTTTCAGAAGGTCGTCTTTCGACGTGAAGTGCGCATAGAACGTCGACCGCCCGATATTCGCCTCGGTCAGGATGTCTTCGACGGTGATCAGTTCGTAGTGCTTGCGGCGTATCAAGGCGAGAAGTGCTTCATAGAGCGCCGTGCGCGTTCGGGCCACGCGTCGATCGATCGGCAAGTTTGTTCTCCTTTTTCCGAACGAGCGCGCGTTGCAGTCCCATTCGGTACACGAGGCGCCCTTCTGTTTCGCAACTTCCGAACACCGTGTTCCGGATCGTGCTAGCCGAATGTCGTCTAGTCAACATCGAGGAACAGCCATGGTTGCGCTTTCTGCAACGTCCCCTCTCTCTTCCCCATTTCGAAAAGCGGGTGCCTGCGCGCTTTTCCTGCTCACCCTGACGAGCCTGCATCACGCCTATGGCGCCTACATCTATGAAACACCGTGGCGTCTCCATATCGTCCAGTTGGCCGTGCCGGCGGCAATAGTCATTGTGGCCGCCCTGTTCGTTGGCCGGTCGAGGAGCGGGACCACAGCTGGACGTGTCGCGACCTGGCTGGCCGCCCTTGTCGTGCTCGCCTTTCCGGTCGCAATGATCGGCATCTACGAGGGAGGCTGGAACCATGTGGTCAAGAACGCCGCCTATTTCGGCTTCGGAACAGATGCAGCACGGTCCCTGTTTCCCGAGCCCGTGTACCGGTTGCCGGATAATTTGCTCTTTGAATTGACGGGGATCGCCCAGTTCCCGCTCGCCATCATCACGGCGCTGAATACGATCGCTCTGTTGCGGCCGCCCGCCCGGTGATCGGATTTAGGTGCCGGCGGCCGCCCCTTCGTGCCGGCCGCCTGCAGGCCGTTCTACTCGCTCTTCGTCTTCTGTTCTTCAACACGCTTCTTCAGCCGGAGAAGACAAAGAGCTGGGTGGCGACGGCAGCCATCAAGAGGCCCGATCGAACAGGTCCCGGCGCTCTTCGAGAAACGCCGCGGAGGCCGCCTGAAACCGCGACTGGTCGGCCTTCCTGCCCTGCCGAGCGGCGTCGCCCTGGTTGGCCCGTTTCAGTTCCTGCTGGCGATACGCAACCGCTGGCCGAAGGCCCATCGCCACCTGGGCAGGCTGTATCTGCTTTGCGTCCTCGCCGGGAGTTGTGCCGCCATCTCGGCAACAGTGATGAGGGCGGCCGGCGTTCATGCCCAGGTGGGCTTCGGTCTGCTTGTCGTCTGCTGGCTTCTCTTGGGCTGGCAGTCCTACCGCGCCGCGCGACAACGCCGCTTTCGCGATCACCGCATCCGGTGATACGCAATTACGCCCTGACCTTCGCCGCCGTCCTGTTGAGGGTCTACCTGCTAGCAGGCATCAGGCTCACGCAATTCGTGCACTCCATCTCCTTCGGCGAACTCTACGCGGCCACCATCTGGGGCTCGATCGCCGCCTCAGTGCTGGTCGCGGCCTGGTTTATCGTCACAGGTACCGAACGAAAGATTTGATGAGCGCTCCTTGAGCCGATTCGTCTCAGTTTGACGGTCGATCCGGCTGCGCCTTCACATAGGTTCCGATGAGGTCGACGACATGCTGTCTTCGTTCGGTAACGATCGCCTCGGATGAAAGGTCGACTCCGAAGGTGACGGAAAGCGTGTAGCGACTGGAGATGTGAATGAAGCTCAGCGCCACAATCGAAATGTAGAGCTGCATGGCATTGATGCCCGGCTGGATCACGCCGGCGGCTTCGCCGCGATCTAGAAGCGTCTGGATGGTCTCGATCAAGGGCCTCGAGGACCGCGGGATGCTCTCGATCGCCCGGATAAACTCTCCCTGCAGCAGGTTTTCCGCCAGCACCATTTTGATGAATGTTGGCGTCGCCGCCATGTAGTCGTAGGTAAAGGCGGTGAGCGCCTCGATCGCTTCGACCGGCGGACGGTCCAATATGTTCAGCCCGGCTTCCTGGCTGCGCAGGTCGTTGTAAACCTCCTGCAGCGCGGCCTTGTAGAGCAGCTCCTTGCTCTGGAAGTAATGGTAGAGCATCCGGATGTTGCACCCGGCGCGCTCGACGATACGCGCCGTGCTCGCACCACTCAGTCCATGCTCACAAAACTCCGCAATCCCCGCATCGAGGATGGATTTGCGCGTCGCCTGCGCATTCCGCGAGCGGGGGCCACCTGTTTCGCCGGGCTGGTGATCACTGTTGTCTGCGTCACGCATTCTGCATCCACCTTTTGTCGTGCCAACCGCGGCAGGATCTTTCTATCGCAAATGGCCATCGAGACAATTGACAACCAAGTAAGTAATAGCATACTTACCGAAATAGAGGAGACGCTTTTTGCATGGCAGAATGCAAAAAATGAAGACCGCCGATCGCTAAGGGGGCGGAGAACGGGAGGGAACTGTGTTCAAGGCAATCAAGAGAATCCTGCTGTTGAGCGGCGCAGCTGCCGTCATGGCCGGAGGAGTGGCGCAACAGGTGCAGGCGCAACAGGCGGATCAGATCACCGTTGCGATCACCGAGGGAATTACCGGCAACAATCCATACGCAGACTCAGTGGTCCTCATCGGCTCGATCTGGTGCCAGGTTTATGGCTGCCTCACGACCTGGGATTTCAAGGCTGGAAAGTTCGTTCCGTTCCTCGCCGAGAGCCTGGAGCCCGAGGACGATCTCAACTGGATCCTGACGCTGCGCTCCGATTGGAAGCGCCACAACGGCGATCCAGTGGTGGCTGCGGACGTGATCCATTCGATCGAACGGTCGCGCAACGATCCTGAGAGCATGTCGCAAGCGTCCGTCCAGTACATCGCTTCGGCCGAGGCGCTTGACGAACGCCGCCTGCGCATCAAGACGACCCAGAAGATGGCGACGCTGCCGAACTATCTGGCGACGATGCAGATCACATCCAAAAAGATCTACGACCAGTTCGGCGCCAAGGCGGCCGACCGCGAGCATCCTGTTGGCGCAGGCCCCTACAAGCTCGTCGAGGTCGGCATCGGCAGCCACATTGTCATCGAACGGGTGGATGGCCACCCGATGATCCAGCCAACCAATCCGAAGCGCATCATCTACCGCATGATGGTCGAGCCCGAGCAGCGCGTGACCGCACTCGCAAACGGCGAAGTGCAGATCGCCCAGGGCATCCCGCCGCAACTCGTCAGCCGTGTACAGCAACTGCCGAACGCGACCGCCGAGATGGTCGATTCCGCCGAAGCGATGTTCATCGCGATGAGCCCGAAGACCGCCCCCTGGGACAATCCGAAGGTGCGCCAGGCGGTTTGCCACGCGATCAACCGCGAGGGCATCGCTCGCGCCATCCTCGGCAACCAGGTGACGCTGCTGAACGGTCCGGTCGGCGATGGCCAGCTCGGCTTCGATCCTGATTACGCGTCGCCGATGAACTTCGACCCGGAAAAGGCAAAAAAGCTGCTCGAGGAGGCCGGTGCGGTCGGCGCCGCCATTGATCTCTACACGCCGGTCGGACGCTACACCGCCGATCGCCAAATCACCGAAGCGATCGTTCCGATGCTCGAACAGGTGGGCTTCAAGGCAACGCTGCAGACACCCGAATGGGCAACGCTTTGGACCAATGTCCAGCGCGGCGAAACGCCATTCTACTACATGGGCCGAGGCAACATGCTCGATCCGTCGCCGGCACTCGCGCAGTATTTCGAGACCGACGCCTCGCCGCGGTTGAAGTACTCCAACGCCGAGGTCGATGCTCTCCTCCAGGCCGAGCGCCAGGAGTTCGATCCGACCAAGCGCGTGGCTATGCTCTCCAAGGCCATGGCGGCCATCACCGAGGACGCGCCGGCCTGCTTCCTGTGGCTGCACAAGCTCGCCTGGGGTGTCGCCAAGGGCGTCGACTACAAGCCGAGCAAGGCTGACCGGGTCAACGGCTGGGAAATCCACCTGCGATAGCCGCCGCCATCCCTTCACGCCGGGGACGCTCGCAGCATCGCCCCGGCGCCCATTCCCTCAAGAGTTCCAAGGGTTTCCCATGCTTGGCTACACGCTGAGACGCGTGGCCGGCACCGTTCCGGTGCTGTTCATGGTCTCGCTTCTGATTTTCGCATTGGTCCAACTCGCGCCCGGCGATCCGGTCGACATGCTGGTAAGCGACGAGGCGACCGAGGAGGTTAGGCTGGCGATCCGCTCGGCCTGGGGTCTCGATCAGCCGATCTACGTGCAATACCTGACCTTCGTGAAGAACGCTGTCATGGGAGACTTCGGACAATCCTTCCGCTACCGCGAACCGGTTATGGACCTGATCCTGGCACGCCTGCCGGCAAGCCTGGAACTCGCCATTTATTCGACAATGGTTGCGGTCGCCATCGGTCTCCCGCTCGGTGTCTGGGCGGCCAGCCGACCCAACTCGCTCGTCGACACGGTCGGCTCGATCGGCGGATTCTTCGGCATTAGCCTGCCGAACTTCTGGCTTGGCATCCTGTTGATCCTGCTTTTCGCAGGAACCTTCAACCTGCTGCCATCAGGCGGCCGCGAGACCTGGGGCCTGAACGTCGAACGGGTCACTGGATTCTTGACGATCGACGCCATCATCGCCGGCCGCTGGGACGCGCTCTGGGACGCGCTTCGCCACCTAACCCTCCCGGTCATCGTGCTCGGCACCAACATGACCGGCATCATCATGCAGATCACCCGCGCCTCGGTGCTGGAGAACCTGCAGGAAGACTATGTGATGACGGCCCGCGCCAAGGGCATGAGCGGACGCGTCGTCCTCTGGCGTCATGCCTTCCGCAATGCACTTATCGCCGTCATCACCATCATCGGCCTCGAATTCGGCACGCTGATCAGCGGCGCCATCATCGTGGAAACCGTCTTTGCCTGGCCCGGCATCGGCTACCTGCTGCTGCAGGGGATCTCGTTCCGCGACTTCCCGCTGATCACCGGCCTGGTGCTCGTCTACACGACGCTGTTCGTAATCATCAACCTCGCGATCGACATGATCTACACCGTCGTCGATCCGCGCATCCGTCTGGGGTGACTAGGATGGCTCGCTCCTCTAAAACTCGACAGCTCCTGCAGGCGTTGAAATCGCCAAAAGGCGCCTTCAGCCTGGTCGTCATCGCCCTCCTATTGCTGGCTGCTGCCTTCGCGCCACTGCTTGCGCCGTTCGACCCGAACCGCCAGGACCTGATGCTCGCGATGACGCCGCCGCAACTGACCGGTCCCCATTTCCTGGGCACCGATCATGTTGGACGCGACATGATGAGCCGCATCATTTATGGCTCGCGCGTCTCGTTCCTGATTGCCGTTGCCGTGGTTCTCTTCTCGGGCGTCGTCGGCGTAACGCTCGGTGTCGTCTCCGGCTATTACGGCGGACGGGTGGACTCGCTCATCCAGAAATTTCTGGAAGTCGTCTGGGCATTTCCGCCGCTGCTGCTTGCGATCTCGATCGTCGCCTTTCTCGGCCAGGGCCTTGGCATTCTCATCGTTGCGCTCGCGTCGCAACGCTGGATCCCCTATTGCCGCCTTGCCCGCGCAGAAGCACTAACTCTGCGCGAACGGGAATTCGTCTCCGCCGCGCGATCGCTCGGCGCCAGCGACAGTCGCATCCTGCGCACCCATATCCTGCCCAACCTAATCCAGTCGGCCTTGATCGTCGCGACCTTTGCCATGGCCACCGCGATTATCGCGGAATCGAGCCTCAGCTTCCTCGGCCTCGGTGTGCCGGCGTCGACCCCGACCTGGGGCGGCATGCTGTCGGATGCGCGAGCCTACATCAGCACCTCCTGGTGGATGGCTCTGTTTCCGGGGCTCTGCATCTTCGTCACCGTTCTCGCCATCAACCTCTTAGGTGATGTGCTCAGAACCCATCTCGATCCCCGCCTGAACCGCGCTTGACGGTTCGGAACACTAAGAAAAGAAGGATTATTCCATTGGTTGAACGTATCGAAACCTCGATGGCGGACGGCGCGCTCAAAAGCATGGCCGTCGTTCACAACGACATGGTCTTCCTGTCGGGCGTGCATGCCACCGACACCAGCGGTGACATCAAGGAGCAGACGCGCGAAGTCCTGCGCAGCGTCGATCGGCTGTTGGAAGCGGCCGGATCGAACCACAAGTCGATCTTCGTCGTGCACATCTGGCTGAAGGACATGCGCTACTTCGGCGCCATGAACTCCGTCTGGAACGAATGGGCCGATCCCGCTCACCCACCGGCACGCACCTGCGTCAGCGGCGAGCTTTACCGTTCGGACGTTCTCGTCGAGGCGGTCGTCATCGCCTATCGCGCCTGATGCTTGCGAAGGAGAACCCCATGGAACTCAGAGAACTCGGCAAGAAGGATGGCGCGGGCCATCAGCCACGCATCTGCCTCGGCAAGGCGTCGGACACGCTCGCCTCCGTATGCCTCACCGCACCGGACAAGACCGGCGACCTCAGGGATCAGTCGCTGCAGATCCTCAACGCCATCGAAGAGTATTTCCGAAGCGTCGGCTCGTCGCGTAAGCAGATCCTGATGGTGCAGGTCTGGTTGTTCGACATCAGCGAGTACCCGGCTTTTTGCGAACTTTGGAACGAGTGGATCGATCCGGAAGGCGTTCCGGCACTTTCCGTCGTGACCGGACATGCAGCGCGTCGCGACTGCGCGGTGGAAATCCGCGCCTACGCTGCGTGCTGACCTGCAAATAAAGCGTCGATCTGGAGGCGAACGTGACTGAAGACCTGCTCAGGATTTCCGATCTCGCGGTGAAGTTCCGCGGAACGCCCGACGGCGCGCTTGCCGTCAAGGGCATCGATCTCGCCATCGGCCGCGGCGAGGTCGTCGCGATCGTCGGTGAGTCCGGATCGGGAAAATCGGTCACGGCCAAGTCAATCATGCGGCTGGTCGAGTACATGGGTGCGGAAATCGTCGGCGGACGCGCGGTTCTCAGCGAGAAAACGGGCGGTTCGACCGATCTCCTCACCCTCGACGAGACCCGCATGCAGGGCCTGAGGGGCGACCGGATCGCGATGATCTTCCAGGAGCCGATGACCTCGCTCAATCCGGTGCTGACCATCGGCCAGCAATTGTGCGAGGTCGTCGTCAAGCATCGCAAGATCGGTCGGGCGGAGGCCGACGGGATAGCGCTGAATGCCTTGCAGCAGGTGCGTATCCCCGAGCCGGAACGCCGACTGAAACAGTATCCGCACGAACTGTCGGGCGGAATGCGCCAGAGAGTCATGATCGCCATGGCCATCCTCTGCAAGCCGGACCTGTTGATCGCGGACGAGCCGACAACGGCGTTGGACGTCACGGTGCAGGCCGAGATTCTCGAGCTGCTGAAGGTCATTCAACGCGAGACCGGCATGGCCATCCTGCTGATCACCCATGACATGGGCGTCGTGGCCGAGATCGCCGACAAGGTGGTCGTCATGTTGCGGGGCGAGGTGGTCGAGAGCGGCGAAATCCATCAGATCTTCAATGCGCCGAAGCACGAATACACCCGCCGTCTGCTCGATGCCGCGCCAAAACTCCAGTCCCGACAGGAGGGCTTACCCCAAACGAAACACGTTCCCTGCACGCAGGCAAGGCAGGATAAGGCCGATCCGAATGTCGTGCTCAGTGTCCGCAACCTCGTCACGCGTTTTGCCGTGCGCCAAGGCATGTTCGAGCGCGTCGTTGCAAATGTCCATGCGGTCGAGGGCGTGTCCTTCGATCTGCGCGAGAAGGAGACGCTGTCGCTGGTGGGCGAGAGCGGTTGTGGCAAATCGACAACCGGCAAGAGCATCATGCGGCTCATTCGACCGAATGGCGGCGAAGTCTTGCTTCAGGGCCGTAACCTTGAGGGCGTCAGCGCATCCGAAATGATCGAGATGCGCAAGCGCATCCAGATGGTGTTCCAGGATCCCTACGCGTCGCTCAACCCCCGCATGTCGGTGGAGCAGATCGTGGCCGAGCCGCTGCGCATCCATCGCGTCGGCAGCCCGTCGCAGATCCGGGACAGGGTCTATAGCCTGCTCGAACGTGTCGGGCTCACCCGGGCACAGGCGAGCCTTTATCCGCATCAGTTTTCCGGCGGCCAGCGGCAACGCATCTGCATTGCCCGCGCTCTGGCGCTCAATCCCAAGGTGATCATCGCCGACGAGCCGGTTTCGGCGCTCGACGTCTCAATCCAGGGGCAGATCCTTGATCTGCTCGCGGAGATCCAGGAGGAGTTCGAGATTTCCGTCCTGTTCATTTCGCACGATATGGCCGTGGTCGAGCGCGTCAGTGACCGAATCGCGGTCATGTATCTCGGAGAAATCATCGAGATCGGACCACGCGACGCCGTGCTGGGTTCGCCGGCTCATCCCTATACCCAGCAACTGTTGTCTGCCGTGCCGATCGTGCACCCCGATCAACGTCGCAGCCGAACCCTTGGAGCGCGGGAATTGCGCAGTCCGATCCGTCCGCCCGGCTACGTCCACCAGACGCCGGCCTTGAAGGCGGTGGGTTTCGAGCACTATGCGCGGATAGCCTAAGCGGGCACTCAGCCTCGAATATCGGGCGATCCTTCCGGCCGCCCGCAAAACACGGCTTCGTACGGGATTTCCCGTTCGGGCAACAATTCGACGACAGGAAATCATATGCAGAACCAGGGCGGGTTGCGTTGGGTCTTTTTGGTCGCCGTGGCGGCCGTCGGTCTCAATCTTCGCCCGTTTATTGCAAGTATCGGGCCTTTAGCCGAGAGTATTCACGCCGGTACCGGCCTCGGATCCTATGGGCTGGCAATGCTGACATTCGTGCCGATGGTACTGATGGGTTGCGTTGCTTTCCTTGGCCCTGGTCTGCAGCGGATCGCCGGCACACGCCCGGTGATCCTGTCTGCGCTCGCCACCATCAGCCTCGGGACGATATTGCGTCTCTTCGTTTCCAGCGGCTGGATGATGATCGCAACGGCTGCGGTGATCGGGGCAGGTGTCGCTGTCGTTCAGGCTGTCTTCCCCGGCATCATCAAACGGCAGTTTCCGGATCAGGCGGGCCCGATCGCCGGGCTCTACTCGGCGATGCTGCTGGGCGGCGGCGCCTTGGGAGCGCAGGCTTCTCCTGTCATCGCGGATTTGACCGGCAGCTGGCGCATCGGACTGGCCTCGCTGGCCGCGCTCGGCCTTGTCGCCGTCGCTGTTGCCTGGATCGCGCTTGCCAGCGACGGCCCCCGGAATCAGGAAGGCAACCTCGTCCGAAATTTGCTCGCGAAGCCTCGAGCCTGGCTGCTCATGGTATTCTTCGGTCTGGTCAATGGCGGCTATACTTCCGTGGTGGTGTGGCTCGCTCCGCACTACCAGCAGCTTGGCTGGGGCGCTTCCGCGAGCGGCAGCCTGCTCGCGATCATGGCGGTTTTCCAGGCGGCGGCAGCGCTTATCCTGCCGGTTTTGGCCTGCCGCAACGGGATGGACCGACGGCCGTGGCTATGGTTCACGCTTGGGTGCCAGTTCGCAGGCTTTGTGGGCTTTGCCTTCGCGCCGCATGCCGCACCGTTCGCTTTCGTCGCGCTGACCGGCGCCGGGCTCGGTGGCTGCTTCGCCCTGTCGATGGTGGTCGCACTCGATCATCTGGCCGACCCCGCACAGGCAACCGCGTTATCGGCCGTCATGCAAGGCGGTGGTTTCCTCCTGGCCGCGACACCGCCGATGATCGTGTCCGCACTTCACGACCTCACCGGAAGCTTTGCCGCCGGCTGGAAGTGGCACCTCGGTTCTATTCTTATCGCGGCCGCGCTCACCGCGCGCCTCGCACCGCGAGGCTATGCAGCCGCCATGCCGCTGGCAGCGGCGGCGACCAACGCCGACCGGTCGTTCGGATAAGGCAACGCTGCGAACAAGCGCCGTCAGGCGATTGTTCGTGCGCTATCCGTCATCAGCTTCAGCCCGAGTGCGCCCACCACGGCGCCGGCGGCGCGGTCGATCCAGGTCTTGGAGCGCAGGTAGACGACCCGCGGGCCGTGGGAGGAAAAGCCGAGGGCCACGATTGCGTACCACGCGAACTCGTTGATGAAGAGCAGCGGGGGCAGGGCGAGAAGCATCCAGGTAGGCGCCGGCGACGGCAACAGCGCGGCGAACATCGAGGCGTAGAAGATCGCCGTCTTCGGGTTGGAGATCTGAACGAAGAGCCCCCGCAGCAGGGATTTCCAGAGCGTGCTCGGCTGGTCGGCGGGTGTCTCGGCAATCACTATCTTCTGCGGTGCGGCCTGCCAGATGCTTATGCCGATCCAGACGAGATAGGCGCCACCGGCGAGCCTCAGGAGGATGTTGAGCCATTCAACCTGAAGAAGGATCGCCGTCAGGCCGGCGACCGCAATACAGGCGAAGAAAAAGCCGCCAATGCCCATGCCGACCGCTGCCATCAATCCATCGGCGCGGGACCGTGCGATCGCGATCCGCGACACCACGATGAAGCTCGGCCCGGGGCTCATGGCTCCAAGCAGGAAGACGCCCAGGATGGAGGCAAGAATTGCAAGTTCATGCATGTCACTATCCTCTCTTTAGAACGCTGCTGCCGCCGACGCAGGGCGAGTATGAAACGCGTTGCGTCATCCCACAATCGGGCATGTCCTCTCCCGCCCTCTCCGTCGAGAGAGCGGGAGACGTTCGTCAAGAATGACCTTCCTCGATCTTCGGGAGGAACCACGCGAGAAGCCCCGCGAGCGGAAGGAACGAGCAGATATAATAGACCGTTTCGACGCCGTAACTATCGGCCAGTATCCCGAGAATCGCTGCCGCGATGCCGCCGAGACCGAAGTTCAAGCCGTAGAACAGCCCGCCGATAAGCCCGATGCGGTTCGGCAACAGCTCGATGGCGTAGATCAGGATCGATGCGAAGGCGCTTGCCATGATCAGGTTGATCATCACCGTCAGCACGCCGGTCCAGAACAGATCGGCATGTGGCAGGATCAGCGTCAGGGGAAGCGGCCCCAGAACCGAGATCCAGATGATCCGGTAGCGTCCGATGCGATCGCCGACAATCCCTCCGATCAGTGCGCCTGCGGCCGAGGCAAGCAGGAAGATGAACAACATCATCTGTGCGGAAGGGATGGAGAGGCCGAACTTCTCCATGAGGTAGAAGGTGTAGAACGAGCGGAAACTTTCGCCATAGGCGTTCTTGGTGAACATCAGCAGCGTCAGGACCACCAGAGCGGCGCCAATCGTCGCCGGCGCGTGGCGGATGCTGCCCGCCCTCTTGCTGTCCGCCCGCAGCGCCATGAATGCGGCGCTGATCTCCCGCTGCTTGCCGCCGATCCACGCGAGAAGCACCATTGCCAGCAACGCCAGGGCGGCGAACCAGGCGAGGCTCGGCTGCCCCCAGGGAACGATGATCACCGCGGCAAAAACCGGACCGAGTGCGCCGCCTGCCTGGCCGCCGACCTGAAACAGTCCCTGCGCCAATCCCTGCCGGCCGCCGGCGGCATAGCGCGCCATGCGCGTGGCTTCCGGGTGGAAAATGGAAGACCCGATGCCGATCAGCGCGACAGAGACAAGGATCATGGCATAGCTATCGGCAAGGGCGAGGCTGACCAGGCCCGAAAGCGTGAACATCATCCCGACGACTGGCGAATAGGGGGCGGGGTGTTTGTCCGTGACCATGCCGATCGCCGGCTGCAGCAGAGACCCGGCAATCTGGAAGGTCATGGTGATCATGCCGATCTGCACGAAGTCGAGCGCATAGGCGTCCTTCAGGATCGGATAGGCGGCCGGGATCAGCGACTGCATGAGGTCGTTGAGGAGATGGGTGACCCCGAGAACGACCAGGACGGCCAGATGCGTCTTCGGGCGTGTCACGGCAGGGATGGCGACTGTCATGGTTGATTTCTTGACTCCAGGATGCCGTGAAACGGCCTGCGGCGATGCCGCGCGGCGGGGAGCTTATGCATCCTCCGATAGGCGGGCAACCACCGGATGACGCTGCGCGCGAAAAAATGAGCTGTCGGGGCGGGAGGCTAGGCTCGCACGGGCACTTTCTTGGCCAGCCTTCCTCTGAGGACGCCCCGGAGCTTGCCGGCAAGGCGCGGTTCTTGCCCCGCCGCCTCGTTCGCCCCGACTCAGGCCTTCCCCCGCGAGACAGGTCTCACGGCGCTGTCGGCTTTCGGGTGGCAAGGTCCGCGATCGCGAGGAAAACACCGATCGCGAGGAATACGGCAAGGACCAGCGCCGCTCCAGTTGCACCCGTCACGTCGAGCTGCATCGCAGCAAGCGGCAGCACGGCCAGGATCGTCAGGTTGTTGAGGCTTTCCGAAAGCGAAAGCACCTGACCTTTTTCCTCTCCCGCGAGGCTCGCAAGAATGGCGGTGCTCGTCGGTGCGGCGAGCCCCAAGGCAAAGCCCCATGCCGTCAGGAAAACGAGGTCTCCCGTGAACGACAGGGGGTTGAGCATGAAGCCGCCGACCGCCGCACTCAAGAGGAACAGCGCAACGATCAGCGTGCGATTGTCACAGCGAAACAGCCGTGCGGCTCGGCCGACGCCGAGGTTGCCAAGCAAGAGTCCCAGACCGAAGGCCGAGATGGAGACGCCGGTGGCCGCAACGCCGAGGTCATAACGAAGCCGCAGGACCTCGCCGGCGAGAAGGAAACCGGCGACAGCCGTTCCGTTCCAAAGGCCTTTCGCGGCCAGGGGGCGGATCAAATTGCCACGGCCGAGCCAGACAGGGCGCCCCATCTTCGGCACTGGGGGATTTCCCGCCCGGGCGGGAATCGCACTCCGGGCTATGGCAACTGTCGTGAGGCAGCCGGCGGCAGTCACCAGGAAAGGCGCTCGCCAATCGAATGCCTCCGTCAGGACGCCGGCGATGACCGGGCCCGAGACGATGCCTGATGTCATGCCTATCATCACCGCTCCCATCGCGGCGGATTGTCGGTGCGCGGGGATGATGTCTGCCACCAGGGCAAAGGCCGTCGGTATCAGAGCCGCCGACGCCAGGCCTCCGAAGACCCGCAGGACGATCGCTGCCCCGAAGCTCGGCGCGATCGTCAGCGCGAGGCCGTCAATCGAGAACAGAACCAGCGACACGAGCAGAAGTCGGCGACGGTCTATGCGATCGGAAAGGTAGCCGAAGATCGGCGCGGCCACGGCATAGGAAAGCGCGTAGCTGCTGACGAGCCATGCGGCGTGCGCCGGCGTCGTCTCGAAGGCCACGGCCAGGGGCGAAAGCATCGCCGACAGCATGAACTCGGTCGCGCCGACAAAGAAAACGGCAAGCGCGAGGGTGGGCAAAATGAAGCGTGAGGGCACGGGTTATCGTCCTTGAGCTTGAGAAGCAGGAGAGAACCGGCGCGCGAAGACGTCTAGCCCGTTCGTGGCGCCGGAAGGATCGAAGCGTTTTTTTGGGGGGGAGAGTGTCGGCGCTGCGGACCCCGACGGTTCGGGTCATGGCGATGGGAATGAATGCTCGCCTAAGCTGAATACGACAAGGAACCTCTAGCAAAGAGGTTTAGGGAACACAACAGTTCTTCCCGATCGGTATCCGAAACGAACCGCTGGGTGGCCCGCCGCGCTATCGCGCGACCGGCCCATTCAGGCGCTCGTGGTCAAGGCAGACCCTGGCCTCACATGATCTGCGGTGGAACGCTCAGACCTGCCGGTCAATCGGCCGGTCCAGCGCCCAGCGTCCGATCCCATGGGCGCTGATAGGCAAAGACGCCGATCCATACCGTCGAAAGCTGAAAGCCCGTGCCGCGTGGGATCATCACCACAACCAGAATGACGATCATCTGGATGAAGAGCATGAAGGCGAGGGGGCGGGTCAGAAGCCCGAGGGCAATTGCGATACCGCCGAAAAGCTCCAAGGCGATAGTCAGATAGGCGAGCGGCCGGATCGAGGCCCCGACTCTGGAAAAGCTCGATGTCACGGGGCATGTCGCCGTTGAAGAGCTTTTCCCAGCCGAACCAGCTCACGACTTCACCCGTTGTGATCCTCAGCATCAAGTAATGCGACAAAGGCCGCGGTGAGGTTGAAGATCAGATAAAGTCCGGTGCTGCTCCCAGATCCGGCAGAACCATGGCATTCGCATGCGTGGTAGCCTGTGTCACGGGAAGTTCCTTCCATGAATGAGCATTCGTTGTGAGGAGATGCGTGCGGCTCAGCACATGCCGCCGTTTGCCCGGATGACCTGGCCATTGATCCACGCGCCTTCCGGTCCGGCGAGGAACGAGACGACACGGGCGATATCCTCGGGTTCAGCGAGCCGTTCGAGGGGGTTCATCTTTGCCATGCGGTCCAGCAGTTCAGGGCTCTTTCCGCTCAGGAACAGCTCCGTCGCAACAGGCCCAGGGGCGATCGCGTTCACGCGAATTCCGCGGCCACGCATCTCTTGCGCCAGCACCTGGGTCAGTCCTTCGACCGCCGCCTTGGTGGCAATGTAGATGCCATAGGTCGGCAGGCGCATTCCAATCACGCTCGACGAGACGTTGATGATCCGACCGTCGTTGCGCAGTCGTTTCGCCGCCTCGCGGCAGACGTTGAACGTGCCCTTCAGGTTTATCGCGATGGTGTCGTCGACGACGTCGTCGGTGACGTCGGCAATCGGTGCAAGCTTCATGATGCCGGCGCTGTTGACGACGACGTCCACCCCGCCGAAGGCTTGCGTGGCCGTGTCGAACATCGCGGCAACCGCGCCGGCGTCGCTGACATCCGCTTGAATGACGCGTGCGTCGCCACCGCCGCCGATGATTTCGTCCGCGACCGCCTTGGCCGCCTCAGTGCGTCCCGCACAGTTCACGACAATCTTGAAGCCGTCACCGGCGAGGCGCCTGGCGATTTCCGCCCCAATGCCCCGCGACGCTCCGGTAACCAGCGCGACCTTGTTGCTGTTGCTCATGTGCCAAGCCTTTCAGGTGTTCCGTCTATTGATCGCGAGGAGGATACGCCTGGCATGAGAGAAGAAAAAATGCATAATTCGCAGGAGATAAATTACTGAAAGTATGAGTTGTCATGACGTTTGATGCGCGCTTGCTCAGCGGGATCGGAGTGCTTTCAGCAGTCGTCGAGGCCGGCAGCTTTGCCCGGGCCGGTGAAGCAATGGGGTTGACTCAGCCTGCGGTCAGCCGCGCAGTGGCCCGATTGGAGGAGCGCGTCGGCATACGTATTTTCAATCGAAGCGCCCGGGCAATCTCGCTGACGGACGAGGGGCGGCGCTTTTATGAACTCGTCGCGCCACTTCTTTCGGCAATCGAGGAGGCCGCGATCATGGCCGGCGGCACCAAAACGCACGTGCGTGGCAAGCTGCGGATCAATGTCGATGGGACCTTCGGGCACTTCGTGCTCGCCCCGAGGATCAATGACTTTCTCGAACGCTATCCGGAACTGTCGGTCGAGATCTTCGTGCGTGACTCGATCGGCGATTTTGTCGGCGAGGGGACGGACGTTGCCGTACGCTTCGGCGAGCCTGGCGCCCGTTCGATGCATACGGAGCTGCTGCTGGAAACGCGTGTGTTCACCTGCGCGTCGGCGCAATACCTTAAGAAATATGGCAGGCCGCAAGTGCCAGCCGATCTTTCGCACGGGCACCAATGCCTCCTCATCCGCGACCCGGCGACCGGGCGCCCCTTCGCCTGGGAGTTTCAGAGCCGTGGCGAAGCCATACCGTTCGCGGCGACCGGCCGGGTCATGGTCAATGACACGGGCTCGCTGATTGCCGCCTGCCGCAGCGGCGCGGGGATCGCGCAATTGCTCGAGATCTATGTCAGGGACGAATTGTCGGACGGCGATCTGATCCAGATCCTGCCGGACTGGTCAGAAGAAACCTTTCCGCTCCATGCCTATTATCGCCGCTCGGACCTGATGCCTGCAAAACTCCGCGCCTTTCTCGACTTCGTACGCGAGATCGTCGCTTAGCCGCTTCGGATCGCTCTATCCCGCGTTGGGCCGCCACCGCACATGCTCGATGAGCGCGCGCAGCTTCGGCGCAAGGTTCCGTCGATTGGGAAAGTAGAGATAAAAGCCCGCGAACGGCGGGAAATAGTCCTCGAGAAGCGGCACCAGTTGTCCCGCGGAAACATAGGGTCTGAAGGTTTCCTCCATGCCGAAGGTTATGCCGCCCCCGGCGCAAGCGGTCCGGATCATCAGCGACATGTCGTTGGTGGTGATCTGCGGGTTCACCGCCACGTCGAACTCGCGCCCATCCTTGCCGAACTCCCAGCGATAAGGTGCAGTTTGAGGCGCCGGACGCCAGCCGATGCAGCGGTGCAGCGCGAGGTCCGATGGCTGCAAAGGCTTGCCGAAGCGTTCGATATAGGATGGCGCCGCGACAGCGGTCTGGCGTTGCTCGGCCGATACCGGGACTGCGATCATGTCCTGCTCGATGACTTCGCCGAGCCGCACCCCGGCATCATAGCCTTGGGCCACGATGTCGAACTCCTCGTCCGTGACGGTCACATCGATCTGGATCGTGGGGTAGGCCTCGGCAAAGCTTGCGAGCAGCGCCCCTGATATAAACCTTTCGGCGATCGAGGACACCGCCAGCCGCAACAGCCCGGTTGGGGCCATGTCCCGGTCGGCTGTGGCGTCCAGGGCCAGGCCGACCTCCGCGAGGGCCGGGGCAACGCGCAGGTAAAGTTGCGCGCCAGCCTCCGTAAGGCTGACGCTGCGTGTCGTCCGCTGCACGAGTGCAACGCCGAGCCGATCTTCCAGCCGCCGCAGAGACTGGCTTACGGCCGATCGGGTAACGCCCAGATGCTCGGCAGCCGCGCGAAAACTCCGCGCCTCGGCGACGGCCATGAAGACGGAGATGGCATTAAGATCGACGGCCATTGGACGGCTCAACTTACCAGTGTCGGTGTGATTGGGCAGAGTGATGATGCAATCTTGGCCCGCCGATCGACAACCTTCAAGGCATCAAAGAATGTCACCGCGAGTTCTACCGCGCCTGTGATCGCCTCCAGAAGGCTTGCCGCGATCGCAAGAGCCCGGCAGAGCCTTCACTTCTTCCCCACCTCCCGCGCGAGAAACGGCGCAATGGACATGCGGCCGCAGAGGCGGGGCGGGAGACACGCGGCAACCATCATTGGCACCAAAGGATCGGGGCGATCCCGTAACGACGGTCTTCACGTGCTCCCCTTCCGCAATCACCTTTCGCGGTAAAACACCATGCCGCCATGGTGCAGCACGTCATCGATGAACTCGCCATCGGCCGTAAAACCGGTGTCATCCCAGTAGTCGATCTGGTTGCCGGTCACTTCGTAGCGCCCCTGATAGGCGCTCTTTCGGTTTCCGCGCGCCTCGTCATAACGGCCGTTCGGCAACAGTTCCTGGCGGATCCGCCCGTCCTCGGTCACCCACATGCCGACATAGGGATGATCTGCTTGCTTGCTTTGAGCCTCGCTGCTCATGACGTCCTCCGCGACGGCTTGACGGGAGATCGGCGCGTCGGCAGATGCCAGACCGGCAACAAGGGTGGCGGCGGCAAGCTTGGGGAGATTGTTCATGGCTGCTCTCCCGCAGACTTGTCCTTGCCCGCTTCGGCCCGTTCGGCAAAGAGCTGCGACAAGGATTGCGAGGCAGCAATGGCGCGGGGAAATCCGGCCGGAACGGTTACCATGTAGATGATTTCCTTGAGCTCATCCTCGGAAACACCGATGTTGAGCGCGTATCCGGCATGGACATTCATCAGCTCCGTCAGGCCCATCGCAGCGAAGGCGGCGACCGCTGCCAGTTGCCGCGTTCGGTTGTCGAGACCCGGGCGAGCCCAGACGTCGCCAAGGGCATAGGCCTCGGTCGCATCGGCAAGGAAGGGAAACTCCTGTCGCATCCGTTCCAGATTGGGCTGCGTCACGCCATTGTTGAGGGTCCGGATGACGGCGGCGCCGCGTTCGCGACGCTCCTCCAGGGATTGGGCGAAGGCGACCTCCGGCGAAAGGCCCAGGAAAACCGCCGCACCTGCTGCTGCGAATTGCGATTGAATGCGATCAAGCACGTTTCTCTCCTCGGTAGATTGTCTGTTGGGACGTCAGCCGATCGCGAACGTCGCCATCCTCCGGCTGTTCGATGCCGGGGAGGGCGCGACAAGCGCGCGTCCTATCCGCGTCAGCTGAATTTGGGGGAGGCGCTGTCATTCGGAGCGTCGAAAGTCAGCGGGCCCTGTCCAGTTCCTCCTCCGTCTTGCGTTGCTGTGTCGACGCAAAAGGTAGGCGGGGAAGATTGGAACGATAAGACGCCGATTTCGATCCATACTGGTAAATCTGACTAACCAGTCGGAATACTGTTCAGTGGCACGCTCATCGCGACCATGTCAGTTATGACAGGCGAATTTGTTCTCTCGGGTACGGGCCCTTGGCGTGATTGCGGCGGCACCACCGTTTGACTTCGAAATCACTTACAAAAACGCGCCAGCCTCGCGGCTCAGCGTGTCGATCAGCAGGCAGACACCGGGCAGCATGCCGCGGCTCGCAGGATGTATCAGCGAAATATCCAGTCCGGGGCCGGCCCAGCCAGGCAATATCTGTATGGCGGTTCCCTCGGCGACCATCCTGCGGCCGATGACGGTTGGCAGGCGGCCGATGCCGATCCCGGCCTCGATAGCCTCCGAGATGCCGCGGACGCTATTGGCACACATGCGCGGCTTGAACTCAACCTTCACCGGGTCTTGCGCCGCATGGTGGAGTGTCCAGGTCTGGCTTTCGCCCGGTGCGATCTGCTCGCCGATCAACGGATAGGTTGTTAGGTCGGAAGGCAGCAGTGACATGCCCTGTGCCGCGAACAGCGCCGGTGCTGCAAAGATAGACGCTTCGGTGCGTCCGATCTTGCGGGCGTCAGGGACGAATCCTCGAGATTGCCGACCCTCGGGAACATTCCGTCGACCTCGGCATGGACAATCTCCAGATGATCCGCAACGCCCAATTCCCGCCGGCGCTATCGCCGCCGGCCGTGCAGCCACAGGAACGCTTCATCGCGGGCGGCGAGGGAAATCCGAAGCTGCGGGTCGTCGTCCTGGATCCGGCGCCGGAGCGCCCGAACAAGCCGGCAATCCAGCATCTTCACGGTGGTGGACTGGTCGTTGGCAAGCCCGAAGTCGCCGTTCCCGAACTGCAGCAATTGTCCGCGGAACTGGGCGCGCTTATCGTTTCGGTCGAGCCGCGCTCGGCTGGTTGCATCAGGCTGCGGTCGAGCTTGGCGTTGATAGGAAGCGGATCGCCGTGATGGGCGAGAGTGCCGGCGCCGGACTTGCCGCTGCCGTCTCGCTCCGGGCACGTGACCGCGGCGAGTGGCCGATCCGCTTCCAGTTGTTGCGTTATCCAATGCTCGACGACCGCACTGTGTTGCGCTTGCCACCGGCTCACGTCGGAACCTTCATCTGGAACGCGCAGTCGAATGCTTTTGGCTGGACTTCCCTGCTCGGTCGCAAGCCGCTGATGGCGGAACCACCGGCGGAGGCGGTTCCGGCACGTGCCGTCGATCTTGCCGGCCTGCCATCCACCTGGATCGGCGTTGGCACACTCGACCTGTTCGCACAGGAATCGATACATTTCGCATCCCGTCTCGTCGTGGCCGGCGTGCCGGTCGAAATGTCCGTGGTTCCCGGCGCCTATCACGGCTTCGACACGATGGTACCGCAGGCGCGCATCTCGGCGGATTTCATCGCCGGCTGGAAATCGGCGCTGAGCCGATCTTTGGAAGTCGACTAAGGGGCAGGCGCACTGCACGGTTCGCGCCGCATGACTGCCAGGGCGCAAGAGGCTTTCCGCCCGAAGGCGGCATCTCGCTTGACGACCGCCGCCATTTCTTCCGATAGGGTCAATCTACGAGCAGGTGTGCGGGGAGGTGGCGACTGTGGCAATGCTCTTTGTTCCGGGCTTCATGCTCGACGCCGATCTCTGGCGCGATGTGGTTCCCGCACTCGGCGACGGTCCCGCGACCTATGCCGACCTGTCGCAAGACGGCTCGATCGAAGCCATGGCCCGTCGCACGCTGATGGATGCCCCGGATCGCTTCATACTCACCGGTTTCTCCATGGGAGGCTACGTCGCCCGGGAAATCGTCCGGCAGGCGCCCGACCGGGTGACCGCACTGATCCTCATTGCCACGTCCGCGCGCGGCGACAGCGACGTCGAGCGCCAGCGAAAGGCTGTCGTCGCCGGGCAGGCCGCTGGCACGGCATTCAAGGGGCTCAGCCGATCGGCTATCCTCTCGTCCCTGCACCCCGACAATGCGGGGCGGACCGATATCCTCGATCGCATCCAGGCGGCAGGCCATCGAATGGGAGGCGACGCCTTTCGCCGACAATCTCTCATCGAGCGGAGGGACGAACGGGACGCTCTGGCGTCGATCCAGTGCCCAAGCCTGGTCATTGCCGGCGAAGAGGATCGGTTGAGGTCGCGCGCCGAAACGCTGGAGCTTCACAATGGGCTCGTCGGCTCAAGCTTCGAAGTCGTCGCCGACACTGGCCACATGGTCCCGATGGAAGCGCCGCAACGCCTCGCCACCATCATTCGGGAATGGCTCGCTCAACAGAAGGCCGAAGCGTAACGCGCCCGAGCCAAACTCCACCGTTCGCCTCCCGTTGTCACCCAATTCTTGCCGTTTGCAGCCCTGGCCGTTCCAAATCCGGCGGGTGTCACGCTTGGGCTGAGGACGCTTTGGCAGTCTCGCCAAGCAGGACGTTCCACGGAGGAGAAGGATAGCAACCCGGCATTTCCGCTCACCCTCCACTTCGGTTACAGGACAGCTAGAAGAACGCTGTTGACAAAACACACCGATGACTGGCAAATGTCAGAAATGTACAGAGGACGCGGGTTGTCGGTTGGTTTCAGGGGAGACAGGAGCCTGGAGCCGAAGAACCGGGAAGCATTTCCGTCTGCACAGATGCCAGCATGGGAGGGGACATCGTGGCTTTTCAGATGGATCGGCAGCTCGGCTTTCTCGCCACTGTGAACGTTGCCGCCATTGTCGCCGGTGCGATACTCGTCGGCGCGAGTTTCGTCGAGCTCTATAACTTCCAGTCCATGGCGTCGCAGGTCCCCGAACTGGGGTTCCTCGCCCTTGGCGTCATGCTGGCCATGATGTCCGGCAACGGCGGCATCGACCTTTCCGGCATCGCGCTTGCCAATCTCTCGGGCGTTGCCGCCTACTTCTTTCTGCGCGACGTGATTTCCGCCGACGAGGCTCCGCTTCTCTTCACCTGGAGCCTGATCGGCGTAGCGCTTGGCATCGGCCTTGTCGGCGGCATGCTGAACGGTTTCCTGATCGCGAAGGTTGGATTGACGCCGATCATCGCCACGCTCGGCACGCAATTGCTCTTTACCGGCCTGGCGATCGTTCTCACCAATGGTTCGGCGCTCAGCATCGGCTATGTCGAGCCGCTCGACGATTTCGGTAATGCCACGATCCTGAGCGTGCCCCAATGCTTCGCTCTGTTCCTGGTCGTCGCGCTCGCGATCGGCGCCATCCTGCGTTTCACGCCCTTCGGCCAACGTCTGCTTCTGCTCGGCAACAATGCCAAGGCCGCGCGCTACGCGGGCATCCCGGAAAAGCGCATCCTGTTCCTGACCTATACGGTTTGCGGGCTATTGGCGTCGGTTGCCGGCATCGTCATTGCCGCGCGCACCTCGAGCGTGAAGTGGGACTACGGCACCTCCTATGTCCTCATCGCTATCCTGATCGCCGTCATGGCCGGGGTTCGCCCCGAGGGCGGCTATGGGCGAGTCATCTGCGTCGTGCTTTCGGCAACGTCGCTGCAGATGCTCTCCAGCCTCTTCAACTTCATGAACATCTCGAACTTCTTCCGAGACCTCGCCTGGGGCGTTCTTCTGCTCGTTTTCATCGCCACCTCCGGCTTCGACTTCAAAGCCTGGTTCAGGGCGGCCCGCAGCTAACCCCGTTTCCGCCAGGGCCGGGCGCGAGCCTTCGCGCGCCACAGCTCTTTCCTTTCGAAGGCGCAATGGGAGGAACTATGCCTGATTTTCGTAGAATTGCCGCCTGCACCGTGGCTCTCAGCACCATCTGGAGTGCCGCGGCTGCCATGGCCGAGGAGAAGCCGAGCATCGTGACCGTCGTCAAGGTCACCGGCGAGAATTGGTTCACCCGCATGGCCGAGGGCGTCGCCGCCTATGGCAACGACAACGATACGGTTGCCACGAGCCAGATCGGCCCGGGCAAGGCGGATGCCGCCCAGCAGGCACGCCTGATTGAGGACCTTGTCGCCAAGAAGGTCAGCGCGATTGCCGTCGTGCCGATGGATGCGGCGTCGCTCGAAGGCGTGCTGAAGCGCGCCGCCCAGCGCGGCATCAAGGTGGTGACCCACGAGGCCGACAGCATGAAGAACACGCTCGTCGACATCGAAGCCTTCGAGAACAAGGCCTTCGGCGCCCGCTTCAACGAGAAGATCGCCGAGTGCATGGGCAAATCAGGAAAATGGACGTCCTTCGTCGGTTCGCTCGGCAGCCTGACGCATGTCCAGTGGGCTGACGGCGGCGCTGAGAACGCCAAGAAGTTCCCAGAAATGGAGTTGGTCTCGGAGAAGAACGAATCCTTCAACGACGCCAACCGCGCCTATGAGAAGGCCCGCGAGATCCTGCGCAAGTACCCCGACATCAAGGGCTTCCAGGGCGGCTCCGCCATCGACGTCATCGGCATCGGCCGCGCCGTCGAAGAGGCCGGCCTGCAGGACAAGACCTGCGTTTTCGGCATCGGCCTGCCGAAGGATACCGGATCCTATCTTGAATCCGGCGCCGTCGATGGCATCAGCTTCTGGGATCCGAAGGATGCCGGCTACGTCATGAACAAGGTGGCAGACATGGTCATCAAGGGCGAAGAGATCAAGGACGGCATGGATCTCGGCGTGCCCGGCTACGAAAAGGTGACGGTCAAGAAGGGTGCCGGTGACGGTATCATCGTCGTCGGCGAAGCCTGGGTCGACGTCGACAAGTCGAACTACGGCAAATACCCGTTCTGATCGGTTCTGCCGATTAATGCCGTCGCGCCATAACCCGGCGCGGCGGCGTGTCCCTCGAACGCCCTCATGCACCATCAGGACAAAGCCATGCAGCCCCAGCCCACTGGCGGTGAACCGCATCTCAAGCCCGCGACCCCTTTTCTGGAGGTGCGCAACATCGAGAAGCACTTCGGTGGCGTGCGCGCGCTCAAGGGCGTGAGCCTTTCGATCGAGGCCGGCAACATCTATCACCTGATGGGTGAGAATGGCTGCGGCAAGAGCACGCTCATCAAGATCATTTCCGGGGCTCAAGGGGCTGATGCAGGCGAACTCTTGATCGACGGCAAGACGGTCACCGGACTGACGCCGGTTGCAGCCCTCGCTGCCGGCATCGAAACGGTCTATCAGGATTTCTCGCTGCTCCCCAATCTCTCCGTCGCCGAGAACATCGGCCTGACCCAGCAGTTGGTGTCATCGTCGGGCAAGCTTGCGCGGCGGCTCGACATACCGAAGATGCGGGCGACGGCCGAGCGCGCCCTTGCGGCCGTCGGCCTGCCGGCGAGCAGGGCCTTTCTTTCAACGCGGACGGACGAGTTGCCGATGGCGACGCGGCAGCTGATCGCCATTGCCCGCGCAATCGCCTCCGACGCCCGCCTCGTCATCATGGACGAGCCGACGACCGCGCTGACCAAACACGAGGTCGACAATCTCATCGGCGTCGTCGATCGCCTGCGCGCCAAGGGCGTGGCCGTGTTGTTCGTCACCCACAAGCTCGACGAGTGCAAGTCGCTCGGCGGGCGGGCGATCATCATGCGCGATGGCCAGAAAGTCGCCGAATGCGACGTCGAGGGCCATTCGAAGACCGATTTGGCCTTCTGGATGACGGGCAAGGTGCTGGACGACACCCGCCAGCGGTCCGCCATCACGCTCGGCGAGAAGCTGCTCAATGTCGAAAAGCTCTCACGAACCGGATTTTTTGCAGACGTGTCCTTGTCGCTGCACAAGGGCGAGATCATCGGCATTACCGGCCTGCTCGATTCCGGGCGCAACGAACTGGCGCTTGCGCTCGCCGGCGTTTCGCCGGCCGACGGCGGCGGTGTATTTCTCGAAGGCAACGAGATCCGCCTTGGCAAACCCGCCGATGCGATCGCTTCCGGGATTGGCTACGTTCCCGAGGACCGGCTCTCAGAGGGATTGTTCCTTTCGCAATCGATCAAGGACAATATCGTGGTTCCGGTCCTCGACCGGCTGCGCAATGCCTTCGGCATCGTCGACGGGCGCCGCAGCCGAGCGCTCGCCGAGCGCACGGTCGACGACCTTCAGGTCGTCTCGGCCGGCGTCGACAAGCCGGTGCAGTCGTTGTCCGGCGGCAACCAGCAGCGCGTGCTCATCGGGCGCTGGCTGACGATCGAACCAAAACTGCTCATCCTGCACGGCCCGACCGTCGGCGTCGACGTCGGCTCCAAGGACACGATCTATCGGATCATCCAGCGGCTCGCCGGCGACGGCATGGGCGTCATCATCATCAGCGACGACCTGCCCGAACTGCTGCAGAACTGCGACCGCATCATGGTCATGCGCAAGGGTCGTGTCGTCAAAACCTTTGCCGCCGAGGGGCTGGCGGAAGACGTTCTCTCCCGCGCGCTGACCGACGATACCATTGCGAGGCTTCAATGAGCGAAACCACCTTCTCCCCGGCAGAACCCCGGTCTGAAAGCGCGGGCGCTGTTGCCGGCATCTGGACGTGGCTCATGCGCCACCCACCGGCCTTCACGCTGATCCTGATCGTCGCGGTTTCGCTCGTCGTCGGTGCGATCAACACGGACTTCTGGCAGGTGTCGAACCTTTTCGACATCCTGCGTGCGTCCGTCGTCCGCGGCCTCTTCGCGCTCGGCGTGCTCGTCGTCCTTGCCTCCGGTGGCATCGACGTCTCGTTCACGGCGATTGCCGCATTCGTCATGTACGCCGTCACCATGCTGGTCGTGAATGTCGTGCCCGACATGCCGATCGTCGCGATCCTCGCGCTCGGCGCAATCGGCGGCGCCTGTTTCGGCGCGCTCAACGGCGTTCTGGTTCATGCCCTGAAAGCGCCATCGCTGATCGTGACGATCGGCACGCAATATGTCATCCGCAGCTTCCTGCTCACCTTTGTCGGCACGGCGCTGTTCATGAACATTCCTGCGGCAATGGACGCGTTCGGAAAGCTTGCGCTCTTAACCCATCACAGCGCCAACGGTTCGACCTCGACGTTGCCGGCCTTCGTGCTCATCCTCGCCGTCGCCGCTGTCGTCACCTGGTGGATCCTTGAGCGAACCCTCATCGGCCGTGCAGTCTACGCCGTCGGCGGAAACGCCGGTGTGGCCGAGCGGCTCGGCTACAACCTGCGCACGGTCCGTATCTTTGTCTTTGCCTATGCGGGGCTTCTCGCCGGCGTCGCCGGGATCATTCACGTCTCCAGCAACCGGCTGGCGAACCCGTTCGATCTCGCCGGCGCGGAGCTCGAAATCATCGCCGCGGTGGTCCTCGGCGGCGCGCGTATCACCGGCGGCTCCGGCAGCGTCATCGGCACGCTTCTGGGCGTCGTGCTGATCACGCTCGTCAGTAACGTCCTCATTCTCGTCGGCATTCCGAGCACCTGGCAGCTCGTCATCGTCGGTATTTTTATCATTCTCGCCGGCGCGATCTTCTCGATCCGCGGCAGACAATCCTGACGGCTGGCCCCGGGGCCGCCAAGCGCGGTCAGGGCCGGCGTCATTCGACAACCCTGTTTCCTTGAGAAAGGTTTGAGTGCATGGCGCACGATGTTTCGGTCATCGGACTTTACATTCTCGACATCCTCGGTCGCCCGGTCGATCGCATTCCCGAGGGCGGCAATGTCGAGTTTATCGACGAGATCCGCTTGACGGTTGCCGGCACCGCCGGGGGCACCGTCGTCGACCTTGCAAAGCTCGGTCTCAACTGCCTCGCGGTTGGCGCCGTCGGTGACGACGAGAAGGCCGATTTCGTGCTTTCGACCTTGCAGCGCTTCGGCGTCGATACGGCCGAGATGCAGCGGATCCCCGGCGTTCCGACGTCTGCCACGATCCTCAACATCCGCCGCAACGGCGAAAGGCCTGCTCTTCACGTCCGCGGCGCGTCCGGTCATTTCGAGATCGCAGCCGAAGCGCTCGATCGCGTGACGGCGGCGCCGATTGTCCACCTTGGCGGCACGGGCCTGCTCGACCGCCTCGACGGTGAGCCGAGCCGCGTGCTTCTCGAAGCGGCCAAGGCCAAGGGCCGGATCGTCACGTTCGATCTGCTCGGCGCCAGTGAGAAGACGCTTTCCCTCATCCGCCCGCTCTTCCCCTATATCGACTACTTCATGCCGTCGGTGGAGGAGGCCATGCTGATTTCCGGGCGGAAAACCGCCGAGGATGCGGCGCTCTTCTTCTGCGATCTCGGTGTGAAGCATTGCGTTTTCACACTCGGCGGCGACGGCGTCTATTTCATGGATCCGGACCGAAAGACCGTGAAACTGCCGGCCTTCGAGATCGACGTCGTCGATACGACCGGCTGCGGCGACGCCTTCAATGCCGGTTTCATCACCGGCCTGCACCACAAGATGGACACGGAGACATCACTGAAGTTCGCGCAGGCCTCGGCCGCGCTGGTGGCGACCGGTCTCGGTTCTGATGCCGGCATCACCTCCTTCGAGGGGACGCAGGCATTCATGCGCACCGCGCGCGTCAAGGCAAACTGACGGGCTGGCAGGGCGCTCCTGACGGAGCGCCTCAGACCCCTTCGGCCAGCAGCATCTCGGCGGTTTCGATGTCGGTGACAAGGTGAGTGGCGTAGCCGCCATTCATCGTCGCGCGGATTGCCGTTACCTTGTTCGCGCCGCCGGCGACACAGACGCGGCTCGGGATGCGCACGAGTTCGTCGAGCTCGATGCCCACCATGCGATCGTCGAGTTCGCCGCTCACCTGTCGGCCCGCCTGGTCGATGAACCGGCAGATCAGCACCGCGACTGCGCCGTGCGCCTGGTAGGAGTCGAAGTCCTCCTGGCTTGCGACATTGGCCGACCGGATCAGCGTGTCAGGACCGATATCGCCGACGCCGAAGACCAGGATGTTGGTCGAATGGATAAGCTCGAACTGCTTGACGAGCACCGGTTCGGAGAGAAGCCAGCGTTTCAGTTCCGGCGTCGACAGCAGCGCCGGCGCCAAAAGGTTGACGCAGCGCGCGTGAATGCGCTGGGACATCAGCGAGGTACAGAACTCCGGCGAGAATTCGGGATTGGCGATGGAACTACCCGAGACCTGGACGACAGTCAGCCCATCGAGTGCTTCGGCCAGCGAGATCTGATCGGCGACTGCAAGTACGGTCCGTCCCCAGGCCACACCGATCGTGTCGCCTTGCTTGATCATGTCGGCAAGCAGGCGGGCGCCCGCCTCACCGAGCCGCGTCACCAGCGACGCAGGCTCTCCCGCGGGAATGACCAGCGCTCCTTCGAGCCCGAACTTCTCCTTGAGCTTGCGAGCCACGGCGACGCGTCCGCCGACACCGGTGTTGACGCGGATGGTGACGAGGCCGCGCTCGCGGGCCTCTTGAAGGTAGTTGACGATGGTCGCGCGCGACATGCCGAGGATCTTGGCGATGTCGCTCTGGGTCAGTTGATCGACGTAGTAGAGCCAGGCGGCCCAAACGACCCCGTCATCGAACTCGGGCGGCAACGACTTGCCTTCGCCGATCATCCAACTTGCCCGCGCGCTCTCCGTCATCCGTCACTCCGCTTGATACCGTTTGCGCCACCTCAAACCGGAAAAGCGGCTGCCGTCAAACAAATTCGAACGCTCAATTGACATTTGACACACTATGCTGTCATTTGTTTATGTTCCGTTGTGACGGACGATCGAGAACGGAATCGCGCTTGAGCACGCGGCCGCGGATGTGGCCGCATGGGCAGGCGAGACCGCGGCAGACAGGATCGGACCCGCGCCTCTTCGACGCGGCCCGCGCCAGACGCCGATCCCAAATTTCCCAAGCGGCCTTTCCCGTCAGCCTCCTGTGGCTCGGTGGGCATGGTCCCGCCATGTCATTTTTGTCCGGAGCCGTCGCAGGTGATGTCTGCCGGAAGCTGAGGAGCCTTTGCATGAAATCGAGATGGTCTGAAACCGAATATGCCAGTGTCGTCGACGCCTACGTCCGCAACGGCGTCAACCGCGACCTGGCGATCCGCACCTACACCACGCGCCTGCTCGGATCGGATCCGGAACTGGTGCTGCACGGCGGCGGAAACACGTCGGTGAAGACCACCTTTACCGATCTCGACGGTTCGGAAATTCCGGTTCTTTGCGTCAAGGGAAGCGGCTGGGACATGGGCACGATCGAGCCGGCAGGACTGCCGGCCGTCCGCCTGCAGCCCCTGCAGGCGATGGTCGGTTTCAAGGCGCTTAGCGACGACGACATGGTCATGCTGCAGCGCCGGTTGCTGCTCGATCCAACAGCGCCCAACCCGTCGGTCGAAGCGATCCTGCACGCCAACCTGCCGTTCAAGCACATCGACCACACCCATGCCAACGCGATCGTGTCGCTGACCAACCAGCCGCACGGGGAAGATATCGTTCGCGAACTCTTCCCCAAGGCGATCATCGTTCCCTATGTCATGCCCGGCTTCGATCTCGCAAAAGCCTGCGACGAGGCCTTCCGCGCCGATCCGACCGCCGACGGCATGATCCTCTTGAAGCACGGCATCTTCACCTGGTCGGAGGATCCGCGCGAAGCCTATGAAAAGATGATCACGGCGATCGACATGGCCGAGCGCCGCATTGCCAAAGGCAATCCGCGCCCGTTCGTTCAGGCAAAGCAACCGGCAGCGATTGCGTCGGCCGCCGAAATCGCTCCGGTCCTGCGCGGCGCCGTCGCCATCGACACCGGTGTCGACGGCTGCCCTAAGCGTTTCGTTCTGGAGCACCGGGCGAGCGAGACCGTGCTCGCGTTCTGCAACGCAGAAAACGCTGCCGATCTCGCGCGCCGCGGCAATGCGACGCCGGAACATGTCATCCACATCAAGCGCTTCGGACTGGCCCTGCCGGCGCCGGTTACCGGAGAAATGGCCAGCTGGGCAGAGACGGTGCGCACGGCGGTGGCGGATTACATCGCCGAGTATCGCGCCTACTTCGAGCGCAACAACGCGCGTGTTGGCGGCAACAAGAAGATGCTCGACCCGATGCCCCGCGTCTTCTACGTCGCCGGCGTCGGCCTCTTCGCAGCAGGTCCCAGCAAGAAGGCGGCACGCGTCGGCGCCGATGTCGCGGAAGCCACGATCAACGTAATCCGCAACGCCGAGGGCATCGAGAGCTTCGAGGCGCTGTCGGAACAGGATCTCTTCGACATCGAATACTGGTCGCTTGAGCAGGTGAAACTGGCGAAGCAGGTGGAAAAGCCGCTCAGCCGACAGGTCGCGGTGGTGACCGGTGGCGCCGGCGGCCTTGGCCTTGCGATTGCCGAGGCGCTGCGTGCGGAAGGCGCCGAAATCGCCCTCGTCGATCTTGCCGAAGCGGCGGTCAAGAAGGAGGCCGCCCGGCTTGGCGGCCTTGGCGTCGCCTGCGACGTGACCAACCCCAAGGCCGTTGAAGCCGCTCTCGCCGGCGTTACCGAACATTTCGGCGGTGTCGACATCGTCATTTCGAACGCCGGCGCTGCCTTCCAGGGCGCCATGATCGAGGTCTCCGACGAACTCTTCGAGAAAGCCTTCGCGCTCAATTTCTGGGGGCATCACTACATTGCCCGGACTGCGACCAGGATCATGAAGGCGCAACGCACCGGCGGCGCGCTGGTGTTCAACGTCTCCAAGCAGGCGGTCAATCCCGGTCCCGACTTCGGTCCCTACGGCACCTCGAAGGCGGCGCTGATGGCGCTGATGCGGCAATACGCCGTCGAGCATGGCGCGGACGGCATCACTTCGAACGCCGTCAACGCCGATCGCATCCGCACTGGTCTCATGACCGACCAGATGGTCGAGGAGCGCAGCCGCGCCCGCGGCATCACGCCGGAAGCCTATATGCGTGGCAATCTCGTCCACCGCGAAGTTGCCGCCAAGGATGTGGCCGCAGCCTTCGTGCATCTTGCCAAGGCACGCACGAGCACAGGCGCGGTCATCACCGTCGACGGCGGCAATGTCGCGGCGATGATGCGATAGCCAGATTGTGCGGCCGCGGTGAGAACCACCGCGGCCGTGCCCTGCGATATGAAGAACATCGGCTCGACTGCCGATTGTGTCGCCGTGGCGAAGAAAGTTCGACAACGCGACGGCCTAAGCCAACGGACAGCGAAGGGCTACCTGACGAGCTGGCGCGTGGGCTCCTAGATCCCGGAGCCGTCCAATTCCTGTTCGTCCTCGCCTTCCCAGGGCAGGGGCATCGCGGCGCGATCGAGATTGGCCATGGGCATCGGCATCCAACACTTCAGCTCAGGCTCGGCATACTCGATGATGCGACCGGGCGAGGAATCGGAGGCGCGCCAGCCTTCGGACCCGAACTGATCACCCTTCGACCAATAGGCGAGATCGACTTCCGCAGCGCCCTGTTCGGACGGGCGGATCGTGACGAGGATCCGGCTCCCGTTTTTCGGCGCGCTTGCCATATGACGCCAATGGTCCGCCTCAGCCATCATTTACCTCCTGCCTTGCTGCACCTCACAAGTGTCGCCTCGGCGCTTAAAACGGTCAACTCATTGTTTGCGTGGGCGAGGGGAGGAGGCAAGGCTAAGCGACAGACCTAAGCAAGCGCAGAACCGGGCTGGGTGATAGATGAGCGGGATGATCAGGTCTTCCTCGTCTTCCAAATGACGAATCAGAACTTTGTCGGACGCGGAAATCTGGCCGGCGAGGCTGTCGACCGCCGGCCGGCTTCGCCCGCCTTTCCCGAAAGAGCGTCGGCGCCAGCATACTTCACGGGATAGCGATGACCGCTTCGATCTCCACCTTCGCGCCCTTCGGCAGAGCGCTGACCTCGTAGCAGGCGCGTGCCGGGAACGGCTTGGCGAAGAAGCCCGCATAAACCTTGTTGATCTCCGCGAACTGTCCGAGGTCGGTGAGCAGAACCGTGGTCTTGACGGTGTTGGAAAGGGTCGTGCCCGCTGCGGTCGCAATAGCCCCAAGGTTCTTGAGGCACTGCTCGGCCTGCGCGATCGCGTCGTCCGAGTTGAACTCTCCGGTGGCCGGATCGATCGGAAGCTGACCGGAGACGAACAGGAGGTTGCCGACCTTGATTGCCTGTGAGAAGGGACCGACGGCACCCGGCGCGTCGGTGGTGTGGATTTCCTGGATCATGATCGTCTCCGAGATTGGTGGTTGATTGGAACACGCTTATGCGTAGCGGGCGATCGCGAGATCGGTGGCGTCGATTTCCGGCTGGCGTCCGCTGACGAGATCAGCGATGACGCGGGCCGAACCGGAACTCATCGTCCAGCCGAGCGTACCGTGACCGGTGTTGAGATAGAGGCCGGCGACCTTCGTCGGGCCGATCACAGGCGTGCCATCCGGCGTCATTGGGCGAAGCCCCGACCAGAAGCTTGCCTTCGACACGTCGCCACCCGGGAAGAGATCGGTGACGGAGTGCTGGAGCGTCAGGCGGCGAGGCTCGCCGAGATCGTTGGTATAACCCGAGATTTCCGCCATGCCGCCGACGCGGATGCGATCGCCGAGCCTGGTGATGGCGATCTTGAAGGTTTCGTCCATAACGGTCGATTCCGGCGCGCGCGAAGCGTCGGTGATCGGGATCGTCAATGAGTAGCCCTTGACCGGATAGACCGGCAGACGGATGTCATGCGGCCTGACGAGGAGAGGGGAGAAGCTGCCGAGCGCCACGACGACGGCGTCGGCCTTGAGCGTGCCATGCGCCGTGACGACGCCCTTGATCCGGCCGCCTTCCACGTCGAGGCTGCGGATGATGCTGCCGTAGTTGAAGCGCACGCCGAGCGCTTCCGCCTTTTTCGCAAGTTCGTTGCTGAACTTGAAGCAGTCGCCGGTCTCGTCCTTCGGCGTCAGCAGGCCGCCGACGATCTTTTCGCGCACATGTTTTAGCGCCGGCTCGACGCGAATGCAGCCGTCGCGGTCCAGAACTTCGTAGGGAATACCGTCGGCGGCGAGCGCCTTGACGTCTTTGCCGGAGGCGTCGAGCTGGGCCTGGGTGCGGAAGAGCTGCAGCGTTCCCTGCATGCGCTCGTCATAGGCGATGCCGGTTTCGGCGCGCAGCGCGGCGAGCGAGATGCGGCTGTAGTCGGCAAGCCTGAGCATGCGGCTCTTGTTGATCGCGTAGCGCCCGGACGTGCAGTTCGAGAGCATCTTGATCATCCAGGAGATCATGGCGGCATCGACCTTCGGTCGAAGGATGAGCGGCGCGTGCTCCATGAACAGCCATTTCATCGCCTTCATCGGAATCCCGGGTGCTGCCCAGGGCGAGCAGTAGCCGAAGGAAACCTCGCCGGCATTGGCAAAGCTCGTCTCCAGCGCCGGTCCGGGCTGGCGATCGATGACGGTGACCTCATGTCCGCTCTTGGCAAGCTGGTAGGCCGAGGTGACGCCGACGATGCCGGCGCCGAGAACGATAACTTTCATGATGTCCTCAAAAGGAAAGGAAGCTCAGCGATACTGCCGTTCGTAGCGATGCCCGAGACCGGTCAGGATTTCGTAGGAGATGGTGCCGGCATCGCGTGCGATGTCTTCGAGTGTCTGGTTGGGGCCGAGGACCTCCACCAGGCTGCCGAGTTGCAGGCGCCCCTCCGGCAAGGCGGAGATGTCGATAGTGATGCTGTCCATCGACACCCGGCCGACGATCGGCAAGCGAACACCGTCGCAATAGACCGCACCCCGATCGCTCAGGCTGCGCGGCAGGCCGTCGGCATAGCCGGCAGCAATGGTGGAAAGCCGGGTCGGGCTTGCGGCGACATGGCTGCCGCCATAACCGACGCGCGCTCCGGTCGGCACTTCACGCGTCTGTACCACTGCAACATCGAGCTTGATGACCGGCTCCATCGGGTTTGGATGACCATCCGTCGGAGCACCGCCATAGAGTGCAATCCCTGGCCGAACGAGCACGCCGTGATAGGCTTCGCCGAGGAAAATGCCGCCCGAGTTGGCGAAGCACAGTTCGTATTCCGGAAACTCCGTGGCGATGCGTCGGAGTTCGGCAAGCTGGTTGCCGTTCTGCTCGCTCAAGACATCGTCGGCAGAGGCCAGGTGGCTCATGACAAACTGGATGTCGATCATGCCGCAGGTCCGCAGCATTGATGCGATCGCCGGTCGTTCCTGCGGCGGGACACCGAGCCGCGACATGCCTGTGTCGAACTGCAGCGCCGCGGGAAGGCGACGGTTGAGGTTTACAGCCGCACCGGCCCATTGCCGCAATTGTTCGAGGGAATTGATGACTGGAACGATGCCATCGTCGGCGCAGGCGAGCTCATTGCCCGGCTGCAGGCCATTCAGAACGAAGATCATCGCATCGCGGGCAAGCTGAGGTCGCAGGCGCCGAGCTTCCACGAACTGGGCCACGAAGAAATGCCGGCAGCCATGGTCATAGAGGCGCGCCGCGACCCGGTCCGCGCCAAGCCCATAGGCATCCGCCTTGACGACTGCTGCGGCCCGCGCCGGCGCAATTTCAGACACAAGCCGGTCGTAGTTGCGAACCAGCGCCGCAAGATCGATCGTGAGGTAGCCTGAGGCGCCGCCCTTGATCGCTTTCTGCTGCGTATTTTCCCTGACTGCGCCGTCCATGGCCGAGCCTCCCAACTTGTCCGGAGGGTAGTGAAACGATCGCAGAATTGTCGACGAATTGTCGATTGATCGTTGCGCGGATTCGTGATCATTGAATGAAACAGCGAAGAATTGGAATAATCTGCAATGCCCGCGCTCGACACCATAGACCGCAATATCCTTCGGCTGCTGCGCCTGGACGCGCGCCGGAGCAATGCCAGCCTCGCGACCGAGGTCGGGCTCTCGCCATCCGCTTGTCTAAGGCGGATAAAATTGATGGAACAGTCCGGCGTCATCCGCGGCTATACCGCCCTGGTGGACACCTCGAACGTCGAGGCCAGCATTGCCGTTATCATCAACATCACGCTGGACCGCCAGACGGAGGACTATCTCGACCGGTTCGAGGCGGCTGTACGAAGACATCCCGAGTTGCGGGAGTGTTTTTTGATGACCGGTGGATCGGACTATCTCCTGCGCGTCGAAGTCGCCAATGCCGGCGAGTTCGAACGCATCCACAAGGAGATTCTCTCGGCTTTACCGGGGGTCTCCCGGATCCATTCGAGCTTTGCGATCCGCAACGTGCTCGCGACACGTCCCAAGGCACGTCGATAGGCTGCAGTGTCAGAACCCCGGCGGCCGCCCCTAGCAGAGCAGGAGGGCGACAGGCATCAAGGCGAGGAGGCGGGCAAGTCCATCGGCCGCAAGTCGGTCGCGCAGGCTGTGAGTGGTTGGCGATTTGTATCTCGCCCGGGGACAATTCTGCCTCCAGCGTTCATATATGAAACAGAACGAATATTCCGAAGGCGGAAATTTGCGAATTCTGCATTCTATTTTCTCTTGCAGGTTCGTTATCGTTCGTTTTTAATCAGCGCACTTTCGCTGCGAAAGGCAGGCGCGACTGATTGAGGAGGATCAACGCGACTGAGCACCGAGACTTGTCGTCTCAATATTGGGAGGAACCGCCATGAGAGTTTTGAAATGGACGCTTGCGGCCACATCTGCAATCTCGATCTTCGCCGCTTCGAACGCCTTCGCGGCAACGGAGCTTGCCTGGTGGCACGCGATGACGGGCGCCAACAACGAAACCGTTGAAAGGCTTGCCAAGGAATTCAATGAAAGCCAGTCGGAGTACAAGATTGTCCCCGTGTTCAAGGGCACCTATGGCGAGACCCTGAACGCGGGTATCGCTGCGTTCCGCTCCAAGCAGGCTCCCGCCATCCTGCAGGTGTTCGACGCCGGCAGTGGCGTGATGCTGGGCGCGGAAGGTGCCGTGGTCCCCGTGGCGGAGGTGCTTAAGAAGGGCGGCTACGAGTTCAACAAGGACCAGTATCTGCCGGGCATCGTCGCCTACTATTCCAAGGCTGACGGGACCATGTTGTCCTTCCCCTTCAACTCGTCGTCCCCGATTCTCTATTTCAACAAGGACGCCTTTACGAAGGCCGGTATCGATACGGCCAAGCCGCCGGCCACCTGGCCCGAGGTCTTCGAAGCGGCAAAGAAGATCAAGGCGAGCGGGGCGGCAAATTGCGGCTTCACCTCGACCTGGCTGACCTGGATCCAGACCGAAAACTTCTCGGCCTGGAACAATGTGCCCTACGGCACGAACGAAAACGGGCTTGCCGGGCTCGAAGTGGAACTGAAGATCGACGCGCCGCTCTTCGTCGACCACTTCCAGTCGATCGCCGACCTCGCCAAGGACGGCACCTTCCGTTACGGCGGTCGCACCTCGGAAGCCAAGCAGCTGTTCATGTCGGGCGAGTGCGCGATCCTGACGGAATCCTCCGGTGGTCTCGGCGACATCGTCAAGTCGGGCATCAACTATGGTGTCGGCGAGCTTCCCTACTATGAGGGCCATGGCCCGCAGAACACCATCCCGGGTGGCGCAAGCCTCTGGGTCTTCGCCGGCAAGAGCGATGGCGAATACAAGGGCGTGGCCGAGTTCTTCCATTTCCTCTCGAAAACGGAAACTCAGGCCCAACTTCACCAGGTCTCGGGCTACCTGCCGGTGACGCTTGCAGCCTATGAGGAAACCAAGAAGTCCGGCTTCTATGAAAAGAACCCGGGCCGCGAGACGCCGATCAAGCAGATGATGGGCAAGGCGCCGACCGAAAACTCCAAGGGCGTTCGCCTCGTCAACCTTCCGCAGGTTCGCGACATCCTCAACGAAGAGTTCGAAGCGATGCTTGCCGGCCAGAAGGATGCCAAGACGGCCCTCAGCGAAGGTGTCGTGAAGGCAAACGCAGCGATCAAGACTGCTGTCGGAAACTGACCTCCAAAACGAAATGTCCGCATCGCCGAAAGGCGGTGCGGACTGGTCTTTGATGGGGAGGGGAGTCCATGCAGTCCGTCGTGTTTCCAAACAAGGTGCTGCCGTATCTTCTGCTGGCACCTCAGATCGTCTTGACGGTCATCTTCTTTTTTTGGCCCGCCAGCCAGGCGCTCTACCAGTCGGTGCTGCGCGAAGATCCGTTCGGCCTTAAATCCGGCTTCGTCGGTCTCGCCAACTTCCGGGCAATCCTTGCAAACCCGGACTATCTGCATTCTCTAAAGGTCACCGTGGCCTTCAGCCTTGCGACTGCGCTGTTGTCGATGGCGCTCGCGCTGCTGCTCGCCACGGCGGCCGACCGGGTGGTGCGCGGGCGCAACGTCTATCGCACGCTGCTAATCTGGCCCTATGCGGTTGCCCCGGCTGTTGCCGGCATGCTGTGGCTGTTCATGTTCAACCCGGCAATGGGCACCTTCTCTTACATTCTGCGCCGCAATGGCTTCGCTTGGGATCCGCTGCTCAACGGCAACCAGGCGATGTTTCTGGTGATCGTGGCGGCAGCCTGGAAGCAGATCAGCTACAACTTCCTCTTCTTCGTCGCCGGCCTGCAGGCGATCCCGAAGTCGCTGATCGAAGCGGCAGCCATCGATGGTGCCCGCGGCACCAAACGGTTCTGGACCATCGTCTTCCCGTTACTTGCGCCGACGACGTTCTTCCTGCTCGTCGTCAACACCGTCTACGCCTTCTTCGACACCTTCGGCATCATTCACGCGGTCACAGGCGGAGGCCCCGCCAAGGCCACGGAGACGCTCGTTTACAAGGTCTATAACGACGGCTTCGTCAATCTCGACCTCGGCAGTTCGGCAGCCCAGTCGGTGATCCTGATGATCATCGTCATTGCGCTGACGGCGTTCCAGTTCCGCTTCGTCGAGAAGCGGGTCCACTATTCGTGAGGCGCAGATGATCGAGAACCGTCCCATATCAACTGCGATCAGCCACTTGATACTCGTCATCGGGATCATCATCGTCGCGCTGCCGATCTACTATACCTTCGTCGCCTCGAGCCACAGTTCGATCGAAATCGTGCGGCCACCCATGTCGCTGGTGGTCGGAGATCACCTTGTCGAGAACTATCGGGAGGCGATCGGCGGCGGCGTCGAGCGTGTCGTCGGCGTCAGCCTTGAGCGGCTGTTGTTCAATTCGACGGTCGTGGCGATCGCGATCGCCGTCGGCAAGATCGTCATCTCCTTCCTGTCGGCCTTTGCGATCGTCTTCTTCCGCTTCCCGCTGAAGATGCTGTTCTTCTGGATGATCTTCATCACCCTGATGCTGCCGGTCGAGGTGCGCATCCTGCCGACCTACAAGGTGATCGTCGATCTCGGCTTGATCGACACCTATGCGGGGCTGACGCTGCCGCTGATGGCGTCGGCAACGGCGACGTTCCTCTTTCGCCAGTTCTTCCTGACGATACCAGGGGAGCTGGTGGAGGCCGCGCGCATCGACAATGCCGGCCCGTTTCGCTTCATGAAGGATATCCTGCTGCCACTCTCGGCAACGAACATCGCGGCGCTCTTCGTTATCCTCTTCATCTATGGCTGGACTCAGTATCTCTGGCCGCTGCTCGTCACCAATGACGCGAAGATGAACACGATCATCATCGGGCTCCGGCGGATGATCGATTTTACCGACGCCTCGACGCCTTGGAACTATGTGATGGTGACGGCGATCCTTGCAATCATCCCGCCGATCCTCGTGGTCGTGCTGATGCAGCGCTGGTTTGTCAAAGGTCTTGTGGAGACAGAAAAGTAATGGCTGAAATTACCCTGAATGACGTCCGCAAGACCTATGGCACGGTGGAAGCGATCAAGGGCGTTTCGCTCGAGATCAAGGACGGAGAGTTTGTCGTTCTTGTCGGGCCGTCCGGCTGCGGCAAGTCCACGCTGTTGCGCATGATCGCCGGGCTCGAGAACATCAGCGGCGGAGATATCCTGATTGGCGGGCGTCGGGTCAACGACGTCGAGCCGGCGGAGCGCGACATTGCGATGGTCTTCCAGAACTACGCGCTTTATCCGCACATGACGGTGCGCCAGAATCTTGCCTATGGGCTCAAGAACCGAAAGACACCGCCGGCCGAGATCGACCAGCGCATTGCCACGGCCGCAAGGACGCTTGAGATCGAGCCCTATCTCGACCGCAAACCACGGCAGCTTTCGGGCGGCCAGCGCCAGCGCGTTGCCATGGGGCGGGCAATCGTTCGCCAACCCGCCGCGTTTCTGTTCGACGAACCGCTCTCGAACCTCGATGCCAAGCTGCGCGGGCAGATGCGCATCGAAATCAAGCGGTTGCAGCGCTCGCTCGCAACGACGAGCGTCTATGTCACGCATGATCAGATGGAAGCGATGACGCTTGCCGACCGGCTTGTCGTCGTCAGCGCCGGCCGCATAGAGCAGGTCGGCACGCCACTGGAGCTTTACGAGAAGCCCGCGACCACCTTCGTCGCCACCTTTATCGGCTCGCCCTCGATGAACCTGCTGCACGGCAAGGACATGTCGGCGGGCTGGTCGCTTGCCGCGGATGTGACGAGGCCGACTGGCGATTACACGCTAGGCGTCCGTCCGGAAGATATTTCGCCGATGTCAGCCGATGCTCCAGCGCGAGCCTTCGAAGCGACGGTGCGCATCGACGGCATCGAGTTGGTCGGCGCCGAAAGCCTCATACACGGTCGCCTCCAAAACGGCGACGAGTTGGTCTTTCGCGTTTCCGGGCGCGCGCGCAACGAGATCGGTGACGAGGTGAAGGTCGGGGCGAGCACCGAAGCGCTCCACATGTTTGATGGCAGTGGGAACCGGCATGGATGATAGCCGGAAGGTCAGGGGAAGGGTTCCGGCGGAACTTCCTGCCCACCCTTAAAGTTCGGCGAGAGCTATCCGGCGCTGAGTAGCGGGAGCCCGATTTGCGCCAGCCTGGTCGATAGCCAGTCTTCCAGAATACGATCAACGTGATCGGCGCCGGGCCTTCGGAGTTTGATCGCAGCAGATTTAGTTTGCCGCGCCTCGGATCAAGAAGCCGAAGGTGTCATGTGAGCGGCCTCGAGTTGCCAAGCGCGGCAAGACGAGTGTGCGCCAACAGTCGGCATGTTTTCTTCGGCGAAACGGTGTTGCGGGTTTTCAAGGTCGAAGCCCCGATGCTCCAGCCCAAGAATGCAGCAGTCACCGTCCGGCTGGATTGTCCAGTGCAGCTCGAAATCAGCAAACGTGTAGACCAGCGTCTTGCCGGGATCGACCTCGATGACACGGCACGGAACCGCTAAAGCGGCCCGAATGGGTGTTTGCAAGTTAGTTCCATAATGTATGTTATGCGATTCAGAACTGTAGCCGCAAAGTTAAAGTGTCCTGATCCTGCAAAGTTGGAATGTCACTCTCCCCGGGTTTTGATGACCTGGGAGATTGCGGATGGGATTGATTGCGATGAGCGAGCGCGATCTGCAGCGGATTGA